>JBKOXA010000066.1:0-32641 GCA_046724685.1 Acidobacteriota bacterium | reverse complement strand
GAACATCGCCGAAGTGACCACGGCGGTGGCAAAGGGAGACTTGTCGCGCAAGATTACGGTCGATGTGAAGGGCGAGATTCTGGAGTTGAAGAACACCATCAACACGATGGTGGACCAGTTGAATGCCTTCGCCGGCGAAGTTACACGCGTTGCGCGCGACGTCGGTACGGAAGGCAAACTCGGCGGGCAGGCACAGGTCCCGGGTGTGGCCGGAACTTGGAAGGATCTCACTGACAACGTGAACGTCATGGCCGCGAATCTCACCGAGCAGGTCCGCGGCATCGTCAAAGTCGTCACAGCGGTCGCCAACGGAGACCTCACACAAAAGTTGACTGTAAACGCCAAGGGCGAAGTCGCGGCGCTTGCCGAGACTATCAACAACATGACCCGCACGCTGGCGACCTTTGCTGACCAAGTCACCACCGTCGCCCGAGAAGTCGGAGTGGAAGGACGCCTCGGCGGACAAGCCAACGTGCCCGGCGCGGCGGGAACCTGGAAGGACCTGACCGGAAATGTGAACCTTCTGGCTGACAACCTCACCAATCAGGTTCGCGCCATCGCCGAAGTAGCCACAGCTGTGACCAAGGGCGACTTGACCCGCTCCATCCAAGTCGAAGCGCGCGGAGAAGTCGCGGAACTCAAAGACAACATCAACACGATGATCGATAACCTGCGCTTGACCACCGATCGCAACAAGGAACAAGACTGGTTAAAAACGAACCTGGCGCGCTTTACTGGAATGCTGCAGGGACAGCGCGACCTCGCCACCGTTGGCCGCTTGTTGCTCTCCGAACTGGCTCCGCTCGTCAACGCTCAGCAGGGCGTAATCTATCGCATGGAAGAGGACACTTCTTCCGGGATGGCTCTACTTTCTGCCTTCGCCGACAACGGCGAGGACGGCCACAAAAAACATCTCGAACTCGGAGAAGGGCTCGTCGGTCAGTGCGCGTCTGAAAAACGCCGAATGCTCATCGCAGAAATGCCTCGGCACGCGGTGCCGATTCGCTCCGGTCTGTTTCAAGCCGTGCCGCGCAACATCATCGTGTTGCCGGTATTGTTCGAAGATCAAGTCAAGGCGGTCATCGAACTCGCTTCGCTTAGCGATTTCACTGCTTCCCAGCTCGCCTTCTTGGAGCAGCTGACGTCCAGCATCGGCATTGTGCTGAACAGTATTGAAGCCACGATGCAGACCGAGGGTCTCCTCGAACAGTCCCAGCAATTGGCCACAGAGCTGCAAACGCAGCAACGAGAACTACAGCAGACAAACGAGCAACTTGGGCTAAAGGCTCAACAGCTTGCAGAACAGAACGCGGAAGTGGAACGTAAAAACCAGGAAATCGAGCAGGCGCGCCGTGCGCTGGAGGAAAAAGCCAAGGAACTTGCTTTGACTTCCAAGTACAAGTCGGAGTTTCTCGCAAACATGTCGCATGAACTCCGCACTCCCCTGAACAGCATTCTGGTGCTCGGCCAGCAGCTTAGTGAAAATCCGGAAGGAAATTTGACCGCCAAACAAGTCGAATTTTCGCGGACCATCCACGGAGCCGGGACCGATTTGCTAAATCTGATCAGCGACATTCTCGATTTGTCGAAGATCGAGTCGGGCACCGTTTCCGTCCAGGCCGAGGAAGTGTTCTTTGCAAACTTGCTGGAGATGATTGCCAGGCCCTTCCGGCACGAAGCCGAAAACCGCCGCCTCACTTTCGAGACGTTTGCTGATCCGGCTCTCGGGCAGAGCCTTGTAACAGACGCCAAGCGCTTACAACAGGTGCTCAAGAACCTGCTGTCCAATGCCTTCAAGTTCACGGAACAAGGACGGGTGCGCCTTTCCGTTTTGAGAGCAGATGGAGGCTGGACCGCGGGACATCCCATCCTGAGCCGGGCCGACTCTGTCATCGCTTTTGAAGTTGCAGACACCGGCATCGGAATTCCTTCCGAAAAACAGCGAATGATTTTCGAAGCGTTCCAGCAGGCTGACGCCTCCACCAGCCGGAAATATGGCGGCACCGGCCTTGGACTCGCGATCAGTCGCGAACTCGCCAGCCTCCTGGGCGGCGAAATTCAGCTTCGCAGCGCCACGGGTGCCGGCAGCAGCTTCACTCTTTACTTGCCGCAAATTTACGTCGGCCCGACGTCCGCAAGTCCGTCTCACGCGCAGGCGGTCGTGATTTCCGCTTTGCCGCCTACCGCCGCAGTTAAGGAACGTCGCATCGAACGTGTCGCCGACGATCGGGACTCTCTCCAACCGGGCGACAGCATCTTGCTCATCGTCGAAGACGATCCACATTACGCGCAGATCCTGTGCGACCTCGCTCGCGACAAAGGCTTCAAGGTCCTGGTGGCCGCTAGCGGGGGCGAAGCGCTCTCACTGGTCCGGGAATTCCAGCCCGTCGCTGTTTCCCTGGACGTTTTCCTTCCCGACATGCTTGGATGGACGGTGTTCAACCACTTGAAGTTGGATCCTTCGACGCGCCACATTCCCGTGCAGATTCTGACTCTCGATGAGGATCGCAGGCACGGTCTGTCGCGCGGTGCTTTTGCCTTCTTGACCAAACCCATCAGTCGGGATGGTCTGGAGTCCGCGCTTGCGAGGATGAAGCAGTATTCCTCGCCTCGCCGGAAGCGCCTTTTAGTCGTGGAGGACAATCCAGCGGAGCAGCTCACGATCCGCGAACTCCTCGGTCACGACGACATCGACCTGGAGATTGCCTCCTCCGGTTCTGATGCCCTGGATCTGGTAGGGCAGCAGCAGTTTGACTGCATGGTGCTGGACCTGAGGCTGCCGGACATGTCCGGATTCGAGGTTCTGGAGCGGCTCTCCGAGCGGAAGGGTTTGAACGAACTGCCGATTGTTATTTTCACCGGCCGCGAGCTCTCCCTGGAAGAAGATATTCGTCTTCATGATTTGGCGCGGAGCGTCGTGGTCAAAGACGTTGAGTCTCCTGAGCGCCTGCTCGACGAAACTTCCTTGTTCCTGCATCGCGTGGTTACGGACCTGCCACCTGAAAAGCAGAGAATGCTAGATCGTTTGCACCATTCCGACGACGCGCTGGTTGGGAAGAAAGTAGTAGTCGTGGACGACGACGTCCGCAATATTTTTGCCCTCAGCAGCGTTTTGGAGCGGCGTGGAATGACGGTCCTTTCCGCCAGCACCGGGCGCGAAGCAATCTCTCTACTGGAATCCACTCCCGACGCCGCAATCGTTCTGATGGATATCATGATGCCGGAAATGGACGGCTACGAAACCATGCAGGTCATTCGCCGCAATCCCTCTTTCCGACGGCTTCCGATCATCGCCTTGACTGCAAAAGCAATGAAAGGCGACCGCGAAAAGTGCCTCGAAGCCGGCGCCTCGGAATACCTGGCGAAACCCGTCAATACGGAACAGTTGCTTTCTGCATTGCGGATGTGGCTACATCGTTGATTGCAAGGGAATTGGCGAAATCTCTGCGTGGCTGAAGCGAGGCGAGTCTTTAATGGGCAGCATAGTGATCCCGAGTCCAGTGAACATCCTCATGGTCGATGACCAGCCCTCCAAGCTGCTGAGCTATGAAGTCATGCTGAGCGAGCTGGGCGAAAATCTGGTGAAAGCGGCCTCCGGCCGCGAGGCTCTGGAGTTGTTGCTCAAAATGGACTTCGCGGTCGTTCTGATGGACGTCAGCATGCCCGAGCTCGATGGATTCGAACTCGCCGAAATGATTCGTCAGCATCCTCGATTTCAAAAGACCGCTATCATTTTTATCTCAGCCGTCCATCTTACGGACGTGGATCGCCTCAAAGGGTATGAGCGTGGCGCTGTGGACTATATTTCCGTGCCGATCATCCCGGAACTATTGCGCGCGAGGGTCAGCGTTTTTGCTGAGCTTCACCGCAAGACGCGCCAGCTGGAGTCGCTAAACCAGGAGCTTCGCCGGCTATCGCAGAGTTTGATTACCGCGCAAGATGAGGAACAGAGGCGCATCGCGCGCGAACTCCATGACGGCCTCGGTCAGGACCTGACCGCCGCGAAGATGATGCTTGGCGCATTGATTCAGCCCCATCAGACCAGCGAGGCCAAGGCGCTGGCGCTGGTGGAAGCCAACGTTATGATGGACCGTGCGATTCAGCAGGTTCGCACGATATCGCACCTGCTGCACCCGCCGCTTCTTGACGAAATGGGTTTGCTTTCTGCGTTGCGCTGGTACACGGAGGGATTTGCAAAGCGCAGCGGCATCGAGACCACTCTCGAGGTCCCGCGCGAATTTCCCCGGCTCAGCCCCGAAGTCGAAACCGCGATTTTCAAGATCGCCCAGGAATCCCTAACAAACGTCTTCAGGCACGCAGCGGCACAACGCGCAACTCTGAAGCTCGACCAAAAAGACGGCCGCGTTTGTCTTTCCATCGCAGACGATGGGAAGGGGATTCCAGGCAACCTCGAAGCCCTTCAGCCAGGCACCTATGGAATCGGCTTGATCGGCATCAAACAACGCGTTGAAGAGCACGGCGGCCAATTAAGCCTGCAGAACGGCAACCCTGGCACGGTCATCGAAGTCGCCATTCCGCTCAAGGATGCTCGCAGCTACCCATCCCCGACGAAACGCGCGGTTCCGGAAGCCGTTGACCGTCTCTAGCAAGTGAGGGTCTAGTTGCGAAACTACCCTCTTCCGTTTTCAGATGCTCCCTCATTTTTCTGCGAGCCCGGAAGATTCTGGTCTTAACGGTTTGCAGCGCGATTCCTTGCATCGCTGAAAGCTCCTTCTGCGTCCAACCTCCAACCGCGAAGAGCACGAACGGATCACGGAGCTCCCGCGGCACGGCTTTCAGTGCTTTTAGCACCAATTCCTGGGCAATACAGCGAGCCTCTGGATTCATCGGAACCGGCACGGCATTGGCCGTCGCATGGATCGCGCCACTCGCCGCCGGGTCGTCGGCCGACACAGTGCGCCTTTTCTCGGCCACCGATCCCCGCAATTTCATGAGCGCTTCATTGATCGTAATTCGCATCAACCAGGTCGATAACAATGAGCTTTCGTGAAAGTTTCGCAGATTGAGAAAAGCCTTGAACAATACGTTTTGAACGTTGTCTTCGACGTCGGCTGTATTTCGCAGAATTCGGTGCGATGTCGCGCGAATCCTGCCGGTATAGCGTCGGGCGAGCGCATCGAATGCCTGACGGTCTCCCCGGCGGGCCCTACATAACAGATCTGCTTCGTGGCACGGGGTGTCTTGAGCGATTTGCACGGAAACTCCACAAATGCTTCAGCGGGATTCTGCGTTGAAGCCCCGTCCAAAGCCATACCCTCAAAACCTTGAAGGAGGCACTTTGAACATCTAGCCCTTCGGGGGATCTCCCGGGTCGGGATACACGGTTTGGCGGACTCCCTGCCCGGCGAATGTCGGATATTTCTGGGCTTGGCCTGGTTCAAGAATCCCTCGCGGGATTGCCGTACACGAATAACCCGATTTCCCTGACGGCATTTTGTCTTGTAATTCGCGAGTATGAGCATTGAAGTGAGGATTTGCCCGAAGTGTGGTTGCGATTCCGTCATGCGGTTCTCGCAGACGTCTGCTGGAGAGTCGCTCTTGAAGCTGTTTGGCCGTGTAAGCCTACCCTTGCGGCAGTGAAGTTTCGGGCGAAACACTGGTTTGCGCAACTACCGGTCGGCGCCTTCGAAGGATCGGTCTTTCTGGATCCCGCGCCAGAAAGCTCGATAGGTGCGCCAGCGACGGGTCCGCATCGGCCAGCAGTTTGATAAAAGCCGTCAAGGGAACAGCCAGCAGAATACCCAAAATACCCCACAACCATCCCCAGAACAGCAGTCCAATCATTGCCGGCACCGGCCCGATATCCAGGCGCGATCCAACAAATCGCGGAATCAGCAGGTTTGCGGCAATCAGGTGTAGCGTAACGACGGTTCCGCCGATGAGGAGAAACGGCGCGAAACTGTGAAATTGAAAGACGCCTGCAACCAACGGGATTACGAGCGCGACTAACATGCCAAGGAACGGAATCAAGTTCAGCATCCCGCTGATGATTCCGAGAACGACGGCCGGCACCAATCCAACGCGCCAAAATACCAGGATGGATATCGCGGACATCAGTGCCCCGATGACCAGATTTCCCGCGACGTAGCTTCTGACCATTGCATTCAATCGTGCAAGAAATGGATCGAGGTCAAGCCGTTTCTCAAACATGCCCTTAAGAAGGAAATAGATTCTGTTGCGCGCAAGGAGCATGAAATACACTAGAAAGGGAACCACGGCAGCAATGATCACCGCGCCCCAAACGGATCCCACTCCACGAACCAGGTAGCCGGCCCACGAGGCTGAGTCTCTTATTCGAACTTCCGGCACTTTTTTTGGCGCTGCTTCATGCGCCAATGCGCCTGCGGAATCCTGGACCCGCTGAATCTTTTTGCTGATTGGAGAGACCGCGTCGGCGATCCGACTGACGTATCGCGGGAAGTCATCAGAAAAATCCGTAAGCTTTGCATAGGAAAAGTAGGCAAGAAACCCAATCGCCGCCACCCCCGCCAGGACAACCAGCCCGGCAGCGAAGTACCGCGGGATCCAAATCTTTTCAAGAACCCTTACCAAAGGGTCGATGAGTATCGACAAGAACGCCGCGAGAATTACTGCAATACAGACGGAGCTCGCGAAGTAACAAAACGCCAGTCCGAGGAGAAGCAGGATCACGGTCAACCGTGGGTCCGCTTTTCTCATCCGAGCGCTGTCAGGTTGTCCAGGATTCTGTGGATTCGATGAATCCTCACTATTGCAGTTCGGCATCTTGGGTTCATACTGATCTGTTTTTCATCTCAAGGGAATACAGCGGTCCCTGCACGGAGCGGTGACTGCCGTCGCGAAACGAAAGCCGACTCTCCAAGTCAGCTTTTTGGCAGGTTGCCGAATAAGCTGGCCTTGAACGCCGATGTTTCGCTAGTAGCGGCCAGGCGCGGTTGTTTTCGACTTGTTGCTGTCCTTTAC
This sequence comes from Acidobacteriota bacterium, assembly GCA_046724685.1. Taxonomy (GTDB): domain Bacteria; phylum Acidobacteriota; class Terriglobia; order Acidiferrales; family UBA7541; genus Acidiferrum. The sequence continues at coordinate 25,678 of JBKOXA010000066.1, read as the reverse complement.
CGAGGATTCGCTGGTGTAGGAAACATCCTGGGCTCCGGTGCGCTCCAAGACGTTCTTCGCACGATCGATTTCCTCCGAGGTGTCGCAGTGAACGGAGAGCAGGATCCCGCCCTTCGCCAGGCGGCCCTCATAGCGCTTCGCTTCATATTCGGGGATTCCCATTCCCACAAGCGCCCCTGCAAAGCCGCCAACCGCGCCGCCAGCTCCAGCGCCCGCGAGGGCTGCAACGATCGGGCCCGCTGCGATGAATGGGCCTAGGCCCGGAATGGCCAGCGAACCCACGCCGGCCAGCCATCCGAGCACGCCACCCAGCAGCGCGCCAGACCCCGCCCCGGCCGTAGCGCCTTCCGGCGCCTTGGTGGCTTTTTCCGTTCGTATTTCACGACTGCTTACGGAGTCCGGCAAGAGCACCGCAACATCAGAACTTGAAAAGCTCTCGTCCCGCAACATCGCCACTGCGCTTTCGACCGCACTCAGGGTTCCATAGATTCCAAACACTGCCTTGTTCTTTGCCATCTTTCTGCTCCTGATTTGGGTTCTATTTCTCGGATTTAGGCTTCACAGTCAGCATGCTTCGGCGCACCGCTGCTTTCAACCTAAGCGCTCAGCCGCGATGCGGCCATACAACGGAATACCGACCACCGGCAGAATGAGTCTGTAATTGGAGAGTAAGGGAATGGAATGAGCCAAGCACCTGTTCGTCACGGGTGTTGACGATTATGGCGAGGAGCAGCAGCATAAAGGACTCGCCGGTATATGGGCCCGAAGGCGGTTACTGCGCGGTCTTTGGTTTCCTACTGCCAAACACTGATTGCACCTTTCCGGGTCTCCTTCCACAGTAGTCCCGCGAACGTTCTGCCGAACTGGCCAGGACGTTCCGGTACGTTCGAGTTCAAATTACGTGTGGCGAGGAAGGGCACGAATATGAAAGCGATAAAGCTCTTGGGTTCCATGGTGTTACTGTTCTCTCTAGGAAGCCTGTCGGCCTGCAACACCACCACCAAATCGCCGGATGTAGCCGATAACATTCGCAAGACCCTTGACCAATCCAATCTTAAGGATGTCAGCGTGAGTCAGGATCGCGACAAGGGCGTGGTGACTCTTGCCGGCACGGTCGCCTCAGAAGAGGACAAGGCACAGGCGGAATCGATCGCCAAATCCATCGCAGGTTCACAGGTCGTCGCGAACCAGATCTCCGTTCGGCCTCCCGGCGCTGAGAGTATGGCGAAAAAGGTTAGCTCTGATCTCGATGATGGGATCGAAAAGAATCTGCACGCCGTCCTGGTTCAGAACAAACTGGATCGCGCTGTGAAATACGATGTGAAGAATGGCGTCGTGACCTTGACGGGCACGGTCAACTCTCAGACCAAGCGGTCGATGGTGGAAAAGCTGGCTACCGGTGTGCCGAACGTTCAGCAGGTTGTGAACGAACTTCAGGTCAAGAACCAAAAGGCGACTTCTTCCAGTTAAGCCGCCTTCGCCCGCGAACGCGCGCTTATATAAACTGGATCAGCACGATTTCTGGATGCGAGCATACGCGCAAGGGCGGGCCCCATGTCCCTGCGCCGCTGGACGTATATACCAGCATTGCCCCGAATTGTTGCAGCCCGTACACGAAGTTTTTGTAGATACGCTTGGTAAGCCAGGTCCACGGGAAAAACTGCCCACGGTGCGTGTGTCCCGACAACTGCAGTGAAATTCCTGCACGTTCGGCCACTTCCAACTGGTCCGGCGCATGCACCAGTAGAACGCTTGCCTGATCGCGATTGATCGCCGCGCTTTTTAACACGGCGTCCAAACGCTCCGGCCGCGCCGCGTCGCGGTGGTGGACTCCTATGATCTGCATGCCTTCGACAACCACTTTTTCATTATTCAGCAACCGCAAGCCGGCGCTTTCCACCGCCTGTAGGTGCGCAACAGGATTTCGGATTTCTTCGTGGTTTCCAGCTACAAAATAGTTGCCTAGAGGGGCATTCAGTCCGCGCAAAGGCTTCGCCAGGGCCTCAAGGTCCGCATAGCTCCCGTCGTACAAGTCGCCGGCAAGAAATACGATCTCCGGCCGCAGTTGCCGGATCGTCGCAACGATCTGGCGCGCAAAGTTTGCTCCCCGAACATGTCCCAAGTGCAGATCGCTGATCATTGCCGCCGTTCGCCCTCGCCATGCCGCTGGCAAGTTCGGCAAATTCACTCTTACTCGCTTGATCCGCGTCACGCTCGCGTTGATCATCCCCCACGTCGCCAGCATCAACGCTGCCGCGAACCATACTGCGATAACGCTTCGGCCGCTCCAGTGAAAGCCGAACGCTTGCCTAAGGAGCACCGTCAACCATGTGCCCAGCGACGCCAGAAATAGAAAATTGAATACTCCCAGCCAAACCGCGGACGCGCGATAGAAGGTTCGCGTCGCTGCGTTCCAGTATTTGAAGGAAAGCAGGGAAGCCGCTAGAAAGCTCCCCGCCAGCACCAGGACAGCTAAGGTCCTGTCAGCCAGCGCCGAAGTTCCCGCCGGATCCCAAAAGTGCAGCCAGGTCCGGTAAACAAACAAGTGGGCCGCTAGCAGGATGGACTGAAACACCGCGATAAATACGAGGATCCCAGTTCTCATACCCATTTAGATGTAGCAAGGGATCGTTTGTGTTCATCCTGTCTCTTGCGGCCCAGTCGAGCCCGTTCATTTCCTGCCAGCTGTCGACGTTCCCTGCCCGGCCGTTGCTCCCAACAACTCCGCTTTGACCGAGGGCGTGATCTTGTCCGCGTTCTTCAACAGAACGACCACCTGCCAGATCTGTGTTTCGGTCAAATGGCCTTTAAAGCCAGGCATTCCCGTCATTCGAATACCGCTTTCTACTTTCCAGTAGCTCTCCCATGCTTCGTCATCTGTCACGCCCATCCCCCTGAACAGCTGCGGGGGAGCAGGCGCCATTCCCTCCGCGATCGCGGTTTTGGCCTTGTCCGGAAGCCCGTGGCAAACTGCGCAATGATCCTTATAAACTTTCGCGGCTTCCAACAGGTTCCTCTCGTCGGCAAGAACCGGCGGCTCTGGATGCGGCAACCTTGCGAGGTAAGAATGCAAGCCCATTCTCGCGAGCTTCCTTTCAAACGGCATTGCGGGTGAGGCAGCCGCCACCGGCGCGCGCCCCGTCGCAAAGTAGAAATAGACGCTAGCGACGACGCCCAGCACTCCCAGAATAATTCCCAGCACAAGAGCTTTGATCATCGTTTTTCCGCACCTCGCGTTGGTTTTTGCAACTCCCTTGTCGAGCCGGGCCTCGGGGTACCTTGAGGCTCGGGTAGTCTAATGCAGTTTGTTCTAATTTCCGCCTGCAATCGGATCCGCTTGGCGGCCTTAACTCTCGCAAATTCTATCGTATGGAGGCTTACCGGCAGTGTCAGGAGACGTAACCATTTTCGTTCCCATATCGTCTTATGAATGCGTACCATACGGATGCTGGCGAACTGCGTCTAGAGAGTAGAGAATCCCGCGACCGCGTCCCGGCGCCGTTACCAAGCAGTTCCCGCGTACCCGCGACACACTCTGAGGAGCGAACGAATGGGCCACTTGAAATCCCTGGAGTTACCCGAGTCGGAGCGCACTCCCGCTCGCGAAACGCTGCGACCCCGCTCCTCCGGCAGCCACGCGTGGATTTGGGTTGTCGCCACAGTGCTGGCGATTGGCGGTTTCTGGTACTACCGGTCTTCCCATTCGAAAAACGCTCAAAACACAGCCGCTCCCGCCACCTCGGGCAGAGGCGCAGGACGCAGTGCGGGGCCTGGGAACTTCACGATTCCGGTTGTTGTCGCGTCTGCCGCGACTGGCGATCTTCCCGTCTATTTGAATGGTCTTGGTACGGTCACGCCGCTCAGCACGGTCACCATCCGCAGTCGCGTCGATGGACAGCTGATTAGCGTCGCCTTCAAGGAGGGCCAGTTCGTTAAGGCAGGCGACCTTCTCGCAGAAATCGATCCCCGTCCCTTTCAGGTACAACTTTCACAAGCCGAGGGGCAGCTCGCCAAGGATGTCGCCCAGCGCAAAGACGCTGAAGCGAACCTCGAGCGTTACAAACTCCTCTTTCAGGAAGGCGTGATTCCGAAACAGCAGCTCGATACGCAGGCCGCCTCCGTAGGTCAGTTCGACGGCGCGATCAAGACCGACCAGGCCCAAATCGATAACGCCAAACTCCAGCTGACCTATTCCCGCATCACCGCCCCCATCTCCGGGCGTGTCGGCCTTCGCCTGGTGGATCCTGGAAATATCGTCCACGCCACGGACACAAGCGGCCTGCTTATCATCACCCAGATTCAGCCGATCTCCGTCATTTTTACGCTGCCGCAGGATCAGCTGCCCCAAGTCTTCGACAAGCTTCACAAGAACGCCGCGCAACTCACCGTCGAAGCCTTTGATCGCGACAACACCGTGAAGATTGCTACCGGCAAACTTCTGACGATCGACAACCAGATTGACACCACTACCGGCACCTACAAGCTGAAAGCGGTTTTTAATAACGAAGACAGCAGCCTCTTTCCCAATCAGTTCGTTAACACGCACCTGCTCGTGGATACCAAGCGCAACCTCAGCTTGATTCCACTTGCTGCACTTCAACGTGGCCCCGATGGTACTTACGTCTACGTCGTAGGAAACGACAACACCGTCAAAATTCACAACATCACCGTAGCGCAAACCACCGGCGCCACAATCGGCGTCAGTGCTGGTCTCCAAGCCGGCGATGTCGTTGTCATCGATGGCCAGGATAAATTGCAAGAGGGAACTAAGGTCATTCCGAACAAAGCGCCCGCAGCCCCGGCTTCGGCAACAAACGCGCCGTCCACTCCGACCTACTCCAATTCCTCTGCGCCGAGCACTTCTCCGGCTCCCGCGTCGTCTCCCCGCACGCGAGGCTCAAAACCATGAGTCCTTCACGGCCGTTCATTCTACGGCCCGTCGCCACCACTCTCCTGATGGTTGGCGTCCTCCTCGTAGGTTTTGTGGCCTATCGCCAGTTGCCGGTGTCCGCCCTTCCGCAAGTGGACTATCCCACCATTCAAATTCTCACCTTCTATCCCGGCGCCAGCCCCGAAGTCATGGCCTCCTCCGTTACCGCTCCTCTTGAACGCCAGTTTGGGCAAATTCCCGGCCTCAATCAGATGACCTCGACGAGCTCCTTTGGCAGCTCCGTCATCACTCTGCAATTCGACCTCGAACTGAACATTGACATCGCCGAACAGGAGGTCCAGGCCTCGATTAACGGCGCTTCCAATCTCCTGCCTCAGGGCCTTCCGAATCCCCCCATCTACAGCAAGGTCAATCCCGCGGATGCGCCCATCCTCACGCTTGCACTGACCTCAAAAACTCTGCCGCTTTCCAAGGTGGAAGACCTCGCCGACACCATGCTCGCGCAAAAAATTTCTCAATTGCCCGGCGTCGGCATGGTGAGCATTAGCGGTGGCCAGCGTCCCGCTGTTCGCATCCAAGCCAATCCCACCGCACTTGCCTCCTACGGCTTGAGTCTCGAAGACCTTCGCACCGTCTTGAGCAACGCCAACGTCAACCAAGCCAAAGGAACGTTCGACGGCCCTCACCAGTCTTATACCATCGGCGCAAACGACCAGCTCTTCAGCGGCGACACCTACCGCCCGATCATCGTCGCCTATCGCAACGGCGCTCCCGTTCGCGTCGCGGACGTAGCCAACGTAACCGACGGCGTGGAAAACTCCTTGCAAGCTGCCTGGGCCAACCACGAACCCGCCGTCCTGATGAATATTCAGCGTCAGCCCGGCGCGAACATCATCGGTGTGGTCGACCGCATCAAAAAGCTCCTTCCGCAGCTTCAGGCGGGCCTTCCGGCCGCTGTCAGCGTCTCGATCTTTACCGATCGCACCGGTACCATCCGCGCATCCGTCGAAGACGTTCAGTTTGAGCTCATGCTCACCGTCTGCCTGGTGGTAATGGTTATCTTTCTCTTCTTGCGCAGCATTCGCGCCACCATCATCCCCAGCGTTGCCGTACCGCTCTCCCTGATCGGCACCTTCGGTGTGATGTATCTTCTCGGCTACAGCCTCAACAATCTTTCCCTGATGGCTCTCACCATTTCCACGGGTTTCGTCGTCGACGATGCCATCGTGATGATTGAAAACATCAGCCGCTACATTGAAGAAGGAGAAACACCTCTTCAAGCCGCACTAAAAGGCTCTGAGCAAATTGGATTCACCATCGTCTCGCTGACCGTTTCGCTGATCGCCGTGCTGATTCCGCTCCTCTTCATGGGCGATATTGTCGGGCGCCTCTTCCGCGAATTTGCCATCACCTTGGCCGTCACGATTCTCGTGTCCGCGATCGTTTCCCTCACGCTCACCCCGATGATGTGTGCGAAACTCCTCCGCCACCAGAAAAAAGAGGAGGAGACCTGGTTCTATCGCAAGTCTGAGGATGCCTTCAACGCTGTCATCGCCTTCTACGGCCGCACCCTGAAATTCGTTCTTCGCTTTCGCACCATCACTCTGCTCGTTACGGTTGCTACCCTGGTCGGCACAATCCTTCTCTATATCTACGTTCCGAAAGGTTTTTTCCCTGTTCAGGACACCGGCGTGATCCTCGGAGTTTCCGAAGCGCCTCAGAGCATCTCTTTCCGCGCGATGAGCGATCGCCAGCGGTCGCTCGCGGACACCATCTTGCAGGATCCCGCCGTCGACAGCCTCTCTTCCTTCATTGGAATTGACGGCACCAACACCACCCTCAATAGCGGGCGCATTCAAATCAATCTGAAGCCGCTCGCCGAGCGCAAAATCAGCGCATCCGACGTCATTCGTCGTCTCCAGCCCAAGCTCGACAAAATCGACGGCATCACTCTCTTCATGCAACCGGTGCAGGATCTGACCGTCGAAGATCGCGTCAGCCGCACGCAATTTCAGTACAGCCTGGAAGACGTCGACGCGAAAGAGCTTGCCACTTGGGTTCCCCGTTTCATTGATCGGCTCAAGAAGCTTCCCGAGCTCCGAGACGTTGCCAGCGACCAGCTCAACGGCGGCCTGCTGGTAAATCTCACCATTGACCGCGACTCCGCTTCACGGCTCGGCGTTCTGCCGGCGGACATCGACAACACACTGTACGACGCCTTCGGACAGCGACAAGTCTCCACGATCTACACGCAGCTCAACCAGTATCACGTCGTGATGGAGGCTGATCCGCAATTTCAGCAGACGCCGGACTCGCTCAAGAATATTTACGTCCACTCCTCAAACGGCGCACAAGTTCCGCTCAGCGCCTTTACCACCGTTTCCACCGCGCCCAGCGCCCTCGCGCTGAACCATCAAGGCCAGTTTCCCGTTGTCACGCTCTCCTTCAATCTCGCTCCAGGCGCTTCTCTCGGCGACGCTGTCAACGCCATCAACCGCACCAAGGGAGAGCTCGGCCTGCCTCCCAGCATTCAGGCGACTTTCCAGGGCACAGCCGCCGCGTTCTTGAAATCTCTCGCTAACGAACCCATCCTGATTTTCGCTGCGCTGGTCACGGTTTACATTGTCCTGGGCATCCTGTATGAAAGCTTCATTCATCCCATTACCATTCTTTCGACCCTCCCGTCCGCGGGCGTGGGCGCAATCCTGGCTCTCCTTCTTTGCCGCACCGAATTCAGCATCATCGCTCTCATCGGCATCATCCTCCTCATCGGTATCGTCAAAAAAAACGCCATCATGATGATTGACTTCGCGCTCGAAGCCGAACGTAAAGAAGGGAAGTCGCCGCTCGATTCCATTTATGAAGCCTGCTTGCTCCGTTTCCGTCCCATCATGATGACTACCATGGCCGCGCTCCTTGCCGGCCTGCCGCTGGCTCTCGGTACCGGCGTCGGCTCGGAACTTCGCCGCCCGCTCGGTATCACCATCGTTGGCGGCCTGATCCTGAGCCAGATTCTTACTCTTTACACCACGCCAGTTGTTTATCTGGCATTTGATTGGCTCTCCCATCGCTTCACCTTTCACTTCGGCAATCCCATTGACGACGCCGCAGCGGAGCACACCGGAGACTGACGCTTGAATTTTTCCTCCAATTTTTCCGCTCCCTTCATTCACAGGCCCGTAGCGACCACCCTCATCACCATCGCCATCTTTCTGTCTGGTGCCGTCGCTTTTCGTTTTCTCCCCGTTGCGCCACTGCCGCAGATTGACTTTCCGACGATCGCTGTCGGCGCAGGGCTGCCGGGGGCCAGTCCGGAAACCATGGCCTCCGCCGTCGCCACCCCTCTTGAACGCCAGTTCGGCCGCATCGCCGGTGTCACGCAGATGACGTCGTCCAGCGGATTCGGTAACACTAACGTCATTCTTCAGTTCGATTTGAACCGCGATATCAACGCTGCCGCGCGGGATGTTCAGGCCGCCATCAACGCGGCCCGCACTCAGCTTCCGGCTGACCTTCCCGGCCAGCCCGGGTACCGGAAAGTTAATCCTGCCGACGCTCCAATCATTCTCCTCTCGCTGACTTCAACGAACATTCCTCCCGCGCAGCTTTATGACGCTGCGGACTCCATCCTGGCCCAAAAACTTGCGCAAGTTGAAGGTGTTGGCCAGGTCTTTACTTGGGGCAGTTCGCGTCCCGCGGTGCGCGTCACTGTCAATCCTAATCTCGTCAACAGCTACGGCATCAGCCTTGAAACCGTGCGCAAGAGCTTACAGTCGGCAAACGCAAATCTCGCCAAAGGTGCGGTCGCCGACTCCTCTCACATGTGGACCATCACCGACACCGATCAGCTCTTCAAAGCCTACGAATACCAGCCGCTGATCGTCGCTGGCCATGCGGGCGCACCGGTGCGCCTTCGCGACATCGCCGAGGTCGCCGATGGCGTTGAGGACGTTAGAAACCTCGGTCTCTCAAACGGGGAGCCAAGCGTCATCCTCGCCGTCTTCCGCCAGCCCGGCGCCAACATGATTGAGACGGTCGACCGCATCAAGGCCATACTGCCGGAACTCCGCGCTTCTATTTCTCCCTCGCTCCATCTCAACGTGGCCATTGATCGCACCATCACCATCCGTGCCTCGATTCACGATGTTGAGCGAACGCTTATCATTTCCATCACCCTGGTCATCCTGGTGGTCTTCGTCTTTCTCCGAAACGTCTGGGCCACCATCATCCCAAGCATCGCTGTTCCGCTCTCTCTGGTCGGCACCTTTGGCGTGATGTATCTCTGCAATTACAGTCTGGATAATCTCTCGCTGATGGCCCTTACCATCTCCACTGGTTTCGTTGTGGACGATGCCATCGTCGTCATCGAGAACATCGCTCGCCACATGGAACGCGGCATGAAACCTTTCGCCGCAACCATGCTTGGCGCGAAAGAGATCGGTTTCACGGTCCTTTCCATGAGCGCTTCGCTCGTCGCGGTGTTCATTCCGATCTTGATGTTCCCAGGTATCGTCGGCCGCCTCTTCCGTGAATTCGCGGTCACGCTCAGCGTCGCGATTGTCGTTTCCATGTTCGTTTCTCTTACCACCACGCCGATGCTCTGCGCCCGCTTTTTGCGCGTGGACGGCGGCAGGCACGGTTTTGCCTATCGCTTGGCCGAAAACGCCTTCAACGGAGTGGTTCGCTTCTATGACCGCATCTTGCGCGTGGTTCTGCGCCACCAACTTGCCGTTCTGCTGATCACGATTGGCACGATTTTCCTAACCGGCTATCTCTATTACGCTACGCCGAAAGGCTTCTTCCCCCAGCAGGACACCGGCCGCATTAATGGCTACATCCAGGGCGACCAGGACATCTCCTTCGCTGCCATGTCAGAAAAGCTCAAAGCCTTCAATGCCATCGTGATGAAGGACCCGGCCGTTGAGACAGTGACTGCGTTCACCGGCGGCGGGAACGGCACCAGCACTTCGCGTATGTTCGCGCAACTCAAACCCCTGGAGGAACGTAAGATGAGTTCCGATCAGGTGATTGCCCGCCTGCGAGGAAAAACCGCCAAAATCCCCGGGGCCAATCTGTATATGCAATCCGTTCAGGATCTCAGCATCGGCGGGCGCTTCGGCGGCGCCCAGTATCAATACACGCTACAAGCGGAAAATCTGGAAGACCTGAATCACTGGGCGCCCATTCTTATGGAGCGCATGAAAACTCTTCCCGGCATCTATGACGTCAACACCGACCAGCAAGTGCGCGGCCTTGAAAGCAACCTGGTCATCGACCGCGACACCGCTTCGCGGCTCGGCGTCTCCATGTCCGACATCGACAACACGCTCGGCGACGCCTTCGGCCAGCGTCAGGTCTCCAACATTTACAAGGGTTTAAACCAATACCACGTCGTGCTCGAAGTGTCCGACCAATACACGCAGGGTCCGGAAGGACTCCGTAACATCTACGTCCCTTCCAGTTCGAGCGGGGTCGTTCCACTCAGTTCCATTGCCCACTACGAGCATGCGAATACCTCGCTCTCGGTCAATCACCAGGGCCTCTATCCTTCGATCACGCTTTCCTTCAACCTTGGGTCTGGAGGAGCGCTTGGCGATGCCGTCACCCGCATCCAGGGCCTCCAGCGCGAACTCGGCATGCCTCCCACCGTTCATGGCGGCTTCCAGGGCACGGCTCAGGCTTTTCAGGATTCTCAGTCGTCCATGCTCGTTTTGATCATCACGGCCCTGGCCGCCGTGTACATCATCCTGGGCATCCTTTATGAGAGTTACATTCACCCGATCACGATCTTATCGACGCTTCCTTCCGCCGGCGTCGGTGCTCTTCTTGCGCTGCTGCTGACAAAAACCGAACTCTCCATGATTGCGATCATCGGCATCATTCTTCTCATCGGAATTGTCAAAAAGAACGCAATCTTGATGGTCGATTTTGCGGTCCAGGCCGAAACACAGGAAGGAATGTCATCGGTCGACGCGATTCATCAAGCTTGTTTGCTTCGCTTCCGCCCAATTTTGATGACCACCATGGCGGCTCTGTTTGGCGCGCTGCCGCTGGCTCTCGGCACCGGCGTGGGTTCCGAGCTGCGCCGCCCCCTTGGCATCACCATCGTCGGCGGCCTCATTCTCAGCCAATTGCTCACCCTCTTCACCACGCCGGTCGTGTATCTCTATCTCGACCGCTTCCAGACCTGGCTGCGCCGCTTCTTCGGACCAGCCCATAGTCCAGAACCCGCTTCTGCCCATTCGGACTGACCAGGGCAGGGATGCGCGACCGGGCCGCGCTCGGTAATTTGACGGCGTCTATTTCTGCGCGGCTTGGCGCTCGATTTTCTCAATTACGAGAGCCTTCGATCCACCCCGCTCGTAGACTTTGCCGCTTGCCGTCACTTTCTCTCCCGCAAAGGGCAGCAGCTTCGGATTTTGACCGCTCGAAGGCGTTGTTTCCGCAATCGGCCAATAGATCGTTCCATCCTCAGCCAAAATCACCAGAGCCGAGCCGGCTTTCGCGCAAGAAGTCGCACACTGCTTGCTGATCGGCTTATCGAGTCCCTTGGTGAACGCACACGCGGAATCCAGTACATAGCCCTTCACCGTCACCGTTGTCGTATCGGCTGCGCAGACCGCGGCGCCGAGCGCGACGGTAAGAATCGCCTTTGAAATGATCTCCATGAATTTCATGTTGCTCCTCCTTCGAACGAAACGCTTCATGAACTTCCAATCAGGATCCCCGTAAGAAATACCAATACCCCACCCACAACCACTTGAAACGCCGCTTGCAAGAAAGGCGTGTCCATATACTTGTGCCGGATCAAACTGATGGTTCCCAACTCCACCGCCACCACAATAATTGCAACCGTAATCGCGAGATGAAAGCTCTGAATCAGGAAAGGAAACGTGTGCCCGAGCCCACCCGCCGTGGTCATCGCCCCGGTCACTAATCCGCGAATCCACGGCGAACCTCTGCCTGTCAGCGATCCGTCATCGGAAAGCGCCTCTGCAAATCCCATCGAAATTCCTGCTCCCAGTGACGCGGCCATTCCTACCAGAAATGCTTCCCAGGTTCTGTGCGTGGCGTAGGCTGCGGCAAACAGCGGCGCCAGCGTTGATACCGAACCGTCCATCAGCCCGGCAAGCCCGGGTTGCACCACCTGCAATAGAAACAATTTCTGATGGGACGCATCCTCCGTTGCCCGCGCGTTCTCCGTAAGGTGTTTTTTCTCCAGCGTCCCGGCTGTTTCCGTGTGCTTTCTTTCCTCGTCAGCGAGTCGATTTAGCAGTTCTCTTGTTCGGGCGTGTCTGACGCGGTCCGCCGCCCGCTGGTAAAACCGTACCGCTTCCATTTCCATTATTCGCGCGTGCTTCCTCGCCGCGTTCACGCCCAGCGGGCGCACCAACCACAGCGGTTTCCGTTGCAAGAACCCTTTCACGTTTTCGCGCCGGATCAGCGGAATGCGCTCCCCGAACCGTTCCCGAAACTGTTCAAACAACCGATCGCGGTGCCCCGCTTCCTCCGCGCGCATCTCCTCGAACATATCCGCAGTTGCCGGATAGCCCTCCCGCAACGCGTCGGCAAACTCGCCGTAAATCCTCCCGTCTTCCTCCTCGTTCTGAATGGCAAGCGCCAGGATTTCCCGTTCCGTCAAATCCTTGAACTGTTTCTGCATCCGGCTCCGTCCTTTGGTCTATCCACTGTGATTGACCCAGAAGAATCGCACATTTGGCCACGCGAGTCATGCCCGCCTAAGACCTCCGCACTTCCCTGCGATTTGGCGGGATTTCGCCAAAGTACCAACACTCGCTAGTACTTCCGTAACACGGAAATGGCAAACGTCCTTCTCTCGGATTAAGTACTTCTCATCTATAGGAACGCCGCATCTCTCCGCATACACTTCCTTTAGCAAAAGCTGTAGAGTGAAAGGGCGATTCTCCCATGGCCATGCACGACATCATGACGAAGACAACTGGAAATTCACCGATACCACGCAACTCTTCCCAGGCCGAACGTCGCGGCAGCCGGCGCTGCAAAATCAATCAGCTGATGCGCATTCGTCCATCCGATCCCGAGAAGGAGCACTTCGAGGATCTGCGCGGCTCGACCAGCGTTTCGCGCAGCGGGGTATTCTTCCAGACCAGCGAAAAGGGCTACGAAATCGGTATGCGGTTGTTTGTGACCATGCCCTATTCGCGCGATCCTTCCGCGATCAACCGCGAATACCTGGCCGAGGTAGTGCGGCTGGATGCCTTGCCCAACGGACTAAACGGAGTCGGAATCAAGCTGCTGATGGAAATGGGCATGCAGCATTCCTATTCCTTTGCACCGCCGCAACAGCGCAAGTAATTGCTGCACACCTTGAATTGAAAAACAGGAAAAGGCGCCAGGATTTCTCCCGGCGCCCTTTCCCGCGTTTGGGGGGTAGAAATTCGCTTTACGACGAGCGGCCGAACATCTCGAGCGTACGGTGCCGAATCTTGCCAACCTGGCGATTCAGCGGATGCCTGCGCGACAAGAAGGAAAAGACCGGTGGCCGGCGCTGCACCAGCCGGTTGATTGCAAGATTCAGGCGCACATCACGGCGAGCATATTTCAAGCCCGCTTGCAAAGTTTCCACGGCGTCATCGCGGCGGCCCGCGGTCGCATACACTTCCGCAAGATTCAAATAAAGTTGCGCCTGATTCCGTTTCAGGCGAACCGCGCTGTCGCACAATCTTTCCGCTTCCGCCCATTTGGCTTCAGAACGCGCGAGGACCACTCCCAGATAGGACATGTAATACGGATTGTTTTTCTCGAGCTGGGCGGCACGCTGCATGTGGGTCAACGCTTTGTCCGCGAAATTGTCGCGAAGCAGCGCAAGTCCCTGCTTGAATTCCTTAAATGCTTCGGTTTCCGTCATATCCACCTCGTCCGCTGCTCCAAAGGACTTAGTTACCGGATCCTGGAATGGCCTTCGTCGCGCGCTTCGGGTTCAGGGTTGGTCTTGCAAACCCTGAGCTGAGGGTCGTCTGGATTTCCACGACTTTGAAATTAGGCAGGAAATACGCCGGAAGCTCCACTGGCACACCCCGGAAGAACCAGCTGATGCCTGATTTTTCGAGAAGCGCTTTCAGAAAGGTTCCCATGGCCGACATAGCAACGATAGGGGATGGTTGCCTTGAAATCTACTGAACGTAGGGACAGTCTTGGGACAGCCGGACGATGGGCCACTCGCTTCGCCCCGGGGGACACGTCCGCGTAGCGACGACCTGCCGCCCGCCGCATGTTGTACTTTGCAGCTTGTACTTTCCCCTAGCGCATGCGCGCGTGCTCTGCCTGGGCGGCACCCCGGACCCGCGATTCGTAAATCGGGAATTTTGCGGCGAGTTCCGCAACCTCTTTCCGGACGCGCTGTTCATTTTCAGCGCTGCCCGGCTGTGCGAGCACGTCCGCGATCCAGCCTGCGATTGTGTCCATTTCCGGCTCTTTCATGCCTCGTGTGGTAATGGACGGCGAGCCGAGACGAATTCCCCCTGCCTTCATGGGTGGAAGCGGATCAAAGGGAATGGAGTTCTTGTTGACGGTAAGCCCGGCGCGATCGAGCGCCTTTTCCGCGTCGTTCCCAGTGATGCCGCGGGAGTGAACTTCGACAAGAAGAAGATGGTTGTCCGTGCCGCCGGAAACCACGCGGAGCCCGCGCTTTGCGATGCCGGCGGCGAGAGCTCGGGCATTTTTCGCAACCTGCTGCTGGTATTCCTTGAAGCCCGGCTCGGCGGCTTCCTTCAGACAAGCCGCCTTGGCCGCAATGGTGTGAACGAGCGGTCCGCCCTGTAACCCGGGGAAGGTGAGCTTGTCGAGCTCCTTGGCGAATGTCGCCTTGCACATGACCAGGCCGCCGCGCGGGCCGCGCAGCGTCTTGTGGGTGGTGGTGCTGACGAAATCGGCATGCGGCACGGGGCTCGGGTGAACGCCGGCCGCCACGAGCCCTGCGATATGCGCCATGTCCACAAAAAACAGCGCGCCTACGGACTTGGCGGCTCGACTCATGCGCACAAAATCGATAATCCGTGAATACGCGCTGGCGCCCGCCACGATCATTTTCGGTTTGTGTTCCGCAGCCAGCCGGTCGATTTCATCGTAGTCAATCTGCTCGTCATCCTTCCGCACTCCATACGCCACGAACTTGTACATCCGGCCCGAAAAGTTAAGCGGATGGCCGTGCGTTAAATGCCCGCCATGCGACAAATTCATGCCCAGCACCGTATCGCCCGGCTGCAGCGCGCTCATATAAACCGAAACGTTCGCCTGCGTTCCGGAGTGCGCCTGCACATTGGCATGCTCCGCTCCAAACAATTCCTTCGCACGGTCAATCGCAAGTTGCTCCACTTTGTCGGCAAATTCGCAGCCGCCGTAGTACCGCTTGCCCGGATACCCCTCCGCATACTTGTTCGTGAAGACCGAGCCCATCGCTTCCAGCACCGCTTCCGACACCAGGTTTTCCGAGGGGATCAGCTCCAGCCCCGTCGCCTGCCGCTGCGCCTCTTCGCGCAGCAGGGAGGAGATCTGCGGATCAACCTCCGCCAGCGGCCGCTGCATTCTCTCATTCGCTTCTGTCGACTCGCTCATGTCGTCTGATTTCCTTAGACTCTGGTTGTGTGTCCTCACGTGTCGTCGAACATCATAGCGCGGCACAGAGCACGCACGAAAGCACGGAGCCGCGGCTCATTTGGAGTGCAACAGGCTATGGAGCGCGGGAGCGCAGCTGCCGTTCGAATAGCTCAAACATTGCCGGCCGCCTAAGCTGACTCGCCCAGCGATTCCTTTCTCTCCCACCTCGCACGCCCAAACGCCCCGCCGGTTCCTGGTCAGCTCTTCGCTAGCCCGGATTCCCTTTCTCCCAGTGTAGGCTCAGACCCCGCCCGGGCTGCCTTGACGAGGACGGGACTCCTCACTCCGCTCGCCTCCTGTCCCTTCGGCCAGTATCGCAACTCCATCCCTCAGTACAGTTGACGCCATTCGCGCATGCCTTAAAGTTTGAAGGGATCGTCGCGTGGGTCGCGCCTGCCGTTAGGTCAATCCTGGCCAACCCCCGTGCGATGGGAATCCTGACATTGGCTATGAACTTTATTAAACGGTGGCGGCACGGTTCTGAAAGGGGCCAGGAACAGCTCCTGGTGCGCCTCTGGACGATGAACAGCATGAACGCCGATGATCACCCCGAGGCATCCAATTTAACGGTCGACGCCATGGCCGAGCTAAAACCAAGCCTCAAGTACCTGTCGGGGTCAGAAGTCGATCGGACAATAGAACGGACGGTATCGGAAGCGGCTTACACAAATCAGTTCCTACACAACCTCAGAAAACACATGAAGCACGGCCGCCCCGAACGGTAGGGGTCCCGTCGAGCTCAGACAGGCGTTCTTGCTGGCGCATCAATTCGACTTCCGACGCGAATCTCTCGCGTACCCTGAGATTTTCCTTCGCTCGCCCGCTTCATTCTGAAGAAGGGGATCCTTGAGGCAGGGAATTACCACCGCCGGGAGATTACGAGGAGCAGGACCGGAGGGCAGGGCGCTCCGGTCAGAAATGTAGAAAGGAATTTTACTTCTTGCAGGAATCGCTGACCATCGACACCTTGGTCACATTCAAGTGCCCGTGCTCTTTAGCGTCGGCGTCCATAGTCTCCTTTGCCTTTTCCTTGGCTCCGTGCATGTCAGGATGCCAAACCTCGCCGGTCACTGTTACGGTGTGTCCAACGTGGGGTGAGAGCTTTACGGTCTTGCTCTTCACTTCCCACGTGCTCCCGTCATCGCCGGCGATCTTGAACTCATTTGCGCTGTCGCCCTTCGACAAGCAACCTGTGATGTTTCGCACATCCGCGCTCTTATCCTGCTTCGGCGTATCCTGCGCGATCGTCATCGGAGCCATCGCAACGCAAGACAGCGCGACAAGACTGAGTGCCCATTTTGTCTTCATGCTTCTCTCCTTAGCGAGAGCAAACGAACAAGCCAACGCACGAGTCTCTCGCTGTGAGCCTCTAGTTTTGCCCCGGCCCCCCGGAACAGGCCATAGGGTGAATTACCGATGAGGCCCGGTAGCTCGGGGTATGCTCTGTCTCCCGGACCGCTGGTATTTATTGCGTCATCGCTGGTCCAGAACCCCGCGGTAGCTTTTTTTGCAGAATGAAAATGGGAGGTCGTTGACCCTTGCGCAACCGAGTGGTCCTCTGTGGGTTCTTCGGAGTGGTCCTGCTGGCCGGGTTGGCCTGGCGGCATCGGGCTGCGTCCCGCGCTGCCGAACGGGTGTCCGCCCCGACGATTGACAAGCAGGCGCCTGTCTTCGCAGTGCACACGTTTGACCCCGCAGCGCCTTCGGCGTGGATGCCACCCCTGACGGCAGGCGAGGAAGCCGAGTGCGATTCAAACTTCGTGTCGAACGCGAGCGTCAAAGGGCAGCCGGAAAGGATCGATGCGACGCACGCCGCGGTTACTGTGACCGAGATCAAGGTGACGCTACAGCTAGAGGTCAATATCTGGGTGCCGGTGGGCGCAACGCAGCACGTAATCGAACATGAACAGGGCCACCGGCAAATTTCGGAGCATTACTACCGGAGTGCGGACAAAGCGGCCGAGCAAACTGCTGCGGCGTACATGGGCAGAACGGTTTCCATCAGCGGAGCGGATCTGGGCGCCGAGGTCGAAAAGCTGCTGAAGAAAATAGGCGCGGACATCAACAGCGAATACCATGACCGGCTTAACCCCGGCCCCGCGCAGGAACGTTACGACGAGATCACCGATCACAGTCGGAATGAGGCGGCAGCGAGCGACGCCGTGGCTCAGGCACTCAGGGAAATTTACTAGCCGCTCGCTCCAAGAAACGATGGTCATCGAGCCAGCTGGACGCCACGTTACTCGAGGGAAGTTAGTGATTTGACATGGAGCTCGAGGCGTGAGATTTCCGTTTTGAGTTTTTGGATGTCGGTGGCGTTGGCTTGCGGGCGATTGGGAGCAGGCACGTTGAAATTGTGGGAGGGCGTGTAGGAGGTTTGCGAACCGTGCGGCTGGCCCTGAGGGGCAGATGGAACGTGCGGTGCCGCGTGAGGCTGTGAAGGGAAGGCGTCGGTAAGGGCTCGAGGCCAGGCGGATTCGGCGCGGGACTCGGCATGGGCAACGGGGATGAGTGGAACCGGCGTTGGCGCGGGTGGCGGGGCAAAAAGGCTGCTGAGGGAAGCTGACGAGGAGGGCCGGGGCGCAGGCGCGGACGGCTCTGCGGGCTGTTCGGATTTTGGCTCCAGGAAGCTTTTCACCCGCGCGATGAGTTCCTGCGGCTGAAACGGCTTGCGAATCAATTCATCCGCGCCGACGGAGACGGCTTTGTCGGCGACATTTTTGTTCACCACTCCGGACATCAGAATTACCGGAGTCGCGCTGAAGCGTTCGTGCTGCTTGATCTGGCTGCAGACAGAGTAGCCGTCCTGATCGGGCATGATGACATCGGTGATGACCGCGTCAGGCGGGGTCTGCTCGAATTGCGCGATGGCCGATGCGGCATCCCCCGCGGTGATGACGGTGATGTTCTCGCGCCGAAATGCGATCTTGATGACTTCCCGCATGGTGGCGCTGTCGTCGATGAAGTAGACAGTCGGCGCGCGTTTTACGAGCGCCTCGCTGTCCGCGGGCGCGGGTGGAAACGGCATAGTCTCGCTCATGGCAACTCCTTTGAGGGCGTGACCGCAGAGCGGTCACCCGCAGGCGCGTCTGCCATATCGCGGTCCGACTCATCGACTTCGCGCATGGCATCCAGCATGAGATCGGTGGCGGAACGGAGCACAGTGCGCTGCGCCGAAGCCGAACCGTAAACAAATTTGTAAACTCCAGAATTGTTCTTGAAGCAGCTTTTGAGGATGTGGATGACGGCTTCGTCACCGAAAAGCGGGCCGCATTCGGCGTGGGTGATTGCGCCGGCATCAAAAAAAAGCAATGCGTCGGTTTCGTCCGAATTGATGTGCAGTGCGCCGGTCTGGTGCGCGTGGCCGAGCATCTGCATGACGCCTGGAAGATCGTGATGCGTGAGGCTGCCGCTGAGGCTGGCATCGGCCTGCGCGAGCATTTGCGTGGGCTGAAAGCCTTCGGCTTTGCTGATGATGATGTTTTTGACGTGCGTGGCAATCACGGCGGGCGGGCGCTGGCGATCGATGTAATCGTCACAACCGGCCTGGAACGCTTCCATGAGCGCGCGCTGGCTGCCGTCACCAAGAGCGATGATGGGGAGGGCAGAATTTCTGGCGTCGGCGCGAACCATGCGAGCAATATCGAGCGCTCCCATTTCGCGCATGTTGGTTGAGCAAACGATGGCTGCGGGCGAATCGTATTCGAGCGTAGTCAGTGCAAACGCCGGTTGTGTGCTGGCCGTGACTTCAAAGCCTTCGCGCTTCAGAGCGTCGCTCAGGCGCTTTGAGAAATACACATTCGTATCGATCAAGAGAATTTTTGCGGGGCGGCCGGCTAGCATCATGACCGAGCCTCCACGAAGTCCTTCAATGGCGCGGGCAACGACGTCTCTGTCGGGCCAGGCGTAAGGGCAGATAGACGAAGTACTTCGATGACTTCGCCGCCGTGCGAAAGCCAGCCGTCGACGTGGGGCGAGTCGTTGGCGCCAGCTTGCATCACATCCACATTGATGAGTTCGCATTCGCCGCTGACGGGAATGGCAATCCAGTCCAGTTGATCGCCGTACTTGCGTGTAGCGAGCAGGTTGAATCGGCGCGCACCGAGGCGTTTTCCCGTGAGTTGTTCGGCGATGTCGCAGACGGCGATCATGCGGCCGCGGCGGAGAATCACGCCTTCCAGTGCGGGAGACTTGTGGGGAAATCGAAAGATGCGGCTTGGCGCGATAAGTTCCGCAACCTTTGACGCCGGCAGGGCGAAGCGGCGCTCTCCGAGACGGAGGAGCACGAAGGACTGCAGTCCGGTCTCGGTGACGGAGGTCATTGAATCTGCGCTCCCAGGGGCTCGGAGGAAGACACGTGCGCGTCGGCCGCGGCTTGTGCCGCTTCAAGAAGTGTCAACTCTTCCAGCGAAAGAAAGCCTTCCGGAGAGACCACCGGCACAACGCTTTGATCCAGAGTGGTCAGGCCACGATACCAGTTGCGTTCTTCACCCTGAAATGCGAGCGAGAGCGCCTGGAGCCGGGTCATAGTGGTCATCTTCTCGATGCCGTCGATGAGCAGGGCGGTCCGAGTACGGCGCAGAAAGAAGACGAGAGAAGCCGGCTGTGGCTGCAACCCAAAATGAACGGCGGCATTGACGATATAGAGGGTGCGGTCTCCCCGGCGGATGCTATGACGGACTTTGCGCACATTGCTTTCGGGAAGGTCGCGCGCCATGCTGGCGATGTGGTCGACGCCGCGCACTTCCTGTACCGACGCGGAGGAGATCGCAAAGGTTTGTCCGCTGATACGAAACAAAATGATCTGCTCGGTTCGCGGCTGGGGAGATCTGTCGGCCTGGGTAAAATTCATCATCGTGCACCGACCGGGGTTGCGCGAGTCAACGCCAGCACACGCCTTTCGATTGCGGCGTAAATGTCGTCGAGAGCGAGGACTTGATCCACGGCCTGGAGCTTGATAGCTTCCGCGGGCATTCCAAAGATGACCGAGGTCGCTTCATCCTGTGCAATGACGTGCCCGCCAACCTTCTTGATGGCTTTTGCGCCCAGCGCGCCGTCACTGCCCATGCCGGTAAGCACGACTCCGATCGAGAGTGCGCCGCCGTACGCAGCGACCGTTTCCATGGTGACGTCGATGTTCGGCAAGTAGCCGGCGATGCGCCCACTGGTGCCGTCCAGTTGAATGCGGCCGAGCGGATTCACGCGAAGATGCTGGGAACCTGGGCAAATGTAGAGATTGCCGGGTTGAATTGTGTCGCCAGCCTCAGCTTCCTTGACGCGGATTTCCGTAAACTCGGCCAGTTGCGAGGCAAATTGAGTGGTGAACGCCGCAGGCATGTGCTGCACCAGGATCACGGCAGCGGGAAAATCTTTTGTAAAGCCGGGGGCCAGGCGCATCACGGTTGCAGGGCCGCCCGTGGAGGCCGCAAGAACGACGACGGGGAAGCGCTGGTCCGAACCGGACGAAGTTTGATTCGGCGACCAGGAGACGCGAGAGGGGGCTCGTGCTGCTGAAACCGGCGACGGCGACTGCAGCGCGGCAGCCAGACGCGAAGCTGTACGAACGACGCGTACCTTTGCAGCCATTTTCACTTTGCGCAGGAGCTCTTCGCGGACATTTTGCATGTCGAGATCGATACCGCTGGAAGGCTTGGCGATGAACTCGATTGCGCCGAGTTCGAGAGCTTTTAGCGTGCTGGCAGCACCGTCGCGCGATTCCGAACTCACGACGACAATCGGGCGCGGGTTGGTGGTCATGATCTGCGCAGTGGCCTGCAGACCATCCAGGTGAGGCATATTGATGTCCATAGTGATGACATCAGGCTTTAGAGACTCGGCAAGGGCGATGGCCTCGCGGCCGTCTTTTGCGTGGCCGGCGACCTGCAACTGCGGGTCGGAATTGAGAATCGTTTCGAGGACTTTGCGCATAAAGGCAGAGTCGTCTACGACGAGCACGCGCACTTTGCTGGGGGAAGTGTTGGTCATGGCGCGTTACGCAACCGGCTGCGGCGCCTCCGTCCCGATAAGCTGTTCGACAGCCTCCGTGAGCTGGTCTTCCTGCACCGGTTTTGTAAGGAAGGCGACGGCGCCTTCCTTCATGGCGCGATCGCGATGTTTTGCGCCCGCGCGGGAAGTGACGACCATCACGGGAATGCGGCGGGTCGCCGGGCTCTGCCGCAACTGGGCCATCAATTCGTAGCCGGTCATGCGCGGCATTTCGAGGTCGGTGATGACGAGATGGCAGCCGTGTTGGGCGACAAGTTCCGCGGCTTCCAGGCCGTCGGAGGCCAGAATCACGCGATAGCCGTTCTTTTCCAGCATGCGGCCCACAAATTTCCGGACGCTGATGGAGTCGTCCGCGACAACGACAACCCGTTCGTGCTGGACGCGGTCGATCGCGTCGGTCGGAATGCTGCCTTTTGCAATCGCCGCGGAGCCCGGCGCAAAGATGCGCGCAGCGTTGGCGGACGCCTGAATCGACTTGCGCTCGCCCGGCTCGGTCGCGATCATGCGGTTCAAATCGAGCAGCAGGATCAAGCTGCCATCCGGCGCGATGGTGGTACCAGGAAACAGTTTTATTCGGCGCAGGTATTCACCGAGGCTTTTGATCACAATCTCGTCTTTGCCGAGAACCTCTTCAACGACGAGCCCAACCTGGCGATTGTCGGCATTAGCGACGACCATACGGAAGTACCCGTTGATGGGTTCGAGGGGTGGCAGACCGAGATACGAGTCAAGACGAATGACTTCGGTGACGACGTCGCGCACCTTCGTTAGCAGTTTGCCTCCGACATCTTCGATCTCATCGGCGCGGAGGCGACGGATTTCTTCCACCACAGCGAGGGGCAAGGCAAAATTCATCGAGCCGCACCGCAGAAAGAGAGCGGGAGAGATGATCAGAGTGAGAGGAACCTTGAGAATGAATTTGGTGCCGGCACCCGCGGTGCTTTGGACTTCAATTTCGCCGTTGAGCGAATTCAAATTTGCGCGGACCACATCCAGGCCGACGCCGCGTCCGGCCAGCTCGGTTTTCATCGGCGCGGTGGAGAAGCCTGGATGGAAAAGCATTTCGCGCAGTTCGCGCTCGGTGAGACTGTTGGCGGTTTCGTAGGAAACCAGGCCGCGATCGATCGCACTCTGTTTGACGCGTCCGTAGTCGATACCGCGGCCGTCGTCCTCGACTTCGATGTAGATATGATTGCCACGATGGTAGGCGCGGAGTGTGACGCGGCCGAGTTCCGACTTGCCAAGGTCACGCCGCACTTCCGGGGCTTCGATACCGTGGGCCACGGAATTTCTGACCAGGTGCACCAATGGGTCGGAGATCTGCTGAATGATATTGTTGTCGAGCTCCGTTTCGCTGCCAGACAGGTCGAGCTCCACCTGCTTTCCGCTGGACTTCGCGGCGTCTCGAACGGCACGAGACAATCGTGACTGCAGCGTGCCGATTGGCACCATTCTGGCTGCCGTGATTTCGTCCTGCAAATGGTGCGCAAGCTTGGTGAATTCGTCGATGTCGCTTTCGACGCGGCCTATGAAGCCGCCCATCTGCGAGAGTACTTCGTTGACGTCGGCGGAAATTTCCGTCATGGAGCGCGAAAGAATGTTCACGTCGTCGTAGCGGTCCATCTCGAGTTCACTAAACTCGGACCAGAAGGATGTGTCGCCGGCGGCGGCGTTTGTCAGCATCTGGGGGGTTGGTGTTGTGTTCGGGGACAGAGGTCCGCGGGCGGAATTGATGCGATTAAATTCGTATTTTTCCTGAAACTCGGCCACTTTGCCCTGCAGGCGTTCTTTCGAGAACCCGAGAGTGTCGCGCAGGCGTTCGAGTTCCGTGACTCGTCCAAGCATGCGAGTGCGGTTGATCACCAATTCGCCGACGGTGTTCATCATTCTGTCGAGGCGGGACAAGGAAATGCGAACGGATTTCGCGGCCGCTGCGGCTGCGCTCTTGGGGCTTTTTGACGCAGCTGTTTGTGCGGCCGAGGCAGTGTCTGTTTCGCCGGCGTTTGCTGCGGTCTCGGTCGTCGCGGGTGCATCGTCTGCTTCAATCGGCGCGACTTCCGCGATCCGGTTGAGCAGGGAATCGACGCCAGCGCGCATCTCGGACTCGCCTGCCCACTGCTTGTGCAGAGTCTTTTTCAGAACATCGACGGATTCGAGGCAAAGGTCGATGACTTGCGGGAGAGGATCAAGTTCGCCTTCGCGAAGGCGGCCAATCAGGTCTTCGACGCGATGGGCGATGCCACCCAGACGCTTGAGGCCAACTTGTGCCGCGGAGCCCTTTACCGTGTGAATGGCGCGGAAAAGTTTGTTGATTTCCTCCGGGCTGTGATTGGCTTCGAGCGAGAGCAGACAATCACTGACAATTTGCAAATGTTCTTCCGCTTCAGGTTGGAAAAACTCAAGAATTTCTGAGGGCACCTCATCGTCTTCGGGCAATGCGTCGAAGTAGGAGCCGGTCGCGGCCGCTACGCTGTGCGGTTCCTCAACCAATGCTTCATGCCCATGCTGTGCGGGTTGGACATAGTTCAACGGCGGAGGTTCAACGGGAAAGGCAAAACGATAGCGTTCCTTGAACGCTGCGATATCGTCGAGAACTTCCTGGCCCGTGTCGCTGATCTCGAGCAAATCGGTTTCAAGCAGGGAAATGCCGTCGGAGAGAAATTCGGTCAGCGGCCCATGCAGATCCTCGCCGAGCGACGCGTTGGTGGCGTATTGAAAAACGTGAGCGAGTTTGGCGGCGATTTCCGAGAAGCGCGGGAAGCCATAGCTCGCCGAAGTCCCGCTGAGGGTGTGGGCGGAAATGTAGAGGTGTTCGAGATCTTCTCGGCGCGGCGCGATTTCCTGAAGCACACCGATATATTCCCGCAGGTACTGAAGGTGTTCCGAGGCTTCCTGGAGAAAGACTTCGACGGCTTCGCGGTCCGGAAGGCTCATGCGCGGCCCTCCGCCACGAGTTCAGCTTTTTGAACCTCTTCCGCGGTCGGCTTGCGGTACAAAATACAATCGTTCAAAACGATGGCTTGAAATTTGACGGGCATTTTGGAAATGGATTCCGAATGGCCGAGAAAAAGATAGCCGCCTGGCTCCAATACCGAGTAAAAATGCTGGACAAGTTCGCGGCGCCGTTCTTCAGAAAAATAGATCAGCACATTCATGCAGAAGATCACGTCCATCTTCCCGACGTACACGCTGTTGGTGAGATTCATTTGGACGAAACTGACCATTTTGCGTAGGCGCGAGCGAATCTGAAGGCCGCCTTCCATAGGTTGAAAATGAGCGGCGAGTTGCCTTTCGTTGACGCTCGCGATGCTGCGGCCGGCATAGACACCGCGTTCGGCTGTCGAAAGAGCGTGGCGCCCGATATCGGTTGCCAGGATCTCAACATTCCAGGCGTCGGAAAACGAGATGGCGTCCGCGATGGTGATGGCGATCGAGTAAGGCTCCTCGCCCGTGGAACATCCGGCACTCCAAATGCGCAGCGAGCGCGGGTTCTTCCAGAACTTTCTGATGTGGAGTTCCGGCAAGACCCGCTTTTCGAAGGCTTCGAAAACGCTGGGATAGCGGAAGAACGATGTTTCCTGAGTGAGAAGTGACTCGAGCAGTTCCTGAAAGTCAAATGTGGTCTTTTTGACTGCGCGCAAGAGGTCGGTGCCGCGAGCATGGCCTTTCTTGTGCATGTGCTCGCGCACACGCGTGGAGAAAAATCGCTCGCGCGATTGATCGAACCGGATGCTAGTGCGCTCCTCAATCAGCATGCGGATTTCACTCAATTCATGTTCCGTCAGACTCACTTGGCCGCCCTGAAGTTCACTCAACGTTCCTGGACTAGCTTCGGCACGCACTTCCACAACAAAGAGTCACCAACTATCGAAGGGCGCCTGCTGCCACGGGCTGCCGGTCGACTTCCTCGGCCGCCAGGCTGTTTTGCTTGGACGCTGCGCGGAACTGCGAGAGCGCTTCGTTCAGTTGATCGGAAAGTTTGACGAGCTGGCTGACAGTTGCGACGGTGCCGCGCGTGCCTTGTGAAGTCTGGCGCGTGATGTTGGAAATGATCTGCATCGCGTGGGCGACACCTTCCGTGCCGCGCACCTGCTGTTTCGACGCAAGAGAGATTTCCTGGACAAGTTCGGCGGACTGGCGAAC
>JBKOXA010000020.1:0-12750 GCA_046724685.1 Acidobacteriota bacterium | reverse complement strand
GGGCGCCCGGCTCTTCAGGGGCCGCGTTTCCGTGCGTCTCGAAGAAGAAGGCGCCACGGCTTTCGCAGCACACTGACGGCAGGGAAGAGACCTGCAAAGAGCATCCTCGCCCCAGCCAGGTTGGCTCAGGTTCGGAGAAATACTATGTCTTACGAAGCACTGGAAAAAGAGCTGGCGCTCTATCAAAAGCGCACGCCGAAATCAGCCGCCGCCCACAAACGGGCCGAGCAGCGCATTCCGCTCGGCGTAGCCAGCAACTACCGTCACTACGAGCCGTATCCGATTTTCGTGAAGGACGGCAAAGGCAGCAAAATCCATGATGTCGACGGCAACGAATACATTGACCATAACCTCTGCTTCGGCGCGCTCATGGCCGGCCATTGCCATCCTGGCGTCGTCAAAGCCGTCGAAGCCAAATTGCGCGAAGGTACCACGTTCGGCATGCCACATGACCAGGAATGGGAACTGGCCGAGGAAATTTGCGCCCGCTATCCCGTCGAAATGGTTCGCTTCGGTTCGAGCGGCACGGAAGTTACCATGCACGCTTGCCGCATCGCCCGGGCCGCCGCCAATCGCGACAAAATCATCAAATTCGAAGGCTCGTACCACGGCTTGCATGACACTGCTCTTGTCAGTGTCAAGCCCAAGGAAGATCAGTATGGCAGCGAAGACGCGCCCAATTCGGTTCCGGGCGGCGGGGGCATTCCCCAAGCGGCTGTCGATAACGTGGTTATCGCTAGCTTCAACAATCTGAAGAGCGTCGAGAATCGCTTCAAGCAGTATCCAGGACAGATTGCCGCGATCATCCTGGAGCCAATTTTGATGAACGTCGGCTTGTGCATGCCTGAGGCGGGCTTTCTCGAGGGCCTGCGTAAGCTCTGCGATGGCAACGGCACGCTGCTCATTTTCGACGAAGTAAAAACCGGCGCGAAGCTGGCCTGGGGCGGCGCAAGCGATTACTTCGGCGTGAAGCCGGACATGGTCTGCCTTGCCAAATCCATTGGCGGCGGTTTGCCGCTCGGCGCTTTTGGAGCCAGCCGCAAGGTGATGGGTTTAATCTCCGATCATAAAGTGTTTCACGGCGGCACCTACAATACGAACCGCGTGGCCATGGCAGCGGGGCTCGCGACGTTCCGCGAAGTTCTCACTCGCGAAAATTACCTGCAGGTCGGCAAGCTGAGCAAAAAACTCACCGAAGGCTATCGCACGATCGTTCGAAAAGTTGCATTGCAAGCCTATGTCGCAAGCGCCGGAGTCAACGGAGCGCTGATGCTTTATCCCCAAGAAATCAAGAACTACCGTGACTGGACCAAGATCGACGTCGATCTCTGGCGTCACTATTGGTTCGCCATGGTCAATCGCGGCGTGCTGGCTCAGCCCTACTGGTGGGACGAGCAGTGGACGATTTCCGTACAGCACACCGAGGCCGACATCGACAAGCACCTCGCCGTATTCGAGGAAATCGCGCCGGGGCTCGCCAAAGCCCAGGCCGAACGCGGCATGGTCACCGTGGCGGCCGCACACTGACGCGATTCGGCGCGGGGTTCGCTCCATGCGTCAGCGAACGCCGCCTTCCGCGGAGAACCTTTGGAGAGGACGTTGATCCAGGAAGCGACTACCGCGGAAAGCCAGCCCTATCTCAAGCGCGTTCTCGGACGGCGTGACCTGGTGCTGCTGTTCGTCGTGGCGGTCTTCAATTTGAATGTGCTGCCGTCGATTGCGGCCAACGGCGGCGTCACGATCTGGCTCTGGATCATTTCGCTCCTGTTGTTTTTCTGGCCGCAAGGAATCGCTGTGATCGAACTTGCCCATCGTTATCCCGGTGAAGGCGGCGTGTATCTCTGGGCCAAGGAAGTCTTCGGCGACTTTCACGGGTTTTTGTCCGGCTGGTGCTACTGGACCAACAACATGATGTACGTTCCCACGGTCCTTCTCTATTTTGTCGGCGTTTCGGTCTTCGCGCTCGGCTCCGGGCATGAAACACTTGCAGATAACAAGGCCTTCGCCCTCGGCGCGTGTTTGGCCCTGCTGATCGTCCTGGTGCTGTTGAATATCGTGGGCCTCGGTGTCGGCAAGTGGATCAACAATATCGGTGGCATGGGAACCTTCGTCGCCGCTGGCCTGCTGATGACGCTCGGCTTGGTCGTCTGGCTGCGCTTCGGGACCAGCCTCGCCTGGTCCGATTTTCAGATTCCGGCAAATCCGCGCTTCGTCTTGAATTCATTCGGGGTGATCTGCTTCGGCCTGGTCGGCTTGGAACTTGCCTCGGTCATGGGCGATGAAATTCAGAATCCCGCAAAGACCTTGCCTGGCGCAGTTGCCTTGGGCGGCGTGTTTTCCGGCATCCTATATATAGGCGCGACGCTCACTCTTCTGGTCGCCGTAAGCAAGCAGGACATCAGCGTGCTTCAAGGCATCGTGCAAGCCGTCACTCGCATGGCCGGGCGCGTTGGCGTCACCTGGATCATTGCGCCGTTCGCATTTCTCCTGAGCCTTTCCATCGCGGGAATCGGATCCGCGTGGCTTGGTGGCTCAGCGCGCATCCCATTTGTCGCGGGGCTCGACTCTTATATGCCACGCTGGCTGGGCAGCATCCACTCGAAATACCGCACGCCCTACGCCGCGCTTCTGGTCCACGCCGGGGTCTCGCTCGTTCTCGTGCTGATGAATTTTTGGGGCTCCGGGGTCCAGGAATCCTTCCAAAGAATGCTGTCGCTCGCCGTGGTCCTTCAGCTTGTTCCCTTTCTCTACATGTTCGCGGCGCTTTTGAAAATCGCGCTCAAAGATGACTTTCAGAGAGGACACTACGGTAGAGCCACGCTCCTGCTCGCCGGCGCAAGCGGTCTTTTGACCACGTCTTTGGGCATCGGTCTGGCTTTTTTCCCGGCCCAGCAGATTTCTTCACTCGCTTCCTATGAAACCTGGATGGTGGGAGGCACCATCTTCTTCATTGGCACAGCGGCTTTCTTTTTCTTTGTGTATGGCCGCCGCAAGACTGCGCTGAAGGCGGCGGCATAACGGCATTTTGGATTTCGTTGGTAAGGAGGTAGCAATGTCCAGCGGCGCCACAACGGGAATTCGGACGTATCAGAACTTCGTGAACGGAAAATGGGAGAGTTCCGCCTCCGGCAAGACTTTCCCCGTTTACGATCCTTCGACAGAAGAAGTGATGGCCCAGGTGGCCGAAGCCGATGCTGCGGATGTCGATCGCGCCGTCAAAGCCGCGCGTGCCGCCTTCGATTCCGGGCCTTGGGCGCAAACCACCGCACAGGACCGTGGCCGGGTCCTTTTCAAGCTCGCGGAAAAGGTTCGCCAAAATTCCGCCGCGCTCGCCGAACTCGAGTGCCGCAATTCCGGCAAGCCCATCGTCGAAGCGGAATACGACATCGCCGACGTCGCTACCTGCTTTGAGTATTACGGCGGCCTGGCCACCAAAGTCACCGGTCACGTCAATCCCGTTCCTGCCAATGCGCTCAGCTTCACCTTGCGCGAACCGGTCGGCGTCGCCGGCCAGATTATTCCCTGGAACTATCCGCTCCTGATGGCTGCGTGGAAATTGGCTCCCGCCATCGCCGCCGGTTGCACCTGCGTGCTAAAGCCAGCTGAACAAACGCCGCTCACGGCGCTGGAATTTGCAAACTATTTCGAAGAAGCCGGACTGCCTCCGGGCGTGGCGAACATCGTCAACGGTTTTGGCGAAACTACGGGCGCTGCGCTGGTCGCGCATCCCGGCGTGGACAAGATCGCCTTCACCGGCAGCGCCGCCGTCGGAAAAATGATCGTCAAGTCTGCTGCGGACACGCTCAAGCGAGTTACCCTCGAACTTGGCGGCAAATCTCCCAATGTGTTCTTTGCTGACGCCGACTGGGAAGCCGCCGTGGACGGCGCGCTCTTCGGGATCTTTATCAATCAGGGCGAAGTCTGCTCGGCCGGCAGTCGCATCCTGGTCGAAAAGAAAATCTATTCCAAGTTCGTCGAGGCCATGACGGAAAAGGCCAAGCGCATCAAGCTCGGCCCGCCCATGGAACGCGAGACAAAAATGGGCCCCCTGGTCAGCAAGGAGCAATACGACCGCGTCAGCTCCTACCTCGATTTGGGTAGGAAAGAAGCGAAGACCGCCATCGGCGGTGGCCGCCCGAAGCAAATCAGCAGAGGCTACTACGTTGAGCCGACGATTTTCTACGATGTGGACAACCACGCCCGCATCTCGCGCGAAGAAATCTTCGGGCCCGTCGCAAGCGTCATTCCCTTCGAAACTGAACCCGACGCGATTCGCATCGCAAACGACACGCCTTACGGCCTTGCGGGCGCCGTGTGGACTCGCGACATCTACAAGGCCTTCCGGGTGGTGAAATCTTTGCGCGCCGGAATCATCTGGGTCAATCACATGCAGCCCACCTATGTTGAAGCCCCTTGGGGCGGCTACAAGCAATCCGGCTTCGGCCGCGAGCTCGGTCCCTGGGGCCTCGAAGAATACCTCGAAACGAAACAGGTCTTCGTCAATCTCGACGAAAATCCCATCGGCTGGTACTAGAAACTTCGCAAGAGAGAAAAATCATGAAGAGCATTCAACTCCGCACGGAAATCCCGGGACCAAAGTCACGCGCGCTGATGAAACGCCGCGAAGCTGCCGTCCCTCGCGGCCCGTTTCACGCCACTCCGATTTTCGCCGCCCATTCTGAAGGCGTCATCATCGAGGACGTCGACGGGAATCGCTTCCTCGATTTTGCCGGCGGCATCGGGTGCCTCAACACCGGCCACCGCCCGCAGCAAATCGAAGTAGCTATCCGCAGGCAGGTCGAAAAATATCTACATCTCTGCTTCAGCGTCACACCCTACGAAGGCTATGTCGCTGTCGCCGAAAAATTGAACGCTCTCGCTCCCGGCAAGTCGGCTAAAAAAACTTTGCTCGTGAACAGCGGTGCCGAAGCCGTCGAAAACGCGGTGAAAATCGCTCGCGCCTACACCAAGCGTCCCTCGATCATCGCCTTTCACGACGCGTTTCACGGCCGCACCATGATGGCGCTCTCTCTCACCAGCAAAACCCATCCCTACAAAGCCGGCTTCGAACCGTTTCCCGGCGATGTCTATCGCCTGCCTTATGCGTACTGCTATCGATGCTCGTACGGCCTCACTTATCCAGGCTGCAAAGTTGCCTGCGCCACTGCGCTTGAAGACGCGTTCAAGCGTGTCGTCGCTCCAGAGTCCGTCGCGGCCGTGATTGCAGAGCCGGTCCTCGGCGAAGGCGGCTTTATCGCTCCGCCAAAAGAGTTCTACCTCATGGTCAAGGAAATCTGCAGCAAGCATGGCATCCTTTTCATTGCCGACGAAGTCCAGTCCGGCATCGGCCGCACCGGAAAATTTTTCGCCATCGAGCATTACGGCGTCGATCCTGACCTGATCACCTCCGCAAAATCACTCGGAGGCGGATTGCCCCTCGCCGCGGTTACCGGACGCGCGGAAATCATGGATGCCGCAGGCGTTGGCGGTCTTGGCGGCACCTTCGGCGGGAATCCGCTTGCTTGCGCTGCAGCCCTTGCGGCGATTGAAATGATCGATAAAGGTGGATTACTCGCGCGCTCGACCGAACTCGGCCGAAAATTCGAAGAACGGGGCAAGCAGTGGACCAAACAGTTTCAGATTGTCGGCGACGTCCGCGGCCTCGGCGGCATGTGCGCTATCGAGCTCGTCAAGAATCCTGCCACGCGGGAACCGGCCAGCAAGGAAACCAAAAGGATCGCGCAATACTGCTACGAGCACGGCTTGATCACCATCACGGCCGGCACGTACGGCAACGTTATGCGAATTCTTGTTCCTCTCGTGTTGAACGACGCGCAATTTGACGAGGGTCTCGACGTGCTGGAAGCCGCGCTGGCGCACGTCTCCTCCGCTGCACCCCAGGAGCAGCTTGTAACATCGAACTCGTAGGAGCAAGAACATGCTGGATTCCGTTACTCAACCTGCCGCCACGGGAGTTGCACTGAAGGATTCGCGTCTGTTCCGCGAGGCTTGCTACATCGATGGTACGTGGACGACGTCCCCCGTCGGGGCCACCACAAACGTGGACAATCCCGCCACCGGCGAAATTCTCGGCGCGGTGCCCAAACTCGGCGCCATTGAAACCCGCGCGGCCATCGAAGCCGCCAACAAAGCATTTCCCGCATGGAGCAAGAGGACCGGAAAAGAACGTGCCGCCGTCCTTCGCCGCTGGTTCGAACTTATGATGGAAAATCAGGACGACCTCGCCCGCCTCATGACCCTTGAGCAGGGCAAGCCGCTCGCCGAATCGCGCGGCGAAGTGGCCTACGCCGCCGCTTTTCTCGAATGGTTTGGCGAAGAAGCGAAGCGCATCTACGGCGACACCATTCCCGGGCACCAGTCTGACAAGCGCATCGTAGTCATCAAGCAGCCCATCGGCGTCGTGGCCTGTATCACCCCGTGGAATTTTCCGCTCGCCATGATCACCCGCAAAGCCGGTCCAGCCATAGGAGCCGGCTGCACGGTCGTTCTCAAGCCCGCCGGACAAACTCCCTTTTCCGCATTGGCTCTTGCCGAACTCGCCGACCGCGCCGGCGTGCCGAAGGGCGTCTTCAACGTAATTACCGGCTCTGCGAAAGAGATCGGCGGCGAACTCACCTCAAATCCCATCGTCAAAAAACTTTCCTTCACCGGCTCCACCGAAGTCGGAAAAGTCCTAATGGCCCAGTGTGCCGGCACGATCAAGAAGCTCTCTCTCGAACTCGGCGGCAACGCACCTTTCATTGTTTTCGACGACGCCGATCTCGACGCCGCCGTCGAAGGTGCCGTCGCGTCGAAATATCGAAACACCGGACAAACCTGCGTCTGTACGAACCGCTTGCTCGTCCAAGAAAAGGTCTATGACTCTTTTGCCGAGAAACTTGCGAAAGCTGTGAAAAACCTCAAGCCCGCTTTCGGTCTGGAGGCCGACGCAACGCAAGGCCCCCTCATTGATGACGCAGCGGTGGCCAAAGTCGAAAGCCACATCAGAGATGCCCAGGAAAAAGGCGCCAAGATTCTCATCGGCGGCAAAAAGCACGCTCTAGGAGGCCGCTTCTTCGAACCCACGATTCTCACGAACGTCACCCCGGCCATGGCTGTAGCGCGCGAAGAAACCTTCGGCCCCGTCGCCCCGCTGTTCCATTTCAAGACTGAAGCGGAAGTCATCGCGCTCGCTAACGACACCGAGTTCGGCCTCGCTGCTTATTTTTATGGACGGGATATTGCCCGGGTCTGGCGCGTCGCCGAAGCTCTCGAATACGGCATAGTCGGCATCAACACCGGCCTGATTTCCACGGAAGTTGCGCCGTTCGGCGGCGTCAAGGAATCCGGACTTGGCCGCGAAGGGTCCAAATACGGGATCGACGAGTATGTCGAGATCAAGTATCTCTGCTTCGGGGGCATTTCCTGACTGGTTTCTCGATTCCTCGGCCTTCATTCCGAGCGGAGTCTTCCCAGCGCGGAATCGTTGTGAAAGAGCGTGTCACTTCCGGAGTGGCACCAATTCTTCCAAACGTCTCTCGCGCAGATACAACCCCACCCAAATAAGCACTCCGAAAACAACCGGAAAGTAAAAGGGCTGCCCCGCCCGAAGGTGCGTGGCGGTCGCCCCGCCAAGATAACCGGTCACCAGAATCGCGCCCAAAACCGAGGTTCGCGGAATCGCATACACCAGCGCACAAACCACCAGCGTCATTCCAATCGGCACCGTGACGCTCAGGTTGTATCCGAGCTGAGTGAAAGCGTCCAGGACCGGTTTGAGTTTTGCGATCTTCGCGCACCCGTCAGCGAGCAAAAACGTCACCAGCAGACCGCTCATGATTCGTCCCGTCCACAATCTGCCCTTCAAAACAGGTAAAGCCTGCGCATCGCCCG
This sequence comes from Acidobacteriota bacterium, assembly GCA_046724685.1. GTDB lineage: Bacteria > Acidobacteriota > Terriglobia > Acidiferrales > UBA7541 > Acidiferrum. Next base: position 4,857 of record JBKOXA010000020.1, on the reverse strand, counting down.
GCATAGCCATCCCTCCGTCAATTTTTAGGTGCCGGGTTGAAGTGCGGCTGCCTGGTCGCAACCCACTCTGTCGTCCAATCTGATACGCAAATCGCGGTCACAGGCAGGGGATCACGGGTGACCGGCCCTCATCCGCCCGCAATCGCCCCAACCACCAGCAACGGCTCCTTGCCGCTGGCGACCGCTTCCGGCAGCGGCGCATCAAGCGGATCGTGCGAAACATCTTCCTCGCATGCGAAAAATCTGAGGAAAGGTCTGCGCGCACGCGTCACGTGATCGCGAATCGTACCTTCCAGCATGGGATACTTCGCTTCCAGCGCATCGAGCACCGAGAGCACGGACACCGCGCCCTCCACTTCCACCGTCACCTCGCCCTTAACGCGTGCCAGCGCCCGCAAATGCGCCGGAAGCACCACACGAATCATGGCAGTGTCTGCACCTCGACCGAAAGGACAGCCGGCAAATCGCGCACGATCGGCGCCCAGCTGTCGCCCGCATCTGCCGAACAGTACACCTGCCCTCCGGTCGTGCCAAAGTAAACGCCGCATTTATCCAGCGAATCCACGGCCATCGCGTCGCGCAACACGTTTACGAAACAATTGCTCTGCGGCAGCCCCTTGGTCAGCTCTTCCCATTCGTTGCCGCCTGTTTTGCTGCGATAGACGCGCAGCTTTCCTTCCAGCGGGAAATGCTCCGAGTCGCTCTTGATCGGCACCACATAAATCGTCTCCGGCTCGTGCGCATGCACGTCAATCACAAACCCAAAATCCGTCGGCAAATTCCCGCTCACTTCCGTCCACGAGTCGCCGGCATTGTCCGTCCGCATGACGTCCCAGTGTTTTTGCATGAACAGCGTATTCGGGCGCGACCCGTGCTGCGCAATCCGGTGCACGCAATGTCCCACTTCTGCGTCAGGACTCGGAATGTATTGCGATTTCAGCCCGCGGTTGATCGGCTTCCACGTTTTCCCCGCGTCGTCGCTCCGGAAAGCTCCCGCCGCCGAAATGGCAATAAATATTCGTCCCGCCACCTTTGGATCGAGCAGAATCGTGTGCAAACACATTCCGCCCGCGCCAGGTTGCCAGTTCGGCCCGGTCCCGTGTCCTCGAAGTCCCGCAAGTTCCTCCCAGGTATTCCCGCCGTTCCTTGTGCGGAACAGCGCCGCGTCCTCTACCCCCGCGTATACCGTGTCAGGATCGCTCAGAGACGGCTCGAGGTGCCATACTCGTTTGAACTCCCACGGATGCTGCGTCCCGTCGTACCACTGATGCGTTGTCAGCGGCTTGCCGGTTTCGGCGGAAGTGTCGTATGCGAACTTGTTGCTTTCGCCTTTCGGCATTCCTTCCGGCGTGGTTGCCTCGCCCGGCGGGGTACCCGGCTGGAACCAGGTCTTGCCGCCGTCATCGGATCGTTGGATGACCTGCCCGAACCACCCGCTGGTTTGCGACGCGTACAGCCGGTTCGGGTCCGCCGGAGATCCCTTGAGGTGATACATTTCCCAGCCCGCGAAATGCGGCCCGCTCACGTCCCACTTTTCTCGCTTTCCGTCCGACGTCAAAATGAACGCGCCCTTGCGCGTCCCCACCAGAACACGTACTCCGCTCATGCTACTTTCCCTCCTCGGTGTTGAGCTGCCCCGGCTTCAGCTCCGTATGAAATAGACGTTTGAATTTCGCTTTTGCCGCTTCGCGGACTGATCTTCATGCGACGCCGACTCGCGCGGGTGCCTTGCGCGCGCCGCCCGCCAGTCTGCTCATCTCGCTTGCAAAAAGCAAGCGAAACTTGCTACTATCCCAAAATGGCCGGGAAAAAGCCCGCTCCAAACCGCCGGTCTGGGTGTCCGCTGAATGCTTCCGTCGAAATGCTCGGCGATCGCTGGTCCCTGCTCATCATCCGCGACATGATGTTGCTCGGCCGCCGAACTTTCAAGGAATTCCTCAATTCCTATGAACGCATCGCCACCAATATTCTTGCCGACCGCCTCCGCCGCCTGGAAAACTACGGCATCATCACTTCCGCTCCCGATCCCTCCGACGGCCGCAAGCTGATTTACTCTCTCACGCAGAAAGGTCTTGGCCTCGCGCCCGTCCTCACAGAGATGGTATTGTGGGCCGCCGCCCACGAAGATACCGGCAATCAAGCTCTGATCCGCCTGATCAAGAAAGACAAAACGGAATTCATCGCTGAAGTCCGAAAACGATGGTCGTCATCCTGAGGATCGGCCGTAAAAAGTATCGCCAGGTGCCCACCCTCGCCTGGCGAGGGTGAGTCTTCTCTATTTCTTGTGAACGACTCTTTTCAGCAGACAAAACCACTTAGAATGTCTGCAATGCAATGCGCCTCCACCCAACGTCGCATCCAGTCGGTTGACGCGCTCCGCGGCGCCATCATCATTCTCATGGCGCTCGATCATGTCCGCGATTACACCAGCCTCGCCGCGATGTCGTTCTCTCCGACCGACCTAGCCCGCACTACGGCAGCTCTCTTCTTCACTCGCTGGATCACCCATTTCTGCGCTCCCGTTTTCGCTTTCACCGCCGGCGTCGGCGCCTTTTTCTGGATGCAGCGCGGCCGCACAACCGCGCAACTTTCGGGCTTCCTCGTCACCCGCGGCCTCTGGCTCATGTTTCTTGAAGTCACCCTACTCCGCTTCATCATGTTTTTTCAGTGGCAGTGGGGCGGCTCGCTCTTCGTGCTTACCGTTTTCTGGATGCTCGGCTTGTCGATGGTCGTACTCGCGGCGCTCGTTCACCTACCCGTGCGAATTCTCGTGCCCCTCAGCATTCTGGTCATTGCGGCTCACAATCTTCTGGATCCGATCGCGCCCGCAGGCTTTGGCCGTATCGCGTGGCTTTGGGACATTCTTCATCAGCAGGCGGTTTTTAATTTTCACGGCGCTTCTTTCCTCGTCGCCTATCCGCTTATCCCGTGGGTCGCCGTAATGGCCGTCGGCTACTGTTTCGGTCCTGTCTTGCTTTGGGGTTCGCCTCGCCGCCAAAAATTTCTTTTCCTGCTCGGCGCGGCCCTTCTGATCGGGTTTGTCCTTCTTCGCGCCTGGAATCGCTACGGCGACCCCGCGCCGTGGTCCCCCCAGCCCTCCGCGCTTTTCACTGCGTTCTCGTTCCTCAACACCACCAAGTATCCGCCGTCTCTCTGCTTTCTCCTGATGACCCTTGGCCCGGCTCTCATCGCGCTGGCTTTGTTCGAACGTGTCCGTTTCTCCGCCGTGAACCCGCTCATCGTCTTCGGCCGCGTCCCCTTTTTCTTTTTTCTTTTTCACATGGCCGTAGCTCACCTTCTCGCCATCGCTCTCGGTTCGCTGCGCTATGGCAGCGAGCGCTTCTTGCTCCTTCCTCCGCCGTCGCTCGGAGGCCCGCGCGAACTCTTTCCGGCCAGCTACGGCTTCAGTCTGCCGGGGGTCTATCTCATCTGGTTCACCGTCATAGTTATCGCCTACCCGGTTTGCCGCTGGTACGCAGAATTCAAGCAGCGCCGTCGCGACCTCTGGTGGCTTAGCTACCTGTAAGCTGACTCATTCCGTCGCTCGAGTGCCCCCGCGCCGGGTTGCGCGCGGGAATCTGGAGCCCAAATTCCGTCGCCTGCGTCTCATGTAGAGTGAGCGCTCGATAGCTTTCAAGCAGGGGATCCCTCATGTCCTTCCCATCACGCTCAACTCCCAGGCTCTTCTTTCTCCTCCTCGCTCTTCCTTTTCTCGCCGCCCCTCTCCACTCGCAGGACGAATGGAAAATCCGCGACACCTGGGGAAAACCGCAAGAGGTCATGGATGTTTTGGGGATCAAGGCAGGCAGCGCCGTTGCAGATGTCGGCGCCGGCGAAGGCTACTTCACGTTTCGCCTCGCAGCGCGTGTCGGCCCGACCGGCAAGGTTTACGCCGAGGACATTCTCGACGACCGGCTCGATAAAATCCGCACGCGTGCCACAACACAAAAACTCGCGCAGATTGAAACCATTCTCGGCGCCACGGACGATCCGCGCCTGCCGGCCGAACAACTCGACGTCGTCCTCGTCGTCAACGCCTACCACGAAATGCGGGAATACGACGCCATGCTCCGCGGAATGTTCCGGGCCCTGAAACCCGGTGGCCTGCTCGGCATTATTGACGCGCCAGCCAAGACCGGCGAGCCCCGCGAAAACTATTACGATCGCCACCGCATTCCGGAGCAACTCGTCCGCGAAGACACCGCCCGCAACGGCTTCCGTTTCCTTCGCCAGCGCCCCGCCTTTACTCCTCCCGACTCCGACCGCACTTACTTCTTCCTTATCTTCCAAAGACCTGCTGCTCCCGCCTCGAATTAGTGCGCCGGAGTACCCTGTACACGCCGATTCTGCGTGCAGGGGATCTGCTGCCCCTCGGCCTTTCCCTTTCTACCGTCAACTGTGAACTTCTGTCCCGCCAAACCGTCCCAACGGTCAGGTCTCCGCAAAAAAATGGCCCTGTACTCTTTCAGTATTGCTCGACGACGTCCTGTCGGCCTAAAGTGGCCGCATCTAACCAATGAACCGCCCAGCATGAGTTCGCTGACCAGTCTTCGGCCTCCGCAATCGTCGCCTCTGTCGTTCGAGGGGCACGGGGGGATACGCGCGCAGCAAACGGAATCCGATCTGCACCGGCTCAGAAAGCGCGAATGGTGGCTTTGGTCCTCCGCGCTTTTCGTGACCGCGCTCTCCGCGGTGGGATTCATCCTGTCTTCCTTTCGAAGCCTTTTTCTCCACAGCGATCATTTTTACGAAATCCGTTCTGACCAGGCGCGCTGGGGGATTCTGTCCCTCCTGCTGCTCTTTAATGTTTGGACGGTCTACCAGCAGTGGCTGTTCCGGCGCATGCGGTCCCAAATC
>JBKOXA010000099.1:0-41201 GCA_046724685.1 Acidobacteriota bacterium | reverse complement strand
CGGAGATGCCGAAGATTGCCCGCGAAACGCAGCAAGCAACGCGGTCCGCCGGCGCGAAGGCCGCCCGCCAGGCCTGGCAAGACCTCCGCGCCGAAGATCCGAGCGCCGGCGAAAGCCCTCGCCCGCGCGCTGCCCGCCGCCGCGGCTTGGGCGTGAATCCTCAACCCCAACCGGCCGGAGTCGAGCAGGCACTCGCCGATCCTCAGCCTTGATCGGCCGGCAGTGAACCGACAAGCGGTTTCCATTTCCGCGCAAATCTACTGAAAGCGTTTCTTGATTTTGACGTCGATGCCAAAGGTACCGTTCTGATCGCGCAAGGCAACGATTGAGACCTGGCGGTTGACGTTGTACTCCACCTGGATCACCTGCTGCTGTTGCGTGGAGCCCACGTTACTCACGTAGGTGATCGTGAGGTTGCGGGCGATCTGCTGCTCGACGGTCACCCGCGCCGTTGCGTTTTGTTCCGAGCCCGTCGAGCCCACTCCCGCGAGACCCGGATCAACGCGAAACCGCGTGATCCCGAACAGGCGCTCGAGGCGTCCACCCAGCTGGCTCGAGATTGCTTCAGAGAGAATCGCCGATGCCCCGGTGCCCACGCCCTGCGAACCGGCTCCCGTGCCGCCGCTGCGCACCTCGGCTTCAGTACTCGTCTGGCCGAGCGCCAGCAGCGTGATAATGTCGTTGCTCGGCAACGGCGGATCCGAGCGATAGGAAAGAGCCAGTTTGTTCGCGGGGCCGCTGAAGTTCAGCGTAATTTCGTACTGCTGAATCGTTGTGGTGGCTTCGACGTTAATGTCCGGATTGAGCTGGAACGGATTCGCGAAGTTCAAATCGCCGCGCGCCACCCGGTAGCGACTCCCGTGGAAATAGAGTTCGCCCGACAGCACGTGAATGTGCCCGAGCAGGATCGGATGCTCCCACGTTCCGCGAACGCGGAGATTTGCTTCGGCTTCGAGCTCCGCGCTTGGCCACTCCATGCGCGCATCAGGAGTGGAGATCGCTTCGACATCAAATTGCAGATTGCGCAGGAATTTCGAGCTGGTCGAAGCACCGCCGCTCTGGCTTCCGCCAATCAGATTGCCGGCAGTTTCCAGACCGCCGCTCATGGTCACGCGCTGCATCTGCACTCGCCCGGAGACGATGCCTCCATCGGGAGAGCCTGTCAGGCGAAGATTGCCGGCTACTTGCCAGCTCATACCCTCCGGGTAGCGAATGCGAACCCCGTCGGTCCGCGTCGAAATATCAAAGCGAACCGGACGGTCGGCATAGTAGACGCTTCCGCTGAGATTCAAAGTTCCGCCGCCAACCACTGCGGTTACGTTCTCAAAAAACAGGCGCGACGCGTCGAAAATCAGGTCGCCCTTGACGCCGCTGATGCCTGTAGGGAAATCGATGGCCCGCGCCTGAACATTTTCAAGGTGCACCTTCCCGGTAACGCGCGGCCGATCCAGGGTGCCTTCAAAGGCGGCATTGATCTCGGCCGGGCCGCGCGCATCGAGATCGGGAACGAAGCCGCTCAAAAGGCGAAAGTCCAGTGCACCGTTGAGGGTCAGGTTCACGTTGCGCCGGCCAGTGAAACGAACGCTCCCCGCGATTTGGAAATTGGTGTCAGCGCCCTTTAGCGTTGCAGGCTCAATGCTGATTTCATCTTTGGAGGACCGGAAATGCACCGGCCCGGAGTTTTCCAGTTGCACGTTCGCGTAATTCAGCAGCAAGCGGGTAAAGCGTGCATCGACGACCAGACTCTCCGGGTGCTTGAGGTTGCCTTCCACGGCGATTTCGCCGTCGGCCGTTCCATGCCCCGTAACATGCTGCAAGTGAAATGCGGTGAGGAGAAAAGGATCGAGGGTGATGTTGCGCAGGTTGACTTTGCCGCTGAGCGGGTAGGGATCGGCCAGCCCCAGCGAGTAACCGCCGGACAATCCGCCATCGGTCATAGCCGAGTGAAGTTCGAGCTTCGCAACCTGGCCATCCGAGCGCAGGTCCCCATCGAAGCTGCCGATGACTTCTTCTCCGACGCGGAAGTCGACCACTCGCATGGTGCCCTCTCCGGCGGGCGCGAGGTAGGGTCCGGAGGCTTTCAACCGAAAGGTCAGCTGGCCGGAGATGGGGAAACGCTGCGACTGAATCTTTTCAAAATTTCCGAGGGGCAGCGCGGCACCGACAAGGTCTGCGGAAATATTCTTGCTTGCGAATTGATAGCCAACCGAGCCAGTGATGATGCCCGCGCCCCGGCCCGCTTCCCTTCCGGGCGCAAACACCCGCAACTCAGCATCGCTGATGCGCGCCTCGCCGGGCTGCACATTCAGCTGCCCCCGCAGCCGGTTGAATTCAAGGCCGTACACTTTTCCTTCGGCCAGATCGAACAAGCCGGTAATGGCAGGTACTGCGCGCGTTCCTCTTCCGTGAAATTGCCCGGTCAGCAAACCTTCCACGGGATAGGACTCACCCACCAGGGCAACCGCGCTTTCCACAGGCACTTTTTCCAGGCTGGCCTCGGCAGTCCATTCATTCTCCGGGCGAAAACCCCAATGATCGAGGTCCAGGCTCCCTTCGAAATTGGCCTGCATTGCACCGTAGCGCAAGTGAGCCCGCGAGACGGAAAGTTCCGACGGCGAATACGTAACGTCGCCGTCCACAGAATCAAGATGCAGTTTGCCGTAGGATATCCGCTCGCCACGTACGTGGCCTGAAAAGGTCGGACCGCCGAGCGGCCCGGTCATCCTGCCGTCCCAATTCGCAGCGCCCCGAATGCGCGGCGAAATCTCTTCGGGAGTGCCGGGAGCCACCTCCTCAATGGATTGAATCAAATCGTTGAACGCTTCGAGCTCGCCGCTCTCCAGGTGCAATTCCAGAATCGAGTCTCTGCGACCCAACGTGCCTTTGGCGCGAATGCGGTTGCTGGGCGTTTCAAATTCCGCGGACTCCAGCGTCAGTACCTGGGGGTCCTGCCGGTAAGCAAATTTCCACACCGCGGTCACCGGAATGTGGTTCGGCGCCAGGTCTGCCGGAGCGGCCCATGCGGATTGTCCTGAAACCTCGAAATGTTCGAAGGCACCCTTCCATGTCTCGACGGTGTCGGCGGAAAGCAGCGCATCCCAATGAAGCCGGTCAATTGGAAAACCGGGATGATCGATGGCTGGGAGCAGCTGGGCGACGCGAATTCCTTCCACGCGGGTTTGCGCGCGAAACTCCAGGCCGGGCAGCTTCATCGTCACCCGACCTTTCACGCTGCCGCCAAACGCGAATGCGGCGAAGTCGGGAATGTCCACGCCATTCTTGTCCAGGCGGTAGCTGCCGGCGCTGCGCAACCCGCCGGCGTGAAAAATGTCGTAGCTCAAAACAATTTCGGAGCCGGAGAAATTTCCGGTTCCCTTCAGCTCCCCCTTACTGAACGTGCCCTCTCCGCGGACGTCGATTTTTCCCGTTGGCGTCAGGGGAGCCCGCAATGTCTTTCGGAAGTCCGCCAGGTTCAGCCAGGAGCGGTAGCGGTATTTCCACTGCGGCGCGCGGAAATCGGACATCTCGGCTTCGAGATCGAGTCGCGAAGTTCCGATCGCGAACTGCCCCTGTTCGATTGTGAGGCCATCGCGCCAAACGGTGAATTTTGTCGATGTACTGATCGGCAGCGGAAGAAAACGCTTATTCGTTACGGTGATGTTCTTCCAGTCGAGATTTCCCGCATAGAGCGGATGGTCCACGCTCCCGCCGGCATCCAGCGTCAGGTTCAGATCGCTGCCCTCGAGCGCGAACGGAGTCTTGACGTCGTTGTAGAGGATCCAGCCGTCGGCAAGTTCCAACCGGCGCACCCGCAGGTTGAAGAGGTTTTCGCGCGCCGGCTTGGTCGACGTGCGCGGAATGGCGGGAACGTTGGTGGTTCCGTCCTTTTCCACGCGAAAGTGCACGTGCGGCTCGCGAACGACGATGTTTGAAAATGAAATCTTGCGCCCCCAAAACGAATCAATGTGCAGGTCGGCCCGCACCTCTTCCGCGGCGAAAAGCGGTTCGGTTCCTTCCGGCTCCTTTCCGTGGATCACCAAACCCTTGACCGAGGCCTGGAGCGAAAGCCACTGAATCGAAAGGCTCCGGATCTCCGCCTGACCTCCGGTGATGGCATGGATCCGGCGGATCGCAAGTTTTCGGATCAATGGATTTCCAGAGCCGCTTCCGAAAAATATGATTGCGACGAGCAGGAGAAGCGTGAGATTCGCGCCCAGCACCCACGCCACATGGCGCAGCCATCGCCACCGTCCGCGATGAGTTGGCTCGCTCATGGCTGGCTCTCTTGAAGCATTTTCGCCACGTGCAGACGTGCATGGCTTTCCTTCAGCCAGCGGTCGGCCTGCTGGTTGATGCCGCGCTGCACCAGAGCCTCCTGGATGTAGTCGCGCGCTGCATCGAGCGAAGGCGGGTTTTGTCCCCGAGCCTTTGCCCGCGGCAAGACCGCGTTCTGGTAGAAATCCTGAATGGCCTGATCGTCGACCTGAACCGAGGGGCGGAACCTTGAATCCAGATAATTGTTCAGATAAATCTGATCGGCGATGAGCCGTCGAACGTTCCGTTCGGTGAGCCCAGCCAACTTCCTGCGAGCTTCGTAATCTTCCTTTGAGGCAAAACTCTGCTGGAGCCGCTGGAGACCACGATCGATGTCCTGGTCCGAGGGTTGCGGCGTGTGCGCCACCGCCGCTTCGTTGCGCACGATCCACTGATCGATCAGGCGGTTCAAAACTTCCGTGTCACCCTCTGATTTGCCGTCCACCAGCAATTGGTAGCGCGAAAGGAGCTGAACGTCGCTCAGGAGAATGACGTCATTCTCCACGCGTGCGACGATCCGATCGATTACTTCCTGTGCGCGCGCTAGCGTCCAGGTCAAAACGACGATGGAAGTGCAAATCAACATTCGCCGGATTCGAACCGCTCGGTTCATCAGAAGGAAGACCCCAAACTGAAAAATATCTGCCAGCGCGGAAGTTGCGTGGATTGAAAGCCCAGCGAACCTGTGGGGCACGTCGCACTGGTAGTCCCGCTCGGACAAGGTATGGGGACCACGAACGAGGGCCGGTTGATCAGATAACCGAGATCGACGCGCACCGGCCCGACCGGTGTTGCGTACCTCACGCCAACGCCGAGCGTATGTGAAAAATAGTTCAATTCGTTCGTGCAGTTGAACAGACACTGTGTGGGATTCGCCGGATCGAAGACTGGTTTCGGCGGGCTCCAGCGCAAGGTAATGCGGTTCACTTTGCTGAAGATATTGCCGCCGTCGTAGAACAGGGTTCCCCCCAGCCGCGTTCCGACGAGGGGAAGCCGCATGGGAAAGCGGAATTCCTGGTTAAGTACCAAGAGCGCTTGTCCGCCAACCGGGAAGCCGGTCACCGAATCGCGCGGTCCGGCCTGGTTCAAAGCAAACCCGCGCAACGACGGGCCGCCACCAGCAAACAATCGTTCCGGAAGAGGTATCACCTCAGGCAGCGGCTCCTCGGTCGGAGCCGGAAATGTGAGAGACACCGTATCGCGATATGGAGCGAGGACGCCGACGCGCAGCGATCGCGCAAAACTGAAGCGACGCTTGATCGGATGATACGAAGAATTCTGATACAGGAAGCGGAGGAAACTTGCACTGGAACCGATGTAGGTATCGGCGATGCCGAAATCGGCGCTGTTCAGCCAACCTTTGCTGGCGTCAGCCGGATTGTCGCGCGTATCACGGACCCAGGAAGCGCCAAATTGCGAGATCAGAGTAGGCTGCTGGAAGAGTGGAATTTCTTCCGGCGGAATGTTGAGGTTGGAAACCAGGACTTTGCGAAAGCTGTAGCGGCCAAGAAGCGTCGTGGTGCGGGAAACCTGATCGGTCAGTTGAAGCGAGCCTTCATAACGGGTTTCCTTAAACGTATTGATATCCTGCGTTTTCTCCACGAATGCTGTGGCCTGAAAACTTAGGTGCGAATTGCCAAAAGTGCTCGGCGAGCTGTATCCGAGCAGGGCGCGGCCCTGCAGGGTACTGCCGCGAAGTTTCAACGAAAGAGAGTCCGCGCGCCCAGTCAGATTGAGCTTGGTAATTTCGAAAATGCCACGCGGCGCAGCCTGGATCTCGCCGCCGGTCGGGTCGGTGGTACTGGCCAAACGCTGGACTTCAAAGCCTCCGCCATAGGCCATCGTGTACCGCTTGGCCTCTTCGACGAGCACGACCATATCCTTGTTGGTGTCTGTGCCGGCGGGATTTTGCGGCGCAATGGTCACGCGGTTAAAAATGCCCAAATTGTAGAGGCGGCGCTGGCTGTCGACGACCTCCCCTTCTCGCAGCGGCTCTGAAGGCTTGACCTGGACCTCCCTCCGGATCACCCCCGGCCTGGTGTGGTTGTAGCCCGTAAGCAACACCCTCCGCACATGGGTGCGCGGCCCTTCGTGGATGCGGTACGTCAGCCGGACGGTTTCCTGTGGCGGAGGTTCTACCTTCTTATCAGCGCGGGTCTCGCTCGACTTCTGCTGCAGCAGATTCGCACCCGCCGATCCCTCGTTTGAGGAAGGTCGTTCCTCAAGAGGTTCCACGGTTGATTCAAACGTCGCTTCGGGGAAGCCCTCGTTGAAATAAAGAGCCAGAATGTTTGCGCGATCAATGCGGACGTTCTCGTTTGAAAACAATTGTCCCGGCGAGGAAGCGATTCTGCCGAGGAGCTCTTCTTCGGAAAACGTCGCATTCCCCTCAATTTTCAGGTCCGCGACGCGCGTTTGCACGCCTTCGGTCACCACGAACCGGATGAACAGGTCGCCCTCTTTCTTGCCGTAGTTGTCCTCGACTCGCGCGACCACCGTCGCGGCTGCGAAACCGTTCGAGCGGTAGAGATTTTCCATCGATTGCCGATCGCTTTCGAGAATTCGCCGGCTGAATTTGCCTCGCGAGCCGAAGGCTGCTTTGTACATCTGCAATCGGCTTGAGAGTAGCTCGTTGTCGAAATACCTATTTCCGGCGATTTCAATTGCAATTAACTTGTGGCGGTCTCCGCGTTCAACCGTATAGGTAATCACCTGCTCCTGACCGCGCCAATTCTTGCTCAACACCTCTTGCGTCGCCGAGGAGTATTCCACGCTCGCGTCAAAGTATCCTTCCCGCTCAAGACGCTCCCGGATGTTCCTCTTGCCCTCCTCGAGAAGGTCGGAGTCCACGGCTCCTTCCTGGTAGATGGGAATCAGCTTTTTGAGGTCGCCTCGGGAAAATTTCGCGCCATTGACTTCAACCCTCACCCGGGCGCCTTCCGAAACATCCAGGGTCAGGTCCACAGCATTTTTTGCGCTGTCGTAGGTACTGCGGCGTACCGCGGCCCGGCCGCTCAAGTGGCCCTTTTTGATCAGAAATTTGCGGATCCGGTTGGTCCCGTTCTGGATTTTGGCGCTTGTGACCTCGGTGGCGGCCTTCATTTTGAATCGGGAACCGATTTCGGCGTCCGGGTACTCGGTATTGTTCGTCAGATGAATGGTCCCGACCCGCACGCGCGGACCCGGCTCGATCGTGACCACAACGTCCATCTGATGTTCGGCAGGATGCGCCTGCAGTTCGGTGCTAACTTTTGCCGTGTACAGGCCTTCTTCCTTGAGCCGCGTCTTCAGGCGTTCCACGGCTTCGTCCAGCGTCTCCTTGCGGTATACCTCACCGAGCGTGATTTGCATCGCTGCGGCCGCGGAGGCCTCGCTCGGCGGCGCTTTCAGCGCGACCACAATCACCCGATTGAAAAAAAGATTCTCCTGCACCACAAAATCCACGCGGATCCCGCCCTCCACGCGCTCGGAGACGGCCCGAATGTCGGAGTACTTGCCGGTGCGGTAGAGCGCTTTCAGACTGGCGGCCACTTTTTCGCGATCGAGCGGCTTTCCCGTCTCAATCGCGACTGCTGAGCTTCCTGTATCCAGCTCCTGCCCATCCCCGCCTACCACACGCACTCCCGTTACCAGTTGCGCTTCATCCGCGGCGGATTCCTGTCCGCAAAGACTTGCGGGCGCTCCCCCGCAGAAGAGCGCCACGAGCACCGCGCCGCACAGCCTTCTCACGCAATCCGCCCTCATGCACCCACAATCGCTCAGACGAAGCGTAGCACAGGGGCGTTGCCCGACCCGTGCTCTTTGGAGCATCATGGGGCGAGCAGCTTGGCCCGCTCCAAGAGGTCACTCGTCCTGCCTATTAACCCCGAATTGGAAAGATATTCTCGCCAGATTCTCTTCTCGGGTTTGGGTGAAGAAGGGCAGCGCCGGCTGCTCGGGTCAAGCGCAGTCATCGTAGGATGCGGCGCCATTGGCGCGTCTGCTGCCCAGTTGCTGGCGCGGGCCGGAGTCGGCAGACTGCGGGTGATCGACCGCGACTTTGTCGAGTCTTCAAACCTGCAGCGCCAGGCGCTGTTTGATGAAAGCGATGCCCGCGAAGCTTTGCCGAAAGCAACGGCCGCGGAATCGAAGCTGCGGCAGCTAAATTCAGAAATAGAAATCGACGGCGTCGTTTCCGACCTGACCTCTGAGAACGTCGAGGAGCTTTTGAGCGGATTCGATTTGATTCTGGACGGTACCGACAACTTCGAAACGCGATTTCTGCTCAACGACTTTGCGCTTCGCGCCCACTCGCCCTGGATTTACGCAGCGGCCGTCGGCAGCTATGGCCTGACGTTTGCCATCCGCCCGGGAACGACGGCCTGCCTCGCCTGCCTCCTGGAAACACCTGACGCTGGTCCAATGCTCGAAGAAACCTGTGACACCATCGGCGTCCTCGGGCCGGTAGTGAGCCTGGTCGCCTCGCTCGAAGTGGGCGAGGCGCTGAAGATTCTCTCCGGCCACACAGCAGCATTGCACGGCCGCCTGGTGTCCTGTGACGTTTGGAGCGGTCGTATGCAATCCATCGCCGTCTCGCGCAATCCCCGGTGCCGCGCCTGCGTTCGCGGAGAATATTCCTATCTTGAAGGCGAATCGCAGCCGCACATCACCCTGTGCGGGCGAGACTCCGTGCAGATCCATGAACACCGCCGTGCGCTGGATCTCTCCGCGCTTGGCGAAAAGCTCTCTGCGGCAGGCATTTCCGTAAAGAAAAACGATTTCCTGCTCAAGTTCGCAGTTTCGCCTTATGAAATGACTGTGTTTGGTGACGGCCGCGCCATTTTGAAGGGTTCGACGGATCCGGCCGTCGCGCGATCGCTCTACGCGCGCTTTATCGGCGCCTGAACGGTTCTCTCGCAATCGATCGGAGCACCACCTGGGGCGGACCGCTGAGGTTTATCGGAAAACGCCGCTGCGTCCGGGCGGCGTGCGCATCGACGCGCGATCGAGATTTTCGCGCAGGTTCATCAAGGTCAGAAACGTGCTCAGAATGCGGGCTTTGAGATCGTCCGTGAGAGGCATGCCACTGGTGGCAACGCGCGCTAGCTTTTCGCCGCTGTCGGTGATAAAGCGCATGATTTCGCGCTGCCGCTCGTGCGGAGCGTTGCCCAAAGCGGTTTCCCGGCGCATCTCGGAACAGCTGGATTCGAGCGAAAGCGTGTAGTGCAGCACGCAAAGTTTCTGCCCGTCGAGCGCGGAGGGCGCGGTGCTCTTGCAGCCTGCAATCTGGCAGGAAATGGGCATTTTCGTTGTCTGTTGAAAACAGTAGCAACACGGGGCCATGAAAATCCAGCCCGCTGCGCAGGCAATGTGCGCTTGACGTAAGCCTGCACTCTTGGCCATCGCCGGATCGTCCGCATAAAAATCCGTTGACAATATTATTCATGCTGCCGTATTTTTATACAGGGCCATGAATATTTCGCCGGAGTCCATGGGAAACGCAAAAACATTTCGTCACGGACAGATCCTGAGACTGGTTACCGCGGAGCGGATCGCGAATCAGGAAGAACTTCGCCGGCGTCTTTACAATCAGCGGCTGCGGGTCACTCAGGCGACGCTGTCACGCGATTTGCACGAGTTGAAGCTGGTAAAAACGCCGGAAGGCTATCGTCCCGCTTCGGCGCTGCCGGAAGAAGCCGCGCCCATGCCGCCGCTGGCGCGGGCGCTTAGCGAATTTCTGCTCGACATCCGTCCGGCGGAGAACCTGTTGGTTCTGAAAACGCCTCCCAGCGGAGCGCAGCCGCTTGCCGCCGCTGTGGACGCAGCCAAATTTCCCGAAATTGCGGGCACGATCGCCGGCGACGACACCGTCCTGATCATCACGCCTACCAAGCGCCAGCGCGAGTCGCTGCAGCAGAAGATCGAATCGTTTGTCGGCCGCCCGATGCGCAGTCGCGCCTCATAAAATGAAAGATCCGAAAAACATTGCGGTCGTGGGTGTCTCCGGTTACACGGGGTTTGAGCTGGCAAAAATCCTCTTGCGGCATCCCGAGGCGAAGGCTTTGACCTTCTATATTCGCGAGCCGCAAGGCGCCCGTTGCCTGACGGAACTTTTCCCGCAACTGCGCGGATTCGGACAGGCTCCCGTGCGATCGCTGTCGTTGGGAGCGATCGGGGAGAGCGGCGCGGGTACGGCATTCCTGGCAACGCCACACGAAGCTTCGGCGGAAATTGCGCCGCGGCTTTTGCAAGCCGGCATGCGCGTAGTGGATTTGAGCGGGGCGTTCCGGTTTCGCGAGCCCGCGACGTTTGAGCGTTGGTACAAACTTCCGACCCCGCACGCGGCGTGGCTTGGCGAAGCGGTGTACGGGCTGCCGGAGTTTTATGCCAAGGAGATTGCGCAGGCGCGGCTCATTGCGAATCCCGGATGCTACGCGACGAGCGTGATTCTTGCGGTCCGGCCGCTAGCCGCCGCTGAATGGATTGCGCCGAATACGAGCGTGACCTGCGATTGCAAATCCGGAGCGACCGGAGCGGGAAAAGAACTGCGCCGCGACCTGCAATTTTCCGAACTGGACGAGAACTTCAAAGCCTACAGCCTGTTTTCGCATCGCCACACTCCGGAAATTACCGAGCAAACAGGCTTGCCGGAATCGCAGGTGGTCTTTTCGACGCACCTGCTGCCGCTCGCGCGCGGCATCCTTTCGACGATTTATGTGACCTTGAGCGAGCCGCAAACGCCGGAAGCGGTCGAGACGCTGTTTCGCAAGACCTATGCGGGTCGGCCGATGGTCCGCATCTGGAAAGCGGGGAGTTTGCCGGAGCTGCAGCACGTGGCGCACACGAATTTCTGCGACATCGGGTTCGCTCTGGACGCGTCAAAGCGGCGGCTGGTGATTGTGTCCTGCCTGGACAATCTCGGCAAAGGCGCCGCGGGCCAGGCTGTGCAGAATTTCAATCATCTTTTGGAAATCGAGGAGCAAACGGGGCTGCAATGAAAATTGTGATCAAATTCGCAGGCGCGCTGCTGGAGCATCGGCCGACGGTGGAGTCGCTCGCCGCGCAGGTCGCGTCGCTGGCAAAGCAAGGCCACGAGATCCTGGTAGTCCATGGCGGAGGGCGAATCTTCACGGCCACGCTGAAACGGCTGGGCATCGAGAGCAAGTTCGTCGCTGGATTGCGGGTGACGGATCGCGATACCCGCGACGTCGCGGTGATGGTCTTTGCGGGGCTGCTGAACAAGCAGCTTGCCGCGGCGATCTCGGCTGCCGGACAGCCTGCCGTGGGAATTTCAGCGGCCGACGCGCAGTGCTTTCGTGCCGAGCCGCTCGTTCATAACGAAGTGGAAGGCAGCCTTGGTTATGTCGGCTATCTCACCGGCGCGAATACGGATTTGCTGGAGGCGTTTTGGAAGCAGGGACTGGTTCCGGTTGCCGCGTGCTTGGGACTGGGCGCGGACGGAGAGCTTTACAACATCAATGCGGACCACATGGCCGCGGCGTGCGCCGAGTACCTCGAGGCCGATCGGTTGATCTACCTGACTGACGTTGCGGGCGTTCTGGACGGAGAAAAAATTCTTTCTAATGTCGCATGCGATGAGATTGGCCACCTGGTCGAAACAAAAGTCGTTTCGGGCGGAATGGTGCTAAAGCTTGAAGCGGCGAAGCGGGCGCTTGAAGGCGGTGTTCGCGGCGTGCACATTGTCGGAGGGACTGCGCCTGGCGGACTCTTTGCTGCCGTCCAGGCTGCCGAGGTCAGCACGCCGGTTCCCGCTGCGACCTCTGGAACGCGCATCGTGCACGAACCAGTAGCGGTGCCGGCGGCGCTTTCGGCGGCGTGATGGCCAAGCTGAAGCAAACTCGCGGCAGGGCGCTCGGGTCGGATCGTTCGGCGGCCATTCATGAAGCCGAGCAGTATCTGCTGCCGACCTACAAGCGGCCGGAAGTGCTGTTTACCCATGGTCGCGCAGCTTACGTCTTCGACTCCACCGGAAAGAAATACCTCGACTTCCTCGGAGGAATCGCGGTCAACGCTCTCGGACATGCCCATCCGCGCATCGTAGGGATGATTCGGCGGGAAGCGGCGCGCGCAATTCATCTCTCAAATCTGTTTCACAACCGATTTCAAGGGCCGCTTGCGCACAAGCTGGTTGAATGGTCAGGGCTCGATCGCGTTTTCTTTGCAAACAGCGGCACGGAGGCGATCGACGGCGCTCTGAAGCTGGCGCGGCTCTGCGGGCGCCCCGCCGAAGGCTCCTCGGCAAAGACCATCGGGAGGACGCGCATCCTGGCGATGCACAATTCGTTTCACGGACGCACATTCGGGGCGATGAGTGTGACCGCGACAGAAAAGTATAGATTGCCATTTGCGCCGCTGGTGCCGGGCGTTGAATTCGTTGCCTTTAATGATGTCGCGGACCTCGAAGCAAAATTCGATGACACGGTTTGCGCGGTGCTTCTTGAAACGATTCAGGGAGAAGGCGGAATCTGCGAGGTCACGGAAGCTTTTTGGGAGCGCGCGCGTGCGCTTGCGACCAAACATGCCGCTTTGCTGATCGCCGACGAAATTCAGTGCGGGCTTGGGCGGACCGGACGCTACTTTGCGTATCAAAAGTTTCGCTCGAAGCCCGACATTGCCGTTGCCGCCAAACCGCTTGCCGCCGGTTTACCGCTCGGTGCGATCCTGACGAGCAGTTCCGTTGCGTCGCGCATCTCTCCCGGGTTACATGGCACAACCTTTGGCGGCGGTCCGATGATCTGCGCGGTCGCGCTGGAATTTCTGCGTATCGTCGAAGACGAAAAACTCCTGGAAAACGTGCGCGCTCGAGGCGCAGAGCTGCGCGCCGGCCTGGAAAAACTCCAGGCGAAATACGGCTTCATCAAGGAAATTCGCGGCGAAGGCTGCATGTTGGGCGTGGAGCTGTCCGTTGAAGGCAGCCCGTTCGTTGCCGAAGCTTTGAAGCGCGGACTACTCATCAATTGCACACACGATTTCACCTTGCGCTTGCTGCCGCCGTTTTTGATCAGCAAGGCGCAGGTGCGCGAATTCCTGGATC
Source organism: Acidobacteriota bacterium (assembly GCA_046724685.1). GTDB lineage: Bacteria > Acidobacteriota > Terriglobia > Acidiferrales > UBA7541 > Acidiferrum. The sequence goes on along the minus strand of JBKOXA010000099.1, from coordinate 27,853 downwards.
TGTTCGAAACAATTCTTTCCGAAACCCCGCGAGTGGTCCCGGTGACGGAGCCTCCTTCCACGTTGGCTTCGTTGCCGGCGGCCATGGCCGCGGCGTCGACGGCTTCGCCGTCACCATTCAAGCCGGCCGCTTTGCGGTCGCCCCTCAAGAGGTGAAAATGGCTACCACCACGCTTGCAGTGCCGGTTCAAACGTCAAAGGATCTGCTCACGGGAGCGGAGTGGAGCCCCGCGCACTCGCGCGAGCTCCTGGAATTGACGGCGGACATCAAGGCGAATCCGGCGCGCTATGCCGAAACGCTGCGCGGCAAGTTCCTGGCGTTGATTTTTGAAAAGCCGTCGCTGCGCACGCGGGTGACCTTCGAAGTTGGCATCCAGAGCATGGGCGGCCACGTAGTATTTCTCGACCACACGCAAGCACGGCTCGGCGAGCGCGAATCGATCGCAGATGTGGCGCGAAATCTGGAGCGCTGGGTGCAGGGAATCGTGGCCCGGGTCTATGAACAGCGCGTGCTCGATGAGATGGCCGCGACCACCGAGATCCCGATCATTAACGCCCTCTCCGACCGGTTTCATCCGTGCCAGGCGCTGGCGGATTATTTCACGCTGGAAGAGAAATTCGGCTCGCTAAAGGGCCTGAAGCTGGCTTATGTCGGCGACGGCAACAACGTTTGCCATTCATTGCTGTACCTGGGCGCGCGTCTTGGCGTCAATCTGCGCATCGCGACTCCGGCAAATTACGCACCGGATGCGGACGTGGTCTCCGATTCGCGGCGCGTGGCGAAAGAAACCAGGGCCAAAATTGAACTGGTCACCGACCCGCGCGAAGCGGTCGAGGACGTGCAAGCGGTGTACACCGACTCGTGGACCAGCATGGGCTTCGAGGCGGAGGAAAAGGTCCGAAGCGAGGTCTTCAGGCCCTATCAAGTCAACCGCAAACTGATGGCGATTGCTGAGCGCGATGCGGTCTTCATGCACTGCCTGCCGGCGCATCGCGGTTACGAAGTGACGCCGGAGGTTCTCGATGGCGCGCAATCGGTCGTGCTTGACCAGTCGGAAAACCGGATGTACGTGCAGAAAGCCATCTTGCACACGCTTTTTCGCTGAGTGATCCTGCTGGCGGCCTTCGAAATCATTTTGCGTTTACCATTTGACGCGCAGTCGCCTCAAAACGGGCGCATCACCAAACAGAAAAAGGAGATCTTTTGAAACCTTCTGCATCTAAGCCGAAAAAAGTGGTTCTCGCCTACTCCGGAGGTCTCGATACTTCCATCATCATTCCGTGGCTCAAGGAAAATTATGGCTGCGAAGTCATCGCCATGATTGGCGACGTCGGCCAGCAGGAAGACCTCGAAGCCGCCCGCAAGAAAGCCCTGGCGACAGGGGCTTCGTCTGCTCATATCGAAGACCTGCGCGAGGAATTCATCCGCGATTTCATCTGGCCAACGCTGCGCGCCGGCGCAGTCTACGAACATACTTACCTTCTCGGGACTTCTATGGCGCGGCCGGTGCTCGGCAAACGCCAGGCAGAACTCGCTCTGCAGCTCGGCGCCGATGGCCTTTCGCATGGCTGCACCGGCAAAGGCAACGACCAAGTGAGGTTCGAGCTGGCGTACAAGGCCATTGCACCAAACCTTCAGATCATCGCGCCGTGGCGGGAGTGGGATATTAATTCGCGCGAGGATGCCATCGCCTACGCCGAAAAGCACAATGTGCCCATCGAGCAGAGCAAGAAGAATATTTACAGCCGCGACCGCAACATCTGGCACCTCAGCCACGAAGGTGGCGAACTGGAAGATCCCGCAAACCCCCCGAGCGAAGCCATGTGGCAGTGGACGGTTTCTCCGGAAAAAGCCCCCGACAAAGCCGAAGAAGTGGAAATTGGTTTCGATGCGGGAACGCCGGTTGCGGTCAACGGCGCGACGCTCGGCCCGATCGATCTGCTGAATTCGCTGAACGATGTCGCTGCTCGTCACGGCATCGGCCGAACCGACCTCGTCGAAAACCGTCTTGTGGGCATGAAATCGCGCGGCGCGTACGAGACTCCCGGCGGCACGCTGCTGGTCACCGCCCATCGCGAACTCGAACGCCTGACCGTCGATCGCGAAACCGCGCACTTGCAGCAGTCCCTCGCCGTTCGTTACGCCGAGCTCGTTTACAACGGTGTCTGGTTCTCCACCCAACGCCAGGCGCTCGACGGCTTTTTCAACGTTTCTCAGCAGCGTGTAACCGGCAGCGTCGGCCTTAAACTGTGGAAAGGCACGCTTAGCGTAACGAGCCGCAAGTCGCCGTTTTCCCTCTACCGCGCCGACCTGGCCAGCTTCACGATGGGCCGCTACAATCCGAAGGATGCCGAAGGCTTCATCAATCTTTTCGCGCTTCCGGTGACCGTTCGTCCCAAAGCCAAGGCCGAGGGCGGCAACTCCTGAGCGTGGGAATTCGTGGATGCAAAATTCTGGTCGAATCCAGAGGTCTATCGCGAGCACCGCATGACCGAACGCAAAGACAGCAAACTCTGGGGTGGCCGCTTCGAACGCTCGCCAGACGCGCGCTTTGACCGATTCCAGCGTTCATTGGCCTTCGATCGCCGCCTGCTGCGGTATGAAATCGCCGTCGACCGCGCTTGGGCCAAAGCGCTCGAACCCATTGGCATTTTCACCCCGGCCGAAGTGCAGGAAACGCTCGCTGCGCTCGACAAAATCGTCGCGCACGCCGAGTCCAATCCCGCGTGGATCGATTCCTTCGGTGCCGACGCCGAAGACGTCCACCACTTCGTTGAAAAAGCCCTGGTCGAAGAAATCGGCCCGCTCGGCTGGAAACTTCACACCGGCCGCAGCCGCAACGAACTGGTCGCGACCGATTTTCGTCTGTTTGTAATTGACGCGTCTTTTCAAATCAGGCGCGGCTTGCTTGCGCTAATCAATGCGCTGCTCCTGCAGGCTAAGGCGAACCTAGGCGTGCCGATGGCCGGTATGACGCACATGCAGCACGCCCAGCCGATTTTGCTTTCCCATTTTCTGTTGGCGCAGGCCGAAGCTTTTGCTCGCGATGTTACCCGTGTGCGAAACTCTGCGGCCAGCGCGGACGCCTGCCCGATGGGCTCCGGTGCGCTTGCAGGAAATTCGTTTTGTATCGATCGCGCGGCCATCGCCCGCCAACTCGGCTTCTCTCAAATCACCGCCAACAGCGTCGACGCCGTGAGCGATCGCGATTTCGCACTCGACTATCTGTTCGCGCTCTCTGCCATTGCCACGCATCTTTCGCGTTTGGCGGAGGATTTCGTGCTGTTCGCGTCCCAGGAGTTTTCCTACCTGACGCTTCCCGACGAATACTCCACCGGCAGCAGCCTGATGCCGCAAAAGAAAAATCCCGATTGCTGGGAGCTTATCCGCGGCAAGACCGGCCGTATCACCGGCGCGCTCATCGGGCTGCTCACAACGCTCAAAGGCCTTCCCACCGGTTATCAGCGCGATTTGCAGGAAGACAAGGAAGCGCTCTTCGCCGCGCACGACCAGGTTGACGATATGTTGGCCATTTCGACCGGCGCGATCAAAACCACCGGGTTCCGCGACGATCGCCTCAAAGCCGCCGCTTCGAATCCCGCTCTGCTCGCTACAGAAGCCGCGGACTATTTGGTGCGTAAGGGCATTCCCTTTCGCCAGGCTCATGATCTGGTGGGAAGACTTCTCAAGGAGGCGGAACGCCAAGGAAGAATTTGGACTCAATTGCCGCTCGACGAGCTGCGCAAACTTTCTCCTGCGTTCTGTGAGGACTTCTCGAGTGGCCTCACAGTCGAGGGAGCTCTGGCCGCTAAGAAAGTTCCGGGAGGAACGGCGCTCGATTCCGTTCGCGCTGCGATTGCCGACCTCGAAAGGCGGGTGTCGACGGAGGCCTCCGCGAAATGACCCAAGCACCTCCCGAATCTGCTCTGCCCAGGGGATTTCGCTTTGCCGCGACGGCCTGTGGCTTGAAGAAAACCGGCGCGCTCGACCTGGCGCTCATCTCCAGCGACGTCCCAGCCTCGGCTGCCGCGGTCTTCACGCAGAATCTCGTCGTTGCCGCTCCGGTCGTGCTCTCAAAGCGGAATCTGGAAGCATCCAAGGGTCGCATGCGCGCCGTCGTCGTGAACGCAGGCAACGCCAACTGCGCCACCGGCCCTTTGGGCGACAGCGTCGCGCTTCGCACCAACGAAGAAGCCGCGCGGCGCATGTCTCTTGCGCCGCAGGAACTATTTGTCTGCTCAACGGGGGTAATTGGCGTTCAGCTTTCGGGCGAAAAAATACTCCGCGCGCTTCCATCCCTCTCCCGCAATCGCCGCCCTTCGGCGCGTTCCTTCGCAGAACTTTCGCTCGCCATCTGCACCACCGACACGCGACCCAAAACCGCTTCCGCCTCCTTCAAAATGTCCGGCAAGCGCATTCATGTGCTCGGCTGCGCCAAAGGCGCGGGCATGATTCATCCAAACATGGCCACGACCCTAGCCTTCGTCGTCACCGACGCGGCCATTTCTCCGTCCGTCCTGCAGCGCACGCTGCGCGATGTAGCTTCAGGGACCTTCAATTCCATCAGCGTCGACGGCGACACTTCGACGAACGACACGCTTCTCGTCCTCGCCAACGGCGCTGCCGGAGCGCCTTCCATTGCGGGCGGCAGCAAAGCGCATCGCCAGTTCACGATGGCGCTCGAGAGCGTCTGCGGCTCGCTCTCCCGGCAGATCGTCGCCGACGGCGAGGGTGCGCAACGAGTAATCGAAATCGAAGTGCGCGGCGCAAGAACCGAATCCGCCGCGCGCAAAATCGCCGAAACGATCGCCACCTCGCCGCTCGTAAAAACCGCCTTCGCCGGCGGCGATCCCAACTGGGGACGCGTCTTCGCCGCAGCCGGTCGTTCGGGCGTCAAATTCGATCCTTGGCTCGTCGAAATCACCATGGCGGGCATCAAAGTTCTGCGCAAGGGCCGGCCGCTCGACTTCAACGAACGCGCCGCTTCGAATCGCCTGCTGGCCGAACACGTCCCGATTGTCGTGGATTTGCACGCGGGTAAATCACGCGCGCGCTACTGGACCTGCGACTTCACCTCGGAGTATGTCCGCATCAACGCTTCCTACCGCACCTGATCATCCACGCAGGGGTGTCATCCCCATCTCGACTCCAGCTCATCCTCAGGGTCAACTTTGCCGGCCGTGGTCCTGGCTCTCCCACTTCCATCCGGAAAACTGTTCTCTCAGGGCGAGCTTCTTGAATTTGCCGACGCTGGTTCGTGGAATGGCATCCACAAAAACGAAAGCATCCGGCAATTGCCACTTCGCGAATTGCGCCGCGAGGAAAGAACGCAACTCTTCCGGCGTCGCCGTTTTGCCTGTTTTCAATACCACTGCGGCAATCGGCCTTTCCTGCCATTTCGGATGCGGCACTCCCACGACGCAGGCTTCCTTGACCGCCTCGTGTCCCATCAAGGCATTCTCAAGATCGACGGAACTGATCCATTCTCCACCCGACTTCACAAGATCCTTCGCGCGATCCACAATTTTCACAATCCCGTATTTATCGATTGTCGCCACATCGCCCGTCTTGAACCATCCGTCTTCGGTCCAGCGATGCGCCTGATCCGGCGACTCGTAGTATTGTGCGGCAACCCACGGGCCACGCACCTCGAGTTCCCCAGGCGTTTCACCGTCCCACGGAGATTCGCCTTCAGGCCTCATGGTTCGCAGTTCAACGAACGGAACCGGCCATCCCTGTTTCGCCCTGACCTTGTATTTTTCTTCTTCGGGCCAATCGCACATGTTGCTCTTAAGGTGTCCAGTCGTGGCCAGCGGTGTCGTCTCCGTCATTCCCCACAGGTGCAGGATGTGCAGCCCGAACCCATCCAGTTTGCGAATCAGTTCCAGAGGCGGCGCCGTCCCGCCCGAGATGACGCGCACTGGATTCAGAAACCGCCACCGCCCCGGATTTCTTTCAAGAGCGTCGAGCACCCCAATCCACACTGTCGGAACGCCGGACGCGACGGTTACCTTTTCTGCGACCATCCAATCGAGAATTCCTTCAGGCTCGACATTCGGTCCGCTTAACATCAATTTCGCTCCCGCCATCACACAAGAGAAAGGCACACCCCAGGCGTTGGCGTGAAACATCGGCGCGATAGGCAGAATCGTGTCGTTGTGGCTCAGCGCGAAGGTGTCCACCATGCATTCCGCAAAAGAATGCAGCACCAGCGCACGGTGCGAATAGATCACCCCTTTTGAATGCCCCGTCGTCCCCGATGTAAAACACATCGCCGCGCCGTCATTTTCATCCATTGCCGGATATTCGAAAGAGTCGCCCGCCTCTTCAAGCAGCTCTTCCAAATTCAACCAGCCTTCCGGCACGGAGCCAGAGCCGTACGGCGCCACGATCACGGTTTCAAACGGCGCATCCTGCCGGAATTTCTCGAACACCGGCAACAGCACGTCATCAATCAACAAGAATCGATCCCCCGCTTCCCGCGCAATCCCCGCTATTTCGTGCGGGTGCAGCCGAAGGTTCAAAGTGTGCAGGATTCCGCCGGCACACGGCACACCAAAAAAAGCTTCCAGGTGACCCGAATGATTCCACATCATTGAAGCCACGCGGTCACCTTTTTGCATGCCCAGTTTTGTCAAGGCTGCCGCAAGACGGCGGGCGCGCCGGCAAAATGTTCCGTAGTTGCTCCGGACCACGGAACGATCCGGCCGCCGCGACAATACCTCCACCTCGGGAAACAGCTTGCCCGCCCGTTCGAGCAACGCTGTCAAGGTCAGGGGAAAGTCCATCATGGTGCCGCGCATCGGGTCCTCCTGACCGGCCCCCAGGGTTCCAGGGTTTGTTTTACAAACCTCTCGGATGTGTTTCAGGATTGGTGCCTAGGTACCCTGAAACGGCAAGTTTCAGGGGTTGTCCTTCAAACCCCGGGGAAAAACCCAAGTTGGCGCATCGTATCATCATTTTCGATGCTAGGAATTTGAACTGCGCTCACCCTGGGGAGTTCTAGAACTTGGGCCAGTTTCCCATTGCAAAAAGTGTCAATTTCCGCGAGGATGCCTCTGACCGCTGGAGCGCCCGATTTGGTATCCCTGGGTTTCAGGGTTTCGGGGTTTCTCTTAGAAACCCTGAAAAGAAGTTGTACTTCTAAACCCTGACAAGACAGACGGTGGCTTCGGATTTCCGGACTGCCCGCAAGGACTTTTTTCAGGCTTTCCAGCGCGCTCCGCGACACGCATCTCGGTTCCGGGCAAAAGGAGTCCGTAAGTGAAGAAGCTTTACGTTGGAAATCTTCCGTTTTCCGCCACGGAAGATACGCTGCATGAATTCTTCGCGCAGTCAGGTGTCAACCCTTCGGCAGTCAATCTCATTCGCGACCGATTTACGGGCCAGTCTCGTGGTTTTGCTTTCGTCGAGATTTCCAACGACGAAGAAGCGGATCGCGCGGTCAATACCCTGAACGGCCAGAACTTCGGTGGCCGTAATTTGGTCGTGAACGAAGCGCGTCCCCAGGAGCAGCGGGGAGGCGGGGGCGGCCGCGGGGGTGGTTTCGGTGGTGGTCGCGGCGGACACGGTGGCGGTGGCGGCGGGCGCGGCCGCGGCGGCGATCGTGGAGATCGCGGCGACCGCGGAGATCGCGGCAACCGCTGGTAAGTCTTTCCGTTTTCATCGAGCGGCGCGCCCGGTAGCTCGCGGCGCTTTCACACTTTCAAATCTTTGCCTAGCGGTAGCTCTGTCAACTGCGCTTCCGCGCCTTGATCTCGCGCGCGCATTCCCCCCGGGATCCGCTTGAAGCTGGTGGGTAGCGGCGATCTTGCGCGGCCCTTTTGCTTCCTCGTGTCAAAAAGATGTCGTTTGTCCCTCCTTCCGCAACTTTCGCCTTATTTACGTGTTTGAAACATCCGGCGACGAAAATCGCTCCGCTTAGCGCTTCTGCAGTATGGTGGCGCTTGAGTGGGAAGCAGAGTTTGAGGCCGTGCACCGGATTTGCTGTAGGAAATGCTGGGAACCTTTTTAAAAACTTGAGCATCCAATATTTCGAACGAGACCTTCGATGAGAGGGTTGTGCATCGTAGCCTGAAGAAAGATTGCCATGACTACTTGGCAAAAACACGATTGGCAGCAATTCTACGAGCTGGCGCGTCGTCCGTGGCGCCGCCGCCGTCCACCGCGGCCTGTGTATCCTTCCGGCCTAAATCGTGTTGCGCCTGCGCAAGGCTATAGTCTCTCTGAACTGGATGACGCCGGAGTGGACCTCGACCTTGCTGAACGCCTCGGTCTTCCCGTCGATGCCGGACGCATCGGCGCTTACGGCCCCAATGTCACCGTGCTGCGCGAATTCATCCGCACTTCCCGCCACCCGCTCTGATTGGTAAAAATCCCGTCCTGCGTTTTTGTGGGCAAAACGCACCGGTTCGTTGCCGCCCGCCCGGACTAGAGACTCTAAGGCTGCCCGGGTCCCTTTGACGCGCCCTGCTTTGCAGGCGCCAAGCGGTGCTCTTTCTCTCTTCCTTGCCCTTCTTACGTTGACTGCCCGCGCCTTCTGTCTACTGCGTGCGTTCGCTCTTTCTCTCGATCACTTTCAAGTCGAGCGTCTTCGACTCTTCCTCGTGCACTTCAATTGCTTCGCCCTTTTCTTCATACGGTTTGAGAAATTCTTGGCCTTCCCACTCGTGGTTCTCGGCGCTCTCCCAACTGAACAATTTGTATTTCCCCGGAGTCAACCCATGCAAATCGAAACGGCCGTATTGATCCGTGGTTTGCGATTTGAACAGCCGGAAATTGAGGCGACGCGCTTGGTCCGGAACAGCAACCACCCAAACGCCCGCTGCGGGCAAACCCTCCTTATCCGTTACTGCCCCTTGTATCCGGGCGCCACGCGAACTGATCGTCACCTCCAGTGGCGCTCCGCCGCTCTTGCTCACGGAAATCGTATCGTCGGGTGCATACGTGCCGCCGTATACGATATCTTTGACGTAGCAGTCCTTGGCAGCACCAATCGTAGCGACCCGATAGTCGCCTTCGTTGACGTTCCTTAGCGTGAATTGCTGGTTTGCTTCGACCCGAGCCGAACCTCCCCATTGAAAAGCGACTTCTGTCGGTTGCAGATAAACGAAGAGCTCTTCGCGGTCAAGGCTCGGCTTCCCCTCCCACCGGATGCGCCCGGGAATCGTGGCTCCTGCGCCGATCGAGAGGGTGACGCCCTCCACGTCGCGTTCTCCGACGTCGACCTTCTCCTGGGCGCTGAATTCCTTTCCGTCATCGTTCCAGTAGGCAACCAGCAGGTACGAACCAGGAGCGACATTCGAAAATTCGAAAGAACCATCCGATTTCTTCACCTCGCTCTGGCCGCCAAGATTCCATTCGAGCTTCTTGCCGCGCGACACCAGCACCAAGTTTGCGTCGTTCCCTCCTTTGTGCGTAATCTGATTCCACACCCGTCCCCTTATCCGATAAACAGCGACCTGTTTTAGGGGGATGTCCGTGCCAGGAATCTCGTCGCCTTCCTTTACGCCAATCGCGGAAGCCTTGGCAACATCCGGCGTGCCCGGATAGTAAGTTTTCGTGTAACCGTGTTCCAGGCCTTGTTCCGAGTTTGCCGAAAATTCGCGATCGCCGTTGACGTTACCCCACTGCCTTTCCATTGCGCTGACGTAGTAACGGCCGGGCGCCAAGCCAAAAAGCCGGAACTGTCCGAGATCGTCCGTTTGAGCGGACCCTTGACTTGCTAAAGTCAGGCGACCTTCGTGGTAGATTTCCCGCAACGCCATGACCACGGCTCCTGGAACGGGTTCGCCATCCTCGTCGAACACTCGGCCGGCAATCACCGCTGCGGGGATCAATTTGAAGACCAGGTCCTTCTTGGTTTGGCCGGGCGAGAGTGAGAAGGCTGCACCGGGGTCGCTGGGCTTTTTCTGCCCATACTCCATTTCTACGTAGCCGTTCCGGCTTACCTTCAGTTTGTATCTTCCCGAAGGGACATTCCTCAGCTCAAATCGTCCATCTGCGGTCGTCTTGGTGGCGATCGTGTGCTCGTGGTCTTCGTCATTTTCCAGCCACACCGTCGCGCCCTTAAGTGGAGTTCCCTCTGCGAATTTCAGCACCGTGCCGGAAATTCGGCAAGTTTCTGCCTTTTCCTTTTGCACCGCAGAAGCCGCCGCGCTCTGCTGGGGGCGTGTCGACACTCCCAATCCCAACGAAGACGCCACTGCTGCCACCGCCGCGATCGTTCGGAGCACCGTTACCTCCCGGGTTATCTTATATGGGAACAAACACCCGACAAAAGCGTTGCGTTGCGCTTCCGAAGAGGCCGCAGCAGTCTCACACTCCGTCCGGACAACCACGAAGGGAGGACCGCGGGCCAAACCCGGCCCGTCGCCGTCTTTCGCCATTTGTCCATCGCCCTAAAAGCAAGTAACATGGACTTTAGACCACGTCCGCTATGGCTTCCCCGTTTAACATCATCTCCAACGGAGCTCCTCCCCTCGTCCCTTCGCCCGGAACCCACCCGCGCCCAGACTGGCTTCGCGTCAAATTTCTCGGCGGCGAACGCTACCAGGATCTCAAGCGCATCATGCGCACCCTCGACCTTCACACCGTGTGCGAAAGCGCCCGCTGCCCCAACATGGGCGAATGCTGGGAGCACGGCACCGCAACCTTCATGATCCTTGGCGATATTTGCACGCGCGCCTGCGGCTTCTGCGCCGTTCCCTCCGGCAAGCCGGTTGGTCCGCCTGATGAAGAAGAGCCGATCCGAGTTGCCGAAGCGGTCGCTCGCATGGGCCTTCGCTACGCCGTCGTTACCAGCGTCAACCGAGACGACCAGCCGGACGGTGGCTCCCAGATTTTTGCGCGCACCATCGAAGAAATCCGCCGCCGCGTTCCTGGCTGCAAGGTGGAAGTCCTGATTCCTGATTTTCGAGGCAACTGGGATGCACTCGATACGGTTCTTGCCGTCCGGCCCGACGTGCTGAATCACAATACGGAAACCGTGCCCCGCCTTTACCGCCAGGTGCGCAAGGGCGCCGTCTATGAGCGCTCGCTCGAACTTCTCCGCCGGGCAAAACAAACGCATCCCGACGTGCCCACGAAAACCGGCCTGATGCTCGGCCTCGGCGAAGAAAGGCACGAAGTTCTTTCAACCCTGCAGGAACTCGCCGCCCAAGGTACGGACATCCTCACGCTCGGCCAGTATCTCCAGCCCACACGCGAACACCTGCCCATCGTTCGCTACATCCATCCCGATGAATTTTCCGATTACAAGGTTCTTGGCGAGCAGATGGGTTTCAAGCACGTCGAAGCCGGACCGCTCGTTCGTTCCTCCTACCACGCCTTTGATCAAGCGGAATCCGCTGTAAGGTAGGTTCGGGAAAGCAAGGTTCATCGAACAGAGCGCGAAGGCCATCCGGTAAAAGCAAAAAACGCCCGTGCCGGGCGGCACAGGCGTCAGTTCTGTCAGTAAAAGCGGAATTTTATGCGTGGGTCGCCGCAGCCGCCGCCTTCTTGGCCGCTTTCGCTGCTTTCGCTGCCGTCGATGCCTTGCGCCGCCTCTTGGTCTTCGGCGGTGTCGCTGGCGCTTCGCCAATCAGTTCTGCCGTCATGATGCTCGTCACGAACAGCTTGGGGCCGTGATCGTCAAAGTCCACCGCAGTCCGTTCGCCGTCCGACGAAGTTACAATTCCCAATCCATACACTTCATGCTTGATGGTCTGGCCTTCCTGCATTACTTGCACGCCTTCCTCCTTGGCCACTCACTCGACTTGGTGTTTCCTCAAACTCGTTTTTGGGGGCGGCACTCGAGTCCCTCGAATCCCGCCCGGCACAGACTCAGAGGCTTGTTACATTCTCTGCTTGCAGGCCTTTCGGACCCTTCTTCACTTCGAATTCCACCGCCTGACCTTCATTGAGCGACTTGTAACCGTCCATCATGATGGCGGAGAAGTGTACGAAAACATCTTCTCCTGTCTGGCGTTGGATGAATCCGTAGCCCTTCGAAGCGTTGAACCACTTCACCGTTCCTTGTTCCTTCACTGCTTGACCTCGCGCGCGTGGTCCGGTTTTTCCGGGCCATCGTAGGATTGCTTGCCCCTCTCGGTCCGTGCCGCAGGTCCTTGCCAGGCCGCTTCCGGAAATCTCGGCGATCTCCGCCACGCTGCCAGCCCTGACCTGCGCCGTGACACCCTTTGAGCGCAAAAAAAGGACTGCAAAATTGTCCTTGCAGTCCCTCTGAACAAATCAAAAGGTAGTACAAGAGCAACAAACGCTACCGTAAGAATAGCACAAAATGGCTCCCGTGTCCATGCCGTTCCATGGGCAGGTTCTTGTGTATGTGTATGATTATGCTTGGCTTAACTAACACTCTCGATGCAGTGTCTCACTCCGATAGATCCGGGTGAAGGCTGGCTCGTTGGCCTCCGGATTCCTTTTTTTCCCAGTATTTCTTCACCCAGGCTTCCCAGCTCTTTCCCGCCGCGGGGTCCCGTCCGCTGAACACCAGCGCTCGGATATCCGAGTACGCAATTTTCAACCGCCCGCCGCCATTCTTCGGCAAGATCCTGACAAACGAAGCACTTAGCGTCGTTCCGCCCACCCGGTCAAAAATATATCCTTCGATTTTTGTTCCGTCTTTCCGCGTCAGGGTTACGTCTCCGCGGTAATCGAACGCTTTTTCGAGCGCCTCGCGCAGGTCCGCCTCGTTCGCAAGCTCCGGCACCCAGCCTTCAATCCCTTCCCGCTTCCGGCCCGGCGCAACCTCCAGCTGATCCGGATCAAATCGTCCCGCTCCGGGGACATCTTGCCGCTCGAAATGGGTTGGAATGCTCACGCTCGCGTCTCTTCCATCTGCGCCTTGCCCGCTTCAATCTGTACCAGCGGATTAAAAGCGTGTACCGGCTTGACCGGCTCGTCGAGCATCTCAAGCGCGTCTCGATCCGCATAGCTCGTCGTCAGCCCGGCCTTGATCGTTGCCCACAATCCGCCCAGCCCGCTGAAGGTGTGGTCTACCGCCGAAGCCTCGTAGCCGCTGTGTACCATGCAGTTCGCACACTTCGGATTGCCCGACTCTGTACCGTAGTTTTTCCACTCGACGGATTCCATCAACTCTTCGAACGTGTCCGCGTACCCGTCCTGCAGCAAATAGCACGGTTTTTGCCAGCCAAAAACGTTGTAGGTCGGCATGCCCCACGGCGTGCACGCATAGTTCCGCCGGCCCATCAAGAATTCCAGGAACAGCTTCGACTGGTTGAACTGCCAGCTCTTTTTCCGGTTCGAAAGAATCGCCCGGAACAATCGCCGGGTCCTCGCGCGTCCCAGGAAGTGCTTCTGATCCGGCGCCTTTTCATACGAATAGCCCGGCGAAAGCATCATGCCTTCCACACCCAGCTCCATCATCTCGTCGAAAAACGCCCTCACACTCTTCGGATCGGCTCCGTCGAACAACGTCGTGTTGGTGGTCACCCGGAATCCGCGCTTCACCGCCTCACGAATGCCCTCAATCGCCTGGTCGTACCCACCCTCTCGACAGACTGAAAAATCGTGATGCTCTTTCTGGCCGTCGACGTGCACCGAAAACGTCAAATACTTGCTCGGCTTGAAAAGGTCCAGTTTTTCCTTCAGCAGCAGCGCGTTGGTGCACAGATAGATGTATTTCTTTCGCGCCACCAGCCCTTGCACAATCTTGTCGATCTGCGAATGCATCAGCGGCTCGCCGCCCGGAATCGAGACCATCGGCGTTCCGCACTCCTCCACCGCCTTGAAGCATTCCTCCGGCGAAAGCTCCTGCTTCAAAATGTGCGCGGGATACTGAATCTTTCCGCAACCCGCACACGCCAGGTTGCACTTGAACAACGGCTCCAGCATCAGCACGAACGGATACCTTTTCCGCCCCGCCACTTTCTGCTTCAGCAGGTACGTCGCAACCGTCCACATCTGTGAAATAGGTACCGGCATTTCGCTCCCAGGAGCGCCCAAAAAAGCTCAATTTGAAGAGGGAATTCCCAAAGATCCCCCAGCCTCTCTATTTTACCCGACCTTCGGCTCTTTTGCCTTCCCCTATTTGCCGCTCCGTTTCTTCGATGCCATTCACTCCTGATCCGTGGCATCCGACGTGCGCTGTAACTTCTCTTCTGGCGGGGCAGAGCGATGTCCTCCAGCGCAACGAAGGAACACTGTCCCCTTCCGTCCATCTTTGAATCGGATGCCGTAGGAGTAGAATCGCTTTGTTCCGCCAAGAACTACTGCGCCATGTCTCGCGAAAACCTTATCTCGCTGTTCGGCGATTTCGAACGCTTCCAGCGCGACCCCGCAATCGCGCAGCAGCGCGGTTACCGTCGCCACTCTTGGACCTACTCCCAGCTGGGCTCTCGCTCCGCTCTGCTCGCGAACGCGCTCAAATCCCGCGGAATCGCCGTTGGCGACCGCATCTTACTCTGGGGTCCTAACTCCGCTGAATGGGTTGCAGCATTTTGGGCCTGCCAGCTTTGCGGTGCCGTTCCCGTACCCATGGATGACGCCGCCACCTCGGAGTTCGCGGTTCGCGTGGCGCGCGATTCCTGCGTGAAACTCGTCTTTGCCTCCCGCGGAAAGCCGCAGCTCGACCCCGCCGTCCCTGTCCTCAGGTTGGAGGATTTCGCCGACACGGCAGCGGCCGCCCGGGTCTTCGTTTCTCAGAATGTTCCCCGTGAAACATCGCGCCCTCTGTTTGAAGCCACTGCGGGCGAACCTCTGACCCGCCAGCATCTTGCCGAAATTCTCTTCACCTCCGGCACCACCGCCGAGCCCCGCGGCGTCGTCCTCTCCCACGGAAATTTCCTGGCCAATCTCGAGCCCATCGAGCGTGGAATCCAGCCTTACCTCAAATACGAACGCCTTCTCCACCCGCTTCGCTTCGTTTCGCTCGTTCCGCTCGGTCACGTCTTCGGACAATTCATGGCCCTTTTCGTTCCGCCGCTTCTCGGCGCTGCGGTCGTTTTCGAAAATTCCTCGAATCCGGCCGAAGTGCTCCGCACCATCAAACGTGAACGCGCGACCGTTCTCATTACGGTTCCCCGCATGCTCGATCTCCTGCGCTCCACCATCGAACGCGAAATCGATTCACGCGGCTGGCGCAAAGGGTTCGACAAAAACTATGCCGCCGCGGCGAACCAGCCATTCCTCGGTCGCGCTTGGCGTTTCCGTCGCATCCACCGCTTGTTTGGTTGGAAGTTCTGGGCGTTCATCTGCGGCGGCGCGGCGCTCGGCTCCGAGAACGAATTTTTCTTCAAGCGCCTCGGCTTCGCTGTCGTGCAGGGCTACGGAATGACGGAAACCGCCTCGCTTATCAGCCTCAATCATCCTTTGCGGGCCGTGGAAGGCTCCGTCGGCAAAATTCTTCCCGGCCGCGAGTTCAAACTCGCCGAGGACGGCGAAATCCTGGTTCGCGGTGAAAACGTTTCTTCCGGTTACTGGGAAAAGGGAACTGTGCAGCGATCCTCATGCGAAAACGGCGGCTGGCTTCGCACCGGCGATCTGGGCGAACTCGACGCGAACGGCAACCTCAAATTTCGCGGCCGCAAAAAAAACGTCATCGTCACGCCGGCCGGCCTCAACATTTACCCGGAAGACCTGGAAGCCGCCCTGAAAAAACAGCCCGCCATCCGCGATGCCGTGGTCGTGCCCATCGATTGCAACGGCAACGGCGAACCCTGCGCTTTCCTTCTGCCTGACTCATCGGAGACCACCGCCGAGTCCGCGATCGCCTCCGCCAACCGTACCCTCGCCGACTACCAAAAAATCCGCACCTGGTTTGTCTGGCCTGACCCCGATTTCCCGCGCACGCCAACCGGCAAACCTCGCCTTGCTCTCATCGCCGCCCGCGCCGCCGAACTTCTTGAGGCGGAGCCGGGCTTTGGCCCGGCTCCTGACCCTTCCGCGTCGGCAACCGATCCGCTCGCGCGATTCACCTCCTCGACCTCTTTAGCCTCCCTCTCCTCTTTGGACCGTGTCGAACTCCTCTCCGCCCTCGAACACCGTTACAACCTCGAACTCAACGAATCCACTTTCTCCGAGGCAAGAACCTTCGGCGACCTGCAACGGCTCATCTTCCAACCGATGGCAGAAAGCACCGACGCCGCCCAAAAATCCCGAATGGAGTACCGCTATCCCCGCTGGGCTCAGCGCGAACCCGTCCGTTGGTTTCGACTTCTTGTCTACTACGCGCTCGTCTGGCCCGCTACCCAGATTCTTGGCCACCCGCGCGCCGTGGGTCGCCACCATCTCCGGGACCTCCGCGGCCCCGTCATCATCATTTCGAATCACATCACGCGTCGCGCCGACATTGGCCTCATCCTCGCCGCGCTGCCAGCACGGTTTGGCCATCGCCTTGCCACCGCCATGGGAGGCGAATCGCTTCAGCGTATGCGCGTACCACCGCGTGAATGGCGTCTCCTAAAGCGTTGGGCCTACCAACTCGGCTACTTTTTCCTCACCGCGCTCTTCAACGTTTTCCCGTTGCCGCAATTTTCTGGTTTTCGACAAAGCTTCCGCTTCGCCGGCGAATCTGCCGACCGTGGCTACTCGGTCCTGATTTTTCCTGAAGGAGAAGTCAACAACTCCGAAGACGGCCAGATGGCTCCGTTTCAATCCGGCATCGGCCTGCTCGCGGAAAATCTCGCCCTGCCGATCATTCCCATGCGCATCGATGGCGTCTGGCAAATGAAGCGCGAACGTCGCCGCCTCGCCGGCCTCGGCGAAATCACCGTCCACATCGGCCGGCCCGTCACCTTCCCGCCCGGCACTCCCCCGCAGGAAATCGCCCGCCACCTCGAATGCCTGGTCGCGTCGCTCTAACGCACGAACCGTTATCCCGCCCGGCATCTCGTGGCTGGCCTCTCGGCCGTTCCATCCGCGATTATGGCTGCCCCACTTGATGCAACCGCTGGACCGCGCCCGTCGAATACCTGGCCACGTACAACTCTCCTGCCTGATCCTGTCCAAACCCTGCCAAATCTCCGCCTGCGGTATTCATCAACAACGTTCTGGTCCACGCCTGGCCGCTCTGCTGAAGCGACCACACGCGCCCGCTGATGAAATCTCCAAACACGTAGGCGCCGGCGAGCGCCGGCATCTTTGCCCCGTGATACACGAACCCGCCGATCACGGTTGCGTCTCCTTGTGACCGGTCGTAATCAAAAATCGGATCCGTCAGCGTGTTCCCTGTTTGCGAGCAGGCGGTCGGAAACGGATGGGTTCCTTCGCGTAAATTCCATCCCAGGTTCGCGCCGCCTTGCTGCGGCGTGACCCTGTCCACCTCTTCGTAGCTGTTCTGTCCCACGTCGCCAATCCACAAATTTCCATTCGCCGTGTCAAACGAAAACCGGAATGGATTCCGCAAGCCATACAGCCAGATTTCATCGCGTCCCGTCTGACCGACAAACGGATTATCCGGCGGCAGCGCGTAATTCAAGCCAGCGGCTGGCACTGCATCCACATCAATCCTCAGCATCTTGCCCAACAGCACGTTCACGTTCTGCGCATTGCAAAGCGGATCGCCCCCGCCTCCGCCGTCGCCAAGTCCGATATACAGCAATCCTTCCTTCCCGAACGCCAATCCTCCGCCGTTGTGATTCGAAAACGGCTGATCCACGGTGAACAGGATATTTTCGGTCGTGGCGTCAGCGAAATTTGCGTTGCTCGCCGAAGCCGTAAACTCTGCAATTACGGTCTGCAATTGGCCGCCGATCGTTCGAGTGTAGTTCACAAAAAACCTGCGGTTCTGCGCATACATCGGATGAAATGCCAGTCCCAGCAAGCCAGTCTCGCCGCCGCTCGTGAACCCGCTCCGCGCTGTTACATCCAGGAACGGTGCCGTCGCTCGGGTGCCGCCGTTCTGAATGATTTGGATCCGCCCGCCCTGCTCCACGACAAACAATCTTCCGCTGCCATCGTTTGGCTGCTGAATGTCTTCAGGGTTTGTGAATCCTGCGGCCACCGGAATCAGGTCAAACGTGGCACTAGGCGTGGGAGTTGGCGTGGGCGCGCTCGTGTAGCTTGCTCCGCATCCAGCCTGAAATCCGAGGATTGCCAAAATGGCCAGCGGATAGATCGAGAGCGTCCGGTCCAGCAAAGCGGCACGGGTCATGGAATCCCCTGGCAATGGTTTCATTTTGCGCCCACCGATCGGCGCGGTCCAGGCCTTCAATCGACAGCCACTGCAATTGGTTGCCAAGTTTCTCTGGCGTGTCATGGAAATGTCACGCCATGGCAAATTTTTTCTGGAATCGCCGCTGGCGCGGAAACGGTCTGGCGCAATTTGCTTCGCCTTCGCTACGCCCCTCGCAAACTCTTCCTCATGAAAATCGTGGCCTGCGGGTTCTGGTTGTAGCGCTCGCAGCGCTTGTATCCGTTGCGCTCGTACAACCGAACTGCCGCCATCATCTCGTCCGTCGTGTCCAGATAAATCCACTCGTAGCCGCACTTCCGCGCAAATTCTTCCGCAGCCTCCAGCAACTTCTGCGCAAACCCCCGCCCGCGGTATTCCTGCCTGACATACATTCTCTTGATCTCGGCGCTGCTGGCGATGCTCATTCTGCGCAACCCGATGCATCCGACGACGGCCTCCTCGCGCTTCGCCAGCCAGAATCCAACGCCTTCCGCGAAATACTCTTTCTCGAATTGGTCCCGGGTGTCTCGCGCCAGGACGCTCATTTGCGCGAAGTACTCCTCCGCCACTTCATACGCCGATTCCAGCTGGCTTCCCGGCGCCCGCTGGACTTGCAGTGCTTTGTCGTCGGCGTCCATTCGGCAAGCATCTTCGTCTCCGGCGCGATGGCAACGCCCATTTTGTCCGCATTGACCATTGTCCGGAACCCGGCCGCTTCCGGAGACTTTTTCCGTTCTATGGCAGAATAAAGGGTTGAAGGTCTGACTCCATGGCACATCGAACGACTCTCGAAGCAGAACGTCCCGCAAAATCTTCCAAAGCTGCCAAGCGGCCTCGGAAGAGCGTCGTGGCTGGCCCGCCTTCCGACCGCGAACGCGTCTTTGAAGCTTTCCGCCGCTGGGGATATCTTGAAGCCGATCTTGATCCTTTAGGCTTCCTCGGGCCGCTCAAGTCGCCAGATCTCGATTTCTCCGGTGCCGACGCCGACGCCGCCCGCAATATCTACGCCCGCACCATTGGCGCCGACTTCATGCACCTAGTCCAGCCCGAGCGTCGGCGTTGGATCGCCCAACGCATGGAGTCGGAAGCACCTGAAACGGATCGCCATGTCATTCTCTCGCGTCTCGTACGCGCCGATCTTTTTGAACAGGTCCTTCAGTCGCGCTATCTCGGGACGAAGCGTTTTTCTCTCGAAGGCGTCACCTCGCTGATTCCGCTGCTTGACGCAATTCTCGACGCTGCCGGCGAGCACGGCGCGATCGAATCGGTCATGGCCATGAGCCATCGGGGCCGGCTCAACGTCATGGTTCACACCGCGTGCAAAACGCCGCATGAAGTTGTCGCCGGCTTTGAAGACGTCGACCCGCGCAGTGTTCTCGGCGCGGGTGACGTGAAATACCACATCGGCGCAACCGGCAGCTATGTGACCGCGCACGGCAAAGAGATCGAAATTCACCTGGTGTCGAATCCAAGCCACCTCGAAGCCGTCGATCCGGTGGCCGTTGGCCGCTCCCGCGCCAAGCTTACGCGTTACGCCGGTGGCAGGACTGAATTTGACTCCAATAAAGTTGTTCCTATCGTCATGCACGGCGATGCGGCCTTCGCCGGACAGGGAATTTTTGCGGAGACTTTGAATTTCGCCGACCTGAAGGGCTACACGGTTGGCGGCACCATCCAAATCATCGTGAACAATTTGATTGGCTTCACCACCCGCCCGGTGCAGGAGCACTCTGCACGGTTTGCCGCCGATCTTGCCAAACGCCAAAACGTGCCCATTTTCCACGTAAACGCGGAAGATCCTGACGCGGTTGTCCGCGTTGGACAAATTGCGGCGGACTATCGCGCCACGTTCGGCAGCGACGTTGTGGTGGACCTCATCGGTTATCGCCGCCACGGCCACAGCGAAGTGGACGATCCAACCATCACGCAGCCGCGTCTTTACGAAAAGATTAAAAACCATCCGCCGCTTTGGAAGCTGTACGCCCAGCAGGTCAAGGTTGACGCGACAAAGACGGTTGAAGCCGTTCGCGCCGAATATGAAGTCGAACAAACCAAAGCCGGCCAGCTCAAAAAAATTCCTCGCCTTCGCCAGCTTCCGAAATACTGGTCGGCTTACCATCGCGGTAAGTTTCGCCCGGAATACGAAGTGGAAACCGGCCTGTCCGAGGAAAAGCTCGCGAAACTTACCGACGCGCTGGTCCGCGTTCCGGACCAGTTCCACGTGCACCCGAAAATCGCCAAATTGCTGGAGCAGCGTGGGGAAATGGGCCACGGCAAACGCGCCATCGACTTTGGCTTCGCGGAAGCCCTGGCGTTCGGCTCGCTGTTGCTTGAAGGCACACCGCTTCGCCTAACAGGACAAGACACGCAGCGCGGTACCTTCAACCAGCGCCACGCCGTTCTCGTGGATACCGAATCCGAAGAAACCTACGTTCCCCTCGCGAATCTCGCGCCCGGGCAGCCTTTCTGCGAAATCTACAACTCTTCGCTCTCTGAAGCCGGCTGCCTCGGCTTCGAGTACGGCTTCAGTCGCGACTATCCCGAAGCTCTCGTCTTGTGGGAAGCGCAGTTCGGCGATTTCGTGAACGGCGCACAGGTCATCATCGATCAGTTCATCAGCGCCGGCGAGGATAAATGGGACCTCCCCTCCGGCGTGGTATTGCTGCTTCCGCACGGTTATGAGGGCCAGGGCCCCGAACATTCAAGCGCCCGCATCGAGCGCTTTTTGCAACTCGCCGGCGAAGACAACATGCAGATCTGCCAGCCTTCGAGCGCCGCCCAGTACTTTCATATGCTGCGCCGCCAGGCTCGCCGGCCCTGGCGCAAGCCGCTGATCGTCTTCACGCCGAAGAGCATGCTGCGCCATCCTGAAGCTTCGTCGAGTCTTGAAGACTTCACAGAACCCCACTTCTTGCCGGTGGTTCCCGACCGCGCAGTGACCGGCGCCAAGCGCATCCTGATCGCCAGCGGAAAAGTCGGCCACGAACTAAGAATGGAACGTCAGAAGCGCAAGGACACCTCTACCGCCATCGTGTTTCTCGATCAGCTTTATCCGCTGCCGCGTCCAGAAATCGCCGCTGCGCTCAGCGCGCATCCGAACGCTCGCGAGATTCTGTGGGTCCAGGAAGAGCCCCGCAACATGGGCGCGTTCTTCTATGTCATGCCGCGGTTGACACAGTTGGTCCAGGAACGCGGCTTGAGCATTCGTTCGGTCAAGCGTTCTTCGAGCGCCAGTCCGGCCACCGGCTCGGCCAAGGCCCACGAACTCGAGCAAAAAACACTCCTCTCCTTGGCCTTTACCACCACTTTGGGCGCCTGAGCGGGCCCAACAGCCCGCCTGCGGGCCAGGCAGGGTTGGGGTAGAATTCTTCACAGAGCTCGGCTTCGCACCGCCCTTGCATATTCATCGTCCATTCACACTCGCGTAAACGCCTCGTTACGCTCGACTTGCGAAACTGGCCGTGTGTTAAAGCCCGTTCACGGGACCCTAAATCCGAAAGCCGCCTACCGCATTCCGCCCGGCTGCGATACACTGCCGCCCAGCCAGCGACCGGTACGCCTAAACCGCATGAAAAAAATTCTGATCATCGAAGACGACCGCGACATCGTGGAACTGGTGCGTTACAACCTTGCGAACGAAGGATTTCAGGTGAATGGCGCGAATGACGGCGCCACCGGTCTGAACACGCTGAAAAAGTCTCCGCCCGACCTGCTTTTGCTCGACTTGATGCTGCCGAAGCTCTCCGGGCTGGATATTTGCCGCGAAATTCGCAAGGACGAATCGCTGAACCGGTTGCCGATTCTGATGCTGACGGCGCGCGGCGACGAAGCCGACCGCGTAGTCGGTCTTGAAATGGGCGCGGACGACTACGTCACCAAGCCGTTCAGCCCGCGGGAACTGATTGCCCGGGTAAAGGCGTTGTTGCGACGGGCCGAACCTGCGGCGGATGCGCCACGCACCATTGAAATTGGCAAATTGTCGATTGACCCGGCGTCCTATCGAGTGAGCTGTTCAGGAAAGACCGTGCCGCTCAGCACCCTGGAGTTTCGTTTGCTCTACTATCTGGCTTCGCGGCCGAATCGCGTGTTCACGCGAGACCAATTGCTGGATGCAGTGTGGGGCACCGATCGCTTTGTGACGCCGCGCAGCGTCGACGTGTACGTGCGCAGGCTGCGTGAGAAAATCGAACCGGATCCCGAAAATCCGCTTCATCTGAAGACGGTCCGCGGTGCGGGCTACCTGTTCGAGACACGTGCGGCGTAACCTTTTCACAAAACTCGCGCTGGCTTTTTTTGTGCTGCTTCTGGGCGTGCTGGGTGCCGTGGATTTTTTCGCGGAACGAGCGCTGCGGCGCGACTACCAGCGCACCGGATTTGAACAACTCATCGAAATTGCGCGCATCGCGCAAGCAAATCCTCCGCAGCTCACCGCTTTCCCTCCCGAAACCCCGGACGATATTTCCAACCTCCAGATCTGGGTAAGAGGAATCGCTGCAAGCGGCGCTCGCGTCACAGTCATTAGCGCGGACGGGCAAGTGCTTGCGGATTCGCAGGCCGATCCGCGGGTCATCGAAAATCACGCGAAACGCCCGGAAGTTGTCCAGGCTCTCGCCGAAGGCGTCGGACGCTCCATGCGACACAGCGCGACGATCAATCGCGATCTGCTGTACTACGCCGTTCGGCAATCGTCATCGCCGCCCGCCAAGGGCTACATTCTCCGGTTTGCGCTTCCAGTCGAAACGGTAGGGCAGGTGTTGTGGCCGTTCCGGCGAAGCTTGTGGCTCGCCTCGGCGCTGATCCTGCTGGTTGCGAGCGGAATTGTCGTGCTGGTATCGCGAAACTTCTCGAGAAGAATCGAACGGTTGACCGCGTTTTCGCAGCGCGTGGCGGAAGGAGATTTTCGCGCGCAGTCTTCCGACGGAACCGGAGATGCTCTCGATGCGCTGAGCGATTCGCTGAATCAAACCGCCATGCGTCTGGACCGCACGATTCGCACGCTGACAGAAGAGCGGAATCTCTCTTCTGCGATTCTGGGCAGCATGGTGGAAGGCGTGCTGGTGGTGAATGCCGCGGAACGCGTGGTCTTTGCGAATCACAGTTTCGCGGAGATTCTCGGCATGGGTGTGCCGCCGCAGGCGGGAAGCGGATTGGTTGAGTGCGTGCGCCAGACGGAGCTGATTGAAGCGGTGCATAAGGTACTCGCCGGCGAGCCGCGCGTGGAATCGGAAATCGTGACCGGAACGCTGCGGCAACATTTCTTTGCGGCTACCGTGGCCGCGGTACGGACGACCGGGACGGATGGCGCGGTGCTGGTGCTGCACGATATTACGGCTTTGCGGAAGCTCGAGCGTGTGAGACGGGATTTCGTGGCCAATGTTTCGCACGAATTCCGGACGCCCCTGACGGCAATCCAGGGATTTGCCGAAACACTGCTCGCCGGCGCGATGGAAGATCCGCAGAATCGCGGAAGATTTCTGGGGATTATCCTCGAGCATTCACGAAGGCTTGCCCGGCTGACTGAAGACTTGCTGATGCTTTCAAAAATGGATGCCGACAGGCTCGAACTTGAGACGCGCCGGATTCCGGTCGGGCCCTTCGTCGAAAGCTGTATCGAGACATCCACGCCGCGCGCGAAGGAAAAGGACCTTCAACTCTCCGTCAATCTAGCAGATCGTATTCCCGACATTGCCGGGGACCGAAGGCGATTGACGGAAGTGCTGCAGAATTTGCTGGACAACGCGATTCAGTACACGCCCGCGGGCGGGCAGATCATGGTGAGCGCCGGCCCAAGAAATGGCGAAGTCATCTTCACCGTGTCCGACACGGGAATCGGGATTCCCCAGGCCGATCAGCCGCGCATTTTCGAACGTTTCTACCGCGTGGATGTGGCGCGGTCGCGCGAAGTCGGTGGCACGGGGCTCGGACTGTCGATTGCAAAACATCTGGTTGAGGGCCACGGCGGAAGAATCTGGGTGGAGAGCGAAGTCGGCCAGGGGTCGCAATTCCATTTTTCCGTGCCCGTTTTTGATTTGGAGCGCTATCTGACGCGCTCCGGCGACGGCGGGCGCACGCCTGCGGCCTGAATCGCACGGGAGAACTCCTTCCCGCTTGGCATGCCCGGCGGGCGGCGAGTTTTTCCGGAATGGCGTGCCTCGCCAGCAATTAAATTCTCACCAATCATTCATCTTGTGATTATTTTTGCGTAATGACGCCTACGGCACCTTTCAAGTGCGAGTAAAGAAAGATTTTGCTCGAAAGGAAGCGCCTATGGCCTCTGCCGCCGGATTCACGGAAACCGTTCTCTACGACACGCTTGTGAATTATCTGATCTCGATGACGCGAACGGTAGAAGGAGCGGTGAACCGCGCGATCGAAGCGATCGTCAGCGCAGACGATCCGAAAGCGGCAGCGCTGACCGGCGAAGTGTTTCTGTTGGAACCGCGCATCAACGAGATGGAGATCGTGATCGACGAGCACGCCATCCGGCTGCTGCGGCGCGGTGGATTCAGCGACGACGAAATGCGGCTGATTGTGGCGGCGCTGAAAATTACCAACGATTTGGAAAGAATCGGCGACCTTGCCGTGAATCTTGCCGAGCGGGTCACCAGTTTGCGTGAAATGCCCGGATCGGAGGCGCCCGAGGAACTCGAGCCGATGGCGCAGGCCGTGAAAGCGATGATGGCCAAAAGTCTGGGCGCACTGATTTTCAAGAACGCTGCGATGGCAACCCGCGTGCTTGAAAGCGACGATCTGGTCGACCAGTACCGCGACCGGATTTTCGAGCAGCTGCTGGAGCAGATGACGCAGCAAACCGCTCTGGTCGTGCCAAGCCTGCAATTTATCCTGGCAACACGGCATCTGGAGCGCATCGCGGATCACGCCACGAACATCGCCGAGGACATTATCTACTGGGTGCGCGGGCTGGACGTGCGCCACGGCAGGGCCCTGGCGATTTCTCCCGTGCCGGCGAACGAGGAAACGACGGACCCCAAGCAGGGGGTCACGGAGAATTCACACAGCCTTTATTCGGATGTGAACGCACTGGCGGATACTCATCACGCTTGAACTTCAGTTGATCGAACCTACCACGGGGATCATCGCTCCCCTGGCGATGATCCCCTTCCTCCTCTCGCGAAATTCGCCCGCGCAGAGCACGATCTCTCTCGGCCGGCGATCAGCGCCCTCTGCACGGTGGGAGTTGCGCCGGTGCGCGATGATCGCCTGCCAAACTGGTGCGGAGCCGCGGGAGCGAGCGTTAACATTCCGGTGTTCGGCGGATTTTTGAACAACGCGCGGGCCAAGACGGCAAACCTCGAAACCGAGGTCGCCAGGCAAAAACTGATGGACGAGCGTGACAGTGTCCCGCGCGACGCTCGAGTCGCGTGGCAGCAATCCCGGCAGGCGTTCGAACGGCCGGGCCTCACAGAGCAGCTTCGCGACCAGGCGAATCTTGGGTTGAACCTGGCGTAGTCGCGCTACAACCTCGGTCTCGGTTCGATCGTTGAACTCGGGCAAGCCGAACTGCAAAAGACCGAAGCGGATATCGCGGACACCGATGCGCAATATCAGTATCGCTTGACCCGCTTGCTGCTCGCTTATACGGTCGGTGCGCCGAAGTAAGCCGCCGCGGACTAGAGATGCAGCAGAGAACACTTCCTACCTTGCCGCCAGGATCGCCTGTCGTTGTCCTTTAAAGTCTCTTCCGAACATGATTACAGGAAGGTCAGGCAAGTCGCGCAGTAACAATCCTCGTTACAGGATATTCATAATCGATTGACGTGCCCGTAAGACGCCGCCTCTAGGTTACTCCCGGACGGAACGCAGACTCACCGGTATCTCCATTCTTGAATTTGCAGTAACAAACGGAAGGATGACCGCAAAAGCGGTCAATGAGAGAGGCAATGAGAAAAACAGCAGCAATATTATTGTCGCTATTCCTGTTGTCGGGGACCGCGTTTGCGGACACGCCCAAAGACGGTGACCCGCAACCGGCGGAAACAAAGAGCAAGAAGTCCACGAAGCCCGCGAAGTCCGCAACCGCCATTTTGGCGGAGCAGGTAGAAGCGCTGCGACAGTCGCTCGAAGCGCAACAACAGCAGATCCAGCAGCTGAGAAATGAGCTGGCCCAGCGGGACGCGCAAATCGGCGACGCGAAGAGCGCGGCCGCTGCGGCGGATGCCAAGGCCTCCGAAGCGAACAGCAAGGTCGCGGAAGTTGCCAGCAACGCTGCGGAAGTGAAGACCACGACCACGGCTTTGAGCTCCGACGTCGCGGACTTGAAGCTAGGCAGCGACTCCCTCAAGGGTGCAGTGCAGGACACACAGAAGAAAATTATCGCCGGCGAGTCTCCTTCGACGATTCATTACAAGGGAATCGGCATCACCCCGGGCGGGTTTTTCGCTGCTGAAACGATTTCCCGCACTCGCGCGGCCAGTGCCGACAACAACACGCCATTCACGGGCATTCCCTATCCCGGCAATTCCCTGAGCAAAGTCTCTGAAAACAACTTCTCAGGCCGCCAGACCCGCATGACGTTGCTGGTCGAAGGAAAGCTCGGATACGCCAAGATCGGCGGTTATTTTGAGGCAGATTTCCTGGGCGCGGGAACCACGTCCAACAATCGACAGAGCAACAGCTATGTCTTCCGCCAACGCCAAATGTTTGCGCAGGTCGCCTTCGACAACGGTTGGACCTTCACCGGCGGCCATATGTGGAGCTTGGCCACGGAGACCAAGAAGGGGATCATCAACCGCCAGGAAAATACGCCCATGGTGATCGATCACCAGTACAACGTGGGCTTCACTTGGGCTCGGCAATATGGTTTCCGCGTCGTGAAAAGCTTCAACGACAAATTCGCGCTCGGCTTCTCCGTGGAAGGGCCGCAAACGACGATTGGCGGCCGCGGATTTTCCGCGTATACCGCCGCGAACGGAACGGTGTCGCAGAACTTCTGGCTGAATGCTCCGGGCGCGAGCGGTGGACTGTTTAACGCGTTCGATCCGACCGGATACACGCCGAACAAGGCGCCAGACTTCATCGTGAAGGCTGCTCTCGACCCGGGCTGGGGTCACTATGAAGTGTTCGGAATCGTGAGTGAATTCCGAAATCGGATCTATCCTTGCGCGGTCGTTAGCCCTGCCGACAGCACGGGAAACCCCGGCGAGGCAGGCTCGGTGACTCTGGTAGGCACGCCACTGTCTTGCGCCCAGGCGCCGACGGCGACGACTCCGACGGCGACAGGTGCGTTCAACGATTCGCGCACCGGCGGTGGTGGCGGCGCAAGCGCGAAAGTGCCGCTCTTTGCCAAGAAACTCGACGTTGGCTTGAAGGTGGTCGGCGGAAGCGGCATCGGACGCTACGGCTCAGCGCAGCTGCCGGATGCCACGGCTCGCCCCGATGGCACGCTGGCCCTGCTCAAGAGCGGGCATTGGCTCGGTGGGGTTGAGTTCCACCCGAATCCCAAACTTGATGTGTATGCCTACTTCGGCCAGGAATACGCCGGCCGCGCAGCCTACACGGGATACCAATCCGTGAAGTTCACGACGACGTCGGTAACCGGCGCAAATCCTGGCGATCCGGTGGGCACCGCCACAACCGTCACAACCTCAACTACCGGCATAGGGGGTTACGGCTCGCCCTTTGCCAACAACAGCGGCTGCTCGACAGAAACCACACCGACGGGAACCGGAACACCCGGAACCGGCGGGACCTGTGCCGGTG
>JBKOXA010000006.1:0-155881 GCA_046724685.1 Acidobacteriota bacterium | reverse complement strand
GAGTTTTGTTACCAATTCCGCTGCTTAAAGGCGGGCGGCGACGCGCGCGGCGATTTTGCGGTCTTCGTTTTCGATAATGATGACAAGATCGCTGGTCAGTGGAACACCTTCGCCGGTGACGGTGAAGGCATAGTTCCACTCAAAGCGCGGTGCGAGTTCGTCCGCGGCGGGGCCGGTCGCATATGAATCGAGGCGGCGGGCGGCGGCTGCGGTGCGTTTGCTGGATTCAACGGGGCGCATAGCGACACCGTCTTTCCAGAAAAAATTGAGGCGAAGGGTGCTCATAAGGTCGCGAGTGAGCGGAGGGCGGACCACCGAGTCCTTGAGATCGAGGGTGCAGGGAAAATCGAGGAGATGCAGCGTGACGAAGAGTTCGCCAGGATAGACGGTGACCACTTTGTCTCGGAGAACGTAGGTGGTGCCGTCGGCGGTGTCCACGCGGCGGAGACCGTCGAAGAAATCAGGAGCGGTCATCTGGCCGGAGAGGCGGAAACAGGAACCGTTTGGAAGATGGCCGTCCGTTGAGAAAAAGATGCCGCCGTCGAGATTCCATACGGTGCGCCTGGGGCCTTTGATTTCTCGTTCTGGCTTCTGAGCCTTGTTCACTGTGTCTTCGACGCGGGACTGCCAATGGCCTGCGTGCGCAGCCGAGAGAAAAAGTAGCGCGGAGCAAAAAACCGGCTTGGCGATGGCAGCAAACATCAGTTGGTCCCAGAGGAAGATTTTAACGCAGGAAGAGGATTTCGGAGACGAAACGAGATTTCGCCGACCTGGTAGAACGCTTGGTCGCCGTTAGCGGATTTTGCAGGAACATTGCCGTCGAGCACGGTGTGGATGGCGGCGTCCAGTTGTGCGAGGACGGAAGGCGGGGCAGCGGGAATATTGTGTGCTCCAAGGACGAGTTTGATTTGCGGCGCGAGTGCGACGAGTTTCTTAGTCGAAGCCAGGTAGGCGGGAAGATCGGTCTCCGGCCGGTAGAGCCAGATGTCGCCCCCGGCGTAAAAAGTGTCGCCGGTGAAGAGGAGGCCGTTTTCGCGGTCGACGAGAGAGAGGGCATCGGGCGTGTGGCCCGGAGTGGCGATGATCTCGACGGTGCGACCACCAAGATTGATCCTGAACCCGTCATGCACGAAGAGAGAAATCTTCCAGGGCTTGGTGGCGTATTTCGCCGGATCGAAAGTTTTCGGGAGCGCGCCGCAGAACTGATCCTTGCCGATTTCGGCTTGGGCATCTTCACGGGAGCCTTTCGCATTCGCACGAGTAAAGGCCGTGTCCATTCCAAAGACAAACGGAAACTGCCAGTTGCCGCCGACATGGTCGTTGTGGGTATGAGAGTTGAGTACGACAATGGGCCGAGAAGTGAGGCGCGCGACGATAGCCTTGATGCTGCCGATGCCCATGCCAGTGTCGAAAAGAAGCGCCTGCTTCGTGCCGACGATAAGATAGGAAATCGTTTCTTCGGATTGATGCGGCTCGTAAATGGCAAACGTTCCCGGTGCGACCTTGTAGACTTCAAACCAAGATTCGTCAGGAAGCATGCGCTGCAGCGATTTGTACTCCGGCCGGGGCAGATTCTTGCACCATTCCGGTCTTTCACTCTGCTGGGTCTGCAGAAGAGGAAAACCTAATACAGAAGGGGCAGAGGCCAGAGCGCAGAGCGCACCGAGAATCGAAAAACGAAGCGCCGAGACGCGAAAGGTCATTTGTGAGTTCCTAGACCCGAGAACGGGAGCCCCAATTTCAAGCACTCTTTCATGGATGGGTCATGTCTTCGGGTTTGACCAGCGCGTCGAATTCTTCGCCGCTCAGGAAGCCAAGTTTGAGAGCCGCTGCGCGGAGACTTGTGTGTTCGTGGTGAGCGGTGTGGGCGACCTTGGCGGCGTTGTCGTAGCCGATTTTGGGAGCCAGAGCGGTTACCAGCATGAGGGAGTCTTTGACGTAGTGATCGATGATGTCCCGATTGACTTCGATGCCCTGGACGCAGTGATCGACAAAGGAGTTGCAGGAATCTGCCAGAAGCTCGACGGAGTGGAGATAGTTGAAAATCATGACCGGTTTGAAGACGTTGAGCTCGAAATTGCCCTGCGAACCGGCAAAGCCGATAGCGGCATCATTGCCCATCACCTGCACCGCGACCATGGTAATGGCCTCGCACTGCGTGGGATTGACCTTGCCGGGCATGATGGAAGAGCCGGGCTCGTTTTCCGGAAGGGTGAGTTCGCCGAGGCCGCAGCGGGGACCAGAAGCGAGCCAGCGAATGTCGTTGGCGATTTTCATGAGCGAGGCGGCGAGGGTTTTGAGCGCGCCGGAAGCAAAGACGATTTCGTCGTGAGCGGAAAGGCTGGCGAATTTGTTGGGATGCGAACGGAAGGGAAGGCCGGTGAGTTCGCAGATTTTTTTGGCGGCGCGTTCGGCAAATTCGGGATGAGCATTCAAACCGGTGCCCACGGCCGTGCCACCGATGGCAAGATCGTAGAGACCATCGAGCGCCTGCCCGATGCGCGCGAGATCGCGGTCGAGCATGTTCACCCAGCCGGAAAATTCCTGTTCCACGGTCAGTGGAGTCGCATCCTGCAAATGGGTGCGGCCGATTTTGACAATGGGGCCGAATTCTTTGGCTTTAGCGTCGAGAGCGTCACGCAGTTTTCTGACCGCGGGGAGAAGGCGTCGCGAAGTCTCGGTTGTGGCAGCGATGTGCATCGCCGTCGGAAACGTATCGTTAGAAGACTGCGACATATTTACGTCGTCGTTTGGATGAATGGGCTTCTTGCTGCCCATCGTGCCGCCGCTGATTTCAATGGCGCGGTTGGCGATGACTTCGTTGACGTTCATGTTGGTCTGCGTGCCGCTGCCGGTCTGCCAGATGCGAAGCGGAAAATGTCCGTTGAGTTTGCCGGAGATGACTTCATCCGCGGCCTGGGTGATGAGGCGGGCTTTTTCTGCGGATAGTTTGTTGAGATCCTGATTCACCAGGGCTGCAGCTTTTTTGAGGATGCCGAGGGCGCGGATGAGCTCGGGCGGCATGGTGTCCTTGCCGATGGCGAAGTGGATCAGCGAGCGAGCGGTCTGTGCTCCGTAGTAACGGTCGGCGGGGACTTCGATCTTGCCCATGGAGTCGGATTCGGTGCGCGTTGGCGTCGGGGTGGGCTTGACCGCTTCAGACATGGGTGGCTCCCTAAGTGGTGGAGAAGAGAAAACATAACACAGAGTGCCTTCGCGAGAGTGGCACAGGGGGTGACGAGCGGCGAACGGGGGCGACGAATTGCCGTGAATCCGCCAGCGTGTCCCTCGCAGGAGTTCCATTCGAAAGAAAACTCACCTTGGCCGCTTGTACCAGGTGTAGCCGACACTGAAGAAGAGGCTGGCGTTGTAGCCGGGGTTGTGGTCACCGAGGCTGGCGTTGGAGTGATGGACCAGGTCGAGACCAAAATCGACGGAGCGTTCAGGCCGCACGAACCAATGAACGCCGCCGCCGAGCTGCGGCGTGAAGTTGATGCTTGATGTGTCAGGGGGAGGAACGTCAGAGGTCGTGAACAGCACGCCGCCCGCGAAATGGAAGTACGGAACGGCTTTCTGATTTCTGGTGAAGTTCCAACGGACGATGAAGGGCTTGATGCTCGCGCCGTAGACCGCCCCGTTCGGCGTGAAGACGGTATAGACGGGCATCACCTCTACGGCGTATTCAAAATTTCCCCGCAAAAAGGTGTTTCGGGCCAGGTCGGGCGTCAAAACGCGGCCGGCGCGGCCGCCGGCGAAGAGGAACTGGGTATCGGAGGACTTGCCGGCTCCGGTACCTCCCCCAAGGAAGACCCCGAATTCCCACGTGCCACGCCCATCGGCAAGAGAAATGGGTGCTTCGACCTGGACGCCGCCCTTATCGACGAGGTCCAGTCGGAGGTCATCAACCGCCACGAAGTGACCAGCCGGATCGTTCGTTCTCCCCCGAATGTCTGAGTTTGCGGGGTTTGTGATTTCTACCCGCGCATTTGAGATCACCGCGTCCATGGCGGCGGTAACTTTACCTCTGAGCGCCGCAGGTTGTGTCGCCTGTGGCTCGTGAGCGCGAGCTGACAAGCACACAGCGAAATAAATCAGCACGGGGTGCAGGCATCGTGCGAATCGCCATCGGGGCAAGTTTGCTCTCCCGGAAACAGCGCTAAACGGGGCAAGATGTGTTAAGACTTTGGATAACGATAGAACCATAGTTGATCGCGAAGAAAGAGAGGGTAAGCTGCCTGAGGTATAATTGGTAGTGTTATTTCCAGGGGTCTGCGTGGGCATAGAAAACCAAAAGGTAAAAGCCGGCGGGAAAGTGAGATGGCAGCGGCGGCTGCGCTTTCTGCGGACGCGTGCGCGCGAACTGCGGATGATCGGGAAGGCGCTAAAGTCCACAAAACATCCTGTGCTAGTGCACATCATCCCGATGCGACGCTGCAATCTCGATTGCGGCTACTGCAACGAGTACGACCAGGCGTCGAAGCCGGTGCCGCTCGAAGAGATGAAGCGGCGCCTGGATTATCTGGCGGCGATGGGCACGTCCATTATCACGATCAGCGGCGGTGAGCCGTTGATGCATCCCGAATTGGAAGAAGTGATCCGGCATGTCCGGAAGCTTGGAATGATTGCGGGGATGATCACCAATGGATTCCTGCTAAGCCCGGACCGAATCAAGAGCTTAAATGCGGCGGGGCTCGAGCACTTGCAGATCAGCATCGACAACGTGACGCCGGACGAGGTTTCGAAAAAGAGTTTGAAGACGCTCGATAGCCGGCTGGAGTGGCTGTCAGAATACGCGATCTTTCAGGTGAACATCAATTCCGTACTGGGCAGCGGGGTGAAAAGCCCCGACGACGCGCTGACGATTGCGCACCGAGCGGTGGAGCTGGGATTTACGAGCACGGTGGGAATTATTCATGACCACAACGGGCAACTGAAGCCGCTAGATCCGCGGCAGATCGAAATCTTTGAAGAGATCATGACGCTCGGGAAGCGGTCATTTTCGCGCTTCAACGACTTTCAGCACAGCGTGGCGCGCGGGAAGGAACACAGCTGGCGCTGCCGATCCGGCGCGCGGTATTTGTACATTTGCGAGGACGGGCTGGTGCACTGGTGCTCGCAGCAGCGTGGCTATCCGGGGATACCGCTGTCGAACTACACTCCGGAGATGCGCCAGCGGGAGTATTTGACAGAGAAGTATTGCGGGCCGAGATGCACGGTGTCCTGCGTTCAGCAGATTGGGATTCTGGACAATTGGCGCGACCCGCAGAACCTGAAGCCGATGCCGATGTCGGCGGCACCATCGCCGGCGCCGAATGATCTGGTGCAGATCGGCAAATGAAACGAAAGTAAGGCAATAATGAAGTAGGAAGCAGTTGAGGATGGAAGATCGGGTTGAGACGGGGCGCGGCAACGCGCCCTTTTGTTTGGGAGTTGCGCTTTCTCGCACAATGCTTCCCGGGGCGCGTTGACGCTGCGTCCAGGCTTGCCAGAATAGACCTATGTCCGGTCCTGCGATTGAGACTGAGAATCTAACCAAAGAGTACCCACACGGATTTCTCCATTTGAAGAAGAAGACTTCGCTGGAAGGCCTGACGATGCAGATCGAAGACGGCGAAGTGTTCGGATTTTTGGGACCAAATGGTGCCGGGAAAAGCACGACAATCAAACTGCTGATGGGCATCATTTTCCCGACGACGGGAAGCGCGCGAATCTTGAACAAGCCCGTGAATGATGTGGCGATGCACCGGGACATTGGCTATCTGCCGGAACAGCCGTATTTCTATGACTATTTGACGGCGGCGGAAGTGCTGGATTACTTTGCGCGATTTCACGGCTTCAGCGCCGCCGAGCGCCAAGAGCGCGTGCAAAAAACGTTGAAAAAGGTGGGGCTGGAGACCGCCGGGAAGATTCAGCTACGGAAATATTCAAAGGGAATGTTGCAGCGCGTGGGGCTCGCGCAGGCGATCCTGCACGATCCGAAACTCGTGATTCTGGACGAACCGATGTCCGGATTGGATCCGGTGGGGCGCAGGGAAGTGCGCGACATTGTTCTGGAATTGAAGAACGCAGGAAAAACAGTCCTATTTTCGACGCACATTCTTTCAGATGCCGAGACTCTTTGTGACCGAGTTGGCGTGATCGCAGGCGGAAAGTTGCGGGGAGTGGGCGCACCGGGATCGATCGTAGGGGTGAAATCCCTCGGGATGGAAATCGTGTTTGCGTTGGACGATGCCGGTCTGCAAGCAGAAAAGATCCGAGGACGCGCGACGAAATCCGGGTCGCATTATCGCATGAGCGTTGCTGAACCTGAACTCTACGCGGCTTTGGAAGAGTTGCGCGGTGCCGCGGCCAAAATAATTTCCGTGACGCAAATCAAGCCCACTCTAGAAGAGTTTTTCTTCGAACTCGTGGGGAAAGACCGCGCGCAGGCGGCGGCGATCGAGGTGAGCGGAAAATGAGCCGCATCCTCATCGTGGCCAGGAATACGTTTCGCGAAGCTGTGCGCGACCGCGTGTTGTACAACCTGGTGTTCTTCGCGCTGCTGATGATTGCTTCGGCGGTCCTGATCGGGCAGATTTCAATGGGCATCGAGACGGTGGTGATGGTGAGTCTCGGGCTGAGCGCGATTTCACTCATCGGACTGCTGATTGCGGTGTTCACGGGCGTCGGACTGGTTTCGAAAGAGATCGACAAGCGCACCTTGCATGCGGTTCTCGCAAAACCGTTGAGCCGGTGGGAATTCTTGATCGGGAAGTTCACCGGCCTTGTGCTGACCCTTGCAGTGAACACGGCGGCGATGACGGTCGGACTGTTTCTGGCAATGCTGTTGGTGAAGCATTCCGTGGTGCGCGGCGATGCCGTGGTGCTGGTTGCGGTGTTCTTCATTTTGCTGAAGCTGGCACTGGTGGTGGCGCTGGCGATGCTTTTTTCGTGTTTCACGTCGCCGCTGCTGGCTATGCTGTTTACGAGCGGCTTATATGTCGCAGGGCTGTTCGTGGCGCAATTGCGAAGCCTCGAGATTACCCAGCTGAATCTGCAGACCCAAAAATTCTTGGCGATTCTCTCCTACCTTTTGCCCAATTTTGGAAATTACGATGTGCTGGGCGCTGCGGCCCATGGGCGCGCGATTCCCTGGAACCTGGTGTTGCACAACACGCTTTACACCCTGGCGTACTGCGCGATTGTGCTGAGCGCTGCGACAGTCATTTTCTCGCGCAAGGACTTGAAGTGAAGAACGGAAAAGTTGCGGCGTGGTTGTTTGTGCTTGTCCTAGTGACGGGATTTGCCTGCGTTTGGCGCCTACAGCGCAGCATCAACGTCGAGCGCGATGGAATGCACCAGGAAGAGGATGAAGTACTGGTGCGTTCGCCAAAGTTGATGAAGGTGGTGACGCTGGAGTATGGAACCTTTGTCGCTGACCTCTACTGGACCCGCGCGGTTCAGTACTACGGCGGCAAACGGTTGGGAGAAGACACGAATCTTGAAAGCTTGTGGCCGTTACTGGATGTGGCGACAACGCTTGATCCAAACCTGCTTCCCGCTTACCGGTTTGGCGCTACCTTCCTGAGCCAGCCAGAACCAAGAGGGGCAGGACGGCCGGACCTTGCCGTGCAGTTGCTGGAACGCGGATTACGCGCGAATCCTGACTATTGGCGGCTCAACCAGGATCTGGGTAACGTCTATTATTTCGAACAAAAAGACTACGCGAAGGCCGGGCAAGCTTACCTGGACGGTAGCAGGAAGCCCGGAGCAGCGCCCTGGATGAAAGTTATGGCGGCGCGGTTCATGGAAAAGGGTGAGTCGCGCGAAACCGCGGCGATGTTGTGGGGTGAACTGCTCGAATCCAGCACCGACGAGGCGATCAAGGAAAACGCCCGGGTCAATCTGCAATTGTTGCGTGCGGATGATGACATCGGGCACCTGAACGAGATTGCGAAGCAATATGCCGCACGGACCGGCCGAGCGCCGCGAAGCGTGCGTGAAATGATTCAGTCCGGCTTGATTGGCGGAGAACCCGTCGATCCGCTGGGGCACTCCTATGTCATCGGGCCCGATGGCAAGGCTCGTATTTCAGAAAAGAGTCCGTTGTTCAAGCAACAGACCACCTATCGCCGGCCCCTCTAGGAACTCGCTGCATCTGCGAGGGCCTAGCGCTCGGCGACGCAGAGCAAGGTCATCTGCGGATCAATCAGCAATTTGCCGGGCTCGCGCGCAGAAAGGAAACGAAACGGTGTTTCAGCCCCAGCTGCGATCACGCGGCCCAAATAACCGCCGTTACTCGAATAAATCGGCACGGGAGCAACGAAGGAATTGGCAACGCCGGTCTGCAGAAGTTTTCCCCTCACAAGGAAGCCTTTTTCCAAACGCTTGACGGAAGACTCTAGGCGATAGCGGGGTACGCCGGTTCCTCTCACCCAGTCGGCGAAAAACCATTCCATGGAACCGGGGCCCTCAATGCCCATGGCCGGAGTCATGACCGATTCGATCTCCCTCTGCAGGTCCTCGGTAGAAAGCGCGCGATAGGCGTACTTTGTCTGCAAGCCGCGAAGAAGGGCGATGAAGCGCGCATCGGGATTCTTGGAGCCGGGATCGCGAAGCATCTCGCGAATCATATGGAAGACCCACGCCCCTTTTGCATAGACGACTTGTTCGAATCCTTCGGGAGTCTGCGAAGAGCTGAGCCGCGAGCCAAGCGCGAGACTGCCGATGTCAGCGGGCGCGATTTCTGACGCGTCTTTTTCGATTAGCCCCTTGCGGTAACGGTCCAGCCAAACCCGCAGCTTGTGGTCGGGAGTTTTCTGGCTATCCGCAAAGAGGAGCGAGAAATAGCTTGAGAGCGCTTCGTTAATCCACTGGTCGCGATAACTGGACCATCCGACGACATTTCCCCACCACTGGTGAGCAACCTCGTGAAAGGGAACGAGGTCGTGAAAGTGTTCCTGACCGCTGGTAGAAAGGCCGGCGCGCCCCTGGGTTTCCGCCGGAAGGAAGGAATAGGTGGAGAGGTAGAGAAGGCCCGGCCAGCCCTGGCCGAAGGTTCCGGGAATTTGCGAAACGCTGAGCTGACGAACGGGAAATGGCCCGGAGTAGGTTTCATAGAGCCGGATGGAGGAATCGATATCGTGCGCGAGCTGCTTAAGTGCGTCAGCGGGACTCGGTTCGGGCATTGGCAGGCGGAGACGTTCGCCGGAACGAGCGCCATAGGGATGCGGAAGAAGGTCGGCCATCTCACCGCCCGGCTGACGAAGGCGATTCAGCAGGGCCTGCTCAAGCTGGTGATTGGCGTAAACGTCGATAGAATAGCCATTGCCGGCAATCGACGCGAAGGCATACTCACCGAGATTGAAACCGGCTACGGCCGTGGGTTTTTCGGTGCTCCAATGCCCCGTGCGAAAGTCGCCTTCTTCGCGCTCATCCAGCTTCTTGCCAGTCGCGGTCAAACGGAGCTTGCGCGGCCAGTGAAACGTCAGGTCGTAGCTGGAAAATGCCGCCGTATCGCCGAGGTGCGGGTACCAGCTCTCACGAGCGCCGACGAAAAGAACGCCATTCCCGGCGTCCCGAATGACGTTCCCGTGATAGCGAAAGGTGACTTCGAATTCATCACCGGGCTCGAATGCGCGCGGCAGGAACACACGCAAAAGATCATACCCGGTCTCGGCCCGTTCCTCAGGGGTGGTCGTCTCATCGGGAAACGTGAATAGCGATTGTCCGCCGAGCATTGCCGACTCGATGGTCAGCAAGCTCGAAAACTGAAGAACCAAGAGACGCTCACCGGAGCGCTCAGCACGGACCTTAACCGTAGCCACGCCGATGACGGAGTTATCCGGGCGCACCGTTGTCTCGATCTGGTAGTGCGTCGCGGAGAACGCCGCTGGCCTGGGAGATGACCCCGGCGCGCGGTAGGAACTCCAGACGTCGTAATAATCGGAGCCGTTGGCTTTCTTGCCCTGACCGAACAACTGAGGCTCGTCATGAGACAGGTCGTAAACAAGATCGAAGGCTCCCGACGGAGCCCCGCCGAACGTAGCGACAAAATACGGTTGTGGCGAGTTCGAAAAAGACTCCGACAGGATTCGGAAAGAGTGCGCAGGATTGCGAGCCAAGACAGCGGCCTGCCAGGCGTCGGCGAGACCGGAGTTTGTCTGCGGCTCAATCTTGGCCTGCTGAAATTCCCGCATCAGTTCAGCGGCGGTGTCGTCGGTGAAGCGCAAATAGGCGGTGGCGAAATTTTGGTCAACCACGGGCGCTCCCAGAAAACGGGCGAGCTGCTGCTTTTCGACAGGGTCGCGGGGCACGGCTAGGATATGCGCTCGGCCGGAGAAAACGGCGCCCGTTACCTTGCCGTCGAGTGGCGAAAAAAAGGTCAGGTACCCTTCTTCGAACTGGAGCTTACCCTCGCCACGGCGCAGCTCAATGCGGTTGGAGGGTTCGATCTTGTAGCTTGCGGCGGGATCGACCTGAACGCGATTGAGGGCTGTGAGGAGTTCCCGGGGTGTGCGAGGAGGGAGTTGCTGTGCGCCAACGGATATGGCGGATAAGAACGCAAGCAACAAAACCTTGAAGGCGCTCGGGCGCATGGTGGAAGTGTATTCAGATAAGGCATCAGGCGGCAAGGTTGCTTCGATGAACCGTCCGCCCGTGGAGTAGATTGAAGAGATGCGCTGGGCCCGGAAAATTCGTGGAGCATTTCTGTTCGCCGTTGTTGGCTGCCTAACGGCAGTGAGCGCGATCGGCGACACGATCGTCCTAAAAAATGGGCGGCGAATCACCGCGTTGAGCGTGACGCAGGCAGGCGACAAGATCAGCTACGAAACGTCTTCCGGGACGCTCACGCTGCCACGCTCGATTGTGGATCATGTTGAGCGGGGAGGAGTTCCGTCGGTCGAGGGATTTCCGAACGCCGCGACTCTTTCGATGAAGCCACCCGAAACGGGAACAGCTGCCGGGACGTTGTCTTCTAACAACAGCGAGATCGAGCAGAGAGTAATCAAAGATGGCGAAGTGGACCGCAATTACGTGGCGCAACTGGAAGGCGAAGCCCGGTCGGGGAACGCGGCAGCCAATCAGAATGCGGCCGCAGCACATCACGCGGCCTCACAATTTGAACTGACCCACGGAGACTTGGACCTGGCGCTGGCGGACGAGCGAACTGCGTTGACTTATCTGCCGGAGCAGCCAGTGCTGCTGATGAACGTCGCATATCTCTACCTTCGGCGCAGCGAGTACACACAATCGCTGGAGTATCTCGACCGAGCGAGACGAGTAGCGCCGGAAGACCCCGATGTATCAAAGCTGGCCGGCTGGGCTTACTACGGATTGAACAAACTGGATCAAGCCGTGGCGGAGTGGAAACACATGCTGTCGCTTCGTCCCGATCGAGAGGTGGAAGCGGCGCTCAAGAAAGCACAGCGCGACAAAGAAGAAGAAGAACAATACAAAGAGAATGAGAGCAATCACTTCACGCTGCGGTACAGCGGAGCATCGGAACCAGCCCTAGCGCGAGAGGTCTTGCGGACGTTGGAGCGACACTTCGAGAAGATCGAGTCCGAGTTGAGCTACGCGCCACCAGACCCGATTGGCGTGATTTTGTACACACAGCAAGCCTTCGCCGACATCACGCAAGCGCCCAATTGGGTGGGAGCGCTGAATGACGGGCGGATTCGCGTGCCGGTCCAGGGCCTCAGCGATGTCACACCGGAGTTGTCGCGAGTCCTGAAGCACGAACTCACCCACAGTTTCGTTCAGCAGAAAGCCCGGAGTAGAGCGCCGGCGTGGATCCAGGAAGGCCTGGCGCAGTGGATGGAAGGGAAGCGAAGCGACAGGAATGCAGCCGCGCTTGTGAGCATGTACCAAAACGACCCGGCGCTTGGTTTAACGCACTATGAAGGCAGCTGGATGAAGCTGTCGAATGACGCTGCGGGCGCGGCGTACGCTTGGGCGCTGGCGAACGTCGAATACATTGTGAAATCCGGCGGGATGATGGATATGGACCGCATACTCGAGCGGCTAGCGGGCGGTGACACGTCGGAGGCGGCGCTGCAGGCCGTGCTGCACGTTGGCTACGCAGATTTGACTCACGATACCGCTGAATTCTTGCGAAAGACCTATGGCAATTGATTCTTTGGGACGGGAGACGAATGGCTCTGATCAAGCAATTTGGGCTGCATTGGCCGCGCAACCAGGAAAATCGTGGTTCGTGATCGAAGGTAGGGATCCGAACGAGAGCTGGAGTCGCTGCTGCTCGAAGCTTTGCCTTCAACGTGCGAAGCCTGAATAAACAAAGCGGGAACTCCTAAAGAAGCTTCAGGTACGGGCGCCCAGCCGGGAGCTGCACGATCTTGCGCTGCCCAGGTTGGCTTCCAATGCGCCGGAAGCGCTCAGCAAACCGTCAAACGCCAGAACAAGTCAACTGTTCAGAAGCAATGCCGCAAGCAGCGCGGATCGCTGCGGCATACTTCGAGCGATGATGTACTCGCCCGGTGAGTGCGCGCCGTCGCCAACGGCCCCGAGG
This sequence comes from Acidobacteriota bacterium, assembly GCA_046724685.1. Classification (GTDB taxonomy): domain Bacteria; phylum Acidobacteriota; class Terriglobia; order Acidiferrales; family UBA7541; genus Acidiferrum. The sequence goes on along the minus strand of JBKOXA010000006.1, from coordinate 143,370 downwards.
CCGTCGAGAGTCGGAACGCCAAGTGCCGCGGTGAGATTGCCGTCGGACCCGCCGCCGGCAGTCGCTTCGCCAATCGTCAGGCCCATGTTTTTTGCCAGCGTCACCGCGCGCCGGAAAAGTCCAGCGCTGTATTTGCGTTCGAGCGGCGGGCGATTGAATCCGCCGTGCACTTCAAGCTTTGCGCCGGGCAGGATGGGTCGCAAGCTGCGCAGCTGCTTGTCGATTTTCCGCATGTCGTTGATCCGCAGAGCGCGCAGATCCAGAACCGCTTTCGCGCGGTCTGGAATAACATTGGACCTCGTGCCTCCCGCAATTATTCCGGCATTCACCGAGACTCCGCGCGGCAAGTCATTCCATTCCTTTACGCGAGCCAACTGCAGCGCCAGTTCGTGAATCGCGTTGATGCCCTTTTCCGGCGCAAGGCCGGAGTGCGAAGCGCGGCCATGCACGATGATTTCCGCTTCGCCGACACCTTTGCGCGCGGTTTTCAGCAGTCCCTTGGGGCCAAGCGAGGGTTCCAGAACGAAAACGGCGTCACTTCGTCTGGCCTCTGTCTCGAGGAGCTTCCGCGAAGATTCGCTTCCGATCTCTTCATCGGAGGTCCAGAGAAAGACGATTCTCTTTTTAAGCGGGGAGCCCAGGTTCTGAATCGCGTCCAGCGCGAACAACGCTTGAACGATTCCTGCTTTCATGTCGAATACGCCGGGTCCAAACACGCGGCCTGCGGCGGTTTGAAAAGGCATCTTGGTCAGGGCCCCACTGGCATAGACAGTGTCGTAGTGGCCGAGGACCAGAAGCTGCGACCGGGATGTTTTCTCCTGAGCGTAGGCGATCCGTATGTGGCTGCCGTGCCGCTTTTGCTCAAGCAACTCAACCGGAACCCCGCGCTTGTCCCATTCGGCGGCAATCACCTGAGCGCAAGCGTCGGCGAGAGGTTTTTCCGTGCTGGGCGACTCGCTAGAGACCAATGTCTCGAGGGTTCGAATCATGTGCGGAAGTCGCGCAGTCAACCACTTGAGAAGGACCGTCGGTTCGCTGACGCAGTTCATGTGTCCGCCGATGCTAGCAAGCTAGAAAAGCTGTGGCAAATCTCCGGCGGAGACCCGATCGATCTGCATGCAGGCTGAGCCGTTCGGCAATAATCTTGCCATCGGCAGTGCGCCAGTATCGCTTATAATGGTAGTTTTGGCGGGGGCCGGAGAAGCTGCAGTCTGAGGTATCCCCACGGAGAGTTCGGATGATCATGGACGTGATGGAAATCCAGAAGTACCTGCCGCATCGCTATCCCTTCCTGATGGTCGATGGGATTCTGGAAATCGAACGGCTCAAGCGCATCGTCGGCGTGAAGAACGTCAGCATCAACGAGGCACACTTTCAGGGCCACTTTCCGGGCAAGCCGGTGATGCCGGGAGTGCTGATCATCGAATCGATGGCGCAAACCGGCGGTTTGCTCTTGCTGCTGGAGGTCCCCGACCGCGAGAACAAGCTGTTGTTTTTTGCCGCCGTGGACGGCGCGCGGTTCCGGCGCCCGGTGGTGCCCGGCAACCAGTTGCGAATCGAGGTGAACGTGCTGGCGTGGCGCGGCGACTTTTGCAAGCTCGAGGGAAAAGCGATGGTCGATGGCCAGCTTGCCGCGGAAGCGACGCTGATGTGCAAGATGGTGGATCGTGACATGGTGCCGCCGAAAGAGTCCTCACCCGAGAAAGTCGCCAAATAAATGAGCGCTCCGGAAATTCATCCGAGCGCGTCGATTGCCGCTACGGCGAAGTTGGCGCCGGGAGTGAAGGTTGGTGCGTTCGCAGTTGTGGGAGACGGCGTCGAGCTGGGCCGGAACTGCTTGCTGAACCCGCACGCAGTGATTTACGGGCCGTCACGCTTTGGCGATGGCAACGTGTTTCATCCGTTCTGTGTCGTCGGGGGCGATCCGCAGGACTATACGTTTGCGGGCGAGCGCACCGAACTCATCGCCGGTGACGGGAATATTTTTCGCGAATACGTAACCGTGAGCCGCGGAACAAAAAAGGGCGGAAGCGTGACGCGCATCGGGAATGAGAATTTCTTCCTGGCGTATTCGCACGTCGGCCATGATTGCCAGATCGGCAGTAACAACTTGTTGGTTAATGCGTCGACGCTTGCGGGCCACGTAACCGTCGAGGACTTTACGACGGTGGGCGCGCTGTCGCCGGTGCATCAATTTTGCCGCGTAGGACGCTACGCATACATCGGCGCATCGACTGTAATTACCCAGGATGTTCCGCCGTTTTCACGAATCGTAACCGAGCGCGAAACGAGGTCCTTTGGCGCGAACTCGATTGGCCTGGAGCGCAGAGGTTTTTCTCCCGAGCGGGTGAAGACCCTACAGCGCGCATTTCGAACCCTCTTGCGCTCGAAACTAAATACGACGCAGGCCTTGGATGCGTTGCGCAAGGATTTTCCTTATTCGGATGATGTGAGCGAACTCGTAAAATTTATTGAGGCCGCCGAACGCGGCATTGTGAAATAGGCTGGCGCATTTCGCAACATGAGCACAAGCACTTCCAGCGTCGGCGGGTGGGGACTCATCGCAGGCAACGGGCGCTTCCCGTTTCTGGTGCTGGAGGGTGCGCGAAGCCAGGGAATCGACATGGCGGTGATCGCCATCAGCGAAGAAGCCGACCCGGAATTGTCAAAGCGCGCGCCACGCTTGCATTGGGTGAGCCTGGGGGAACTCTCAAAGACCATCGATTTGCTGCACCAGGAAGGCGTCACGCAGGCCGTCATGGCTGGGCAGGTGAAGCACAACAAGATTTTCAGTTCGATCCGGCCTGACTGGAAGTTGGCAAAATTGCTGTTGGCTCTGCCGAAAAAGAATACCGATAGCTTGATCGGCGCGGTAGCCAAGGTGCTGGAGGACGAGGGCATCCGATTGGTGGACTCGACCGTATTTCTGAAGCCCCTTTTGCCGGAACCGGGTGTGCTCACGCGCCGAGCACCAAACCAAGAAGAGGTCGCGGACATGAAGTACGGCATAGGCATCGCGAGATTTATCGCCAGCATGGATATTGGGCAGACCGTCGTCGTTTCGAGCCAGGCGTGCGTTGCAGTGGAAGCAATGGAAGGAACCGATGAAACCATCGCGCGCGCGGCGCGCATCACCGTGGGCAGATCTTTGGTGGTGGTAAAAGTCAGCAAGCCGAAACAAGATATGCGCTTCGATGTGCCGGTTGTCGGGTTGCCGACGATCGATACGATGAAGGCAGCGGGAGCCACGGCACTGGCGATTGATGCGCAACGCACGCTGCTTTTTGACCGCCAGGCCTTGATTGCGGCTGCAGACGCAGCTGCGATCGTGATCCAGGCCTTCCCCCCAGCCGCAGCTGCGGAACCAAACGCTGCGACGAAGGGAATAGAGAAACAATGACGGCCACCGAAATCAAGCGCGTACGTGTGGCTGTCGCGGGTTGCGGTGAGTTTGGCCGCAACCATGCGCGGGTATATCGCGAGATTGAGTCAGCCGAGCTGGCAGGAGTGTACGACACCGACGCCGCCCGAGCTGCGGCGTTTGCGCAAGAATTCGACACTCGCGCGTTCTCTTCCCTTGAAGCGATGCAAGGTCAGGTCGACGCGATAAGCGTCGCCGTTCCGACCGTGGCCCACTCCGAAGTGGGCTGCCGCTGCATGGAGCTGGGCATCGACGTTCTCGTCGAAAAGCCGATGGCAAACAACCTTGCTGACGCCGACGCGCTGCTTGCCGCGGGCAAGAAGTATTCGCGCATTCTTCAAGTGGGCCATGTGGAGCGCTTCAACCCGGCGATACTCGCGGTTGAGCCAATCATCAATCGGCCGCTGTTTTTTGAAGTGCATCGATTGGGCGTATTCACGCCGCGCAGCCTGGATGTGGATGTGATCTACGACCTGATGATTCACGATCTCGATATCTTGCTGGCGCTTGTCGGCGAGCCTGTTAGGGAAGTGAAGGCCGTAGGAATTCCCGTGCTGAGCGACAAGGTGGACATCGCCCATGCGCGCCTGGAATTCACGGGTGGTGCAGTGGCCAACGTCACTGCCAGCCGTGTTTCAACCGAGCGTGTCCGCAAGGTACGCTTCTTCCAGCAGCACGAGTACATTTCGCTCGACTACGGGCGACGCGATGCTCTGCGCGTTGGCGTCAAGCGGCCGGCCGCACAACCGGGGGTTCAGCCCGAATTTGCGTTCGAAAAACTGCCTTCGCCGGGGGTTGAACCGCTGCGGGCCGAGCTCGAAGCGTTCCTCGATGCGGTTCGGACCCGCAAGGAACCGAAGACCGGCGGCACGGCCGGGCGTGCCGCACTGGAGCTGGCAACCCGCGTCGCGGCATGCATCCAGGAGCACGCCGCGCGCGTCCAATTAACGGGCAGCCATCCGGTGGCGGATTTGCCTGCGTTTTACCACCCGAGAAAAGACGAGCAATGATCCCACGGTCCCTGGTACCGTTCGATGCCCGACCATCCGCGCTGGAGCCCACCTCGCGCCGGCGCCCTTCCACGCTCGATGACCGAACCTTGGTGCCCTCCGGGCTGCCGGTCGTGCCGCTCGAAGCGAAATCGAACATTCCTGCGAACCTGCCGCTTGAGGCGATCGCGACTCGCTTTGTGGTGCCGCGCGACGTCAAGCCCGAAGCGTATCAGGTGCAGGAAGAGAAACACGCGCTGCCGCCTCAACCCTCGGAGATGGATGAGCGCATCACCGTCCCGCTCGGCGCCGCGCGGCCCGAGGTGGTACCTCCTCCCGCCCCGGCCTCTGAGGAGCTCGTTGAAAAGAACGTCTTTCTCACCGGCGAGGTCAATTTTCTCGCCAATGAGGAAGTCCGCGAAAAACAGGCCAGAAAGAATTTGCTGGATCGCGCCTACTCCGTCCTGGTGCACGTGGCGTTCGTTCTTCTTCTCATCTATCAGCCGAAACTCTTCAGCCGTCGCCCGCCAACGGCTGCCGAGCAGGAAATCGCGCGGAAACAGATGGTGCTGCTGCTGCCGCCGGGCGCGTTTGAAACTCTGCATCCGGAGCCGCGCGTCGTGACGCCGCCTCCGCGCGTGAAAGTGGATCCGCGCGTCTTGCGCGAGATCGCGCCGCCGCAACCAACGCCGCAACCGGTGGTGCCTCAACCGAGAGTGGAGGCCAAGGAGTTGCCGAGCGCACCGACAGTGCAACCGAACGCGAGCCAGCCACTGCCGACGGCTCCTGCGCCGAAGACAGACAGTCCGGCGAACCCGGCTCCGAAGCTGGAAACGCCCGACGCGCCGAAGACGCAGCCGAATCTGGTTTTGCCAAAGAGCTCGAGCAATCCGCTTCGCGACACTCTAAAAGATATGTCACGCAACTCGGCGAGCGGCGGAGCGAGCGGTGGATTTTCCACCCCGGCTCCGCGCGCTCCGGCCGGTGGCGGCGGACGCTTGGGGGGCGGCGATATACCCGGCAGCGGGATGAACGGCGCCTATCAAATTTTGACCCCGACTGAAGGCGTGGACTTCAGCGACTACATGCAACGGGTACTGGCGAGCGTACGCCGCAACTGGTATGCGGTCATGCCGGAATCCGCGCAGTTGGGCGACCGCGGAAGAGTCGTGCTCGAGTTCAGCATTCGCCGCGATGGCAGCGTCCCGAACGACGATCCCCAGCGTTTGCTTGGCTCCGGCAAGGAACCCCTCGATCGCGCCGCGGTTTCGGCGATCCGCTCTTCGAATCCCTTCGACCATTTGCCGCCGGCGTTCTCGGGTCCTGAAATTCGTCTGCGCTTTATTTTCTTGTACAATCTGCCTCTGGACGCCGCGAACCAATAGCGCCGTCGTGACCACCCAGCCGTGAAAATCGCGTACCAACCAGTCGTGGGCAGCATTCCGCTTGCTGTGATTGCGCTGGTAATCCTGACCATCCGCGGTTGGAACATCCTGTTTCGATGACGATTCCGATGACTCTTCCGCCGCTCGTGGCAATCGTCGGGCCGACGGCTTCCGGTAAATCGGCGTTGGGAATCTTCCTTGCCAAGGAATTTGCTGGAGAAGTGATTGCTTGCGATTCTACGCAGCTTTATCGCGGATTTGACATTGGCACCGCAAAGCCAACGCTTGCCGAACGCGCAACTGTTCCGCATCACCTGCTCGATATCCTTGCGCCCACGGAGGAGTCAACTGCCGGCGGCTATCGCGAACGCGCGATTGCCGTTCTTGACGATCTAAGGATGCGTTCGCGGTTGCCCATTTTCACCGTTGGCACGGGCCTGTACCTGCGTGCTCTGCTCGAAGGATTGGCGGATTTGCCGTTGCGCTCCGAAGAGCTTCGCGAACGTCTCCGCGCATCGGCTGCGGAACATTGTCCAGGACACTTGCATGAAATGCTCGCGCGTCTCGACGGAGAGGCGGCCAAGCAGATCTCCCGAGCGGACGAGCAGAAGTTGATCCGCGCGATCGAAATCTGCCTTCTGGCGCAGAAGCCGCTTTCCGAAGTTCATCGCGCAGGACGAACGCCGCTTGCCGGCTGGCGTGTTCTGAAAATTGGGCTTCAGCCCGAACGCGAAGCTTTATACGAGCGCATTCACGAACGAACGAATGCGATGCTGGAAGCCGGCTGGCTGGACGAAGTCAGGCAGTTAGCGGCCAGTGGTCTGCCGGAAAACACCAAGCCGTTTCAATTTATCGGTTATCGAGAACTACGCTCTCATCTTCGCGGTGAACTAACGCTCAGTGCTGCGCGCGCCGCCATTCAACAAGGCACCAGGCAATACGCCAAGCGCCAGTTGACCTGGTTCCGCCGCGAGGCGAACGTCTATTGGCTTGCCGGATTTGGTGACGATGCTGAAATACAAGCGGTCGCGCGAAGCTGGCTGAAGGAGCCAATCGCAGCGCAGTCCAAGCTCTCCTAGGGCGTAGTCCCGTTGTTTCACGCCGCCGCCTATCCGGCGTATACTCGGCTTGATGACGCTCGTTCCTCTCGTGCTCACCGTAACCTCTTCCATGGCTCGCCTTTTGTCCCTACCATGAAAACCACGCAAGCCATACCTTCCGCCGAACGCGCTCTCCTTGTCGGGGTTGCCTGGAAGCGCTCTCCGCGCGTTCCTGGCATTCAAGCTGGCGCGCCCGAGCGCGAATCACTCACAGAGCTGGTCGAACTGGCGCGAAGCGCGGGCGCGGCGATTGCCGGCACCGTCTTTCAATTGCGCGACAAGGCTGACCCGGCGACTCTGGTCGGACGCGGCAAGCTCGACGAGATCCGCGCCGAAGCAATCGTGAAGGATGCTCCGCTAATCATTTTCGATAGCGAACTTTCGCCCGTGCAGCAACGCAACATTGAAGAGCATACGGAATGCCGGGTGATCGATCGCACGCAGCTTATTCTCGATATTTTTGCGAGACACGCGCGCAGCCGCGAAGGCCAGCTGCAGGTGGAGTTGGCGCAACTGAACTACATGCTCCCGCGCCTGACGGGCAAAGGTACGGCGATGTCGCGACTCGGCGGCAAGAGCGGCGGAGGCGGCGCAGGCGGTGCTGGAAGCGGAGCAGGCCGAATCGGGGTTCGCGGCCCTGGTGAAAAGAAACTTGAAACCGACCGCCGCCGCATTCGTGACCGCGTGCGAAAGATTGAGAACAGCATTGATGACGTTCGCAAGCAGCGCGCGCTTCGCCGACAGGCACGCAACGCCGTCCCGCTGGGAACGATCGCTCTGGTTGGCTACACCAACGCCGGAAAATCCACGCTTTTTAATGCTCTGAGCCGCGCGGAGGTTCTCGTTTCCTCCCGGATGTTCGCCACCCTTGACCCCACGATTCGCGCGCTACGCCTTCCTTCCGGACGCCGAGTGCTCCTCTCGGACACGGTCGGCTTCATTCGAGCGCTACCGAAGGGCTTGATGACCGCGTTCCGCGCAACTCTTGAGGAAGTGCAGGAAGCGGCCGTGATCGTCCATGTCAGCGACATCTCCAGTTCTTACCATCAGGAACTCGATGAGGCAGTGGCCAAGATTCTCGCTGAACTGGGCGTCGCGGGGCGGCCCACTGTTCACGTGTGGAACAAGATGGACCTCCTTTCCTGCGATGAACGGATGGAATTAGAGAGGTCTGCTGCGCACGCCCCCAACGGCGCCGAGTCACCGGTCCTGATTTCATCGCTCACCGGAGAGGGACTCGATGAACTTTTAAGGCGAATGGACGAAGCCTTGCCTGCCGAGCCGCTCGTGAAACTTACGCTTCGCTTGCCGCTCGTCGAGGGGCGAACACTGGCACTGGTTCATGCGCTCGGCCACGTTTCTCATTCGGAACTCGATCATTCGCATATGCTGCTGGATGCCGAAGTTCCGGTTTCCATGGCGCGCCGGTTGAAGCTGCAGGACTACGCGGTTAAGGGAACCTTTTAGGCGTCGCCGTCGTTTTACCAGAAGAGGAGACTGACCGATGGCCGGATTCTTGCTCTGGTGCATTCTGTTCGTGCTTTGCTGGCCGCTCGCTCTGCTGGCGCTGGTTGCGTATCCGTTTGTCTGGCTGCTGAGCCTGCCGTTCAGAATTGTTGGCATCACACTGCATGGCGTGTTTGCACTGCTCAGTGCGATTTTGTTGTTGCCCGCGCGGCTGCTGCGTGGCCCGCGGATGGTGTGAACGCTCCTCCTGTCTGCCCGATTCGGACCTGGGTAACGTCCGAGTAAACAACGACAGAAGCTTTGGAAATGCAGGTTTTAGGCTGCTCTTGCTGACTTTGAAATTGGCAGGTTGACGCTCTCCAGGCGGTGGAAATCCTTGTGGAAATCCAAGCGGGCAGGTTTCCCCAAAAGTTATCCTCCAATCCCTGCGGCACCTCTTGCCCTGTGGCAATGCTCCGTAAGTTGCTGAAAAATAAATGGTTATGTAGGGCTAATGAACCGCGAACGTGCTCAACCGTCTCGGGCTCGCCGGTCTGCCGGGGTCCCCAATTTGCACAGATCCAGGGCAATTCTGTTACGAAAAGGTATATGCGCCGGCGAATTTTCGAGCCATTTCGATGTTAATCTTTGAAGTACCTCTGGACCGCCCAGCCGACGTTGACGACTGCGAAGTCGAGGCTTATAGTCATTTTGGCGCCGTATTCGAAGCAGTTTGCGGTTGAAGGCGCTTAGCGCCTATGAACCTTCCCAACTCACTCACGTTGCTGCGCATCTTTTTTGTTCCCCTGCTTATTGTTGTGCTCCTGACGCGCAGTCCGAACGTGGAGTTGTGGGGATTCCACATGCGGTTTGAGTTCTGGGGCGTGCTGATTCTCCTCGCTGCAGCTGCCACGGACTGGGCGGACGGCTATTTTGCCCGCCGCCGCCTTCAAGTGACCACCCTCGGCATCCTCCTCGATCCCATTGCCGACAAGTTGCTGATTTCCGCTGCATTCATCGCGCTTGTGGATATGCATCTGGTCCCAGCTTGGATGGTGGTGATTATCATTGGCCGCGAGTTCACGGTGCTCGGCTTGCGCAACATCGCTTCCGCGGAAGGATTCACCATTGCCGCCTCCGCGCTCGGAAAAACGAAAATGGTCCTGCAGGTTTGTGCGGTTGCCGTCTTGATTGCGGGCGCCAGCAACCCGTCGCTCAAACCGATTGCGTTAGTTCTGTTGTGGCTGGTAGTGGCGAGTGCGCTGATTTCCGCCGCGCAGTATTTTTTTCGCTTCTGGAACCAGCTGGACGGCCGCATCAAGCAGCGCAAGAAATTGCGGATGATGGAAGCCCGCACAAAGTCCGAGGATGTCGTCCCTTCCTAAGAGCCGGTTTTCGCCGCAGGACCGCCGGACCATGTTGTCGCTGGCGCGCGAGGCGATCCTCAGCGCCCTGCAAGGAAAACCGCTACACCACACCGCCTGGGAGTCCTCGTGCTTGTCTGAGCGTCAGGGCGTGTTTGTAACTCTCGAGGTACGGGGAAAACTTCGCGGTTGTATCGGAGTGATCGAAGCCCACAATCCCCTTCGAGAAAGTATCGTTCACTGCGCTCAGAGCGCCGCCCTTCGCGACTCGCGGTTTCCGCCTCTGAGCGCCGATGAGCTTGACGCATTGCAGATCGAAATCTCGGTGCTTTCGGTCCTTTCGAAGATGGATCCCCGCGAAATCGAAATCGGCACGCATGGGCTGGTCATTGCCGCCGGAGAAAAGCGCGGCCTCCTGCTTCCACAGGTGGCCACCGAGCAGCATCTTTCGCGCGAACAGTTCCTTCAGGAGACTTGCCGAAAAGCCGGGCTTTCGCGCCATGCCTGGCAGGAATCCGCAACAAGCGTTTACGGCTTCACCTGCGAAATATTTCGGGAAGATTCGCGCAGCGCTAACGCATGACAGGCCGCAAAAAAGAAAGCCCGCGAAGAAGTCTCCGCGGGCAAACGAAGAGATGGGAGACGGGCTAGATCGAGCTATTCCAGCTCGACGTAATCTCCGGAATAGATTTCCGCTCGTGAAGCCGTAATCAGAACCGTGGCGGCATTCGGGCTGGCGTTCAGAACGATCCCCTCGCCAAGGACTTCGCGCGGCAAATCGTTCCATGAGTAGTGTTTCGGATTGCTTCCGTATCCGTACAACCTGTCTTGGTAATCACTCTCGACTGGGCTTGTCTCCGTGTGCGTCCCTTGATACCTGAAAATACGGAAATAGTCGCCGACTTTCACTCCTTGACTGGTGCCAAGGTTGACGTAGACCGTGTCTCCGGATCCCGTCATCTGGAACGTATCCTTTGCTCGCACCACCATGGCAACGGGTCTTCCGCTGACGGGCGCAAAAATGTCGAGTGCCGCGGCATCCTTGTAGGGACCCACAGGACGCTCGACAAACGGACGAACGATGTCGCCACGCTGCATGTAGCCGCAGCTGCCGGATACCTTGGCAATTGCAAGGTTCGGCTGCGTTTTGATGACCTCCAACTCTCCGAGGTCAACGTAATAAGTACCCATGGCGTTGGTTAGCTTGTCCTGCCACTTGAACCATTGCACCCGCAGCGCGTCGCTGTCCGGCCGAACCACCGAAAAGCGGTCGCCCTCTTTCACCCCCTGATTTGAGCCCTTACTCAGAAAAACAATGTCCCCTACGACGAAGCCAATCTTGTATTCCGACTGCTCGCCGCTCACGAGCCGCAAGTCGTCGGAAACTTTTTGGTTGGTGTAAAAGCCCGAGCAATAAACCGCGCTGTACAGGGGTCGATTGGGGGGTGGAACGGCCTGGGTACTCGAAATGGGCGCTTCTTGTCCCATGCATGCTGCTGCACCGAATACCAGGGAAAGGCACAAACCTGCGACATTTGCGCGCATCGCGACACTCCTTCAAGTACACGCCCTGAGGGCCGTGCGGGGACTATCCATCCTGAAAATAGCAATGGGTTCCAGTACCGTCAAGAAATTGACGCGAACCGCTTTACATATTTGATACCGGCATGCTACATCTCTTGTTTTCAACAATATGCCAGGACATCACAAAGCGCCTCCGCCATTCGCGGACCGCGTCTGTGCCGTACTTGCTACGGGAACCGCTCGGGAGTTGATTCTCGAGCTGCGGCGGGCGCGTCGCTATTGCCGGACCATTGAGCTGCGGCTCGACTGGCTCCGATCCGACCGGGAACGCGGCAAATTTCTCGCAGCCCTTGGCCGCTACCCCAAGAAGGGACTCACGCTGCTTGCGACTTGCCGGCGGATTCTTGGCGGTGGCAAGCTCGCGGGAGGCGCCGAGGCCGAACTTTATTGGCTGGGCCAGGCGCGCGAGGCGGGTTGCGAGTGGTGCGACGTCGAGATTGAAACCCTGCGCGAGCTCCCGGCGCAATCCGCCCGGTGCTTTCCCGTGCCGCCGAAAATCCTTTTGTCCTTCCATGATTTCGAACGGACGCCGTCCTTGCCGGGACGGTTCGTACATGCTCAAACTGGCGAAGCGGATGCAGTCAAGATTGCCGCGCGTGCGAGGACCATTTCAGACAGCCTGCGGCTGCTGCGCCTCGCGCATTCGTCAAAGGACCTCGTCTCCGTTCCGATGGGCGAAATCGGTTTGCCTGCCCGGCTGTTGGCGTTGAGGGAAGGGAGCGCTCTTGCGTACGCTCCGGTTGCCGAGGCCACTGCTCCAGGTCAAGTGAGCTTGCACGATTTCAAGCGACTGTACCGCGCCGACGCCATCACCGGCCAGACGGAGGTCTACGGCGTCATCGGAAACCCCGTCGGTCACTCACTCTCGCCGTTGCTTCACAATACTGGCTTCGTCGCGACGAGGCGGGACGCAGTGTACCTGCCCTTTCTAGTCGAAAACCTCGGGGAATTTCTGAAGGCGATTCCTGAGTTTGCGCTTCGCGGATTTAGCGTCACGCTGCCGCACAAGCAGGGCATCATGAAATATCTGTCCGCATGCGAGCCACTGGCGGAAAAAATCGGCGCGGTGAATACCGTTGTGGTGGGCCGAAACGGCAAGATGAGCGGATTGAATACGGATTACATCGGAGTCTTGCGGGCACTTGAAACAGAACTGCACTTGCCCGACAGCCGCGTACTGATTTTTGGCGCGGGAGGGTCCGCGCGGGCGGCGTCATTCGCGCTCGCGAACGCCGGGGCCGAAGTTCTGATTTGCGCACGGCGCGAATCCGCGGCGCGCGAGCTTGCGAAAGCCTGTGGCGGGCAGGCCATTGCACGAAGACATTTGGCGTCAGCCTGTTTCGAAGTGGTCGTGAACGCCACACCTGTCGGAATGCATCCCGGCCAAAGGAAATCGCCGCTTTCGAGCCGCGAGCTAAATTGTGAAATCGTGATGGATTTGATTTACCGGCCCCTACAGACCCAATTGCTTCGCGTCGCCGCGCGAAAAGGAATCAAGGTGGTATCGGGCGTGGAAATGTTTCTGGCGCAAGGATTCGCGCAGTGGGAATTGTGGACGAAAAGACCGGCTCCAGAGCGTGAGATTCGTCGCACGGTGATGGCAAAACTTCGCTCCGAGGAATCGTTCAGCGGCGCGAACCGAGGCCAGAGACGCTAGCGGGCAAGCACGATCGCAGATTTTAGTGGATAATTAGCGGACCGAAATGGAGCCCCGACGCGCATATCGCGGTCTTTGCGGGACGATGCTGAAGACCGACAACATTCCATGATCCAGCCGACATTCGCTGAATTTTCGCGCCTCGCAAAACAGGGAAACCTCATTCCCGTCTACGACGTCTTTTCCGCTGACTTGCTCACTCCAGTGAGCGCTTATCTTCGTATCGCGCAGGGTGCGCGGTACTCGTTCCTTCTTGAGTCGGTAGAAGGCGGAGAGAAAATTGCGCGGTACACATTTGCGGGCGCGCATCCGGAAGAAGTTTTCCGCTACGCCAACGGTGCATGCGTCCTGGAAAGCCACGACCGCGTGATTTGGGAGGAGAGCGATCCGGTTTCCTTCTTGCGCGCGCGCATTCAACGATTTCGGCCCGTGCGTTTGCCGGGATTGCCGCCGCTGATTGCCGGCGCGATCGGCTATTTCAGTTACGACATGGTGCGGTTGATTGAGCGATTGCCGAAGCAACTACGCGACGAGATCGGGTTGTTCGACGCGGTGCTGATGTTTTATCACGGGTTGATTGCGTTCGATCACGTGCAGCACCGCTTGTGGATCGTTCGCAACGTTTTCACGGATGGGAAGGGAACGTTGCACGAGAAATATGACGCAGCGGTCCGCGAGATTGAAAAAACGCGCCAATTGCTTGAGCAGCCGGTTGCCGCGGAGCAACCGGCACGAAAGGCGGGAAAAAATACGACGGCGCCGCGCGTGACCTCAAATTTCAAGAAGCCAGCATATCTCGCCGCCGTGAACAAGGCCAAACAATACATTCGCGCCGGCGATATTTTCCAAGTCGTGATCAGCCAGCGATTTTCAGCGAAGACCGAAGCCGAGCCATTTGAAATTTATCGCGAACTCCGTGCGCTTAATCCTTCCCCTTATCTTTTCTTCCTGCAGTTAAACGACGTTGCGGTGGTCGGAAGCTCGCCGGAAATGCTCGTGAAGGTACAGGGGCGCGATGTTTTTTACCGTCCGATTGCGGGAACGCGCTGGCGCGGAAAGGACGAAGCAGAAGACTCGCGCCTGGAACGCGAAATGCTCGCGGACGACAAGGAGCGCGCGGAGCACATCATGCTGGTGGACCTCGGCCGCAATGACTTGGGCCGGGTGTGCGACTACGGCACGATTCGCGTTGAAAAGTTGATGACCGTCGAGCGCTACTCGCATGTGATGCATCTGGTGTCAAGCCTGCGAGGTCAACTCCGTCCGGACGTGGATTGTTTCGATGCGCTGATGGCTTGTTTCCCGGCAGGCACGGTTTCCGGCGCGCCAAAAGTGCGTGCGATGGAAATTATTGAAGAGCTGGAAAAAACCCGCCGCGGGATTTACGCGGGCGGGATTTTGTATCTCGATTTTGCGGGCAACCTCGACTCCTGCATTGCGTTGCGAACCATGGTCATCAAAAACGGCGTTGCGCACATCCAAGCGGGCGGGGGAATTGTTGCCGATTCGACTCCGGTCGGCGAGTACAACGAATCCGTGAACAAGTCCAAGGCCTTGCTTCGTGCGCTAGAAGCCGCGCACAATCGTAGATGAAGCCATGATTTTGCTGCTCGACAACTACGATTCGTTTACCTACAACCTGGCGCAGTATCTTGGCGAACTGGGTTGCCAGGTCGAGGTGCATCGCAACGACAAGATTTCCGTCGAAGAGATTGCTCGGCGCAAGCCGGAACGCATCGTGATTTCACCCGGGCCATGCACGCCGCAGGAGGCGGGTATTTCGATCGAGTTGATTCAACGGCTGGCAGGGCAGTTTCCTATTCTTGGAGTGTGCCTGGGCCACCAGGCGCTGGGGGCCGCATATGGCGCGAGGATCGTTCGCGCACCGAAACTGTTCCACGGAAAAACCAGCGAAATCCATCACGATAACCAGGGCGTTTTTCGCAAACTGCCTGAACCGTTTACAGCGACGCGGTACCACTCGCTGATCGTAGAAAAGAAATCACTGCCCCGGGAGCTGACGATTACGGCGCAAACTTCAGACGGGACAATCATGGGGCTGCGCCACCGCCGCCACAAACTCGAGGGTGTGCAATTCCATCCGGAGTCCGTGCTGACCCAATCGGGCCAACAACTGCTGCAGAATTTCCTTAACCTGTAACATTTCCCGCGAGCCGCTGAGCTGGTCAGTCCACCCCTTGGCTCGTCTACCAGTCCAGGCCCGCGAGCAGCACGCCGTAGGTTTCCATGCCTTCCCACAAATTGCCGAGGCGAAGATTTTCGTCCGCGCTGTGCTGGTGGTTGTCGTAGTTGACGATGGGTACGCCGATCCAGGGAAGTCCGAGATCCTCGAAAATGTACATGGGCACACTTCCGCCGAGCGTAGGTGCGACGACGGTGCGGTTGTTGGTCGCTTCCTGCAGCACGCGGACGATCGCTCTCGAAACGGGCAAGTCCATTCGCGTGCGCGAAGCAGGGTAGCCGCCTTCGTCGGTTATTTTGGCGATCAGCGGATTCTCGCGACGTTCTTCGAGAGTTGGTTCGTGGTCCACGACGAAGAACCCCTGCTTGCGGATGAACGTCACGATTTGCTGAAACTTTCTGCGCGGGTCTTGGCCTTTCACGAGGCGGGCATCCAGCGAGGCTTCGGCTCTGTCCGGAACGATGTTGGTGGCTTGCTCGCCGACACTTCCGCTGCGAATCCCGCGGACATTAAGTGAAGGCTCTTGCAGCAGCTCCATCAGTTTCCTGCCGCCGCCGTCTGGTTTCGCGATACCGAGCTCGTGTTGAAGCTCTGCGTCGTTCACCGGCATGGCGTTCAACGCGCTTTGCTCCAGCGGGCCGAGAGGATCAACGTCGCTGTAGTAGCCGGGAATCAGCACCCGTCCGTTTGAGTCTTTCATCGCGGCGAGCAGGCGGGAGAGGTCTGTTGCGGGATTGGGAGCCCAGTTTCCGTAGTGGCCGCTGTGCAGGGACCGGACCGGTCCATAAACCGTGATGTTCAGCCCGATGTCGCCGCGATTGCCGAAGAAAATCAGTGGCTTTCCGGATTGATGAACGGGTCCGTCGGCGGTGATCAGCACATCGGCGTCAAGAAGATTCTTGTGAAGCTGCAGTGTTTTCTGGAGATGGGCAGAGCCGGCTTCTTCTTCGCCTTCGAAAATGAATTTCAGATTCATCGCCGGCGGAATATTTTTTGCACGCAAAGCGTCCAGTGTCGCGAGCAGTGCGACAATCGGCGACTTATCGTCGGAAGCGGAGCGCGCGTAGATCCGCCAGTCGTCCTCGTAGGAGTTTGCTGTGCCGCCCGCGGTGTCCGGGAAGGGAATGCGCTTGCCGCCGGCTTCGATCGATTTGTCGCGCAGCACCGGCTCAAATGGAGCCTTGTCTGTCCATGCTGCAGGATCGACCGGCTGGCCGTCGTAGTGCGCGTAGAAAATGACGGTTCGCGTTGCCCCCTCACTTTGAAGTTTTCCAAAGACGACTGGTCCACGCCCTTCTATGGAAAGAAGGTGGGTTTCAATGCCCCGGGCTTCGAGCATCTCCTTCAAGCGAGCCGCATTTTTCTCAATGTTTGGGGTATCGCCGGCGACGTTGGGGATGGCAAGAAATTCGCGCAACTCGCGCATGATACGGTCCTCGTTGGCCAGGCGATAGGCGCGGACTTGTTCGACGACACGCTTCGGTGGCGGCAGGACGCGTTTGGTTTCGACTTTGCCGCCAACGGAGAGCTGCGCCGCTGCCGGCAGTGCGCACAGCACGGCAATGGCGACAGATAGGAACGCAGTCTTCGAGTTCAATTCGTTCACCCTCGCGATCTAGAATTTAAGATAGTCTGGCACAGCCGCGCGGCGCCGCCAAAGGCCAGTCGGCGCCGCGCGTGTGCTACTGTAGGCGTTCGACGGAATATGAGCCAACTGACATTCAACCTCCAGCCAGAGCGGCGATCGCTGACCGTAAGCGAACTGACGGCACGCATTCGCGACCTGCTGGCAAAGAATTTCATCGACATTCTGGTGGAAGGCGAGATTTCGAATTGCCGCCCGGCGCAATCCGGACACATTTATTGCACGTTGAAAGACGACAAGGCCCAGGTGCGCTGCGTGTGGTTCAAACAGGAAATGCGCGGGGTCAAGTTCCGCCCCGAGGATGGGCTGAAGGTTACCGTACGGGGATCCATTGGCGTTTACGAGTCGCGCGGAGAATATCAAATCTATGTTGAATCGATGGAGCCGGTTGGGCGCGGGGCCTTGCAATTAGCGTTTGAGCAATTGAAAAAGCGGCTGAGTTCGGAAGGACTGTTTGACGCCGGACACAAAAAGCCGCTGCCGCTTTTGCCGCGCTCGATAGGGTTGGTTACATCCCCAAAGGGCGCTGCGGTTCGCGACATCGTGAGAATCCTGAGGAGAAGATTCCCGAACGCCCATTTGACGCTGTTTCCGGTACGGGTGCAGGGCGAAGGTGCCGCGGCGGAGATCGCCAGGGCCATAAAGTTCTTCAACCAGAAGGAATCGGTGGACGTTTTGATTGTCGGGCGCGGAGGGGGCTCGATGGAGGATCTCTGGGCGTTCAACGAAGAGATCGTCGCTCGTGCGATTTTTGACTCGAAGATTCCGGTGATTTCCGGAGTGGGCCACGAGACGGATTTTACGATCGCGGATTTTGTAGCCGACGTGCGCGCGTCCACGCCGTCAGCTGCTGCGGAAATCGTGGTGCAGACGCGGCGCGAGTTCGATAGGCACATCGTCACGTTGCGCGACGCTTTGGCCGAGCAACTTCGCTACCGGATTTTGGTGCTGAGCCGCCGCGTGCACGAACTTGGTGCACGGCGGGGATTTCGGCGGCCGCTCGATCTGTTGAGGCAGCAGCGCCAGCGCGCAGACGAATTGACATCACGGGTGGCGCTCGGGCTTAAAGCCCGCCTGGAACACTCGCGGAAGCGCTTCACCACGGCACATTTGCGCATTGCGAGCTTTGATTTTCGAATGAAGATTGCAGCCCTTCGGCTGCGGCTCGAAAAAAATGGCGCGGAGCTCGGGGTGCGCGCGGACCGTTTGCTGCGCGGGAAACGCGAACGTCTGGCGCGGTTGGCGCTGCAGCTCGAAGAGCGCGGTCCGCTGAAGGCGCTCGAGCGAGGGTACGCGATCGCCACGGACGCTGCGGGGAATGTGCTTCGCTCGTCTGATGAGGTGCAGATTGGTGATGCGGTCTCGATCCGTCTGCATCGGGGTCGTCTTACGGCCGAAGTCAACGAAAAGGCGTGAAAAGATCGTTCTGAATCTCGCGGCAGAAGGAACCAGAAAGCGCCGACGAAGGGCCATAACAGCCAATCGCTAGGAGAAGACCCAGGCCTCCCAATTTGGGGATTCCCTGAGAGGGCTTTGTACTCGTCGTCCGAGTCGGTCTATTCGTCGTCTTCAGTTGAGGAAACCTTGAGGACGGCCAGGAAGGCTTCCTGGGGAATGTCAACTTGGCCGACGCGTTTCATGCGCCGTTTGCCCTCCTTCTGTTTTTCCAAGAGTTTGCGTTTGCGGGAAATGTCTCCACCGTAGCATTTGGCGAGAACGTTCTTGCGCATGGCGGCGACCGTTTCGCGGGCGATGACGCGGCTGCCGATAGCGGCTTGGATCGGAACTTCAAACATCTGGCGTGGAATGAGTTTGCGGAGGCGGGTGACAAGTTCGCGGCCACGTTCATAAGCGGTATCGCGATGGGTGATCATCGCTAGGGCGTCAACGGGCTCGCCCCCAACCAGCACATCAAGTTTGACGAGATCGGATTCCTTGTAGCCTTCTAGGTGGTAATCGAGTGAAGCGTAGCCGCGCGAAATCGACTTCAGCCGATCATAAAAATCGAGGACGATTTCGTTCAACGGAAGTTCGTAGGTGAGCATGACGCGCGTGGGCGATAGATATTCGAAATTCTTCTGAATGCCGCGCTTGTCCTGGCAGAGTTGTAAAATCCCGCCCACGGAATCGTCGCTGGTAATGATCATGGCCTTGATGATTGGCTCTTCGATCATTTCGATGTCGCTGGGGTTCGGAAATTTCGCAGGGCTGTCCACTTCAATGGCCACGCCGCCGACACGCGTGATGCGATAGCGCACGCTGGGTGCCGTGGTAATGAGGTTCAACCCGAACTCGCGCTCGAGACGTTCCTGTACGATTTCCATATGCAGCAGACCGAGAAAGCCGCAGCGAAATCCGAAACCGAGGGCCACGGAGTTTTCCGGTTCGTAGAAAAATGCCGCGTCGTTGAGCTGCAGCTTGCCGAGCGCGTCGCGCAGCGGCTCATATTCATCGGCGAGGACGGGGAACAAGCCCGCAAACACCATTGGTTTCGTGGCTTCAAAGCCCGGAAGCGCCGCGGCAGTGCTGCCGGCTTCGATGACGGTGTCGCCCATGCGGGCGTCGGCGACGCGCTTGATGTTGGCGACGATGAAGCCGACGTCACCGGCTTCGAGTTCTTCCAGAGCGATCGGCTTGGGCGTGAGAACGCCGAGCTGCTCGACTTCGTAAACATCGTTGCCGGCGCAGAGGCGAATCTTCATGTGATTGGTGATGCGGCCTTGCATCACGCGAACAAGAACAACTGCACCGCGGTAAGGGTCGAACCAGGAATCGAAAATCAGCGCTTGCAGCGGGTTGGTTGCGCTGCCCTTCGGAGCGGGAATCCGATGAATGATTGCTTCCAGCACGCCTTCGACGCCGAGGCCGCTTTTCGCGCTGATGAGAAGCGCATCGTGCGCAGGGATCGCCAGGACGTTTTCGATTTGTTCCTTCACGAATTCCGCTTGTGCTGCGGGAAGATCAATCTTGTTGATGACCGGAAGAATTGTGAGGTTGTGACCCGCGGCAAGAAACGTGTTTGCGACAGTCTGCGCTTCGACGCCCTGCGAAGCGTCGACAACAAGAAGGGCACCTTCGCAGGCGGAAAGAGCGCGGGAGACTTCATAAGAAAAATCGACGTGGCCGGGCGTATCAATGAGATTTAGGCGATAAGTATTGCCGTCGTTCGCTTGGTAGTGGAGGCGAATGCTTTTTGCCTTGATCGTAATGCCGCGTTCGCGTTCAAGGTCCATGGAATCGAGGACCTGTGCCTGCATTTCGCGTTCCGAGAGACCACCGGTCATTTCAATCAGCCGGTCGGCAAGCGTGGACTTGCCGTGGTCGATGTGCGCGATGATGCAGAAATTTCGCTCGAACTTTGGGTCCATGTGCCTGTTCTTTAGGCGCGGCCAAGGAGCGGCCGATTCGCTCAGCGAGCGCGAAAGCGCCCACCCGCCTGATTTTCCAGGAGATTCGCGACGGGAGCACACAGCCAGTGCGCAAAATCGCTGTCTTGGAAAGAAACAGTTTGCCACAAATCGGACGAAGCGTCAGCCGTTGGACGGGATTGAGAGCGGGGGATGATTCAGCGGCGAAATTGATTGATGAGCCAGAGAATCAGGCTAACGACCACGCTGATGACCAGACACGAGACCAGGGGGAAGTAAAATGTGCCGTGCTCGCCGCGGTGAACAATGTCGCCGGGCAACCGGCCCAGGCGGAAGGGAAGCTTCCCGCCAAAGTAGAACAAAGCGCCGATCGCGACGAGGATTGCACCCGCGAGAAGCAGTGTGCGTCCGAGCTGTTGCACCGGTTCCATGAAGCAGATTGTAGCGCCTGGGCGGCGTCTGACACAGCAGGGCTCGGCGAACGGCACCCGCAGAGGGGAGAGCAGCCAGAGAGGAGCTTAGGCTGCTGCGATGCGACGAACGAGGTCGTTTTGTTCGGCGATGGACTCGGCGCCGATGGTGAAGGCATCGAGAACATTCAGGCCGAGGGCGAAGCGAAGCGCTTCATCCTGGCGGCCGCGCAACTGGCCCTGACCGAGAATTTTCATTCCGAGCACAGATTTGCCCGAGGCCTTCATTTCGCGGAGAACGCTGACCACCGTATCCGGGTCGGAATCCATGAATGCGCCCAGGGGATTCACGCGGGCAAGGTCGACTTCGACCCAGGGAGACTTCGCAGCCGCGCGGAGAGCTTCGATCGTGTGGCAGGAGCAACCGTGCGCGCGAATGATGCCTTTTGACTTGGCCTCGGAGAGTACGTCCATCACGGGCCGGTACCTGGTGGTCCAGTCTCCTTCGGTGACGCAATGGATCAGCACGATGTCGAGATGGTCAGTTCCCAGCTCCTTCCGAAAACGATCGAGGTCCGCGCGCGCTTCCGGCCCAGTCCGCGACCGCGTTTTCGTGAGGACCGTGACTTTCGTGCGGTCCAAGTGTTTTAACGCTTCAGCCACATGAGGGTGGCTGCCGTAAGTGTCGGCCGCGTCGAAGAACCGCAACCCGCTGTCGTAGCCATTGAGCAGCAGACGGGAAAGCCCGTCGATGCCCAGCGCGCTTTGATGCGAGTGGTAGCCGGACCCTACGGTGCCGGTGCCCATCGCCAGGAGGGACGTTTGAATGCCGGTGTGGCCCAAGGTGACGGTGTCTGACGCCGAGAATTTGTGCGGCAGTGCGGGAATTGCGGCGAGCCGCTTTGCGACCGCGCCGGATGCCAGCAGGGCGCCTGCAGCGGCACGGGAAGTGCGGTGAAGAAAGTCGCGGCGGAGCATAGAAACCTCCGGGCAGGGCGCTACAGAAGAGCGTACACCCATGGGACGCAGGTCACAGAGAAATGGTTAGCGGCGGGACCGCGGGAGAAGTTGCCTTTCAGGCGGACGAAACGCCGAAGGAGCTACTCTTCCTCTTCGAATTCCCCCATTTGCATGGTCAGATAGCGCTCGTAGCCGAGTTCTTTAATCTGGTGAATCTGCGCCTCGAGCCAGTCCACGTGGTCTTCTTCGTCCTTCAAGAGCGCGACGAGAAGGTCACGCGAGCCATTGTCCTTCTGCTCGACCGCGATCTGGATGGCAGCGTTGTAGGCTTTCACGGCGGAAAGTTCGAGGTCCAGATCGCTTTGCAGCATCTCTTGCACGTTCTTGCCGATTGTTAGTTCGAGAGGCTTCATGCTGGGGGTGCCGTCCAGAAAGAGAATGCGTTCCATGAGGACTTCCGCGTGTTTCATTTCGCCGATGGACTGCTTTTTGATGTACTCGGACAAGCGGTCATAGCCCCAGTTTTCACACATTTCGGCGTGAAGAAAGTATTGATTGATGGCGGTCAGTTCTTCGCGGAGCGCCTTGTTGAGTTCATCGATGACTTTCGCAGAGCCCTTCATAATGCACGCGAGTATAGCGCCAGAAAGAAAAAGTGTCATTCAAAACGCGACGGACCCGAATTTCTTTAGATCCGTTCGAGTCCTGAGAAGAAGTAACCGATTTCGAATGCGGCGGTTTCCGGAGCGTCCGAGCCATGAGTGACATTGTTGCCGATGCTGGTGCCGAGGTCGTGACGAATGGTGCCGGGCGACGCTTTTTTCGGATCGGTCGCGCCCATGGTGTCGCGCCACTTCAGAATCGCTCCCTCGGCCTCCAAAACCATCGCGAAGATCTTCCCCGACGACATGAAGTCAGTCAGTTCGCCGAAAAAGGGCCGCTCCTTGTGAACCGCGTAAAAGCCGCCGGCTTCTTCCTTGGTGAGCCGCATGGACTTGATGGCGATGATCTTGAAGCCTGCTTTGTGGATGCGGGACAAAATCTCGCCCTGCTGCCCGGCAGCCACCGCGTCGGGCTTGATGATTGCAAAGGTACGTTCAATGGCCAAGAGAGACTCCTTTTGATTTGTGAATGGAATCTGGGCTTATCTCAAAGCCGCTGCCAGCGTTGAGCCCAAGTCGGCTGGCGTCTCAACGGTGCGAATGCCCGCGGCATTCATGGCGGTGTACTTGTCCTTCGCCGTTCCTTGACCGCCGGAGATGATTGCTCCGGCGTGGCCCATACGGCGTCCCGGAGGCGCCGTTTGGCCCGCGATGAAACCTACGACTGGTTTCTTCACGTTGGCCTTGACCCATTCGGCAGCCGTCTCTTCTGCGTCTCCACCGATTTCTCCGATCAGGATGATCGCTTGAGTTTCCGGATCGTCGTGGAAAAGCTTGACGGCGTCCAGAAACGACGTGCCAATGATCGGGTCGCCGCCGATGCCGATGCACGTGGACTGGCCGATGCCAAGGCGTGTGAGCTGGTCCACTGCTTCGTAAGTCAGAGTGCCGCTCCGACTGACGACGCCGACGTTACCCTGCTTGTGGATGCGTCCCGGCATGATGCCAATCTTGCACTTGCCGGGAGAGATGATTCCGGGGCAGTTTGGCCCGATCAAGCGAGTCTTGGCGCGATCTACGACAGAAGCGACTCGGACCATGTCGATTACCGGAATGCCTTCCGTGATGCAGATCACCAGAGGAACCTCCGCGTCGGCTGCTTCGAGGATGGCGTCCGCAGCATAGGGCGGCGGAACGAAAATCACAGAGGCGCTCGCGCCGGTGCCTTTCACGGCCTCAGCTACGGTGTTGAAGACCGGACGCTCCAGATGCTTTGTGCCGCCCTTGCCCGGAGTCACCCCGCCAACGACGTTGGTTCCGTATTCAATCATCTGCTGTGCGTGAAACGTGCCTTCGCGGCCGGTGAAACCTTGCACGATGAGCTTCGTCTTTTCATTCACTAGCACGCTCATCGCGCACCCCCGGCGAGAGCCACGACCTTTTCGGCGCCATCTTTCATTCCGTTCGCGATTGTGAAGTTGAGGCCGGATTCACGCAGGATTTGCTGGCCGAGCTCGACGTTGGTGCCCTCCATGCGAACGACTACCGGGATTTTCACCTGAAGATCCTTTGCCGCGGCAACGACTCCCGTTGCGAGGACGTCGCAGCGAAGAATGCCGCCAAAAATATTGATGAACACGGCTTTGACGCCAGAGTCGCTCAGAAGAATCCGAAACGCATTCTTGACCTGCTCGGCGGACGCACCGCCGCCGACGTCCAGAAAGTTCGCCGGCGAGCCGCCAGAGTACTTGATGATGTCCATGGTCGCCATGGCCAATCCGGCGCCATTGACCATGCAAGCCACGTTGCCGTCGAGCTTGATGTAATTGAGTCCGTACTTGGACGCTTCGACTTCGAGCGGATCTTCTTCGTCGAGATCGCGAAGTCCGCGGAGATCGGTGTGGCGGAAGAGGCCATTGTCGTCAAAGGTCATCTTGGCGTCGAGAGCGACCAGCCGGCCATCGCCTGTGAGGACGCAAGGATTGATCTCTAGCATCGAAGCGTCGGTGTCCACGAACGCTCGATAGAGCGCCTGAAAGAAAGGCGCCGCGCGGTTGGCCGCTTCGCCGGAAAGCCCCAGTCCAAAGGCAAGTTTGCGCGCCTGATACGGCTGCAGGCCGACAGAGGGATGAATCGTCTCGCGAAGAATCGACGACGGATCCTTCTTGGCTACTTCTTCGATTTCCATGCCCCCGGCAGCGCTGGCCATAAAGATGACGTGAGCCGTTGCGCGGTCCACCAGCAAACTGAGATAAAGTTCTCGCTTGATGTCGAGACCTTCTTCAATCAAGAGCCGCTTGACGATGCGGCCGGCAGGGCCCGTCTGGATGGTGACAAGATTCATGCCCAGCATACGTGAGGCAATCTCGGCGGCTTCGTCGGGCGAGTGGGCTAGCTTGACGCCGCCGCCTTTGCCACGGCCACCTGCATGGATCTGCGCCTTGACGACAACAACATTGGACTTCAGGCGCTGTGCGCCTTCGCGGGCTTCTTCTTTTGTGAAGGCGACTTCGCCTCGGGGAGTGGTGACGCCGTAGCGTGCGAGGATAGCTTTGGCTTGGTACTCGTGAATCTTCATCAATGATCCGTTCGTGTTCGGCTGCGGAACAACCGGCCAGTGTTAGAATTTTTCCGTTCGCAAAACATAGCAGTTTACTTGGAACACGGCAGAGGAGCAAGGAATGCAGGGAATGCCACGCATTTCACAGTTGTCTGGAAAACGCTCATGACGCACCGGCTGATCGAACACGCCGCCGCGGCGAATCCACTCCTTGGAGCCGAGGCGGAGCAGATTATGGAAGAGTTGCTCGGCGGACGGATCGAGACGCCTGAAATCGTGCGTTTTCTCTCTGCGTTGAACGCCCGGCCATACCGCGCCGAGGAGATGGCCGGTTTTGCGCGCGCCATGCGACGCCATGCGGCGCCAGTGTTCGAAGACGGGGAAAGCTTGCCGGAGCGAATGGTGGACACGTGCGGAACCGGCGGAGACGATTCCGGAACATTTAATATCTCGACGGCGGCAGCGATCGTCGCCGCCGCGGCGGGCGCGCGCGTTGCAAAGCACGGCAACCGTGCGGCGAGTTCCAAATGCGGCAGCGCCGACGTGCTGGAGGCCCTTGGAATTCGAATCGATTTGCCATTCAAACGGATCGGGCAGGGAATCCGCGAAATCGGAATTGGATTCTTGTTCGCGCAGGCGGCCCACACAGCCGCCCGCTATGCTATGCCCGCAAGGAAAGAAATGGGCGTTCGCACGGTGTTCAATCTGCTAGGGCCGCTGACGAACCCGGCACACGCGCAAACCCAGGTGCTGGGAGTATTTTCGGCGGCTGTCGTGGACGTCGTGGCGGAGACGCTGGCGGAGTTGGGCACGGAACACGCGCTTGTGGTTCACGGAGCGGGAGGACTGGACGAGATTTCCCTTGCGGGTCCCACCCTCATCGCCGAGGTTCGCGCTGGTGGAGGGCTGCGGAAATATCACCTAACCCCAGAGGTTTTCGGCAAGAGAGCCGTTCCGCTAACGGCGATTCGCGGCGGCTCGCCCCAGCACAACGCTGGCCTGATCCGAACAATCTTCGACGGAATCGCGGAAAACGACGACGACCGCGCACGACGGGATATCGTGGCGATCAACGCTGCGGCGGCCTTGGTTGTTGCCGGCATCGCAGAGGATTTTCGCGCTGGAACGATACTCGCGGAGCGAGCCATCACCACCGGACAGGCGGCCCAAAAGCTGAAGGCTCTGCACGAATTTGCGCCCGGCTAGCTGGTTCGGGATCCTTAGGATTACCAAGGTGCACAATTCCGCATTACCGCACGCTGAGCTTTTGCCCGCACTTTTGTGAGGGTATATAGTCTAGGAGCGAAGCCCGCAATCCCAGCCGCGCAATCTCCGCACCCCAGGCTCCGCAAAGGCAAACCGCAGGAATGGGCGACGTCAACAAGCAACTGGAACGCGCGAAGAAATTCCTCGAAAAGAACCGCACCGAGGACGCGATCGACGCGTATCTTGCCGTCCTGGAAGATGCCCCGACCCATCCGGAAGCGACGCAGGCATTGGGGGACTTGTATGCGCGGCAGGAGCAGCCGGAGCGCGCCGCCGTCTACTACGGCATGTTCTTTGATCTGCTCAACGATCCGAAGGACGAAACCAAAGCACTCGCGATCTACAACAGATTCCTGAAGAGCGCGTCCGCGAACCAGCCCCCGGAACGCATCGCCCGTTACGCTTTCCTGCAGCAGAAACAAAACAGGCCCGAAGAGGCGTGCGAACAGTACGGCACAGCCGCAGAGTTGTTTGCGTTAGCCGGGCGGGACGAAGATGCGCTGTTCTGTTTTGAGCGAATGGCTCAGCTTGAGCCGGACAATCTATCGCGCCAGGTGAAGCTAGCCGAGGTTGCCGAGAAGAACCACCGGAACCTGCTGGCGGCCCGAGCGTTGTTGCGGGCTGGACAACTGGCCACCGCAAGCGGGGCGGCCGATGAATCAATGACCTTCCTGGCGCGTGCCCACGCACTTGCTCCACACGAGCGCAGTGTCGCGCTTTTGTACGGCGCAGCCAGGCTGAGGAAAGGCGACGCAGCCGAGGCAGCGAAACTGCTTGAGCCGTTCGCAGCCACGGAAGCCGATCCAGTGTTTTTAGAGACTTTTTCCGAGGCGCTGACGCGCTCCGGCCAACTCGATCGTGCCCGTGAAGTGCTCGAAAAGCTGCTGCGCGAGAAGAATGCGGGGATCGGCAGGCTCTTCCATCTCGTGGATCAATATGCAACTGCAGGTTCGAGCAACAAAGCCGTGGAACTGTTAACAGTTCTGAAGCGCAAGATGTTTTCAGACAAACGGCAAAACGAATTTGCCGCGCAGCTGGATGATGTGGCCGGACGACATTTGGATTCCAGCGCGATTATGGAATTCTGGGCCGCGCTCTACAACGAACTCAATCGAGAGTCGAAGTACTTTGAGATCATGATCCGTCTGTTCGACGCTTATCTGGCGAATGGCGACATTCAAAAGGCCTGCGATTCACTCGAGCGGCTCGTGGACATTGATTCCTACGACTACCGTAACCAGGAGCGCCTGCAACGCCTCCGCGGCAGAGCAGACCAGAGTTTCGTCCAACGCATAGCGAGTCGCCTGACGAGATCAGGCACATCGATTTCCACCTCCGAAACGGAACCCCAGGCCGGACCGCGCAGCGTGCCGGATTCGCCCGCACCGGTCACCGAGGAGGGCAAGCGCACCCAGGCGCTCGAAGACCTCATCGTGCAGACCGAGATCTTTCTGCAGTACTCGCTGCAAAACAAAGCTTTGGACCGCTTGCAAAAAGTTGCCGAGATGTTCCCGGGTGAAGAACAGACCAACGAGCGCTTGAGGAATTTATACTACACGGCGAACTGGTGGCCGAAAGGTGCGCCTCCGAAGAAAATCCAACCGGCCGAAAAGCCCTCTGGCGGGCCTCCCGCCGAAATGGCAAGCACGGTAAAGACAGGCACGTACACGGCAGACACGCTGCGCGATCTCTCGAAAATCTCGGAGATCAACCAGAAAATTTTTCGACAACAGACGCCTCGCGCGATGTTGAACACCGCGGTGAATGAGATTGGTGAGTACCTGCAGGTCAGTCGTGCCATGGCGGTCATCGGCGGGCCCGGCAGGCCGCCCGATCTGGCAGCGGAATATTGCGGGCCGAATATCAAGCCGGCTCCCGGCGCGCAGGTGGTCTTTTTGCTGGCCCAGGTAGAGAAGGCTGAGGGCGATGAACTGGGCGGCTTGGTGGTGGACCACACGCCGGGCTCTGTCCTCGGCGATTTGGCTCTGCGAACGGCGCTGGGCGTCAAGATGACCGACCGCGAAACGCAACAGTCGGCTGGCATGCTGATTGTGGGAAGCGCCGAGCCCCGGAAATGGAAACCGAACGAGACTTATTTCCTGCAGGCCATTGGCGACCAGATGCTGATGAGCGTCAGCCACACCCGGCTGCGGTCCCTGGTACGTCGCATGGGCGTTTCCGACGAACGTACCGGCCTGCTAAGCCGCAGCTCGTACCAGAGCTGCCTGTTGACAGAGGCTGATCGCGCGCGCACCCAGGGCACGCCGTTGGCGCTTACGATTCTGCAGATCGACCGTGGCGGAGAGCTTTTGCGGCAGCAGGGCGAATCCCCGATGGAGCGATTTCTGGAGCAGCTCGCCAGATCGTTGCAGCCCATCGTTCGGCAAAACGACGTCGCTGTGAAATATACCTCCTGGTCGCTTGCGTTCATCCTACCGGATACCACGCTGGACGGCGCTCAGAATCTGGCCGACAAATTGCGCCGCGCGGCTTCAGGAATTCGTCCGCCTTGGGACGCCTCGGCAATCACCTTGAGCGCAGGCATTGTGGAAGCAGTGGCGAAGACGGACTTCGACAGTGAAGATATCGTCACCGACCTCATGAATCGCGCAGAGACTTCCGTGGAGGAGGCGCGAAAGCGTGGCGGCGACACGGTAGTGACGCTCGAAGCCCCAAAGATCTAGACTAAAGAATTGTTCCTGAATACTTCATCTGGACTCATCCAAACGAGGGAAACATGTTTCCAACAGACGTAGTCGTTGTCGCTGGTGCACGCACGCCGATGTCGCGGTACACCGGCGCGTTTTCCGACGTTTCTGCGATTGAACTGGCCGCCGCCGCGTCGAAAGAGGCGATTCAGCGCTCCAAGGCCGACCCGGCTGATTTTGACCACGCGATTTTCGGAAATGTAATGCAGACCAGCGCAGATGCGCTTTACGGTGCCCGGCATGTAGCGCTGAAGGCCGGGCTCAAAGCTGAAACGCCCGCGGTCACAGTGAACCGGCTGTGCGGATCGGGCATTGAAGCGATCGCACAAGCGGCGCAGAGGCTCCTCCTCGGTGAGAGCGAGCTCATCCTTGCCGGTGGCATGGAGAATATGACGCAAGCCCCGTTTGTGATCCGCGGATTGCGCAACGGGCTCAAGCTTGGGGGCGGCGCTCTGGAAGACTCGCTGATGGCGGGACTGACCGACACTTATTGCGGATTGCCGATGGCCTTGACCGCCGAAAAACTCGCCGAACAGTACGGAATCACGCGGAAAGACGCTGACGCCTACGCTCTGCGCAGCCAGCAGGCAGCGGACGCGGCATACAAGGCGTGCCGCATGAAAGAAGAATTGCTTCCCATCGAGGTGAGGCTGGGAAAGAAAACGATTGTCGTGAGCGAAGACGACCATCGGCGCCCGGATACAACGATGGAGATTTTGGAAAAGTTGCCGCCTTCCTTCAAGAAAGACGGAATCGTGACCGCTGGAAACGCGAGCGGAATCGTGGACGGCGCGGCGGCGGTGGTGGTGACGCGCGAGAAAACGGCGAAGGACCGCGGTCTTAAGCCTATGGGTCGAATCATTTCGTGGGCGACCATCGGCGTGGACCCGAGCATCATGGGCATCGGACCGGTGCCGAGTTCGCAGAATGCACTGAAATCTGCGGGCCTGACCATCGAGCAGATCGATCGAGTCGAAGTGAACGAGGCGTTTGCTGCTCAATACCTTGCGGTTGAAAAATGCCTCGGTCTGAACCGCGACAAAACGAATGTGAACGGCGGCGCAATCGCGCTCGGACACCCCCTGGGCGCTTCGGGAACGCGTCTGGTCATTACTTTGCTGAACGAGTTGCGCCGAAACGGGCTGCGCTACGGACTGGCAACGGCGTGCATCGGTGGCGGACAGGGAATCGCCATGATTCTCGAGAGCATCTCATAAGACAGCAAGTCCAAGGCGAAGACCCGTTCGGGCTGCGAACCCGCAGAAGTTTGGTACACTCTCAAATGGTTCGAGGGTTTGTACTTACAAACCCGGTCTGAATAACGGTTGTTTCGGGAATTACCCGCACAGTTTAATACGAGGAAATGTATGGCGATCCAAAAGGTAGGAGTCGTGGGGTGTGGGCTAATGGGCGCGGGAATCGCTCAAGTCAGTGCGGCGGCCGGTTTTCCGACACTCGTGCGGGAAGTGACTCCCGAGCTTTTGGACAAAGGGATCAAGGGAATCGAAAGGAATCTGTCGCGGCTGGTCGAAAAAGGGACGATCAGCGAAGCGGCGAAGGCTGAAATTCGCAGTCGCTTGAAGGGAACCACCGTAATCGAAGACCTGAAAGACTGTGACCTGATTATCGAAGCGATCATCGAACAACTTCCGGCAAAGCGAGACTTGTTCGGCGCGCTCGACAAGCTCTGCCCGGAGTCGACGATTTTCGCGAGCAACACTTCGTCTCTGACGATCACGGAGATTGCTACGGCGACGAAACGGCCGCAGCGCTTCGCCGGGTTGCACTTCTTCAATCCGGTGCCGGTGATGAAGCTGGTTGAAGTTGTGCGCACCATCGCGACGGATTCCGAGGTGTACGAAGAGTTGGTGGCCTTCGGTACGAAGCTCGGGAAAACCGCCGTGCGCGCCAACGATTCCACGGGATTCATTGTGAATCGCTTGCTTGTACCGTATTTGCTCGATGCGATCCGCGCGCTCGAAGAAGGCGTTGGCTCCATCGAGGACATCGATAATTCGATGAAACTTGGCTGCGGTCACCCAATGGGTCCGTTGACCTTGCTCGATTTCGTGGGGCTCGATACGACGTACTACATTTCGCAGATCATGTTCGACGAGTTCAAGGAACGCCGTTTCGCCGCCCCTCCGCTGCTGAAGCGGATGGTGCTCGCGGGCTGGAACGGCCGCAAGGCAGGCCGCGGTTTTTATGACTATAGCGATCCGCAAAAACCGGTACCCTTGAAGTTTTGATGTCGCAGTTCCGGGTTTCCGTCAAACAGGTTTGCCATTCTGAGGCGAACTTGGTTCGCCGGGGATCTCAACGTAACGAAAAGCGAATCGATTGAGAGCAACCATGTCGTTCGAAAATCTGCTGTACGAAAAGAAAGACGGGATCGCGACCATCACGTTCAATCGCCCGAAAGTCCTGAACGCGCTGAATCGTAAGACTGTGGAAGAATTGCAAACCGCGTTGTTGGACGCGCGCGACGATTCGAGCGTGCGTGTTCTGATCCTGACCGGGGCGGGCGAGAAAGCGTTCGTCGCGGGCGCAGACATCGGAGAGCTTTCGCAACAGACGCCGGTGAACGGAAAGGATTTTTCGCTTTTCGGACAGAGTGTATTTCATCTGCTCGAAACAATCGGCAAGCCTTCCATCTGCGCGATCAACGGTTTTGCTCTTGGCGGCGGGTGCGAACTGGCATTGAGCTGCTCGATTCGAATCGCAAGCAAAAGCGCGAGGCTCGGCCAGCCGGAGGTGAAGCTGGGTATTTTGCCGGGGTACGGCGGCTCGCAGCGGCTCACGCGCCTTTGCGGCAAGGGAATGGCGCACGAGCTGTGCCTGACCGGGGAAATGATCTCGGCCGAGGAAGCGATGCGCATCGGCTTGGTCAACCGTATTCACGAGCCCGCTGAGTTGCTGCCCGCAGCGGAGGCCATGGCCAAGAAGATCATCGCCAACGGGCCTCTGGCAGTGAAGTTCACGATGGAAGCCATTGAACGCGGCGTTGAAATGCCGCTTGAAGAAGGCTTGTTCCTGGAAGCCACCCTTTTTGGAGTCGCTTGCGCCACCGAAGACATGCGCGAAGGAACCAAAGCATTTCTGGAGAAGAGGCAGGCGGCCTTCAAAGGCAAATAGAGCCGCAATCCGAACGAACAGGGAGACACCCCGCAGAAGCGATCCATGGCAGAAAAACTACAGCCCGGAAAGATTTACGGAGAACTGAACGCTCGCGGCTTGCGATTCGGAATCGCCGTGAGCCGTTTCAACAGCTTTATTACCGACCGCTTGCTCAGTGCCGCCGTCGACGCGCTCGAACGTTCCGGGGCCCCAAGCGGCAATGTCGAAGTGGTTTACGTTCCCGGTTCCTTTGAGCTGCCGCTGGCCGCGAAAAAAATGGCACAGACCGGAAAGTACGACGCGCTGATCGCCATTGGATGCGTGTTGCGGGGCGAAACCGCGCACTATGACTACGTTTGCTCTGAAACCTCGCGCGGCCTGCAACTCGCCCAAATGGATACGGGCGTACCGGTGATCTTTTGTGTTCTTACCGTCGACACGCTGGAACAGGCGATTGACCGCGCCGGTCTGAAGGGCGGAAACAAAGGTTTCGAAGCCGGACTCGGCGCGATCGAAATGGCGCAACTCTCCCGCAAGCTGCGGCCTGCCGCTGCTACCGGCAATCCATCCAAAAAAGCGCGGCGCAAATGAGCACTTCGCTGCGCACCAAGGCCCGTGAATTTGCCATGCAAATGCTCTTTCAGTGGGAGATGCATCCGCAGGAAGCTCGCAAACTCGAGAAAAAATTCTGGAGGGGTGCCTCGGCATCAGAGGACACGGAAATATTTGCAAACGAGCTGTTCGAAGGCGCTTCTAGGCGAGCCAAGGAATCGGACGCGGTGATTTCACGGCATTGCCAGAACTGGCGATTTGATCGGCTTGCTGCGATCGATCGCGCGATTCTCCGGCTGGCGATCCACGAACTGCTGACGGGCAAACTGCCGCACAAGGTCATCATCAACGAAGCCGTTGAACTTGCAAAAAAATTTTCTGGAGATGATTCTGGCCGCTTCGTGAATGGCGTTCTAGACGCAGTCAGCAAAGTTCATCCGAGGCCCGCGATGCGATCCTCGATTGCCCAAGCAAAGCCGGTCGAAGACCCGAAGTCCTAGATCGTTCCTTCAAATACTCGCACGGCCGCTCCGCTTACGCGCGGAATCAACCTCTTTCCAGACTGCGTCACTTCCACTGCAATCTGGCTCGGACGCCCCATTTCCACGCCTTGTTGGATATTCAGCGTGTGGCCCGCGCCGAGTTTTCCCTGCTTTACGAGAAAAGCTCCGAGCGAACCCGCCGCGGATCCCGTCGCCGCATCCTCGTACAGCTCCCACGGCAGCATGCCGCGCGCATTCGCTCTGCCATTGCCGCTGAACGCGAAGCAATAGGCCATCGTCGCATGCTTCCCAACCAAACGCCGGAGTTCCGTGATGTTCATTTCGATCTTGCCAAGCGCTGCGCGATTTCGGAGCGGCACCATCAAATTGAATACGCCGGTCGAGACGCAAGTCGGTTCGAGCCATGGATCGAAATCCCGTAGTGACAGACCCAGAGCTTTCGCGAGCGCCGCCCTTTTGACCTTGAGCGGTTTGAATTGCGCTTCCTTCTGCGTCATGGTCACGCTTTGCGGCCGTCCGTCCTTAAAGCGAATCTCCACGGGAAGAACCCCGGCGCCCGTCTGTTGAAAAATGTGGACGCCACCTTCCTGAGCCGGCACCACGCCGAGCTCCGCAAGCAAGAACCACGTCCCGATGACAGGATGTCCCGCAAGCTTCAGCTCTTCGCGGGTCGTGAAGATGCGCAGGCGCGCCAGGGCGCTGTCCTCGGTCGGCTTCTGCACGAAAACGGTTTCCGATAGGTTCATTTCCCGCGCGATCGCCTGCATGACGTTTTGAGACAGCCCGTCGCCATCGGTAAAGACGGCCAGCGGGTTTCCCTCGAACCGCGTGGTGGTAAAGACATCGAGAGTATAAAAACGGTGACTCATGGCTTGAGCGGCTAAACCGGACTACAGCGTTTCCAGTTGAGCGAGCGTCCTTTCATTGATCACATTTCCCGTATTCAGGGTGGATTTCGGCTCGAACAGAAGTACCTCTGTCTCCTCGTCGGATACCGGAAGATGCTCAACGCCGCGCGGCACAATGATGAACTCACCGGGGCGCACCACTTCTTCGTGATCCCTGAATTTCATCCGCAGTGTGCCCTTTACCACCAGGAACATTTCGTCCTCGTGCTGGTGGTGATGCCACACAAATTCACCGGCGAACTTCACAGCCTTGATGTAGCTGTCGTTTACCTCACCAAGGATTTTTGGACTCCATGTCTCGTGAAACTGCGAAAATTTCTGGGCGATGTTTATCGTGTACATCAGGGGCCTCCCACTCAAAATGTGTGAATTCGATCGATAACGGCGCTCAGGACCCGCCGCGTCGCCTCCTGATGCGACGTTTCCGCATACACGCGCAAAAGGTTTTCCGTTCCTGATGCGCGGACCAGCACCCAGCCAACTTCTCCGAGGTAAAGTTTGATGCCGTCCATCGTTTCGCGCCGAACGACCGGCCATTCGAGAATGTTGTTCGCCTCGCCGTCCGAAAACCAGGCCATGGCCGCAGCCTTTTGTTTTGCCGTCACGTCGAGATCCACACGCCCGTAGTGATGTTCGCCGAATTCTTTGTGCAGCCCATCGAGTAGTTCCCCCAGGGTCTTGCCGTGCCAGGCCATCAACTCCGCCAGGAACAACGCGGACACCGTCGCATCGCGCTCGGGAAGGTACAGGCTGGTGCCAATTCCGCCGCTTTCTTCGCCGCCGATCAGAATATTCTGCCCCAGCATCAGTTCGCAGATGTATTTGAAGCCGATAGGCACTTCGTGGAGTTTGCGTCCGAGTTTCACCGCAAGCTTGTCGATCAATTTGGTGACCGAAAATGTTTTTGCGATTTCTCCGGGCAGCCCGCGCATGCCCGCCAGATGCCACACCAGCAACGAAAAAATCTGATGCGGATTCACGAACGTGCCCGCTCGATCCACCGCGCCGATGCGGTCTCCATCGCCGTCCGCCGCGAAGCCTGCGTCATACTTGCCAGCGACAACAGCGTGTTGGAGCGGCGCAATGTGCGGCTCGATCGGTTCGGGGTGCGCGCCTCCAAAGCGCGGATCGCGCGTGCCCCGAATTTCATCGCAGGTAATTCCCTTGCGCTGGAAAAGTTCCGGCAGCAGCCCTGCAGCGGATCCGTGCATCGCGTCGAACATGAACCGGAATTTCGATTTTCGGATGCGCTCCCAGTCCACGAGTTTTTCCAGTGCATCTAGGTACGGTTTCCGCGGGTCCAACAAGTGAATCTGCTCGGCTCGCATCGGTAGACGAGGAATCTCTGCGGATTCAATAAACTGCAGTTCGTTCTCAATTTGTGCAACGATTGACGGAAGCGCGCTGCTCCCGTAGCTCGCTTTGTACTTGATGCCGTTCCAGCGATAGGGATTGTGGCTTGCGGTGACCACCACGCCGCCCGCCGCGCCGCGTTCCCGCACCAGATAGGAGACTGCGGGAGTCGGGCACGGCCGGTCGGTCAGCCAAATTGGTGTGCCTGTCGAAGAAAGAACTTCCGCAACTCGCCGCGCTGCCGTATCGGACGCGAAACGATGATCGTAGCCGACAATCACGCCTTTTCGCGCGTCTTCGCTGCGTACCACGTAGCGCGCGATCGCTTCTGACACCGTCCGTACGTTGGCAAACGTAAAACCCTCGGCAATAATGCCGCGCCAGCCGTCGGTGCCGAACTTGATCGCCGTCATTTCAGTTCAGTAAGTATACGCGAGGCCTGCGGACCGGAAACAGCCGCATTGGCCTGACCAACCGCGGCAAACCGTCGAATCGCGCTTAGAGAAGCCGCTTTAATTTCTGCTCTTCCAGCCATTTCACGAGTTTCCCGACATCCTGCGCCCGGTCACGCGGGCAAATGAGCAGTGCGTCGGAAGTTTCCACTGCGACCAGGTCCTTCACCCCGATCGCGGCAACGAACTTTCCAGGACTAGAGATGAAATTTCCGGTAGCGTCCATCGCATGGCCTTCACCCAAAAAAACATTTTCGCCGGAAGTTGCGGCCAGCAGTTCGTAGACCGCAGCCCACGATCCAATATCGCTCCAGCCGACTTCTGCGGGAATCACGAAGACTTGCGGAATCGCTGCGTCGCGCGTGGCTCGCTCCAGGATCGCGTAGTCCACCGAGATATTTTCGAGCTTCGAATAAACCCGGCGCAATTGCGGCGCGTATTTCCGAGTGCCAATTTGCGAAGCCAGCGCCTCCAGGGCCCTGAAGCTCGAAGGCAAGTGTTTCTGCAATGCGGCGAGAAATGTCGACACGCGCCAGAAAAACATTCCTGCGTTCCAATGATAGTTTCCCGATGCCACATATTCTTTAGCGGTTCCGAGCGAGGGCTTTTCCGTGAATCGACGGACCGGATATACGGCAACGCCGTTCGCTCCGATCGTGGTTTCCATCCGTTCAATGTAACCGAATCCCGTTTCCGGCCGCGTCGGCGGAATTCCCAGTACCACCATTCGCCCGGCTTCGCGTGCGACGTTCAGTGCAGTGGAAACAATTTTCTGATAACCGCGAACGTCGGAAATGTAGTGATCCGCCGGTAGCACCGCCATCAGCGAATCGCCTTTTGTGGCCTTCTGGATGTGAAACGCGGCCAGCGCAATGGCCGCCGCCGTGTTGCGGCCAACGGGTTCGACCAGCACACGCTTGCGCGAACCCTGCGGCAGTTGTTTGCGCACAGCAGCGTCCTGTTCGTTGTTAGTGACCGTCCAGACGCGATCCGCGGGAACCAGTGGCCGAAGGCGCCTCACCGTCTGCTCCAGCATCGTGCCTTTTCCAACGATGTTCAGCAATTGTTTCGGAGTCTTGCTCCGGCTTCGCGGCCAGAATCGCGTGCCGCGCCCGCCCGCCAGTATCACTGCGTGCACCAGAAGCTTTTCGCGCGCCATCAGTTTACTCGAATACCACGTCAGAAATCTTCGTGTCCGCCACACCCAGCATCCGCAAGTTCCCGCGCAGCGCGTTCAAATCCGGCACGAACGTGCGAATCAGCGATGTTTCGTCGTCTACAGGAATCAAATCGTAGCTTTTCAGCGAAGCGGGCATGAACCAGCATTCTCCCGGATGGTAAGGGGCTACCCCGCCGTCCCAGCGCATCTTTCCTTTGCCCTCGAGAAAGACCAACAGATTGAATGCATCCGTTTTGGGCCGCGCCGCAAAGAGTTCACCGATTCGCCATCTTTCGGTCGCGAAATATTGGCACGCCGCCAGCAGCGATATCCCCATTTTCTGCGAGGCCCACTCGAGCGGGCGCACTCGATCCACCCTCTCCCTGCCAAATCGAATCACTTCCATCGCTTTGTCGATGTGCAGCTGCCGCGGCTTGCCTTGCGCATCCACGCGTCCGTAATCGTAAATGCGGTACGTCAAATCGCAGTATTGCTGCACTTCGCACACCACCACGCCCGGGCCGATTGAATGCGGAACGCCCGCCGGTACAAAAAAAGTATTGCTTTCTTCGACCGGGTGCACCTGCAACAGATCCTCTAGAGATTTGCAGCCAAGCGCAGCGGCGAATTCTTTTTTTGTCACGCCGGGCCTCAGCCCCAAAAGGAGTTGCGCGCCCGGTTCAGCGGAAACAACGTGCCACATCTCGGTTTTGCCCCGCCCGCCGGAAGCAGTTTCGTGCACGCTTGCGTATTCGTCGTCGGGATGCACCTGGATGGAAAGTTTGTCCGTCGGAAAGATGAACTTTACGAGCAATGGAAAGTCCCGCATCTCCGCGCAGCGCGGGCCCCGCCACTCCCCTGGAATCGCCGGCCAAGCCTCCGCCAGAGTTTTCGACGCAAACGGCCCATTTGTGATCACGCATCGTTCGTCGGTGAGCCACGCTTCACCAATATTTTCCGAAAGCCCCGTCTTATCCGGAAAAATCGGCGCAAGCGAACGCTTTCCCCAGATTCGGGGATGAAACGTCGGTAGGATGCGAAATGGGGCGGGTCGCACGAATTAAGCCGCAGCCTCTGCCCTCGAGAAGAATTGGTTCAACCGCTGCAGGCCTTCTTCAATTCGCTCGAGCGATGTTGCATAGGAAATTCTCAAGTAGCCAGGCGCTCCAAACGCGTCGCCGCCTACCAGCGCCACCCGCGCCCTTTCCAGCAGCAGGGTCGCGAGTTCGGTCGTATCCTTCGCCATCGCGTGCGGCCCACTCAAGTGCGCGGAAACATCCGGAAACGCATAAAACGCTCCGCCCGGCTGCTGGCACTTCACGCCCGGAATCGCATTCAATCCCTCCACGATTCGTTTGCGTCGCTTTGCATACTCCGCCAGCATCACTGGAACGGTTTCCATTGTGCCCGTCATCGCGGCAAGTGCGGCGTATTGCGCAATCGACGTTGGATTCGACGTTGATTGACTCTGCAGTTTGATCAGCGCCTGAATCAGCTCTGCCGGACCCAGGGTGTAACCGATGCGCCAGCCGGTCATTGCAAACGTCTTTGAAACCGATCCAATGATGATGACGTTTTCTTTCGCACCCCCTGCACTGGCAATCGAGTAAGGCTTGTGCGGCTCGTAGGTGAAGTGCGAATAGCACTCATCACCCATCAGCCACACATGGTTCTTTTTGCAGACCGCCAGAATCTTTTCGTACTCACCCGGCGGCGTAACTCCGCCCGACGGATTGCTCGGCGAATTCAAAATCAACAAACGTGTTTTCGGCGTGATCGCTTTTTCGATCGCTTCCGCCTTTACCGCAAACCCATCCTCCGCCCTTGTCTGCACATACACCGGCGTCGCGCCCGTGTATTTCACGATGTCCGGGAAGCTCACCCAGTACGGCGCGGGAATCAGCACTTCGTCGCCTGCTTGCACCAGCACGCTTGCCACATTGAAAATCGCGTGCTTGCCGCCCACATTGACAACGCACTCTTTCGGCTCGAAGCCGGACTTCAGCTCGCGCTTGTGCCACGCGCAGATTGCCTCGCGCAGGGGCATAATGCCCGCCGTCGGCGTGTACTTTGTCTTGTTGTCATGAATCGCCTGGATGGCCGCCTGTTTGATGTGATCCGGCGTCGGAAAATCCGGCTCGCCCGGTCCGAAGTCCGCGATGTCAACGCCTTTCGCCTTGAGTTGATCCGCTGCGGTTATCACTGCCGAGGTTGGCGACACTTGTATCCGGTTGATGCGATCTGTGAGCTTCACTTCTTCTCCCTAGGTGACGGCGGTCCGTCCGCGCCGATCTGAAATCCGCTGTAGTGGCCTGTCTTCGGATGACGTTTTTCTTGCGTTGTCGTGCTTCCGATGCATCACTACGAAATCTTTGCCTTCAATCTCTCTTCCACGATCGTCGGCACCAGTCCCGTCAGCGGCGCGCCGAGTTGCGCGATCTCCCGCACCAGCTTCGAACTCAAGTAGCTATAGGAAACTCCGGGCAGCATAAAAACCGTTTCCAGCCTCGGCTCCAGCTTCCGGTTCATTAGTGCCATCTGCAGTTCGTATTCGTAATCGCTTACCGCGCGAATTCCGCGCAAAATCACTCCCGCGCCCTTTTTTCGCGCGTAATCCACCAGCAGTCCGTCGAACACGTCGA
Organism: Acidobacteriota bacterium; assembly: GCA_046724685.1. GTDB lineage: Bacteria > Acidobacteriota > Terriglobia > Acidiferrales > UBA7541 > Acidiferrum. The sequence goes on along the minus strand of JBKOXA010000006.1, from coordinate 104,016 downwards.
TCTCTACGTCGCTCCACTGTTTCGTCACTTCGCGAAGCATTTCCACGCGCTCCCTCACGGAAAACAGGGGAGTCTTTTCCGCGTTTTGCAGCACCGCCACGATCAGCAGATCAAACATTTTCTCGCCGCGCTCGATCAAATCGAGGTGGCCGTTCGTCACCGGATCAAATGATCCGGGATAAATGGCGATGGAGGTTTTCATCGGCAGCGAATTTCCTCCTTAGTGTATCGCAGCAGGCAGCAACACTGCGTCACAAAACTCCTCTCTCACCGATCGATCAACCGCCCACTTTGGCCCGCTCCTCCTCCACTCATTCCGTGCCGGCTCGCCGCTAAGGTCCGCACGAAACTTTCCGCTTCGCATTCCGGCACGAATATGCCACTATCCCTTTCCGCTGCTACATAGCACTACGTCGCGATCCTTCAGGAGGTTTTCGCACATGCGGTCTGCTGCCATCGCCCTTTTCCATCTGGCCATCTTCGCCTCGGTGCTGCTCACTCCAGAATCGAGCGCCCAATCTCCCGTCCGGTTCAACCTCATGCCCCAGCCCGCGAACCTCACACCCGGCTCAAGCGCCCTTACCATCGATGCCAATTTCACAGTCGCTTTCACGGGCCACCCGGAGTCGCGCCTGGACCGCGCGGCCGAGCGCTTTCTGCTTCAGTTGCAGCGCCAGACAGGTTTGCTGCCCGCCAAACAGGTCCAGGACGCGACAAAAGGAGTTCTCCTGATTCACACCGACCGAGCCAGCAAGGAAATCCAGGAACTCGGCGAAGACGAATCTTACTCACTCGAAGTCACCCCTGCCGGAGCCAAGCTCAACGCCGTCAACCCGATCGGCGTCCTTCGCGGGCTTCAAACTTTTCTGCAACTCGTCGAAGTCACCACCAATGGCTTCGCCGCGCCGGCCGTCACGATCCATGACCAGCCGCGCTTTGCCTGGCGCGGTCTGCTGATCGATGTAGGCCGACACTTCATTCCTCTCGATGTACTCAAGCGGAATCTCGACGGCATGGAAGCCGTCAAAATGAACGTCCTTCACCTGCACTTGTCAGACAACCAGGGATTCCGCGTCGAGAGCCGTAAATTTCCAAAACTACAGGAGCTTGGGTCCGATGGTCTCTACTACACGCAAGCAGACGTCCGCGACCTCGTTTCCTACGCGCGCGACCGCGGTATCCGCGTCGTGCCTGAATTCGACATGCCCGGCCACAGCACCGCGTGGTTTGTGGGCTACCCGGGAATCGCCAGCGGTCCTGGTCCCTATTCCCTCGACCGCAAGTGGGGCGTCTTAGATCCGGCGATGAATCCCGCGGAGGAGAAAACCTACAAATTTCTCGACGAATTCGTCGGCGAAATGGTCAAACTTTTTCCCGATCAGTATTTTCATGTCGGCGGCGACGAGGTGAACGGGAAGGAATGGGATGCCAATCCCAAAATTCAGGAATTCAAGAAGTCCCACAACCTGAAGACAAACGAAGAACTGCAAGCCTACTTCAGCCAGCGCGTTCAGAAAATCGTGACCAAGCACGGACGATCGGCTGTCGGCTGGGACGAAATCTTCGTTCCCGGCGTGCCGAAAGACATCGTCATTCACTCTTGGCGCGGGCAGGAATCCCTCGCGGCCGCCGCCAAGCAGGACTATCGCGGCATTCTTTCAAACGGCTATTATCTCGACCTCGGCTGGACCGCAGCTCGCCATTACGCCGTCGATCCCATGAGCGGCGCCGCTGCCGATCTCACCAACGACCAGAAAAAGCTGATTCTGGGGGGAGAGTCAGCCATGTGGTCCGAATTTGTAAACGCCGAGAACATCGACTCGCGCATCTGGCCGCGCAACGCCGCCATCGCGGAACGCCTTTGGTCCGCACAATCCGTCACGGATCCGGCTTCGATGTACGCTCGGCTCGATGTGATCAGCGCGCGACTCGAATGGCTTGGGCTGACCCACCGCGCGAATTCCCGCAAAATGCTTGAACGCATCGCCGGCCCTGCAACTTTCGAAGAATTTGCCGCATTGAAAACATTGGCCGACGTAGTTGAGCCGGTGAAGGAGTACACCCGCGACGAAACCGCTCCCTTTGAAGCCACCAGCCAGACGCCCATGAACCGCATCGTCGACGCTATATCTCTTGAAAGTAATTCGGCCCGCCGCTTCTCCGACCTGGTGGATAAGTTTCTTGGTTCATCCTGCAGCGACGCCGCGACCGGGGCCGAACTCCGCCGGCGCCTCGCTGCCTGGAGCACGAACGACGCCCCCTTTTCCGAGCTCGCGCAAAAATCTTTCTTGGCCAGGGAAGCTGCCGCCACCTCTCGTGACCTTTCGGCCGTCGGAAACGCCGGACTCGCCGCACTCGACGCCATCTCCGCCGGCAAACCGCTCTCCGCCGGCCAACAATCTCAGTTCACTTCCGCCCTAGCCGAAGCCGCCAAGCCCAAGATTCAGCTCCTGCTGGTCCCGGTCCCAGCGGTCCAAAAACTGGTCAAGCTGGCTTCAGAGCCAAGCGTCTGCGTCAGCAGTCAAAAATAGGTGAGCGAAGCCGAAGGTGCTGCGCCCCATCGTGGCCAGGTATTCCGTATTCAGCTGGCACTTCTTCTGTCCCTGAGTCTTGAAGGACCGCCGCGCTCACGTCGGCACCGGCGATCACTCTTCCTCCCGCCAGGGGCTACTCACTGCGGCCCTTCTTCGCGTTGTGACATGTCCCTTCGCCGTAATCGTGAAACCCCTCCGCGCCATTCACGGGAATAAACTCCCACGCATATTTCTCCGGCCACAGCGTCAGCTTCAGCACGCCAAACGTATCCGCATTACGCACATCGCTATTCGGCAATGCCATCCCCAGCGGATCGTGGCTCCTTCCTCCGGTCCCCACCACGATTTCCCGAATCCCGTTCTCGGTGTCCAAGTTTCCTTCAGGGTCCTGCGGAGAGAACCGCTCATAGGAATGCTCATGGCCGGCCAGCATCAAATTTGCGTGCGCCGCGTACAAATCGCGCCAAAGATCCCGAAGTTCCGGGTGCAGCGCATGCTTCCTCAATAACCCACTGCTATAGAGCGCGTGATGGCCGTACGCCACAATGCAGGAGTTCGCGTGCGCAGCCAGGTCCTCCTTCAGCCACTTCTCCTGCTCCGAGCCCGCTCCGCATCCGCCCACTCCCGGCGCGTCGCAATTCGTGTTCAGCACCACCACGTGCCAATTGCCCAGGTCGTAGCTGTAATAACCCTTCCCCGCGGGCCCGGCCTGCATGCCCCAATACGCGAAATAGGGCTGTCCGCCTCGCGAATAATACTCATGATTCCCCGGCGTCGGCCGCGTCCGGTCCTTGAATTTTCCCCAGGTCTGGTTGTAACACCTGCTGAATTCTTCAGCCGTGCCGTGCTCGTATGCCAGGTCCCCGGCTGCGAACACCGTTCCGGGAATCTGCTCGATGAGTTTCGCAGTCGCGGACGCTCCAGCCAGCGAAGCGCAACTCGCAATGTCGCCCGCCCCGACCAGTACCTGCGGGTCTGCCGATTTGACCGTCTTTTCCTCTTTCGTTTTTTGTTTAGCCTTTTGCTGGCTCTCGTCCCGGGTGTCTTGCTTGAATCGATTTGCGGCAACGCTCGTCTCGGCTCTCCCGCAGGGCATAAGCACGCACGCCAAAGCCAGCGACCTTGTGACCGTACCGAACTGCCTCGTTCTGACGAACGACCCCGCACCTTTTGGATCTGTCATGTCTGAGCCTGGAGTCTCCTGAGCGCGAAAGAGTAGCACACCAAAACATGACCCGGCAGGTGCCGTCGTTTGCAGCTTCTAGAAGCTCTGAGTAGCCTTTCCTCGAATTCGGGAAATGCCGACGAAATTTGTTGGAGTGAATATAAATTATTGAAATATAAAGACTTATGGTTGGATATTTTCTGGCTGTCGGTTGACATTTCCCTTCCAATCACATACACTCATACCCGACTGAAACAGTCGCATATGCCCCTGGGGAGAGTTGAGCGGCATAATTTGGGGCGAATGTAAAAGGGCGTATGTTTAAGCTTTCCAAAAAAGCCGATTACGGTCTTATCGCGGTGAAGCACTTGGCGATGCACCGCAGCGAACAGCACGCGTGCAGCGCTAACGAAATCGCCGAAGAGTACGGTATTTCGACCACGCTGATGGCGAAAGTTTTGCAAAAACTTGCGCGCCATTCCTTGGTCGGCGCGAAGCACGGCTCGACCGGCGGGTATCAACTGGCCAAGAACCCCGACCGCATCAGCGCGCTCGAAGTAATTACGGCGATTGATGGTCCCGTGCTGATCACCTCTTGCGTCACAAGTCACGGAAACTGCGACGCAACATCCAAGTGTTCGGTACGAGAGCCGTTGCGCCGCGTGAATGAGAGTATCTTGCAAGTTTTGGGCACCGTCACCATTTCGCAAATGTGTGACGAGCCGCAGGAGCAGGTACTCGTCGCTCTTCGGGCGTAGAGTTGCCGGCAGAAGTTGCATTAGGAGACAGAAAATGGCTGTAAAGTTGCCCATTTATTTCGATAATCACGCAACAACGCAAGTCGACCCGCGCGTCGTCCAGGCGATGCTGCCGTATTTCACTGAAAAATTTGGAAATGCCGCCAGCCGCAATCATCCGTTCGGCTGGGCCGGCGAAGAGGCCGTGGAAAACGCGCGTGCGCAGGTGGCCGCGCTGATCGGCGCCACTCCAAAGGAAATCATCTTTACCAGCGGCGCCACCGAAAGCGACAACTTGATGATCAAGGGTGTCGCGGAAATGTACCGCGAGAAGGGCAATCACATCATCACTCAGGCCATCGAGCACAAAGCTGTTCTCGATACCTGCAAGCGCCTTGAAAAAGACGGCTTTGAAGTGACCTATCTGCCCGTGCAACGCGATGGCCGGGTCGATCCGGAAGACGTGCGCAAAGCCATCACACCCAAGACGATTTTGATCACCATTATGTACGCCAACAACGAAATTGGCGTCATCAACCCCATTGCGGAAATCGGCAAAATCGCAAAGGAACGTGGCGTCTTTTTCGCCGTTGACGGCGTACAAGCGGTTGGCAAGATTCCCGTCGACGTCCAGAAAGACAACATCGATCTCCTTGCCATCAGCGCGCACAAGATTTACGGCCCCAAAGGAGTCGGTGCGCTCTACGTTCGCCGCCGCAATCCTCGGGTGCAACTTTCCGCCATCATCGACGGCGGCGGTCACGAACGCGGTATGCGTTCCGGCACGCTGAACGTTCCCGGCATCGTGGGACTCGGCGCAGCCTGCGAGATCGCTCAGAAAGAAATGCCCGAGGAATCCGCCCGGCTTAGCAAACTTCGCGACCGCCTCAAGGCGGCTCTCGAAGCCAAGCTCGACGAAGTCTTTATCAACGGTTCGATGGAGCATCGCCTGCCCAACAACCTCAACATGAGCTTCGCTTATGTCGAAGGTGAATCGCTTCTCATGGGCATCAATGACATCGCCGTTTCAAGCGGCTCGGCCTGCACTTCGGCCACGCTGGAACCCAGCTATGTCCTCAAGGCCCTTGGAGTTGGTGAAGACTTGGCTCACACATCCATCCGCTTCGGCCTCGGACGGTTCAACACCGAGGAAGAAGTCGACTATGTCACCGACAAGATGGTCCAGGTCGTCACCAAACTTCGTGAGCTTTCCCCTCTCTATGAGATGGCCAAAGAGGGTATCGACATTTCTAAATTAAATTGGCAGACCGCATAAGCCGGTCCTGCATCTAACGACAAGAAGAATAAAACCAGCCAGAAAGGCAAAGGACAAGAAGCGATGGCAACCGTAAGTGAAGGGACAATTCGAGTACACCGGTCAATTGCCGGTACCGGCGCGGCATTCCGTGTCGCTTTCGTTCCCTATGGCGAAGGCGATGATGCCAAGCCGGCAGGCGAGCGTTCGTTCCGCCACCTTCAGGAAGTTCGCACGTTCCTGAAAGTGCTCGGAATCGGAGCGGACTACATCAAGGATGTGCTGCGCCAGTTGACCGCGGGACGTTCGGCTTGGGTGCCCAATGTTTCGATTTCGGAAAAGGTTCTGCGTACTGCCGGATTCGTCAGTATCGGAAATCTTGCACGGAGCAATTGATTTTGGATTTTTGGTGCCCTGGCTGCTTTGCGGCCGCAAGGGCTCGAGGGACCTAGAGGAGAATGATTCATGGCATATAGCGAAAAGGTTGTAGATCACTACAACAATCCGCGCAACGTTGGCAGCCTTCCCAAGGAAGACCCCAATGTCGGGACCGGCCTTGTCGGTGCACCGGAATGCGGCGACGTCATGAAGCTGCAGATGCGCATCAATCCGGAAACGCAGGTTATCGAGGAAGCCCGTTTCAAGACCTTTGGCTGCGGCTCGGCGATCGCCAGTTCCTCCTTGGCTACCGAATGGGTAAAGGGCAAAACCGTTGAAGAAGCGCTGTCCATCAAGAACACGGACATTGTCCGCGAACTCGCGCTTCCTCCGGTCAAGATTCACTGCTCGGTGCTCGCGGAAGACGCCATCAAGGCGGCGATTGGCAATTGGAAGAACAAGCATGGCATCGCTGTGCCTGCTTCCGAAAAATCCTCGCACTAACCCGCAGCGCAGGCAACCTTGCGGGTGCCCCACCCCGGGGATGGTGAGGGTTGGATCGGGGCCAAGCGAGCCGAACGAGTATGACCACTGAGGTCGCAAATCCGGTAACTCCGAAAGTTCACGTTTCGGAACGAGCGGCGAAAAAAATCCTCGCCCTGCTCGCCAAGGAAGGTGTGTCTCCGGAGCAAGGCGGCCTTCGCGTCGGCGTCCAGGGCGGCGGTTGCTCCGGTCTGTCGTACGCCATGCGCCTCGACACCCAGGCGCGCGACCGCGACAAGGTGTTTGAAGAATTTGGCGCCCGCCTTTTCGTCGATCCAAAAAGTTTCCTGTATCTGAATGGCACGACTTTGGATTACGAGGAGACGCTCATGCGGCAGGGATTTGTCTTCGTCAATCCCAACGCTGCGCGCAACTGCGGCTGCGGTAGTTCGTTTACAGCCTAGCGTGCATCGATTTTGTGGCATCGGCTGCGGCCCGTGTGCCCCTCGAGCGGCACTTGGCCAAGGTAGAAATTGACCCGGCTGGCGGCCAAGTTCGCCAGCCATTGTTGTTTTCGGCTGAAGGAAGAAGCGGATTTTCGTGAATAAAAAATCGCCACTGCCGTTTCGGGCCGGTACGCCGATTTGCAGTTAACTCTCGATTAATCAGAAGTTTACACCGAAGACATAGAGATTGCGGAAAACCTAAAATGACCGCTCCGGCCTCCACCACCAATCGTTCAACCGACTACTTCGCGGTTTTCGGTTTGCGCCGCAAGCTGGGGATCGAAATGTCCTCGCTCGAACAAAAGTTTCTCCAGCTCAGCTGGAAATTGCATCCCGATAATTTCGTCAACGCTTCGGAACAGGAGCGTGAACTCTCTCTGAAGCGCAGCTCTGAATTAAATGACGCGTATCGCGTCCTGCGTGAGCCTCTCGCTCGCGTCGAGTATCTCCTCGAAATCGAAGGCGAACGCAAGGAAGGCGAAAAGAAACAGCAGGCTCCGCCCGAGCTGCTCGAGGAAGTTTTTGAACTCAACGAATCGCTCGACGAATTGCGCCAAGCAAAGGCATCCGGCGAAAATCTCGCGGGACTAAAAGCGAAGCTGCAGGCCGCTGAAAACAATTTTCAGGAAAAACTGGAAGAAGTGGACGCGCAGCTCCGGTCTGCTGCAAAAGAATGGGACGACGCGGTGGACGCGAATGCGGTCGGGGCCTCGCGGAAAGCCATCTTCGCGCGGATGAACGAATTGCTGAACCGCCGCTCCTACATTCGCAATCTTGTCGCTAGCGTTGAAAAGGAACTGGAATCATAGTGCGCTTCAAAAATTCTGCCGGCAACCGATCGCCGGTCACTGGACAGTGAAATGGGACGCATCGTCGGCATCGATCTTGGAACCACCAACAGCCTGGTCGCGTATCTCGATCCGCAGACAAACAAGCCGGAGTGCATCGAAGGCCCCCACGGCTCGACGCTTTGTCCCTCGGTGGTCAGCCTCGATCCCGATGGAAACGTCATCGTCGGGGAACCTGCGCGCCGCAGGCTCCTCACGCAACCGGAGCGCACCATCTATTCCGTAAAACGCCTCATGGGCCGCGGCGTGAGGGACGTTCAGGATGAAGTGAAGCTTTTTCCGTTTCGCCTGGATCCATCCAGCAGCAACGTGATTCGCGTGCGGCTGGGCGAAAAAGTTTTTACGCCACCGGAAATCTCGGCATTTATTTTGCGCGAGCTGAAAAATTGGGCAGAATCGTTTTTCGGAGAACCCGTCGATCGAGCCGTAATCACAGTTCCGGCGTATTTCAACGACGCGCAGCGCCAGGCAACAAAAGACGCCGGGAAAATCGCGGGCCTTGAAGTGCTTCGCCTGGTGAATGAACCAACGGCCGCAGCTCTCGCCTACGGCCTGCACGAAAAACAGCGCGGAAAAGTCGCCGTCTACGATCTCGGCGGCGGCACCTTCGACATCTCGATCCTGAAACTAATCTCCACGGACGACGGCGATATCTATCAGGTTCTTTCGACCAATGGCGATACGCATCTTGGCGGAGACGATATCGACAATCTTTTCGTTGCTCACTTCCTGCGGGAGATGATGGATCTTCATAAAGGCGACATCAGAAACCAGCCGGCATTGGTACAAGAACTGCGCAAGGCGTTCATTTCAGCAAAGCACGACCTTTCGATAAAGGATGACGCCCTTTTGCGCTTTACTCTTCCCAACCAGAGTGTCTACACAAGTCGCTTCACACGAGCCGCTTTTGAGGAGCGGATTCGCCCGATCGTGGAACGCACCATCGTTCCCGTCAAACAAGCGCTTGCGGATGCGCAACTCAACCCCGAGGACATCGACGAAGTCGTTCTGGTGGGCGGAACCACGCGCACCCCGCTGATTCGCCGCACCGTTCAGGGCCTTTTCGGCCGCGCGCCTCACATCGATCTCAACCCCGACGAAGTCGTCGCCCTCGGCGCGGCAGTCCAGGCAAATATTCTCGAACACGGCGTCAGCAACACCTTGCTTCTCGATGTCACGCCACTTTCGCTTGGAATCGAAACCTACGGCGGTACGGTTGCAAAAATCATCACACGCAATTCCCCGATACCCGCAAGCGCGCAGGAGCTTTACACCACCGGAGTCGACAATCAGACCGGCATCGACATTCACGTGCTGCAGGGTGAACGCGAGCTTGCAAAGGATTGCCGTTCGCTCGCGAGATTCACGCTAAAAGTTCCGCCCGCGCCTGCCGGCCTTCATCGCATCGAAGTGAAGTTTCTGATTGACGCAAACGGCATTCTTCAGGTCGCAGCGAAGGACATGCGAACCGGCGAACAGCACTCCATCGAAGTCCAGCCCAGTTATGGCATTAGCGATTCCGAAATCGAACGCATGCTGGAAGAGTCCATTGAGTATGCCGAACAGGATTTTGCCGAGCGCCAGGCGATTGAAGCGCGCACCGAAGCCGAGTCCATCCTGACGGCGACCGCGAAGGCTCTTTCGACGGAGCAAGCCGCCGCGCTTCCTGCCGAAGAGCGCTCTAAAATCGACGCGGCGGTCACAGCATTGCGCGAATCAGCTTCCGGCAGCGACTACCGCCTAATACGCAAGAGGATTGACGAATTGAACGAAGCGACCAATCACCTGGCAGAGGCGATGATGAACAGCGCCGTGAACACCGTGCTCCAGGGCAAAAAGCTCGCGGACTTTTAAGCATCGTGCTACTAGGATATTGTTGAGAGGGGAACAAAAATGGGCGGAAGTAACCCATACATCGAGGAAGTCAAGTACAAGCCGGCAACGAAGAAATTCAAGGTGACGTTTCTTCCCAGCGGCAAAACCCTGGAAGTGGATCCCGAGAAAATTCCTTACGGCCACAATGGGCTTCCGGGCAGCATCCTCGATTTTTCCGAAGGCATCAAAGCGGGACTCGATCATGCGTGCGGCGGCGTGTGCGCCTGCTCAACGTGCCACGTCATCGTGAAGGAAGGACTGGAATCCTGCAACGAAGCAACGGACGCAGAACTGGACGAGCTCGACGAAGCGCCGGGGATCACGCCAAAGTCACGGCTCGGCTGCCAGACAGTTCCCGACGGCACGACCGACATCGTCGTCGAAATTCCCGATTGGAATAAAAATTACGCCAAAGAAGCGGATCACTAAGCATGGTCGCCTCTGCCAGAGGAAAAAATGCCGACATTTGACTGGGATAATCTTGAAGATATCGCGATTGCACTGACGGACAAATTTCCCGACCTTGATCCGTATACCGTCCGCTTTACGGACATGCACAAATGGATCACCGAGCTTCCCGGCTTTGCCGGCGACCCCGCCAAATCCAACGAATCAAAGCTCGAAGCGATCCAAACCGCCTGGCACGAGGAATGGGAAGACCGCACAAAATCGTGAGCCGCTGCTGCGGCTAGTCCGCGCGTCATTACAAATACGTTCTACGAAGATATTCGACAGTCGCGTCGTCCAGACTGGAAAAGTTTGTGCGCAACGCCTGAAGCAAAGCATTTTCGCCGGAAGATTCTGTCCGCTCCGCTTCGAGCAATCGATCCAGTCCGTCGCTACCCGAATCGGCCACAATCGCTTCCACCACTGCCAGTGACCACGCGTAGGAATACCGCGCCTGCGCGGCGGACATCCCCATCCAGGGCCCATCCACGTAGCGCAACGATTTCCCCTTGCCCTCCTGGAACGCGGCCACCAGAGCCCCGGCGTCGTTTCCCGTGCGCCGGCCCTCCATCCATTGCGCGACGCCTTCCTGCAACCAGGTGGGGCAGCGCCCAGCCGTTTTTTGAAACACAAAGCTGTGAGTGAGTTCATGCTTCAGGATTCTTGCGAGCAAATCCGAAACCGTCTCCATACCTTGTACTGGAACACGAATTCGCCCATCGTTCACGCCCCCGGCCCAGCCCGGCACGCGGGTCACATCGCGGAATGCTTCTTGCGTATACAAGATGACGCCGATCGGTTCCGGCGGTGTGTAGTGAAGCTCCGACCTCAGGACCTGGAACTGATCCTCGAGCGTGCGAATCACTTCCGATGCAAGCTGGCGGCTCGCTCCTCCGTGATAGCGCAAAACAAAATGGCTCGATTCGCTGTCGCGGAAATCGCCTTCGGTGTCCTGGTCGCGTTTCGCTTTCTCAAGGAGGCTCGCCACGATGGGATCCGGGTGGACGCGCTGCGCGGTCTGGAAGTCCGCAACCGCCGCATCCATTTGATTCAGCTGGTAATGAGTCCATCCTGAGAGCGCCGCCAAATCCGCCGACTGCGGTGAAAGTTTTCTAGCTTTTTCGATGAGTTCCAGAGCGGAGCTGTATTCGCTCTTCATCAAGCGAGCGTAGGTGCGTCCGATCAGGTTTGCCATGCGGAGATCGCGCTGTCGTCCGATGTAAGGCTCCATGGCCTCGAACTGCTCCATCGCCTTGTCCGCTTCGCGCCGCGATAGCTCGAATTCTCCGGCTGCGAGATGGGCCAAAGCGGCGCGCGTCACGGAGCCGACGCCGCCGTTTGCAGCTTGCGTTTCGAGCGACGCGATGTAGCCGGAATCGACCACGCCCTCCTTGACGACCTGGCTTTTCATCAGCGCGTATCCGTTGGCAGTGGGCACGGCCGGCCGCGCGAATGGAACCTCCGCGGGCGCCCCGGATGAGGCGGAGGTAGCGGAACCGCTGCCGGAACCAAGCGCTGGCCGCGAATTTCCAACACGCTCCAAGCTTTTGCAGTCCACGAAGCCGATTCGGTTTGCCTGAGCCGAGGGTCTGACTCCGCACCAGCTTTTTCCCCCCTGGTCCATGCGCAAATCCACATACACGGAGCTGCCTTTTTTGAGCGTCGAAGCCTGCTCGCTCGCGGCGTCCATTTCCGAAAAGACCGTTACAACGTCCCACTTCACCGTGGCGTCGGTGGCAGCCGTGGGCATCTGGGAGCTCTGGCCGAGGACGGCAACAGGGAAACCCAGGCTGGCCGCCAGAAGCACCCGACTCGGCCAGGCCGCTTTCGCCTTGAATGCTCCGAAATTCAAGATAGCCCTCCGTCAACAGAGAGAGACACTACGACTTCGCCTGACAAGGGAGAGAGCAAGTTCATGGCCAGTGCACTAAAGCGCCTAGATCAAATGCGATGGGGACGAAAGGTCCGGGATCCGTCGAGACGCATGACTTCCAGGCGTGACTGCGGGCCGCTTGTCGGGTTCCCCGAATTCCCGTATTCTAGAAGAGTAAGTTCTTCCCAAAATGCCGCTATGGTGCAACGGTTAGCACGTAGCCCTTTCAAGGCTAAAATACGGGTTCGATTCCCGTTAGCGGTACCAAGACTTTCCCGAGCGTTATTCATGCGTGATTCAATTGTCTTGCAGGATGCAGGTCGACCCGGAGAATACCCATAATGGCTAGCATTTTTCGCTCTTCCAATCCCGTTTTGAAGGACAAAGTATTCACCGGTCAGGTAGCGGCCGGCGAAGCCATGACGGTGCAGGGCACGGTTAACAAAACCGGCATCCTGCTGTTGTGTGTTGTTGTTACCGCGGCGTGGACCTGGGGCCTCGCGCACTCCGAGCAGCCAGGCGCGGCGCTTCCCTGGATGATCGGCGGGCTTTTCGGCGGCCTGATCACCGCTCTGGTTACCGTATTCAAAAAAGAATGGTCGCCGCTCAGCGCTCCGATCTACGCGCTGTTCGAAGGATTGGTGCTCGGAGGAATCTCCGCCATTTTTGAAAAGTCGTATCCCGGAATTGCGGTGCAATCCGTCGCGCTTACATTCGGGGTTCTTTTCGTCCTGTTACTGGCGTACAAAACGAGGTTGATTCGCGCCACGCGAGGCTTTGTGCTTGGAATTGTTTGCGCCACCGGTGCTATCGCCCTGGTGTACGCCGCGAGCATGTTCATGCGGCTGTTCGGATTCGGAGGAATATCGGTGCTTTACGCCAGCACGCCGCTTGGCATTGGCATCAGCGTTTTTGTGGTGATCATTGCGGCCCTGAACCTGATCCTGGACTTCGACATGATCGAGCGCGGAGCGAGCATAGGTGCGCCAAAGTACATGGAGTGGTACGGCGCGTTCGGCTTGATGGTTACGTTAATCTGGTTGTACATGGAAATTCTGCGACTGCTTGGAAAAATGCGGCGGCGGTAACGCGCGTTCGATCGGCAGCAGCAATGAGCTGAAAGTTGATATCCTTGGGGCCATCAAATGTTCCTCAGGATGACAAGGCTTTCGATAATGAGGCTCAGCTTCAAAAAGTAAAGCGAAGGTGGGCGCTGGCGCTTCGGGGCGCAGCGACAGCGGTTCCGGAAAACAGCCCGGCAAAATTCAGAACGTTTACCCGGTCGGTGAGGTTGTCGGCCTCCACTTGAACATTGACGCTGCGGCTTTCTTTTTTGTAGAGTTCGACACCCGCAGCGGCTCCCAGCGAAAAATTTGGGCGTACTCGTCCGCGATCGAGATTGACCCGTGCGAGAATTTCCGGCCCGTACTGAGCCAACAGAAAATTCACGTCGATGGCGTCCGGCTCGAGTTCGATCGGCAAACCACTACCATACTCCGCGCTGACGGCCGCCCAGATGCGCTTTGTCGCTTGTGTGCGAATGCGAGCACGGACGGTATTGCGCTGGTCCTGGGTGACGGCGAACTTGCTGTTGTCCGCCAATTCGCCGCCAGCGTCGCTACCCAGGAAGAGTCCGCCGGTAATCGGTCCCTGGGCAATTGCCGACTGATTTGAATAGCTGAGAAAACCGGAAAATCTGTGCCATTCGTTCACCGACAGCCGCACTTCCTCCCCGAAAATCCGCGCTTTGTTGAAAGCGATCGGGAAGCTCACGCCGGTGCCCAGCAATACATCATCATCGGCGAAATTCCGGAAACCGCGGCGAAACACATTTGCGTCGAGGCGCAACTTTCCGAAGAGCGCCTGCGTGAGGCCGCCTTCAAAGTAGTTGCCGCGCGACGGCCGCACCGGCAGCCGAAGCACTTGAGGATTGAGCGAATCCACTTCCGGGGAACTGGCTAAAAGGAGATTTTCCATAGCCGGCGTCTGGAAAACACGGTCGTAAGAAGCATGTAGGAGGATCTTCCAGCTTTCGATGTAACGCGACACGCCGAGGCGCGGGCTCCACGCGGATTCACTCACTACAAATCCGTAGTGATCGAAGCGCAGCCCGCCGCTGAAGTTCCAGTTTCCCCAGTGAATGTTGTCCTGAATGTAAAAAGCCGGCTCGGTATCCCATTTTTGTTCGTTGAAGGCAAAGTGCTGCGCAGTTCCCGGATCGAACTGCGACGCGTCCGTGATCTGGTACGCAAGCGATTCGCTGACGGATGTGAACAGAGAGTCGACGCCCGCTTTCCAGTCGTGATGCCCGGTGTGTCCTGCGACGTCTGCACGAACATATCCTTCGCGGTAGCCACGATTCTGCGAAACGATCACCGGGGTCGCGAGATCGTTCGAGCGCAAGATTGCGCTCGCGTCGCGCGCGCTGCCGGAAAAAGTCCACAGTAGATTATTGCTGCTGATGTGCTGGTAGAAGATTTGCCCGCTGGTTTCCGCAGTGCCGGCATCCTGCCGTTGGCCTGCAGCCTGCTGCACGCGTTCGTTTGGCACGACGTAGCGGGTCTCGCTGCGAGAAACCGTGAAGCGTAAACGGTCGCGGTCCGAAAAGTCGCGCTCATACGCGGTTGAAAAACCGTATCCATTTCCCCAATTCGTGTAGTTCTCAAGAACCGGCGGATCGAGGTAGCGGTTGGTGTGAAACCCCTGCCCGCTCAGCTCGAAATGATTCTTGCCCGCAGAATATCCGACCTCTGCTCCCATGCGCAGCGAATCGAAGCTGCCGCCGCCGGTTTCGAAGCGCCCATGCGTACCCGTCGGGGGATTTTTTTCCGTCATTAACTCAATCACGCCGCCAAGTTTGCGGCCGTATTCCGCGGCATACCCGGCGGTCGTCACGCGCATGGAGTCCACGTCGCCGACGTCGAAAAGCGGCGCGAACGTAGGCGAGCGGTTCTGCGTGATAGGCATTCCGTCCAGCATATACTGCACTTGATACTCCGAGCCGCGCGGGTGCAGCGCGCCGTTGGCTTCGTAGAGCCAGCCGGGTTGATCGTTCACGGCATCCGTCAGATCGCGTCCCATCTGTGCGGCGACGTGTTCGTTTAGCGTTTCGCCGCTCAGTGCGTAGATGGTTCCGGTCTCCGAGGGATCGAGCAGAGTTGCCGCGTCAGTGACCTCAACCCTCGTGTTGACCGCAGCCATTCCCAAATTGACGTTGACGCGCACCGGAACTTCACCGCGAATTTCGACGAGGTCCGTCCAGACGGCAAAACCCTCGGCGGTAACGCTTAGCCGATAGACACCGAACGCCAGCTCCGGCGCGAGATATTTTCCATCCGCGCCGATTACGAACTGCTTTCTTACCTGGTTTGATTCGCTGACAAGCACTCCGGTCGCCGCAGTGCTGCGGCCCTGAGGGTCGCGGACCTCGATCTGGATCTCGCCGCGCTCGCGTTGCGCCTGCGAAATGACCGGGAAAATCAGCGGCGTGCAGGTGCAGAGGAGCCCGAATAGATAGCGCCGCACGATTCGGCATTTCAGGGTGTGCGCGTCGGATTGCATGGACTCTCAAATTACCACACGGCCGGTGGACGCTGGCGCTTGCCCACCCGGCTGTTTCGAAGGTTTGCTGGAGTGAATGGACAGTTGCGGAGCACACTTGCCGCAATTCATTCCTTCACTCACAATGCCAAGGCCTAGCGCGAACATTGACTTTTCATGTCCACCCGGCCCACGTCTGCCCTCTTGCGATTCTCCGGTGTCGCCTGCGGATCCAGGACGGTTCCTTCGGAACAAGTGGATGCGGCTTTTGGCATGCCCGTCGGAAAGTTGCGCCATCGCGCTGGAATTGTTTCACTCGCTTACGCCGAGGCCGGCGAATCGGAAATCACCCTTGGCGCGCAAGCGGCGCAGTTGGCCCTTAGAGATGCGAATATCCTGCCGGGCGCTGTCGACTGGATCATTGCGACGAGCGAGACTCACCATGCGTTTCCGTCTCTTGCGGCGCAATTGCATGAAGCAATCGGCGCGCGAGAGACGTGCGGCGCGCTCGATGTGGGGGGCGCATGTTTGGGATTTGTTCATGGCCTGGCGGTCGCAAAGTCGTTTGTGGAATCCGGGCAAGCAGGCGCGACGCTGGTTGTTACAGCGGATGTTCATTCGCGCACGCTTACGCCAGGGCGTGTCGCGGGCGAGTTCGGCGGATTGTTCGGAGATGGTGCATCGGCCTTTCTGGTGCAGCGGGGAAGGCCTGCGGCAGCAGACAACGAGTACTCGCTCCGGGACTTTTTCTTCGGTTGTGCTTCTCAATTTCAGGCTGCGATCCAGGTTTCCGCAGAGACAGATGACCGTTTAAGAGTTGTGTTTGATGGCGACGCGCTCTCGCGCGCGGCAACGGCGCGTCTTGATCAGTGTGTTCGTGAACTCGAGCGCCGCAGCGGCAAACCTCGCGGCGAAGTGGCG
Source organism: Acidobacteriota bacterium (assembly GCA_046724685.1). GTDB lineage: Bacteria > Acidobacteriota > Terriglobia > Acidiferrales > UBA7541 > Acidiferrum. Next base: position 87,454 of record JBKOXA010000006.1, on the reverse strand, counting down.
GCTTTTGCTACGCATCAGCCTAATCCGAGGCTGGTTGCGCTGCTGGCAAAGAAAATTGGAGTACCGGTTGAACGCTTTCCGCCGGTTGCTGAGTCGCGCGGGAATCTTGGTTCGACGACTTGCGCCGCCGCGCTGCATTTTGCGATCGAGTCAGCGCGAGTTGTGAGGGGGTCAGCGCGCCGCCCGATTTTTCTTGCGTCGCTTGGCCCAGGTCTCCTGTTTGGAGGCGGCTGGCTTGCGCCGCGGGTTGAATCAGATTTGTAGTTTTGGAAGGCTCGTCCGCCTCCTCAAAAGTTGTCGCGGACCGCCGCGATTGCGCCAAGGAGCGTCCGGTTGAAGCGGGCTCGGCCTGGGAGTCGAAAAAGTGCCGGCACGTGCGCCAGATCATCTTGCTCCCGGCCGGGTGCCTTCTACTGAGCTGCGGTGCGCGCTTTTAAAGCACGGCGCCGTGCTTTTTTGAATTGTCCCCATGGACAACCGAAATGTAGTCCGGTGGCCGGCTGTCGAAGCGCTTGCGTTTGAATTACGTGCAACGAGGCCAGAAGGACGACTATCCGCAATGATTTGAGTCGTTTAGTAGATTCTTCGAGGGTGAGGTTCGTGCAAAGCTCAAAAGCCATGGCCTACGGCCCTTCAAAACGAGTTTGAAAATTCGCCCGGGGTTCATCTTCTCGATTCAGAACGTTCCGCCTGTGATTCGCCTCTTTACTTCGTTTCGTATTTCCGTCATTACTTCCTCTCAGTGAACCTTCCCTACAACCGCGGCGTCTCGCCTATGTACAAGGAGAGCCGAGCCATTACCGCTCGCGTGAACCAGACCGTGCAGGAGTGGATCCTGACGCATCCCGGAGGAGAGCCCGATGCCGCTGTGCGCAGGGAAGAAGCGCGCGCCGAAGCTGCCAACACCGCGCACCGCGAATGGGAAGCGCTCCTCGCGGAAAATGCCCCCTTGGCTTTTCGCGTGGCTCGTGGAGTCCTGCGGAATGCCGCTGACGCCGAGGATGTCGCCCAGGAAGCTTTGCTCCGCGCCTATCGCCATTTCGAACGGCTGCGCGAGCGCACGCGTTTCCGCGCGTGGTTGGTGCGGATCAGTTTTCGCATTGCGCTCGACCGTTTGCGGTCCGTCAAACGACGCCAGCTGCGCGAAGCGCAATGGGTGTTTGAAAACTCGCGTAGCAGCACGCACAGCGGCGAAAACGCTGAATTTCAGCGCCAGTTCGAACGGGCGATGGATGAACTACCGGAAAAGCAGCGGCTGGTCCTTCTTTTGGCCGCAATGGAAGGGCATACGCTCGAAGAAGTCTCTGTGCTCCTCGCGGTTCCCGTGGGCACGGTGAAGTCGCGGCTCTTTTTTGCACGGAAAACTCTTGCGGAGAAGCTCCGATGTTTTGTGAATCCTACCGCCAGTCACTGACCGATGCCGCCGCCTCGGGCGAGGCGTTGCCGCTCGAACTTGCGGCGCATCTTGCCATATGCAAAGCATGTGCGTTCGCCTTCGCCGTCGAACAGGCGACCTTTACTTCCATCGATCATTCGCTACACGTCGCTGCAAACGCCGATGTTCCGGCATCTCTTGTCCCCCGCGTCCGCGGGAAAATTTCGGAAGGCCCAGTCGCCCCAGAACACTTTTCCTGGCGGGCAATTTTCGTTCCTGCGACCGCCCTGCTCTTATTGTTCGCGGCTGTGCTCGTTGTTCCTCATTTCTTTTTGCAGAAGCCTCCTGGCAATTCCCAGTCAGTTGTAAGCCCGAAAAATGTTGTGCCGCCAGTCCGTACGGAAGCCCTGGTTCCGAAGCCAACGACGAGCGCTTCAATGCAAGTTGTTTTGGCTTCGCCAAAAAAAGTTCGTCGCGGTTGGCTTCCTGCGGCAGGGCCTGAAGTCCGTGTCGAGGCTGCGACTCAGGCGACAATCGCACAAGTCATTCGCCTCGCTCAGGAGCAACCAGATGCCGCAAAAGACCTGTTGACCAGCGCCGAGCCCACTCCGATCGTGATCAAGCCGATTGAGGTGGCGAGTATGGCTTGGCGGCCCTTATCCGACGAAGAGAATGTAAACAATCCATTTGAACCACGCCGTTAGGCTTGGCGTCTAGTACGTGATGGAACCAGAGTCACTTTGACGAGGAGAATGAAATGAACCGGAACGGCCTGTTGATTGCTTTACTGCTAGGCACAATGCCCGCCATGCCGGCCTTGGCCCAGGAGAAACCAAAAGCTGACGGCGGAGAGAAGGCGGCGGAACCCCACAAGACCATCACGGCAGTTCGCGTTCAAGTCCTATTCAATGAGTTTGACGGCGAGAAAAAAATCAGCAGCCTGCCGTACACACTTCTTGTGAACTCCGACGCCGGAGGTCCGCTTGCGTCCATTCGCATGGGACTTCGAGTTCCGATCCACACTTCATCAACGATGTCGACGTACACGGACATGGGAACAAATATTGATGGGCGCGCTGAAAAATTGGAGGACGGAAGATTTCTGCTGAGTCTGAGTGTGGAAAGGTCCTCTGCCTACTCGCCGCAAGGGAACTTGGCCGATACGAAAGCCATCGCTTCCGATTTGCCGGTCATTCAGCAATTTCGTTCACAGCTCAATCTGCTCATTCGCGATGGCCAGACGATTCAATCCACTGTTTCGACGGACCCGGTAACTGGGCGGGTCATCAAAGTCGATGTTTCGCTAAGCGTTATCAAGTGAGACCAGCACGATTCACGTCGCGGCGGCAATGTTATGAAGCGTGCGTCGCAGGCTTTGATTCTTGAACGGGTACCCAACTTTGGTTAGCTTTTCGGGGACGACGCGCTGGCTGCTTAGGAGCAGCGCGTCGGCCATTTCTCCCATCGCCAAGCGCAGCGCGAAGGCAGGAGCAGGGAACAGCGCCGGGCGATGCATCGCGGCTGCCAATTCTTTGGTGAACTCTGCGTTGGTCACCGGCTGCGGCGCCACAACGTTTACCGCACCGCGCAACTCGCGTCTGTTCAAAGTGACGAGGATAATTTCCACCGCATCTTCCAGCGCGACCCAGGACATCCATTGTTTGCCACTCCCGATCCGGCCGCCTGCGCCGAGCTTGAATGGCAGCATCATCTTTGGCAGCGCGCCGCCTTGCTTGGCCAGAATAATCCCAAATCGAATCAGCACCACGCGTGTGCGAAATTCTGCCGCGCGCAAGGCTTCGGCTTCCCAGTCTTTCGCAACCTCGGCCAGGAAGCCGGTTCCTGCCGCGCTGTCTTCGGTCAGGATCTCTTCTCCGCAGCTTCCGTAATAGCCAATAGCCGAAGCGCTGACCAACACATCCGGCTTGGCATTCATGTTCCCCAGTGCCGTCACAAGCGCGCGCGTCGCATCCACGCGGCTGGTACGCAAGAGTTTTTTCCGCGCCTCCGTCCACCGTCCACCGGCAATGGATGCTCCGCCCAGATTCACCACCGCTTCCGCGCCGACCGCACCTCCGCCTAACTCTCCAGTTTCCGGATTCCAAGCGACATCAAAGGCTCCCGCCGCGCCGCCGGTGGTCTTGGTTTCCGGCCGCACCAGCCGGCAGACCATGTGGCCGTCCCGCGCCAACGCCGCTACCAGGGCGCTTCCGACCAGCCCGGTCGCTCCGGTCACAAGAAGCTTCATAGAAGCAAGTATATGGATGCGCGGAATGGAGAGGAAGCGGGCGGCCACGATCGGTTGAATTCGGGTAAAATGAAGCCGGAGCATCATGCGCGTCAGAGTTCTCTATTTCGGCCGATTGAAGGAGTTTTCCGGATCTTCGGAAGAATCCGTTGAACTAGGTGATGGAGCGTGCATCGAAGACCTTTTTGTTCGTTGTTCATCGTCGCGGCCGGAGCTGCTCAAGTTTCGCCCTTCGCTCGTCGCCGCGCGCAACCGTGAGTTCGCGGCCTGGGACACTGTGCTTCACGCCGGCGATGAAGTCGGCTTCCTCCCGCCTGTCAGCGGTGGCTAAGTCCAGATGACCGCTTCTCTAACGCAGGATCGCATCGAACTTACACGCGACGTTATCCCTTCTGCTGCGATCGCGCGCGAAGTCCGTGCCGATGAAGACGGCGCCGTGGCTACCTTCGATGGTTGTGTCCGCAATCACTCGCATGGCCGCGCGACGCTGTACCTCGAATACGAAGCCTACGAGACGATGGCCCTGGCCAAGATGCGGGAGATCGCTGAGCAACTTCATGCACGCTATGCCATCGATCGCGTCGCCTTGGTCCACCGCCTGGGCCGCCTGGAGATTGGTGAAACCAGCGTGTTTGTAGCGGTTAGCTCGGCCCACAGGGCTGCGGCTCTCGATGCTTGCCGTTACGCGATCGACACCTTGAAGAAGACGGTCCCCATCTGGAAAAAGGAACACTTTGTCGACGGCGCCGTGTGGGCGGATGGGGAGCTTCCGCCCCTTCCCGAGAAGACTCCGTCCGGGAAACCCGCATCCAACTAACTCAATGACAACGCCCTCTGTGAGCCTATCCTCCCCGGCCATACGGTTGTTTCTCGCCCGCTTCATCGGGGTAGCGTCGTTGGCCGCCGTGCTATCCGCCGGTTCATCCTCGCAGCAACAAGAAAACCCGAATCGGCCTCCGTGGGCGCAAAAGTCCAAACCTGCTGATGCAGCTCCCGCGCCTGCGGCGAAAGCCGAAGCGTCCGATGCCGCGCAGGATCGCGCGAAAATCAAAGTCAAAGTGGATCTGGTAAACGTTCTTGTCAGCGTGCTCGACGAACACAATCGCCCTGCGCCCGACCTTGCGGTAGAGGCGTTTCAGGTGCTTGACGAAGACAATCCGCAAACGATTGCCGTCTTCGAGAAGGAAACTCAGCAGCCGCTCGATCTGGCACTGATGATCGATGCAAGCCTCAGCGCGCAGCTCGGAATGCCCACTCAGCGCGAGGCTGCCGCACATTTTATTCAGCAGGTTTTGCGCAAAGGTGACCGTCTGGCCGTCTATGCGTTTGATGAAAACGTCACGCAGCTGGCGGCATTCTCCGATAACGTGGGACATCTTCAGGACGCCGTGCGGCGCGTTCCGCAAGGGGCCGGCACGTCCATTTACGATGCCGTGTATCTCGGTTCACGCACTTTGGCGCGACAAGGATCGGAACGGCGACGCGTCATCATCCTCATCACCGATGGCGGTGAAACCACCAGCCACGCCGACTTCGATTCTGCCCGGCGCGAGGCCGTTCGCACCGGCACGCTTCTCTACACGGTGGTCGTGCGCTCCGTGAAGAACGAAAGCGGGCGCAACACCGCCGGCGAACACGCCCTCGAAACCATCACCGACACTACCGGGGGCGCCGTGTTTTATCCCGATTCCTCCGCCGAACTCGACGGCATCTTCGAGCGCATCAATCGCGAGCTCCGCACGCAGTACCGGCTCGGCTACTACCCAAATCCTCGCGGCCCGGCGGATACCTATAGGCGTATCGAGGTGACGGTCAAAGCGCCGTCGCCAGCTGCCTCAGAGACAGCCTCCGACACTGTTAGTGATAGTCAATCCCGAGCTGCGCCGGATCAGTCGCCCGTTTATTCCGTACGGCACCGTAAGTCCTACTACACCGGCTTGCCTTAGCAACGGCCCCGGGAATTCTCTTCGCTCTGCGGGCAGACGTGACCGTGTGCCGCAGTGTGTGCGCATGGCGAAGTCCGCTACCCCTCCCGGGGGTCGGATCGGGCTTGAATGTGTCGACCTTGAACCCGCGACACTCAAGCCTCTCGAATCTGAGCGATCGCGGCGTCCGGGCAGCAAGCCGAAGGACCGAGGCCGCGCACGGGTGGTTCCGAAGCGCAGCCGTCCGCGATCTTGATTCGAACGGCTCGCTGCCCCATGGGTGCAAGGCCGTTTTTTAAGCTTCGCCGCCCTCTTCACCCTCATCGAGCATGCACGCATGCCACTGATCATCTTCGGCGTGGGCGTCGCAGAACCACTGATCACATTTGACGCAATGGACGGTCGCCGGAAGGTTGCATGGTTCGTCCACCGGAGACACTCCCTGGCATATTCGCTCGGACGGGCTTTCCTGCTCAGCGGGGTCCATCATCGGACTCACCCCCGCGTGATTCTACACCCGCTTTGTGAACCGGGCAGAAATCGTCTGGGTGGAGGCAGATTGGCTATCGTTGAGTCGGCGGAGTTCAGGGTTTCGCGAATTAAAAAAAAAACCAATTTGCAAACGCATGCCACGGGGCCGTTTGCGCAATCGCGAGGCGCAGCGGCAGCGAAATAATCCACAGGCCGCCCCACAAAAATGATCAGAGCACTGGCAACTGCGGAGCCTAGATAAAACCAACGGGCACTACGACCTTGGTAGGGACCCTGATTAGCCAACGCAAAAACTGCCTTTCCGCCAGAGTGGCGCAGATTTTAGCATGCGGTTTGCACTTTGGATGAAAGCCGCGTAACTGTTACCGTAGTTATGAGAACACGGACGCAAAATGGCGAACCAATACCTGAATGCCGCGGTCGAAACTGCGCTCGAGGCAGGGAAGATACTGCGCGAGGAGTACGCGTTGCCGCCGGATATTCACTATAAGGGTGACGTGGATCTGGTCACCCAGGCAGATCGTCGGAGCGAGCGAGCGATTGTCGAGCGCCTTTCGAGGTTTTTCCCCGATCACACCATCGTCGCCGAAGAAGGCACGGGCTACGTCCGCAGCTCGGAGTTTCATTGGCACGTCGATCCGCTGGACGGCACCACCAACTTTGCTCACAAATATCCCTGCTTTGCGGTCTCCATTGCTCTCACACAGCATGGAAGAGCTCTGGCCGGGGTTGTCTACAATCCCATTCATGACGAACTTTTCGCAGCGGCGCATGGCGAAGGCGCAACGTTGAACGACAAGAGAATCTCCGTCTCGCAAGTCGCAACGTTGTCAACGAGCCTGCTGTGCACCGGATTCCCCGTGCAAAAGCGCCGTTCCAACCCGAACATTCATTACTACTACGACTTCACTCTTCGCTCGCACGGTGTGCGCCGCGACGGCTCTGCCGCGCTCGATCTTGCGAGTGTTGCTGCCGGCCGCTTCGACGGATTCTGGGAGTTTGGATTGAATGCGTGGGACACCGCTGCGGGAATCTTGCTGGTCGAAGAGGCCGGCGGCGCCATTTCCGACTTTCACGGCGCCGCCTACAAACTGGGTGGTCCCGTGGTGCTTGCCACCAACGGCCTAATCCACGAAGAAATGCGCGCGGCCGCGCTCGCTATCTCCGAGCGGGACCCGAACGCACCGCTGCAAGCTCCCTTGCAACAAGTTCAGAAATAGGCGCCCGTCAGCACCGCCATCCCGGCGCTCGCTGCGGCGGTTCAAGCCCACGGGGTATGTCGAAAACCTATTTTTCGAGGTAGTACTGAACGGAAGCGACGACACGAACCGATTTCGTCAAGCTGGAATCACCGCTGCTGTCGCTGCCTTCGCTGCCTTGATCTGCGGGTAGGATCGTAAACACGCCTTGATTTGCCTGCCGAATCGAACCCACGCTGCTGCCGGAGTCGGAAGCGAAGCGATCCGCTGCAGCGCGTGCGTTGCGGGTCGCCTCCGTAATCATGTCCGGCTTGGATCCCAGCTGATGGCAGCGGTGGGAGGTTACTTCGCACCCCACTCTTTGTAGAGCTTCGTGACGGTCGGTCCGATCGAAAGATTCCAGGCAAAGATGGCGACGGTCTTGAACTTTTCCGGTACCACGTATTGATCAGCGGCTTCTTCCGCCGGCACGCCGGACTTGTGCAACTTCGCGGCTTGCATTTCGATGTCCTCGAAAAGATCGAGAGACAATTGCACGCCTTCCGGACCGCAGATTTGCCCGTGGCCGGGGACAAAAATTGTATCCTTGCCCCACGACAAAAACGTCTTCAGCGTTGATCGCCAGCCGGAAAGGGTCGCCTGGTCGTCGAAGGTCACAGGATACATGTGATTGAAAAGCAGATCGCCCGCGTAGACGACATTCTGGTCAGGAACTCGGACGATGATATCCGTACCGGAGTGGCCGGGATAGGTCTCGATCAGAGCCGCTAGACCGCCGAGGTCGAGCTTCACAGGAAGCTTCGCCGGATCAAGAGGACGATTCGGCAGGGCCAGAACCATCGCATTGGTCACGTTGAAGATGTTGCCTCTTGTTACGGCAAATTCCGCAGCATGCTTCCGCGCAAGCTCTGTCTTGGCATCCTTCGCCTTCGCCTCCAGCGGGCCGATGATCGCCGACTTGTCGACGCCCTGCATGGCGGCGTACGTTTCAAAGATTCTCTTTGCGGTTGCGGCGTGCGCCCACAGAGCAATGCCATTTGCTCCGTAAAAGGAATTCCCGGTGCTGTGATCGAAATGGTAGTGCGTGTCGAGCCCTCCCATGAGGGGCGCCTGAGACAACGAGCGAAGCGTCTCGTGCTGAAACGCGGCTCCCGCCGGACTCACAAATCCTTCGACCAGCAGTGCGGCGTCTTTGCCAAACAGAAAGCCGCCATTACACATGGTCTGCAGGCCCTTCGAGGTGTCGGAAATCGTGGCGTAGAGCCCGTCACCGATCTTCCGAACCGACGCGAAGCCTTTGTCCACGACCGGGGTCTGAGAGATACGCGAATCCGCGACAAGGGATTCCGCGAGTGTTCGAAGAGGAAGAACCTGATGAGCGGCGATCAGCGCACCCCATTGTGATGCGCGGCCCAGAAAATCACGCCTCGTAGACAAACTTGCCGGGGACGGGCTGGGAGAAATCATGAATCCTCCAATTAAAAAAAGGTTTCCATGGCCGGTTTTAGATGCCGGTTTGGGAGCAGGGTTATATTAGTTTTCCAGGGTGTACTGCAGCAAGCACTATACTGAATGAGGACCCCTTTCGCCTGGCCGGTTTTCTTACGCCATTTCTTTGATGAGGAGAAGTTTCGTGAACAAGCTGGTGTTATGGATGGCGGCGTGGCTGCTTTGCGCCGGAGTGGCACAGTCGCAGGAGCCGGATGAGCTTCCTCCGAATCCGGAAATGCAGCGGCAGGAACTGGTCAATCTGGAGAAGGAAAACGCACGCGCGCTGAAATTGCAAAATCCGACCTTTTTTAAGGCGGTATACTCCGAAGATTTTCACGGAGTGTCACGCTACGGTGAAGTGATAGGCAAGAAAGAAATCATTCGCGACCTGGAAAAGATGCCATTGGAATTTGATAGCGTGGTGAGCTCAGAGCATCAAGTGAGAATGTTCCGCGATATGGCGTACGTTTTGAGCATGAGATCGGAAGTGGGACGTTCAAGCGGAAAGAAATTCTATAATCAGTTTCGGATTCTGCGGGTTTATGTGAATACGACGCGGGGCTGGAAGATTGTCTCGCAACTCGAAACGAAGCTTGTGACGGATTAGCATCAAGGGCGAGCGGTCAGGCGCTGGCTGCTTTTGCGGCATTGACGGCCGCGCCGATGATGCCGAGATCGTCGTTGGTCGGAATGACTTCGAATCGGCTGCCCTGCAGCGGACTCATTTTCACCATATCGTGAACCAGACGGTCGAGGATGCCGACGTCAATCCAATTGACGTTTGGTCCGGTCAGGTAAAACGGGCCGGGACCTTCCATATGGATGCTTGTTGCTGTGGCGGCCGCCAAAGCGCGATGGCACCGCGAAACGAATTCCACACATCGCGGGTCACCGCTCTTGGCGTTTTCGAACACTTCCTCCGGCTCGAGATCGAGAAACCGGAGGCGCATCGCGCGGCACCCGAGAATCCCTTCGAGGTGTCCGCGTCCTCCGCAGCCGCAGAAATTTTCTTTCGGGTCGAGCGTCACCACCGAGTGGCCGCCTTCCCAGGCCCCCTGGCTCCACGGATAGCGGCCAAATCCGACACCGTTGCCAAGAGTCCAGACCCGATTGAGCTTGTCAAGGACACCGCGCGTTGCGGCGATGCCGGCAGCCGTGGCATCTGCATCATTGCAGATGCGGACCTGAACGTGGGCTCCGCTCGCCACCAGGGCGCTCTCCACCGCGTCGCGAAGACGAAAGCCTTTGACTTGCTGAAGATTGGGCGACTCTTCGACCACACCTTCCCGAATGATTCCCGGAAATCCCACACCAACCGCGGAAATCGGGCCGCTGGCGTCGAGCGACAGCACCAATTCGGCAATTTTCGCCGCAATATGATCTGCAGGCATGGACAGGAGCGCATCGCGCGAATCGCCCACTTCTGGAAACACTTTGACCATTCCCGCGACCTGGTTGTTCTCGACCAGCCCGGCGGCAATGTGTTCTACGACCAATACTCCCGCATTCCTGCCCATAGTTTTCCGTTTCTGCGTCACATCTTCGCGAGCTTGTTCAATCCGTTGAACGCCGCGGTCTTGTAGCATTCCGCCAGCGTCGGATAGTTGAACACCGTATCCACAAAATATTCGACCGTACCCTTCAAAGCAAACACCGCCTGGCCGATATGCAGCAATTCCGAGGCTCCTTCGCCGATCACGTGAACGCCGAGAAGCTCTTTCGTATCCGGCTGAAAAATCAGCTTCAATCGGCCCGTGGTGTCGCCACGAATTTGCCCCCGCGCAATTTCGCGAAAGTACGCGATGCCCACTTCATACGCGATACCCGCGTCGGTGAGCTGCTCTTCGGTTTTGCCGATGAAAGAGATTTCCGGAATCGTGTAAATCCCGTAGGGATAGTGCGCCGGATCGGAATGGATCGACATTCCGAACGCCTTTGCCGCCGCAATGCGACCCTGTTCCATCGAAACAGAACCCAGGCTGGGAAAACCGATGACGTCGCCCACGGCAAAAATGTGCGGCTGCGTGGTGCGGTAGTCGGCATCCACAGAAATTCTGCCCCGCGGGTCGGCCTCCAGCCCCGCTGCAGACAGGTTCAACTCATCAACGTTGCCTTGCCGGCCCACTGCGTAAAGCAGGGCTTCGCCGGCAACTTTCTTCTTGCTCTTGAGATTGGCGACCACGCCGTTGTCCGGTGTCTCTTCGACGCTTTCCACTTCCTCATTCAGTCGCAAGGTCACACGACGGTCGCGCAGGTGATAGCAGAGCGCCTCCACCATTTCGGAGTCCGCAAATTCCAGCAACCGGGGGCGTTTTTCGATCAGCGTGACCCGAACGCCCAGCGTTGCGAACATGCAGGTGTACTCCACGCCGATCACCCCTCCGCCCACAACAATCATCGTTTTCGGAATCTGCGGCATCTGCAGAATTTGATCGCTATTGATGATGGTCCGGTTGTTGAATGGGACCAGGGAAGAACTGGCGGGCTTGGTGCCAGTCGCAATGATAACTTTTTCCGCCTGGTAGTCCGCCTGGCCGCGCGCTCCTGAAACGCGGATGCCGTTGGGGCCGGTGAATGTAGCTAGCCCGTTCACGACCTCGATGCCGTTGCGCGAAAGCTGCGCCCGCGTGACATCAATTTCGGTCTTGATGACGTGCTGCGCGCGGAAGGAAAGATCCCCCATCGTGATCTGTTCCTTTACCCGATAGTTCACGCCATAAATGTTCTGATAGTAGAAGCCGGAAAGGTGAAGAACGGCTTCGCGCATGGTCTTGCTGGGAATCGTGCCGGTATTGATGGCGGCGCCGCCGACGACTTCCATTCTTTCGACAAGTGCCGCCTTCTTGCCGAACTTTGCCGCCTGGATCGCGGCACGCTGACCGGCCGGTCCGGACCCGATGACAATGAGGTCGTACTTTTCCATGTCCAGCGAGGCGCTTAGCTGGGAGCGCCTCGATCCTCGATAAGCCGCGCAAGTATACCACCAGGCGCAAAAATGTCTGCGCGAAGGATTTCGAAAAATCCTTAGAAACTTCTGGCTTGCAAAAATCAAATTACTGATTAGGCTAAGCGCCAGAGGATTGCGCGACCATGGGCTCCGTGGAAGGCAAGCTGGCACAGTTTGGCGAAACGCAGCGCCGCGATGCCTGGTGGGTGGAAATCCTGCCGGTCGTGTTGTTGCTGGGGGGATTCGGTGTTTACGCCACGCTCCGGGCATTTGAAGGAAAGTTTTATGAATGGGGACCGTACCTTTCGCCTTTCTATTCCCCTCTGATCGATCCCGGACATCGTTGGTGGAAATTTTCGCCGGCGCTTTTGATTCTGGCCGGTCCGTTGGGATTCCGCGCCACGTGCTACTACTACCGAAAAGCGTATTACCGCGCGTTTTTCCTCGATCCGCCGGCTTGCGCGGTAAGTGAAGGTGGCAAGCGCGGCTACAAAGGGGAAACTTCGTTTCCGTTCATCCTGCAAAACATTCATCGCTACTTTTTGTACTTGGCAATCCTTTTTCTGGTGTTCCTCTGGCATGACGCATACAAGGGATTTCTTTTTTTCGGGCGACTGGGAGCTCTGGAATTCGGAGTGGGAATCGGGTCGTTGATCCTGGTTGCCAATGTCACCCTCCTGACGCTGTACACTTTTTCGTGCCACTCGCTGCGCCATCTTGCCGGGGGAAGACTCGATTGCTTTTCCTGCTCGGCATTCGGCCCGCCTCAGCACGCGGCGTGGAGCTGGATCACCGCCCTGAATGAACGCCACATGCTGCTTGCATGGTCGAGCTTGATCGCCGTGGGTCTGACGGATTTTTATATCCGCATGCTGGCTGCCGGAATTTTCAAGGACATACGAATCCTGTGACCCCTCCCTACGAGACCCACGAACACGATGTAGTAATCATCGGCGCGGGCGGCGCCGGGTTGCGCGCTGCCATTGAAGCGCTGGCACAAGGCGCGCGCGTCGGCTTGGTCTGCAAATCCCTGCTTGGCAAAGCGCATACGGTGATGGCAGAGGGCGGCATCGCCGCGGCCATGGGCAACGTTGATAAATCCGACGACTGGCGCACCCATTTCTGCGACACCATGCGCGGCGGGAAACTCCTCAACAACTGGCGCATGGCGCAGCTCCACGCGCAGGAAGCTCCGGAACGCGTCCGCGAACTCGAACAATGGGGCGCACTGTTTGACCGCACAGAAGACGGACAAATTCTGCAGCGCGCGTTCGGCGGCCACACCTTCAAGCGGCTGTGTCACGTCGGCGACCGCACCGGACTCGAACTGATTCGCACTCTGCAAGACCGCGGCGTCCAGCAAGGCATCGACGTCTTCATGGAATGCACCATCACGCGGTTGATTAAAGATGGAGACCGCATCGCCGGCGCATTCGGCTACTGGCGCGAACAAGGGCGGTTCGTGGTGTTCAAGGCGAAGTCCGTCGTGATCGCGACCGGAGGAATCGGCAAAGCCTGGAAAATCACTTCCAACTCCTGGGAGTACACCGCTGACGGCATGGCGCTGGCCTACGAAGCCGGAGCCGAATTGCTCGACATGGAGTTCGTGCAATTTCACCCGACCGGGATGGTCTGGCCACCGGGAGTGCAGGGAATTCTGGTGACCGAAGCCGTTCGGGGCGAAGGCGGCACGCTTAAGAACAACAAGGGCGAGCGTTTCATGGAAAAGTACGACGCGAAGCGCATGGAACTTTCGACCCGAGACGTCGTCGCGCGCGCCATCTACACCGAAGTGCGCGAAGGCCGAGGCTCCGAGCACGGCGGCGCCTATCTGGATATCTCCCACAAGCCGGCCGAATATGTGAAGAAGAAACTTCCCAGCATGTATCACCAGTTCAAAGAGCTTGCGGATGTGGACATCACGACCGGCCCTATGGAGGTCGGTCCAACGTGCCACTACATGATGGGCGGAATTCGCGTCGAGGCGGAGACGGGCCAGTCAACGTTGCCCGGTTTGTTCGCCGCAGGCGAGGCCGCGGCTGGATTGCACGGCGCAAACCGCCTCGGGGGAAACTCGCTGTCGGATCTGGTGGTCTTCGGAAAACGCGCCGGGAAAGCCGCGGCGGAACATGCCAACCGCGTACAAAACGGCGCCCTTGACCCTGCTCAACTGCAAAACGCCGAGCGCGACATGCTAGCGCCATTTGAGCGCGCGGATGGAGAATTCCCGTACGAGATTCACCGCGACCTTCAGGAAACGATGCAGAGCCTTGTGGGAATTTTCCGCAACGAGGAAGATTTGCAGAAAGCGCTCGGCGAACTCGAAAAATTGAAACCGCGCCTGGAGCGCGTTCGCGCCGACGGTTCGCGCATGTTCAACCCCGGCTGGCACCTGACGCGGGATTTGAAATCGATGATCTTGATTTCCGAAGCGGTCACGCGCAGCGCGTTGGCTCGGCGGGAAAGCCGCGGAGCGCACAGCCGCATTGACTATCCGAATTTGGACGATGCGTGGGGCAAAAAGAACAACGTCATCGTAAAGCGCGGTGATGAAATGGCGTTGGAGCAGCGTCCGGTCGCTGAGATGCCCGTGGAGCTGAAGGAAGTTCTGGCGGAGAACAAGTAGCGCACCATGAAGTCTGGCAAAGGGGAGGCGGCGCAATGGCGGAAGCGATTTTGCGTGTGTTCCGGGGCGGCCCGGACGGGGGTAAACCGGTCGACTACCGGGTCCCGGTTGCGCCGGGAATGGTCGCTCTCGACGCCCTGCACTCGATACAAGCGCATCAATCGCCGGATTTGGCCGTCCGCTGGAATTGCAAAGCCGGCAAATGCGGTTCGTGCTCTGCGGAAGTGAACGGCCGTCCGCGGCTGACCTGCAAGACTCGTCTGGATGCCCTGCCGCTCGATGAACCGATCACGGTTTTTCCGTTGAAAGCCTTCCCGGTGATCAAGGACCTGGTCACCGACGTCTCCTGGAACTACAAGATCAACAAGAAGATTCCCGCTTTTCAGCCGCGTGCGGGTGTCGACTGGAAGATGTATCAACGCGATGTCGACCGCGTGCAGGAATTCCGCAAATGCATCGAGTGTTTTCTCTGCCAGGATGTTTGCCACGTGTTGCGCGATCACGCGAAGCACGAAACTTTCGGCGGGCCTCGTTTCTTTGTGCGCATCGCCTGCCTGGAAATGCATCCGCTCGATGGCGTTTCTCGAAGCAAACTGCTGAAGGATGAGCTGGGCCTCGGCTTGTGCAACATCACCAAATGCTGCACCGAAGTTTGTCCGGAAGAGATTCACATCACCGACAACGCCATCATTCCGTTGAAGGAACGCGTGGTGGACGAGTTTTACGATCCGATCACCATGCTGTTCCGCAAGATTCGCGGCGGGTAATCGTTCACGTGATCGGCGTCGCGCGGGGAGGTTTCGATGAACTATCAGTTGAAATCCATCTCTAAAGCAGGAATCGCCGAAGCTCTTGCCAAAGTGGAGTTGTACCGTTACCTGAATGAACCCGAAGAGTCCGAATCCATCTGCCGCGATATCCTGGCCGTCGATCCCCAGCAACAGCTGGCGCTTCGCTTGCTCGGACTGGCCATCACCGATCAATTCACGGGAGGCGTTTCCGACCGCAGCCGGGAAGCCGAGGAAGTCTTTCAACGTCTGACGGATCGCTACGAACAGCTTTACTACACAGGGCTCCTGCAGGAGCGCCGAGCGAAAGCGCAACTTCGCGCGGGCCAGTTGCCGCATGCGGTTTTCCCACTGCTGGAACGCGCTTTGCAGTGTTTTGGCGAGGCCGAACGGTTGCGTCCCGCCGGAAATGACGACGCCATCCTCCGCTGGAACCGCTGCGTGCGCCTGTTGCAAACGCCGTCGCTCGCCTGGGAAGAACAACTTGGTTCCTTCGAGGCCGACGACGCTCCGCCACGCTAAGGATGCATTCGAGGCGCAATGCTGCTGCGGTTGTTGCTCCTTTTCCCGCTTCCGTCAACGATAACCGAGCGATTACCTGCCTTTTGGTCGCCTCTTCCTGAAATGGCGCTCCGACTTGAGTGATTTGACGCTGCTATTTGCGGGTGTTAGGCTGCCCGTTCGCCAAACACGTTCGCGGAACATTCATGCGCGCCGTTGATCTCATCCGCAAAAAACGCGATTCGGGAGAGCACTCCCGCGACGAGATCGATTTTCTGATCTCCGGCTACACGCGCGGCGAGATCCCCGATTACCAAATGGCCGCATGGCTGATGGCCGCCTGGATTCGTGGATTGAGTGGAGCGGAGATCGCGGGTCTCACGGAAGCAATGCTGCATTCGGGAGAGCTGATCACCTTTCCCGAACTTTCCGGCAAGAAAGTGGACAAACATTCCACCGGCGGCGTGGGAGACAAGACATCGCTTATCCTGGCTCCGATTGTTGCCGCAGGCGGCGTAAATGTTCCGATGATCAGCGGTCGAGGTCTGGGCCACACCGGAGGAACTTTAGACAAGCTCGAATCGATTCCGGGATTCAACACAGCGCTTACGCTCGCGGAGTTTCGCAAAGTCCTCGGCGAGTGCGGCATGGGCTTGATCGGCCAGACGGCTGAGATCGCTCCAGCCGACAAGAAAATCTACGCGCTGCGCGATGTGACTTCGACGGTCGAAAATATCGGCCTGATCTGCGCATCCATCATGAGCAAGAAATTAGCCGAAGGAATCGACGCGCTTGTTCTCGACGTGAAGACCGGTTCCGGAGCGTTCATGCAGAAGGAAGAAGACTCCGTGCGTCTCGCGGAGTTGATGGTGGAAACCGCGCGGCGCATGGGCAAGAAGGCCGTCGCACTCATTACAGATATGGATCAGCCGCTGGGGCGTTTTGCCGGTCACTCGCTTGAAGTGATCGAGTCGATTGAAGTGTTGCGCGGCCGCGGCGCCCAAGACTTGCGCCAGCTGAGCATCGAACTCTCTGCATGGATGTTTTTTCTGGGCGAGAGGACCACGTCGGTCGACGAAGGGCGCGTGCTCGCGGAAAAGTTGGTCGCGTCGGGTGAAGCTCTCGGAAAATTCAGGAAGGGAATCGGGTTGCAGGGCGGCGACGCGCGCGTCGTCGACGACTACCAGCGGCTCCCGCAAGCGCAGAGTCGCAAAGAAGTAAAGAGCCCTGCGCGCGGATATCTCGCCGCCACGAACTGCATGGAGTTCGGGATTGCCCTGGCGATGCTTGGTGGTGGGCGCGAAAAGAAGGAAGACGAGATCGATCCCGGCGTGGGCCTGGAATTTCACAAACGCATCGGCGATCTCGTCGCCTCGGAAGAAACATTGGTGACGATTTACTACAACTCCGACGCCAGGCTCGCAGAAGCGATGGCACGCATCGATAGGAGCTTTGTCTTCAGCGATCAGCCGCCCGCCCCTAAAAAACTTGTGCGGCGGCTCATCGGAGCATAGAGTTAGCGATTTCAAGGAGAGTGCATGGCGCGAATTACCGGTGTGCTCGGTCTGCTCACGATGCTGGGTTTGGCGTTCGCGTTCTCGGCAGACCGCCGGGCAATCAAGTTGAAAACCGTTCTATGGGGCGTGGGACTTCAGCTCACATTTGCCTTTCTCGTGCTGCGCTTTGAAGCGGGTCGAGCCCTGTTCGCCTGGCTCGGCGCCAAGGTCACACAGCTTTTGAATTTTTCCTATGTCGGCTCGGAATTCATTTTTGGCGAACTGGGGAAAAAGGATTCCTCGTTCGGGGCCATGTTCGCATTCCAGATTTTGCCGACAATTATCTTTATCGCGGCGCTGTTTGCGCTGCTCTATTACCTCGGCGTGATGCAGATCATCATCCGTGCGGCAGCGTGGGTGATGCAGCGAATCATGGGAGTCAGCGGTGCGGAATCCCTGAACGTCGCTGCGAGTATTTTCATGGGCCAGACCGAAGCTCCGCTGACCATCCGGCCGTTTCTTCCGAAAATGACCAAATCGGAATTGATGTGCGTGATGACCAGCGGCATGGCCCACGTGTCCGGCGCGATCATGGCCCTCTACATCAGCTACGGCGTGGAGGCCAAGCATCTGCTGACGGCAGTGATCATGACTGCGCCCGGAACCCTGCTCATGGCGAAGATGTTGGTGCCGGAAACCGAACAACCGTTGACCGCCGGGCGCGTCGAGATGCCGCCAATGGAAAAGGAAGCGAATTTTCTCGGCGCGATTTCGCGAGGAACGGTCGAAGGCTTGCACCTGGCTCTGAACGTCGGCGCAATGCTCATCACCTTTATCGCGCTACTGGCGCTGGTGAACGCCATGATGGGCGGAACACACAACTGGCTGGCGGCGCATGGACTGCCGTGGTTTCCCGACAACTTGCAGCAGATTTTCGGCTGGATTTTTGCGCCCGTCGCGTTTGTCATCGGCATTCCGTGGCACGACTGCGCGCTGATTGGAAATCTTTTGGGAACGCGCATGGTGGTAAACGAAGTCGTGGCATTTCAACAATTGGGTGCGTACAAGGCTTCGATCGATCCACGGTCGTTCACCATCGCCACGTTTGCGTTGTGCGGGTTCGCGAACTTCAGCTCCATTGGAATTCAAATCGGCGGAATCGGCGCCCTTGCGCCGGACCGCCGCGGCGATCTGGCTCGTCTGGGTATCCGCGCCATGCTCGCGGGAACCATGGCCAACCTCATGTCCGCATCGATCGTCGGAATCTTGACGTAAGATAAGCTTCCATGGCGACGCGAAAGCCAAACGAAAAGCCCACGGCGGAATTCTTGCAAGCTGAAACAGCCGCGAAATTCATCCAATCGAAGACCAAGCTGCGCCCCCAAATTGCCCTGGTTCTTGGATCTGGATTGGGCGCGTTTGCCGACGAATTTGAGGGCGCCGCGAAAATTCCGTATACAAAAATTCCGCATTTTCCGCGATCCACCGCCATCGGACATGCGGGCCAGCTCGTGCTCGGGAAAGTACACGGCATCCCGGTCGCGGGAATGCAGGGCCGGGTGCACTTGTACGAAGGCTACTCGGCAAAACAGGTCGCCTTTCCGGTCCGCGTCTTTGCGCGCATGGGTGTGAGAGCGGTGATTTTGACCAACGCCGCTGGCGGCATCAATCTCGGCTATTCTCAGGGAGCGCTCGTCGCCATTCGCGATCACGTCAATCTGCAGGGAGCCAATCCCCTCGTCGGACCGAACGATGACCGATTCGGCCCCCGCTTCCCCGACATGACCCAGGCTTACGATCGAGAATTTCGCCGCTTCGTCACTGAAGAAGGAAAAAAGCTCTCCCTGGATCTTCACGAAGGCGTTTATCTGGCGCTTGCCGGTCCCAACTACGAAACGCCAGCGGAGATTCATTCCTTCCGCACCCTTGGTGCAGATCTTGTCGGCATGTCCACGGTTCCAGAGGTCCTCGCGGCGCGCCATTCGGGCATACGTGTACTTGGCATTTCCTGCGTCACCAACATGGCCGCGGGAATCACCGGCGCCACACTTACCGCGGACGAAGTTTTCGAAACCGGCGCCCGCGTGAAGCATCAGTTCATCGCGCTCTTGAAAGCTGTCATCCCGAAAATTAGGGAGGCCATCGCGTGAACGAAAACGACGTCCGGCAAGGCATATTGACCGGAAGCGAATACGAAACATTGATCTCAGCGGCGAGATCGGCCAGAGAAAATGCCTACGCGCCCTACTCAGATTTCCGCGTCGGCGCGGGCCTGCGGGCAGCTTCCGGCAGAATCTTCGGCGGCTGCAACGTGGAAAACGCAACCTATGGCCTCACCGTCTGCGCCGAACGTGTTGCCATATTCAAAGCCATCAGCGAAGGAGAACGCGGCTTCGATGCGATCGTCGTTGTGACAGACACCGATTCGCTCACACCGCCCTGCGGTTCTTGCCGCCAGTTGATTTGGGAATTTTGCGGCGACGTGCCGGTAATCCTGGCGAACCTGAAAGGCAAAGTGGAAATCATCCAAATGAGGGACCTGTTTCCCAAGCCGTTCGACGCTTCTAGCCTCTGAGCGGCCAATGCTCCCATGTTTTGGGTGAATCAGTTTGAGATCGCCGCCCGTTCGAGCGGCGTTCCCCCTGATGGTCCCGACGTTTGGCTGCTCCTGTGCTTAAACGCTGGCCCGAATTGATTTGGGCTGCGGCGGTCTGCTCGGCTATAATGTCAAGTTTGACCACAGTCTAGGGAGACGCTACGGATGGCCGGCGCAACAGATAGTCGAAAGCTTGGGGTCCGAATCCTTCTCGGAGTCGTCGTCGGAGTGCTGGGCATTGGCATGCTTAGTTACCTGCTGCCAACCAGCCCCACCGCGGACACGGAATCCAACGACACCGTGGCCAAGGTTGGCGACCAGACCGTTTCGCTCGGAGAAGTCCGCCAGCAGCTCAGCGAATTTCAGCGGCGCAATCAGCTACCCAAAGTCATGGAAGGGTATTACGCCAGACAGATTCTGAACCAGCTGGTGTTCGCCAAAGAGATTCAATACGAAGCCAAGCGTCTCGGCATCAAAGTGACCAACGAAGAGATTGCGGATCGCGTGAAGCTGATTCTGCCGGCCGCTTTCAGCGGCGACAGCCCCGTAGGAATGGACCAGTACACCCAACAGGTTCAGCAAAGGACCGGCCTGACCGTGCCGGTGTTTGAAGACCTGGTCAAGCAGGGGCTGCTTGAGGAGAAATTTCGGCGCCTGGTGACCGACGGCGTGAGCGCTGGCCCAGCCGAGATCCTGGAGCAATATCGCTATCAGAATGAAAAGGTAAAGCTCAATTATGCGCTGGTCAAGCCGGAAGACCTGGAGGGAAAAATCACCCCCAGCGACGCCGAAATCAAGGAAGCCTACGAGAAGCACAAGAGCGAGTACCAGATTCCAGAGAAGCGGTCGGTCGAATACGGTCTAGTAGACATCACGAAGCTTCGCCAGGGCATTCAGATTTCCGACGACGGCCTGAAGCTGAAATATCAGCAAAACATTCAGGACTATCAGGTCCCGAACCGGGTGCACGCCGAACACATCCTGCTCATGACGGTCGGCAAGACGGACGCCGAAGTCGACGAAATCAGGAAAAAGGCGGAAGACGTCCTGAAACAGGCCAAGAAGGGCGGGAAATTTGACGAGCTGGCCAAGAAATACTCCGAAGACCCGGGAAGCAAGGACAAGGGCGGCGACCTAGGATGGCTCATCCAGGGCCAGACCGTGCCGGAGTTTCAGAAAGCCGCGTTCTCGCTCGAGCCCGGCACCATTTCCGGCCTCGTAAAGACGCAATACGGCTTCCATATCATCAAGGTTTTGGAAAAGGAAACCGCACACACCAAGCCCTTTGAAGAAGTAAAGGACTCCATTCGGGGACCGCTGCTGGCGAACAAGATTGATGAAGAAGAAAACAAGATCGCGGATCAGTTGAACAACGCGATCCGCAAGTCCAACCGCACGCCGCTGGCTGATCTGGCGCGCGACTTCCATCTGGAAGTTGCTCAAACCAGGGCAATTGCGGCCGCGGACCCGCTGCTCGAGTTCGGCAATACTCCCGAAATCAAGAACACGATTTTCCGCCTGCGCGAAGGTGAAGTCAGCCAGCCGATTCGCACCGATCGCGGCTATGTCGTGCTTACATTGAAACAGCTGCTGCCCAGCCATCAGGGCAACCTGGATGAGGTTCGCGATAAGGTGATGGCTTCGATCAAGCAGGAAAAAGCCCAGGCACTGGCGCGTTCCAAGGCAGAAGATCTCAGCAAACGCGTCAAGTCCGGCGAAAAGTTTGACTCGGCTACGAAAGCGCTCGGCCTCGATCCGAAGACCAGCGAAGAGTTCGCTCGCAGTGGCTCCATTGCGGGCGTCGGCAGCGGCAAGCAGATGGGCGCGGCCTTCAACATGAAGGTTGGAGACGTTTCCACGCCGCAATATCTCGGCTTGAACTGGCTGGTTTACCGGGTTGAAGCGAAAACGGAAGCCAATCCTGCGGATTTTGAGAGACAGAAGAAGGATTTCACCGACCAGGTGCTCAACGAAAAACGCGGATTGGCCTATGAAGCCTTCCGTTCCAGTCTCGAAGAGCGGCTGAAGCAAGAAGGTAAGGTCAAGTTGATGCCCGAGAAATTGAAGAGCTTCGGCGATCTTTCCTAGCTTAACTACTTGTAAATAAAAGACTTATAGTTTACACACCTGGCACTTGCGCTCGTCCACCCCGACCGCTAGGCTATGGTTGTTCCCTTTCAGAAGGTCCCGGGCCCACCCACGGCGACCTAAGGAAGTTCTAACCACCGCTACGTGTAGCACAACTTCATTTTTGGTGAGAGCCATGGCCACGAGATCCCAGACGATTCGGACGATTCGCAACGACTATCGCTGCAGCATTGAACGCAATCAAGGTGGAAAGTATTGCGTCCGGATTCAGGTTCACTATCCACGGCATGCCTGGGATCTGGGTGTCTATTTCCTTGCCAGTTCGTTTGACCGGGCAATGAAGAAATTGGAGGAAGGTCTGGACTTCCTGCAGCGGAACGAAGAGAAGCTCTGGTTTTGGGGCGTCGATCGAGCCGAGGACCTGGGATTCTCAGCGGAATTCCTCAAAGAAGCCGGGCTGAAGCTGGATCGTAGGCAGGAATTTCCCCACAAGGCAGCAAACCTCTCGGTGGCACCGGAGCGGGACGTTCCCGCATTCGCGCTCGGCCCGATGCGCCGAGGACTTGCCGAGTTGATGGAAACTCCTCGCGCCATGGCGGTCGGCGATTGACGCCCTGCATTCATTGATTTCTTACCTCCTGGCTGGCCTCAGGCCCGCCCCATTCCGTTATTTAGTCGCATAAACTGCAGTCCTCGCTTTTCCTTTTGAGAACGCTCCGAACGGCGCCGTTTCACCTTGACTTCACAGCATTTCTCCGGGATGATGCGCGCATTCCATCAAGGAATCCCCGCACGGCATGCCTGGAGCCACCCAAGTCCGCCCCCACCCGACGCGCCGCAGTGTGCTTGGCCTCGACGGCACACCTCAGCGGAGGGAGGGAGCAAGATGAGATCCAGCAAGGGAGTGCTCATCGCGTTGATTACGGCCATGCTGCTGGTTTGCGCCAGTGTAGTGACCCGTGGCTCGCAGCAATCAGGTTCCACCGGTCAGAGCGATTCGAGCACGACGACGAAAAAGAAAAGCAAGAAGAAAGCGAAAGCAGACGACTCCGCAAGCGATTCGGATTCAACCGCCGGCACCAAGACGTCCGGGTCAAAATCCAAGAAAAAGAGCGCGGCCGGCGCGGATAGCTCGGCCTCTCCGGACGACTCGACGTCCACGAAAAAGAGCCGGTCGAAGAAGAGCAAGAGCGCAGATGCAGCCGGCGGTTCCGCAAACAGTGCAGACGCCGACAGCGGCACTTCCACCGCGAAGAACAAGAGCCGGTCAAAAAAGCCTGCCGACGCGGCGGATAGCGTCGCGGCGGGCGATACCGCTGCGAGCGCGGACTCGGGCTCCGCAAAGAAGAGTCGTTCCAAGAAAACGAACGCCGACGCTGCGGACAACACCGCAGCTGAAGGCAGCGCGACTACCAACGCGGATACCGGAACCACGAAGAAGAGCCGTTCCAAGAAATCCAAGACCGCGGATTCTGGAGATGTAAGCGGTGCTGCCGCCAGCACGGACGCCGGCGGGTCAGCAACGACCACCAAGCGGAGCAGCTCGAAGAAGGCTGCGGCCGATGATGCCGCTGCAGCCGATAGCGCCTCAGCCGGCCCGGCCTCCAGTTCCGCAACTAGCGCGGATGCAACGCCAGGAAAAAAAAGCCGCTCGAAGAAATCAAAGACAACGGATGGTGCCGCGGAAGCGACTCCGGCGGCGTCTTCCGCCCCGGCAGCCCCGGCGAATAATTCTTCGAGCGCGCCTGCCAGCAGGCCAGCGTCAAATCCTTCAGCTGCCTCCGGTCAATCGAGCGCTCCAACCGCTCGAACCAGGACGGCCGAGCAACAGACGCCGCCCGCAGATAGCAACGGGATGGTATGGGTGAATACGGACTCCGGTATCTACCACAAGCCCGGCACCCGCTGGTACGGAAAGACGAAGCAGGGAAAATACATGACGGAGGCGGATGCGCAGAAAGCCGGATACCGCGCAGCAGAGAAGTAGCGGGTTGGCAGCACAGAATTTCAAAGACGACAAAGGAGAGATGAAAATGTCGAGAATCATGAAGTCCATGCTGTTGGCGGTGCTGGCCGCAGTGCTAGGAGTTTCGCTTGCGATGTCGCAACCGGTGCCGCAGGCGGCTGGAAAGACGGCGGCGGCGGGAGCAACAGCTAAGACGGAAGACCGCCTAGATTTGAACAGCGCGACGCTTGATCAACTGAAAGCGCTGCCGGGCATCGGCGATGCCTACGCCCAGAAGATCATTGATGGGCGACCGTACGCCAAAAAGACCGACCTGGTAACGAAGAAAATCATTCCGCAAGCCACTTACAAGAAGATTGCGGGACTGGTGATCGCGAAGCAGAAGTAAGGAACGGTCTGACGGCTCCCGGGCTGGGATTTCGTTCGCCTGCCCGGGCGCCCGTTCCAGTGAAGGGCAAGAGAGTTTCTTGAAAATAATTTCCTCCGCGCGGAAAAACTAAAGGAGAAGCCATGGGACTATTGGACGACGTACTCGGCATGGCGGGCCTGAGCGGCGGCGCCAGCGCGCAGCCGCAGCAAGATGCAGGCGTGCTCAGCATGCTTCTAAACTATATCAACAGCCCGCAGGTGGGCGGAATCGGCGGGCTGCAGCAGATGTTTCAGCAGAAGGGACTGGGTGGGATTGTGTCATCGTGGATCAGCACAGGACAGAACCTGCCGATTTCCGCCGATCAACTGCAGAACGTTCTGCATGGCAATGCCTTGCAAGACATCGCAGCGAAATCCGGAATGGGTGTAGAACAGCTCACTTCAATGCTTTCTCAGTGCCTTCCTAACGTTGTCGACAAGCTGACGCCGAACGGACAACTGCCTGAGGGCGACGCGTTGTCACAGATGATGAAAGGGCTGGCAGCGGGACAATCGTAAAGCTAGCGCCCGACGACCCTTCGCCTGCGATTGGGGGCTTAGGGCAAGCGGTCAACAGAAAATCGGAACTTCGGCAGATCAGGTTTGCAAAACAAACCTTGAACCCGAGTGCCGATTTCGTCGAGAGGGAAAGCCACGAGTTGGTTTAGGACGCGCCAGCCGTTTGAAGCGGCTGGCGTTTTTCATTTCTGGTTGCCGCACCGCTAGGACCACCCCGACCCTGAGTCCGCAAGGCAGGTGAGCCGCGCG
Organism: Acidobacteriota bacterium; assembly: GCA_046724685.1. Lineage (GTDB taxonomy): Bacteria > Acidobacteriota > Terriglobia > Acidiferrales > UBA7541 > Acidiferrum. The sequence goes on along the minus strand of JBKOXA010000006.1, from coordinate 62,540 downwards.
GTCACCTGACCGAAAACTGTCCGTTCGGACGTTGCGCCGAAACACCCAATTTCGCTATTAAGTTCCGCACCATCTGTAGGGTCCGTCTCTCTGGTTTCGAGCTGGGATCAAACGCGTCCCAACAGGAGTCCCGAGCCATGAGGCCTCGGCCAACCAACACTCTCCTTCGCGCAGCGGGTTCGTCGCTAGACCCCGACTCGCACAGTTTCGTCTTGCCGTCCGTCGCCCTCCTTGCTTTGAGTCGCGCCTTCGGAAGGATTCTCGTCTGAGAAAGTCTAGAGGAAAAAGGAGACCCATGCCTGCGCCAAGTCTATCTCGCAAATTGGGATTCCTCTCCGCAGCGGTCGTAGTGCTTGCCGGCGCTCTCGCCTTCACGCCTTCGGTCTCGGGACAAATTGAATCCGGACTGCACGGCCGCTCAAGAATTGTTCAAGGTATCAATGAAACGGACCGCGTGGCGCTGGACGGAAACACGCATCCCGGGGCGCACCCTGCGAACGATCGCGGCCGCGTGGCCGACAATTTCGCCATGGACCATATGTTGCTCCAGTTGAAACGCTCGCCGGAGCAAGAGCTCGCACTGCAGCAGTTTCTCGACGAACTTCAAAAGAAAGGCTCTCCGGACTTTCATCGCTGGCTGAACGCGCAGGAATTTGGCGAACGCTTTGGCTTGGCAAAATCCGACCTCGATGCCGTCACCCGTTGGCTCGAATCCCACGGTTTTCGCGTGAACGTGGTCTACCCCAGCGGCATGCTCATTGATTTTTCAGGAACCGCCATGCAGGTGCATAAGGCCTTTCAGACAGAAATTCACCACCTCGAAGTCAATGGCGCGAGGCATGTTGGCAACATCAGCGATCCACGAATTCCCGCCGCGCTTGCTCCTGTCGTAGCCGGCGTCGTCTCGCTGCACGATTTTCGGCCGCACGCGATGCACCGGCTGCATAAGGTGAATAAGGAATTTACATTTCCGGGAATTTTCGGCGACACCAACTACGCGGTTGTGCCTGCAGACCTCGCGCAGATTTACAACCTAGACGCGCTGTTCAGCCAGGGCATTTCCGGGCAGGGCCAGACCATAGCGCTGATTGAAGACACGGACGTCTTCAGCGCTGCGGACTGGAATACGTTCCGTCAGACTTTTGGTCTCTCCACTTACACGTCCGGCTCGTTTGCCCAAGTCCACCCGCCTGCCCCGCCTGCGCAGCCCGGCAACAACTGCGTCGCGCCCGGCGTTGTCGCTCCCAATGATGCGGAGGCCATTCTTGACGCCGAATGGGCTAGTGCTTCTGCGCCAAGCGCCGCCATCTTGATGGCTGCCTGTGCGGATACCAGCACCACCTTTGGCGGCTTGATCGCGATCCAGAATCTCATCAACGGCAGCGATCCACCTCCTTCCATCATGAGCATCAGTTACGGGCAGTGTGAAACCGTCAACGGCGCAGCAGCCAACGCCGCATACAACTCCGCTTATCAGCAAGCTGCCGCCGAAGGCGTTTCCGTTTTCGTCGCGTCCGGTGACAGTGGTGCGGCAGGATGTGACAATGGCGCGGCGGAAGCAAGTCACGGCATTGGCGCCAACGCTTTTGCGTCCACTCCCAACAACGTTGCCGTCGGCGGCACCGATTTCAGCGACACGTTTTCCGGCACCAATGCGACGTATTGGAATTCCAGCAACACGTCCGCTTTTGGTTCGGCCGTTTCTTATGTTCCGGAAATTCCATGGAATGATTCTTGCGCAGGAGCGTTGCTTTCCGCCTACCTGGGGTACAGCCCGACTTATGGCTCAACGAGCCTCTGCAGCGACCCCTTCTTTGGCCTGTTTTTCACCACTACTGTGGCCGGAGGCGGCAGTCCGAGCCAATGTGCCACCGGCACCCCCTCCACGCCTGGAGTTGTGAGCGGATCCTGCGCGGGATGGGCAAAGCCTTCGTGGCAAACGGTTCTAGGCAACCCAAATGACGGAGTACGTGACACGCCCGACATCTCGCTGTTCGCCGCGGACGGCTTGTGGAGTCACTACTATGTGTTTTGCTGGTCGGATACCGCACATGGCGGATCTGCCTGCGGAGCCGACCCAAGCGGATGGTCTGGTGCCGGGGGAACCTCGTTTTCCTCGCCCATCATGGCCGGGATCCAGGCGCTCATCAATCAAAAGGTTGGTGGACCTCAGGGCAATCCCGCACCCGTGTATTACCAGCTTGCCGCGGCCCAATATGGTTCAGGCGGCAGCAGCTCCTGCAACTCGGACAACGGCAACACTGTGGCCAGCAGCTGTATCTTCTACGACGTAACATCGGGAGACATCGATGTGGACTGCGTTGGTCCCAACTGTTACCTCGCGGATGGCGCCGTGGGCGTCCTTTCCACTTCCAATACCTCATTCGCACCCGCCTACAGCACCAGCACCGGTTGGGACTTTGCGACGGGCATCGGCACGGTGAACGCCGCGAATTTGGTGAATCACTGGCCATCCTCTGCGCCGCAGCCAGGATTCACCTTGTCGGCCTCGCCGAACAGCTTGACGTTCCTTCAAGGCGCGTCGGGTTCGACCACGCTTACGATCACTCCCGTGAATGGATTCAGCGGCAGTGTGAATCTGAGTGCATCTGGCTTGCCGAGCGGCGTCAGCGCCGCCTTCGGCGCGAATCCCGCCACTGCCATTAGCGTGCTGACTTTGTCGGCGAGCGGCACGGCAGCGACCGGCACCTTCGATGTAACGATCACTGGCACTTCGGGAACTCTGAGCAGCAAAGCTACGATCACGCTTACGGTAAACCTTGCGGGCAACTACACACTCTCCGCTTCTCCGAGCAGCGTCAGCGTTGCCCAGGGAGCCAACGGCACAAGCACCGTCACGGTCAATCCACTCAACGGATTCAGTGGCAATGTAAGTCTTTCTGCTTCCGGCCTGCCCAACGGCATAACCGCAGCATTCAACCCGGGCAGCACCACCACCACGAGCACTCTTACGCTGTCGGCTAGCAACACGGCGGCTCTCGGGACGTTCACGATAACGGTCACCGGTGTCTCTGGCGCTTTGTCGCGCAGCACATCGGTTTCCCTCACCGTCCTGCCTCCGCCGAACTTTGGCCTTTCGGCCTCGCCGAACTCATTGAGCCTTGGGCGGAGAGGCACAGCCACATCCATCATCACCATCACTCCTCAGAACGGTTTCGCCGGGAGTGTTAGCTTGTCCGCATCGGGTCTGCCGCGCGGCGTGACCGCGTCCTTTAGCCCTGCGAGTACGGCGAGCGTAACGACGCTCACACTCTCCGCCAAGAGCAATGCGTCCATCGGAACATTTTCGGTTCAAATCGCCGGTTCTTCTGCCGGCTTGACGCACACAACCACAATCAGCGTGTCTGTCCATCGCTGACGACGTCCAGTTGCGCAGGATTGTTAACCCGGAGAAGGACTTTGCCGCGAGCCGACGAGTTGGCCGTCTACTCGGTCCTCAGCGCCTGCGCAGGCTCAGTCGAGGCTGCGCGTCGCGCGGGGATGAAGCCCGCAAGTGCCGCGGCTGCGACCAGAGCGAGGATTGCGGTCAGCAGCACTGCGGAATCCACGCCATCCACTTCATATAGCTGCGCCTCGACAAAGCGCACGCCGAGCAGCGCTGCCGGAATTCCAATGGCCAGACCGAGTGCTGCCTGGATCATCGCGCCGCGCAGCACCATGAAAGTCATCTCCGACCGCATCGCTCCGAGCGCCATGCGAATTCCGATCTCGCCGGTGCGCCGCGCCACCGTGTACGACGTTACGCCATAGAGGCCTATCGTCGCCAGCAGGAGCGCCAGACCGCCGAACAACATGGTCAGCCGCGAAATCATCCGGTCTCCTGCAAAGCGGTCGGCGATCTGCTGATCGAGCGTCTGGAACTTCACAACAGTCAGGTTTGGATTGATGCTTGCCAGAGTTGTTTGAGCGAGTTGCTGCAGCTCGTTCATGGGCCGCTCGGTCTGGAGCACAATTGATCCCGCATACAACGATGTGTCCTTGTCGATCGGCTGCCTGGCGCTGAGCGGGCGTTGCATCATTGGGACGAAATACATGCTGTGGTTCTTCCAGCGCACGGAGGTGTAGGCCGTATCCTCCACCACGCCGACGATTTCGTAGTTTCCGGAGGAAACAGGTCCCGGCGAGCCGAAGTGCTCGCCGATTGGACTGCTTCCTTCCTTGAAAAAATTCTTCACAAACGCCTCATTCACAACTGCCACAGCGCGCGTGGCCGACGTGTCCTGTAAGGCGATGCCGCGGCCCATGACCACACGCGTTCCGACGGAATCGAAGAATTCCGCGTTCGCTCTTACCCAGGAGGCGCCCTTGTTCGGAAGTGGTTGTCCCTGCACTTGAATATCTTCACCCCAGTTGTTGTCCTCCATGGGGGTATTCGTGCTGATGCCGACGTTTTTGACTCCCGGCAGTGCATGAAAGCGGTCCACCATGGACCGGTAAAGCGGCTCCAACTGCGTCTGCGAATATCCGGCCGCCTGAGGATTGATATGCACGACATAGCGGTTCCTGGCATCGAGCTTCAGGTCCGTGCTCTCGAGCTTGCTCAGGCTTTGCAAAAAGAGCCCGGCGCCTACCAATAAGACCAGCGACAATGCCGCCTGCAGGACGACAAGTCCGCGCTGCAGTAGGGTGGCTCCTGTTGTTGTCGACCGCACTCCGCTTCGCAACGCCTCCACTGGCTCTGCCTGCGCAGCAATCCATGCGGGCGCGACGTCGAATAAGACGCCCGTCAACAGAGAGAGGCCGCAGGCGAATCCGATCACTGCCAGCGACGGGCTTGCGTGGATGGGGATACTTTGCGCCCCCGGGAAGGCGAGGGTCAGCAGCATGCGTGTTCCCGCGTAGGCCACCATCAGGCCCGCAATTCCGCCGAGCCCCGCCAGCAACACACTCTCTGTCAGCAGTTGCCGAATGATCCTTCCACGCATCGCGCCAAGGGCGGTTCGAACCGACATCTCGGCCTTCCGCGCCATTCCGCGGACCAGTAACAGGTTGGCCATGTTTGCGCAGGCGATGAGCAGCACCAGCCCGGAGATCGTCATCAGCGTGTGCAGGTTCGAGGCGTAAGCCTCCCGCAGGTCCTGGATGCCCGCGCCGCCTGGCGTCAGCACCACATGCGCCTTCGCCAGTAGAATCTTGCCCTCTCCCGAGGAATAGCTCCTGGTCTCAGCCAGCGACTCTTTGACGAGCGCGCTCAGTTTTTGCTGAAGCACGGCGATGTTGGTATCCGGCTTCGCGCGCCCGATCAAATACAGCCACCGGAAATTCGGATCATGCACATAAGGGGCGCTCGCAAGCACCGGCATCGCTTCAATGGGCAGATAGAAATCCGGAGGCGTGCTGGACAGCCGGTCGCCGTAGAATCCCGCCGGCGCGATTCCAGCAATGGTCGCGGCTTTTGTGTTCACCCAGAACGTGCTGCCTACGATTGAAGAATCGCCTGCGTAATTGCGCTTCCACGCCTCGTAACTCATCACGGCTGTAATGGGAGCACCCTGGACATCGTCGGCATCCGTCAACAAGCGTCCCGCGTGGGGCTCAAGGCCAAAGGTGCGGAAGTAATTGCCAGAGACAAATTCGCCCATCACCGAGAGCGCTGCCGCCTGATCGCCGTCGCGCCGCGCAATGAGGGGGCGATACGCAAAACCTGCCTGCATGGCTGCCAGCTCTTGAAACTCCGGAGCATTTTTTTTGAGAGTCCGCCACGTTTCGGTTGAAAACAACGTGTTATTGCCATCTTCCGGGGTCCCGCTGTTGACACAGCAATCGGTATTGTTTCCAATCCGCACCAGCGTCTTGGGATCAGCGACCGGGAGATTCTTCATCAACACCGCATTGACCAGCGTGAAGATCGCTGCATTGGCGCCAATCCCCAGTGCGAGGGTCAGCACTGCGGTCATCGTAAATCCCGGTGCCTTCATGAGCTGGCGCAGCGCGTATCGCAAATCCTGGGTCAATGACATTTACATTCCTCTTATCGAACGGTCCCGCGGGCCAATTTTGCCTCACGCAGCGAACTACAATGGCTCCTCAGTCAATCTTGAGCCGCCACCCTCCTCCATTGAGAAGCAGTATCGCAACAGGATCTAGCACGTTTGTGTCCTCGAACCCTCGGATCGGCGAACTCTCCATTTCGCTGCAATGTAACTCTTTAGCTTCGATTCCAGAAGTGTCGGACCGTTCGCTCCTGAATCCCATTGTCCGGAAGCGGGCATCCACCGTCCAAAAACGGACATGCGTCTGCCAGCGAGCAGGTCAAGGTATCAACGGATTGAGGTCCTTTCAGTCGCGGAGGAGCACTTCGCCGCGGCCGACGAGCTGGTCGTTGATCCAAACGCGGTACTTATAGCCGACGGCTTTCGACCCGGGGCGGGCCGGACCGGTTTGCAAGCGCATTCCTGGAGGAGCTTGAAAAACGTTGGAGCTGAACGGGCAGCGGTTGGTATCGAATTCAATGCGGAGGTTGCCGGCTTCGCAGAGCCAGGAAACCTGATCGCCGGGATCGAGGACGATGGTTTCTGGAAAAATCCCAACATAGACGGAGCGGTCAGCCATGGGGAGAGTTTACCGTCAACGGTGTAAAGTTCAAAGTTTGCGGATGGGGTCTTCGCAAGCGCTGTTGGGCACTCGGGCTGCGCAGCGACACGCGACAGAGGGCCCAGGGGACAGTCAAAAGACTGTACTTGCGTACGCTTGACCCACTTTTCCAGCATCCGTAGACTGAAAAGACGTTGCGTGGCGCGAAGATCCGGCTGGGCTTTTGCGCTTGCAGCCGTGACAAGCGCGAACTCGCGCTCACCAAGACGAGAAGGAGCAGGCCGGATGGCATCTGCACTCCGCGAGCTGTCTATCCCCCTACCCAACGGTTCGCGAATTTCTGTCCTGCTGGCGCTGCCGTTTGTGCTGATCCACCTGCTGGCGCTGGGCGTTTTCCTCATAGAGTTTCGCTGGGCGTATCTAATTACATGTTTGGCATTGGTTGCGGTGAGGATGTTCTTTGTTACCGCGGGCTATCACCGCTATTTTTCGCATCGATCGTATAAGACGAGCCGGGCTTTTCAATTCTTCATCGCGTTTATGGCGATGACGTCCTCGCAGAAAGGTGTGCTCTGGTGGGCGGGTCATCACCGGCATCACCACCGATTTTCGGATCAGGAAGACGACTTACATTCGCCGACACTCTTCGGGTTTTTCTGGTCCCACGTGGGATGGATCATTTCAGACAAGTACGAGGACACCCGGCTCAACTATATTGCGGATTTTGCTAAGTTTCCCGAATTGCGCTGGCTGGACAAATATCACGCTGTGCCGCCCGCGACACTGGGCGTTGCGTTGTGGCTGAGTGGAGGATGGCCGCTGTTCGTGTGGGGCTTTTGCATGAGCACCATGCTGCTGTGGCACGATACGTTCACCATCAATTCGCTTTCGCACCTGTTCGGCTCAAGGCGGTACGACACGAGCGACACCAGCAAGAACAACTGGCTGCTCGCAATCCTCACGCTCGGCGAAGGCTGGCACAACAATCATCACCATTACATGGCGTCCGCGAGGCAAGGTTTCTTTTGGTGGGAGATCGACATCACCTACTACACGTTGAAGCTCTTGAGCTGGGTGGGGCTGGTTCGGGACTTGAGGAAAGTGCCGGTGCATATGCTGGCCGAAGAACAGCAGATGGCGGCGTGACCAACCTTCACGGGGCTCCGCCGACTCATTTCGTGGCCTCCGCCGACCGCGTCTTCTCGCGCCTGCCCGGCGATGAGCCAATATGTCAGTTGCGGGGTCAGGCCGAATACGGGAAAATCGTCCCTGCACCTTAAAGCAACCGAAGCCACGGGGCACTCGAGGTTCGCAACTATGAGCCAAGAACCGTCAAGAACAACCATTGGTGAGCTGGCTCCGCCGATGCGGTTGATGATGACGCCGGGGCCGTCTTCGATCGATCCGCGGGTTTACCGCGCCCTTTCTGCTCCTGTTGTTGGCCATCTCGACCCGTGGTTCAAGACCTGCATGGACGAAACGCAGATTCTGATGCGGCAGGTCTTTCAAACGGAGAACCGCGTGACGATGCCGCTTTCGGCGTCGGGTTCCGGCGGGATTGAAGCGTCGGTTTTAAATACCCTTGAAGAAGGGGACGAAGCAATTATCTGCGTGAATGGCTGGTTCTCCGATCGCATGTACGAGATTGCGGTTCGCTCTCCAGCACGCGTGACCAAGGTTGAAGCTCCCTACGGCAAGGCGGTTGATCCCGAGGATGTGCGCAAAGCAGCGGACGGGAAGAAACTCAAGATCGTCGGCTTGGCGCACGGAGAGACTTCGTCCGGCGTAGTCACCGCGCTCGAACCCTTTCGCAAAGTTGCAGACGAACTTGGCGCACTGCTGATTGTGGATGCGGTGGCGTCACTCGCCGCCGAACCCCTGCATGTCGACAAGCAGAGGCTGGATATCGTGTTCAGCGGCTCGCAAAAAGCGCTAAGCGCACCGCCGGGAATGTCCCCCATCACGGTGAGCCCTCGCGTCGAAGAAGTTCTGAAGACCCGCAAGAAAAAAGTGCAGAGCTGGTATTTCGATTTGACCACGGCGATGAATTACTGGGGCAAGGACCGTCTGTATCACCACACGCCGCCGATTTCGCTGATCTATGGTTTGCGCGAAGCTATGCGCCTGACGATGGAAGAAGGCCTGGAGAATCGCTGGCAGCGCCACCGCACGAACCAGCAGGCGCTCATTGCCGGCGTCGAAGCGATGAATCTTGAGCTACTCGTGAAGAATCCGAAAGAGCGCCTCGTGACCGTCACTCCGGTCATGATTCCAGCCGGCGTGGACGACATAAAATTCCGCAACCAGTTGCTGGAGGAGTTCAACATCGAAATTGCCGGCGGCATCGGCCCTCTAAAAGCGAAGATCTGGCGGCTGGGCCTGATGGGATACTGCGCCGAGAAGGCCAATGTGCTGTTGCTGCTTGCGGCGATGGAAAAGGTGTTGACCGACCAGGGAGCGCGAGTCGCACCTGGCGCAGGCGTCGCGGCGGCAATTCACAGCTATGCGGGAACAGAAGCCGCGGTGGCTACAACACGAGCCTGAGGCAGCATAGGCAATCTTAGGGACTTCAAGCTGTAGAAAAGGAAGGAGCGAACGGTGGCGACATTTCCGGTTTTGGCGAACAACGGGGCGATGAGCCAGTTTGTGGGCGCTTTCGAGGTTGTTTCGAAGCTGACGGGAAAGGTTTTCCGGTGCCGTTTCTCGCACCTGTGGAACGGCATTGCTACGCGCCACAGCGACACGATTGACACCAAGTTTTTTGTGGATGGCGGAGCGCTCGTCGTCGGCATGTCGCACGTCGGCTTCGTGAAATTTAGGGAAAAGACCAGACGCGACTTGACGGACCGGGAAGCAAGTTTTATCGCCGCCGAGTACTTGAAGGAACGATTGGAAGAAGAGGACGAGCGGACTGTGTACGACGTTACAGGGGATGACGTTACGCGGCTGATTGGACAGATCGGAATCAAGTAGCAGCGAGCCCGCGTGGCGAGCGAGAGCTGCTGCCACGGGCGCGTTCAGGGCAGGTGCTCCGGCAGCGGTTCCGCGTGAAAACTTTCCAGTTCTGGATGACGCAAACCGTCCCGCCGGATGAAATGAATCACGAGCAGCATTAGCAGCCCCCCGCACACCAGAACCCCCACTGAAATTTCAAGCCCAACTTGAAGATCGCGAACATCGGAAATCTTGCCGATAATTTGCGGGCCGAGACCGCCAAGAAGCTGCGTCATAAACATGTAGATGCCGACGGAAGTCGCGTGCGCGCGGCGGGGCATCATGTCGTGAATCACCGCGGTGACGGGGCCGTGATACCACGACATGAAAAAGCCGGAGACGAAGAGGCCAGTCAACACCATCCACTTGTCGTCCGAAAGGATGGCGAAGAGAAGGAACGGGGTGGCCGCCAGCAGCGCGCCGCCAATGGCGATCAGCCGGCCGAAGGAATACCGGCGCTGCAGACGGTCGGCAATGTATCCCCCCGTGAGGACACCGAGCACGGCGGAAATCAGCGCGACGCCGGCGAGCGAAACCGCGGCTTCGCGCAAGCTGAAGTCCTTGTAGTTGACCGCAAAATCCAGTCCCCAGGTGAGCAGCGACACGCTGGAAAACGTGATGCACGTTCCGGCTGCGATCATGGAGACGAAAGCCGGCACACTCAGTAGCCTGAAGATTGGAACCACCTCGGTGCGGGGACCACGCGGGGGATCCTCAATCCACAATACCGCCAAACCGGGAAATAGTCCGGCGGCTGCAGCTAGAAAGAACGCGTGCTGCCAGCCGTGGTGCTCGCCCATGATCCCGCCCAGCGCGAGGCCCGAAGCTCCACCCAGCAGCATGCCGGTTGCGAAGATGGCCTGCGCGAAGGCGCGGCGTTCTTGAGGGAATGCCCCTGAAATCATGGACTGTGCGGCAGGAGCGTAGGCGGCCTCCCCGACTCCGACCAGGGCGCGAGAGATCAACAGAAACATGAAGGATGCGGCCAGGCCACTGGCAAATGTCGCTAAACTCCAGAACACCACGCCGCAGGCAATTACGGCGCGGCGGTTCAGGCGGTCGGCCAGGAACCCGGACGGGATGCTGCCCACCGCAAGGACGACCAGCAGCCAGGTTTGCAGCGAACCCAGCTGCGCATCGGAAACTCCGAGGTGCGCGCGCAGCAGCGGAAGCAGCGGAACAAACAGCTGGCGGTCGGCAAAGTTGACAAAGTTGATTAAAGCAAGTACAGCAAGAAGACGGTATTGGTAGCGAGAGAGCGGAATGGGGCTCGATGACATTCGGAGTGTGAGGCGATCCTGTCCGTAACCTGGTGTCGTGAGAGCAAGGTGATTATATAACGGTGACAAAGACTGTCCGGGAAAGAAACGTAACCACGAGTGACCAGGTAACCACAGTCCTGTCGTACGGGGCGTTGCTGCTGCTCGGCTACCTGGTTTTTGAGATTACGGCGCCGTTTCTGGTGCCGTTGGCGTGGTCGGCGGTTCTGGCCATATTTTTTTATCCGCTTCACGAAAAAGTACTGAAGAAACTCAAGCCCAATCTTGCCGCTACGGTCAGTACGCTTGCGGTGACATTCTTGTTGATTGTTCCCTCGCTGGTAGTGCTTTTCTATACCACCAAGCAGGCGCTAGACGCCGGGGCCAAAGCGCAAATCGTGCTGCAGTCTCCGGACCAAGCGGTTCCCACTCAAATGCTTGAATGGCTGAAGAACCAGTTGCCGGAGTCCATGCAGGACGCGGACCTGTCTGATCCGGCACGCCGGGGAGCTGAGAAGCTGGCGGGATTTCTCGCGGCAAAAGTAGGCGGTCTGGTGAAGAACGTTTTCGCTTTTTTCCTCGATCTGTTCGTATTGCTGTTCGCGCTGTTTTTCATGTTCCGCGACGGAGATGCCGTAGTTCGAGCCGTTCGGCATCTCTTGCCGTTCGACCCATCCATCCAGGAAGACATGATGCATGAATCGAAGGAACTTATTTTTGCCAGCGTGGCGGTCGGGTTGCTGATTGCCGCGATTCAAGGCGCGCTGGGAGGACTGGCTTTCACCCTTGCCGGAATCGGTACTGGAATATTTTGGGCAGTGCTGATCGGTTTTTTTTCGCTAGTGCCGGTCGTTGGCTCCGCCCTGATCTGGGTCCCTGCGGCGCTCTGGCTGGCCTTCACCGGCCACATCGGCAAGGGTTTGCTGATTGCGGCGATCTGCGGGGGCGTTGCGGGCGTCGCGGACAACATCGTCAGGCCGTTGCTGTTGCGCAATCGCACCCACCTGAATGAACTGCTGCTTTTTATTAGCGTGCTAGGCGGAATCCAGGTGTTCGGGCTGCTCGGCCTGGTGGCTGGGCCGACGATTGTCGCCGCAGGAATGGGCGTCTTTCGCGTGTACATGCAGCATCGCGACAAATTGGAGGTTGTGGGGGTTTAGGACGAGAACTTCAACTGAGCCGCCCCGGGCATCGCACAATCGGGTGTGCTAGAGTACCCGCCGTACATGGATGAACTGACCAAACAATCGGAAAGACCGGCGCCGCTACCCGTCGAAAAATTGCGGTGGCGTTGCGAGCCTTCGCGCCTGCCTTTTGAAACCACCGCACAAGCGGAACTGCGCGAAGGATTTGTCGGACAGGAGCGCGCTCTTCGCGCCCTGAAAATGGGCGTGGAACTAACCGCTCCCGGCTATAACGTCTTCGTCTGCGGGCTGGCGGGCACCAGCCGCGGAGGGACCATCGCGCGCATGATCGGCGAGTTGCACCCAGGGACCAAGGAATCACCCGACCGCTGCTACGTCAATAACTTCAAGATCGCCGACCGGCCGCGACTGCTGACGCTTCCACGCGGACAAGCGAACTCTTTTAAAAAAGACATGCAGGCGGGCATCGATTTCCTGCGGCGGCGAATTCCGCAAGTTTTCGAAGGTGAACCTTTCCAGCGGCAAAAGGGCAGAATCGTAGAGCGGTTTACGGCCCGCGAAAAGGACCTGATGGACGATTTCACACGCAAGATCGCGCGGGAACAGTTTGCGCTGGGGCACATGCAGGTTGGCGCGGTCGCGTTGCCGGAAATTTTTCCTGTGCTCGAGGGCCAGATGGTGCCGATCGAAGACATCACCAAGATGGTCCACGAAGGCAAACTGGACGCGCCAGTAGCGGAAGAGATTGAAAGAAAGTACGAACAGTTCCGGCAGGAATTCACGGTCGTTTACAGAAAGACGCTGACTCTCTCGCGCGAACTGGCGAGCGAGCTGAGCTACCTTGAGCAGGAAGCGGCTTCCGTGCTGGTGGACGGCGTGATCGAGGAGTTGAAAGAAAAATATCCCGGCGCGAGCGTTTCGGAATATCTGGAAGAGGTCAGACATCACTTGCTCGATAATCTCGAGCCGTTCAAGGAGCGGGAAGGCGAGGCAGAGGAGCATCCAGACGGCGTGGAAGGATTGCCGAAACCTCCCGGCCCAGAGCGCGATCCGTTCCGCAGTTACGGCGTCAACGTTATTTTGTCGCACGACGGCGAAGCAGAATCGCCGGTGATTTTTGAAACGACGCCTACCTACGCAAACCTCTTCGGCACGATTCAGCGCGCCTACGATGCTCGAGGTGGCTGGACGAGCGACTTCATGGATCTGCGCGGCGGCTCGCTGCTCAGAGCCGATGGCGGATATCTCATCATGTACTCGATGGAAACGATCTCCGAGCCCGGCGTGTGGCGCGCGTTGAAGCGCACACTGAATCACAACCGCCTGGAAATTCAACCGCTCGAAATGTTTTATCCCTTCGGTGGAAGCGCCATGAAGCCGGAGCCGATTCAAATCAACGTCAAGGTGATCTTGATCGGCGACCGCGAAGTGTATGAGCTGCTTTACGACTATGAAGAGGATTTCCGCAAAATTTTCAAGGTGCGCGTTGAGTTTGACGAAGAGATGGCGATGAACGATTCGGTCATCGCGGAGTACGCAGGCCGGCTTCGCGCGCTCTGTGAAAGAGAAACGCTATGGCCTTTCGACCGTGGCGCGTTTGCCGCGATCCTCGAACATGGAGTGCGTAAAGCGGGCCGCAGGAACAAGGTGACAGCGCGTTTTGTGGACATCGCCGATCTTGCGCGCGAAGCGAACTATGCAGCGATTGCAGCGAACGAAACGGTTGTGCGGGCTGCGCATGTACGCAAGGCCCTCAGTTCGAAAATGGAGCGCCACAACCTCATCGAGACTCGCATTCGCGAAATGATTGAAGAGGGCACGCTGTTGGTCGATGTTTCCGGGCAGCGCGTTGGCCAGGTGAACGGTCTCAGCGTCCTGGAGATTGGCGGCTACGCTTTCGGGAAGCCGGTACGGATTACCGCCACCACCGCGTTAGGTAAAGCCGGTCTTATCAATATCGAACGCGAATCGAATTTGAGCGGCCGATTTCACGATAAGGGCGTGCATATCATCGCTGGATTCTTGCGCAGCCACTTCGCGCAGGATAAGCCGCTATCACTCGCCGCCAGCATCTGTTTTGAACAATCTTATTCCGGGGTGGACGGCGACAGCGCAAGTTCGACCGAGGTCTACGCACTTGTCTCGGCTTTGGCCGGCCTGCCCTTGCGGCAGGACGTTGCTATAACCGGTTCCATGAATCAGCAGGGCGACATTCAAGCCATCGGCGGTGTTAACGAAAAAATCGAAGGTTTCTTCGACGTGTGCCGCATCAACGGCTTAACGGGAACACAGGGAGTGGCGATACCGGCCGCAAACGTCGAAGACTTGATGCTTCGTGAAGACCTTCTCGAAGCCGTGGCCGCAAAGAAGTTTCATATATGGCCGGTGGCAAGGATCGAGCAGGGAATCGAACTGCTGACGGGCGTTCCGGCCGGCGCTCGTAACGGCGAGGGACGATTTGCGACGGGAACGGCATTTGCGCTGCTGGATGCTCGGCTCACCGAAATGGCGAATACCCTCAAGGAATTCAACTGAGCGCGTCTCTTGCCCGGGGCAATGGCTCTCTAGCGTTTTATTCGATCCAACCATCGAAGTGCAGGCCCTGTGCGTCCTTCCAGGAAGCGCCCGCAGTAAAATGCAGATGGCGCGCCAAAACCTGTGGATCCAAATCCTTCAGCTTATCGGCGAACGCGCGCTGCTGCACTTTTTGATTTGTCCCTGCCGTGGCCGAGGCTCTGCGGGATTCTGCGTTCCAGCGTTCCTTGGCCGCGGTCCAATCGATTTTCTGGAAATCCATGAAGCTCAAGCCATTGATGTTCGCCGGATACTTCGGCCGCACGGATTGCAATGCTTGCGGCCCCGTTAGATGGTTGCCTGGTGTAGCCCTGCGCGTCGCCACAGCCTCGCGCACCGATTCGCTGCGCCGCGAAATCGCGATTACGTCGTTGGCGACTCCCAGATGGTAGTACTTCCACGATGCGGTTCCCGCGCTGCCCTCGAGCCCGCCCTCCGATACCTTGAAAAATGTTGTGTCACCCTCGCTGCGTTCCGCCGTAACGCGGTCCGCTAGCGCGGCGCGCAGTAACTTCAAGGTCTCCGGCTTCTTCCGAATCCCCAAAAGATACACTTGCTTGGCCGGGTCCAGGGCGGCGCTCGTCTGCAACGTTGCAAACTCGCCGCTGAAGAGCGCCAGCGCTTCTGGCAACGGCATTCCAAGGCGCGCCGCGGCCGCCGTTTCGACGAAGTCCAACGGACCTTGCTGGCCGGCACCCGAGGTCGATTGCAGCGCCCGTTTGATGAGCGCATAAATTCCAAGCAAGTTGACGCGCGATTCGTAGTAGGACACCGTATTCGCATTCACGAACTTCCAGGTTTCTGGCGTAGCGCTCCCCTCATCCCAGATGTCGAAGAGTGTTCCGGGACTGGCTTCGCCCAAAACCGCCCACTGAAAGCGTGTCCTTGCTCCTTCGAGCGAAACGCTGCCTACGATCGAGTGGACCGCTTCGAGCTTCAAACTCTGCAATAATGGACGAATCCGGAAGCCACCGGCGCTCGTGTCCGAAGTCAGTTCTCGAATGCCCGGAAAATGAAAGTAGACTTCGACAGCCCCGCCCTTAAAAATATCTGTGGCCTCGCGGTACGCGGCAGTTTGCGAAAGTCCACTCGCGACCGGCGTCCTACGCCTGGCCCACGCAGCGATCTGCTCAAAGACAGCCGGCTCGGATGCGCTGAAGGCGTATTTGCCATCTTCCGCCCAATACGACGTACCTCTCGTGCGCTCCACTTTGATCGCGGAAATCCCCGCGAGAGTAGCGGTCGAAATCTTGGACGCGTCCTTTTCGCTCGTTCGCGCGCGAAGCAGCAGTTTCGCCAGTGTCGCCTCTTTTCCCGTGCGGTCGTAAACCAGAAACCCGCCATTCCATTTGGTGCCATGAGAATCGCCCGCTGCGTCGGCCATCCTTTTCGGATTGGGATCGCTGATATAGCCTGCGACAAATTCGTTATCCAGCAACGAAACGTATTCCGCAAGGTCTTCCTTGGTCAGCGGAACCGGGGCCGTCTTCGATTCCGGCGAACCTCGTAACATCTCGTCCAGCATCGCCGCGCGCACCGGCGCAAAATCGGAATCATCCCACAGCGCCAAGAGGGAATTGCTTTTTCGAACTTCGCCTGCGAGCGCTCCGTGCCACGCAACGTAAAACATCGTGGATTTCGGCAATTGCCCAGGATCAAGGTCCAACTGCGCCATGGCCGCGGGTGCGATAGCAAACGCTAATGCCAATAGCAACAATCCGGTCCATATGCGCGATTTCATTGCTCGCTCCTGTTTTGTCGACCTGCTTCGGATGAGCCCTTGCTGATGAGTCCATCGTAGGGCAGCCGCTAAAACGGCAGAAGCCCCGTTCAACGTTCGGTTTCCAGAACGCAGAACAGGGCCTCGTTGAAATCGCGCGGAGCTGGCGTGCTACGGCTTTGTTCCCGAAGCCGCCGCGGGCGTTGCTGCAGCGCCCCCCGCCCCCGCATCCTTCGGTGTCGAGAGATATCCGGTAATTTGATTCTTGCCCACGTCGAACACCACGACTTCATAGGGCGCCGAACCTCGCCCACCTTTCACATAGAACTGCACCGGCTCACCCGCCGTCTTGTCTCTTTTCTCGATTGAGCGGTCATCCACAAACACCGTCATGGTGTACTTGGATTTTTTCTGATCCACCTTGTTCAAGGAAAGTTGCACAGGTCCGACGCGCTGCGGCGTCTTGGTTTTCGGCACGGTGAACTCATAATAGTTGCGATCGCCGCGACGCTTCAGATCCTCCAAGTCGTCGTGATTGCGCGCGATCAAGCCGCTCATTACGCCCATGTCGCCCTGGGAGCGCTCTAGTTTGCCTTTCGTGACTTCCAGGTCGTTACGCGTCGTCTCGATGTCTTTCTTCGCACCGCCCAGGTCGGTCGCAACGGCGCCGATCTTTTCTTCGCTGCTCTTTTGCACTTCCACAAGCTGCGTATTCAGTTTCTGCGCAGCGGCCGCCTGCTCTTTTCGAATGGACTCTGCGCGGCTCCGGGCTTGCGCGAGTTCCGATTTCGTCACGCCGATCTTTTCTTCCGTCACTTCGATGTGGCCCTTCAGGTCCGCCAGGCTCGAATTGGCCTGCGCCAGTTGTGCTGCCAGAGTCTTGTTCTGATCCTGTGCGTCGGAAAGTTGTTTCGAAAGACGGGCCTGCGACGTGTAGCCAAAGAACCCCATCGCCACGAGGGCGACAAACAGCACGCCGAAGAGAACCGCGATCCAGCGCGGTGTCCCGGTGTTTTCATAGTGGTACGAGTCCTGCGGACTCGGCACATTCGGAGAAATGCTCATTCACCCTCCTCAGGGTTGCAGGGTTTGTACTTGCAAACCCTGCGTTCAACAAGCCTCAGGGTTTGTGGGCCAGAATCGAAGCCGGATAATGAAACGACAGCAAAGATTATGTCTCTTGCCGTTTGCCCTGTCCAGATTCGCTTTCTCCGCCGTCGCGAATCGCGAACTGCCGCAGCCGCTCCTATCTTTTCGCCTGGCCATTCGGACGCGGCCAGCGCGCTTCGACGGTCGTGTTCAATCCGCCGCGGGGTGTGAATTCGCCGCGAATTACGCACCATTCCGGCCGGATCGCCGCGACAATGTCCTCCAATATCTTGTTCACCGCATTCTCATAAAAGATCCCCAGGCTCCGGTACGCCAGCAGGTACATCTTCAATGCCTTCAGTTCGATGCACAGTTTGCGCGGCATGTACTCGATGGTCAGCGTTCCGTAGTCGGGCAGCCCGGTCTTGGGGCACACCGAGGTATATTCCGGGTAGCGAGTCGTGATCACATATCCGGGGAACTGGTTCGGCCAGGTATCTAGCTTCGGCAGCT
Organism: Acidobacteriota bacterium; assembly: GCA_046724685.1. Taxonomy (GTDB): domain Bacteria; phylum Acidobacteriota; class Terriglobia; order Acidiferrales; family UBA7541; genus Acidiferrum. The sequence continues at coordinate 44,691 of JBKOXA010000006.1, read as the reverse complement.
TGGTCCTGATTCCCGCCTGGGCGTGCTCGTCCGTGTAGTCAGCCATGTCTTCTCCGGGTAATATGTTAGCGCAGTCGGGAATTACTTTCGACGCCCGCCACTTCTTGCTTGCTTGGATTATGAATTTCTCATAGCATAGGTCGCACGGTCCCAACTCAGCCAGGGTGAATCGCAAGTCTGATGATCTGTCCGTTCTGCAATTCTGCGGACTGCCGCCGGTCGCGCAGACGAACGCTCCTTGATTATTTTGCCAGCACTATCGCTTACGTTCCCTGGCGATGTTCGCGATGCACTAAGCGCTTTCGTTCCCGCACCACTCCTCTCACTCACGTACTTTCCGCTCACTGCGCAATTTGCGGCAACGTCGCCGTCAAGCGGATCGCCGGCGCTCACGCCGAGGGCTTTGGCGCTCCACTCTGGCGAACCTTGGGCATTCCCGCCTTTCGTTGCGTCCCCTGCCGGCACAAATTCTTCTCCATAATGCCGCTCAGCAAAGAAGTCGAAGACAGAGAATACAAAATCGCAAGTTGAGACGCGCTCGAGCGGCAACCCAACCCTGCGGCCCCGCGCGACAAACCTCCCGCCCCCGCGTTATACTATTTCCTACTTGAGTGTGGCCGCTTCGGGTAGATGCCGCGACGCTCAGCTATGTTTTGCGTCTCTCTGGCGATATCGTCTAAGGGTTAGGACATTGCCCTCTCAAGGCAAAAATCCGGGTTCGAATCCCGGTATCGCTACCAATTTGTTAGCCTGACTGCGCTTCGAATCCGCCCCAGTGGCTCGCACTGTCGCGCCGATTCGATGCGGATCCCTGGGGGAGGGCAGTGCCCGGTATGAGTTCTACCAGCATCAGTTCTCGTAATCCCGCAATTCCTCTTAGCAAGAACGACCACCTTCTTCGCTGGGTGGAAAAAATGGCCGAGCTTACCCGCCCCGCCAAGATCCATTGGGTCGATGGCTCGCAACACGAATATGACCAGCTCTGCCAGGAAATGGTCGCCTCCGGCACTTTTATCAAGTTGAATGAAAAACTCTGGCCCGGCTGCTTTTACGCTCGTTCCGATGCCAGCGACGTCGCCCGCGTCGAAGACCGCACCTTTATCTGCTCTTACGCCAAAGACAACGCGGGCCCCACCAACAACTGGGAAAATCCCTACGACATGCGCCGCAAGCTGAAAGGCCTTTTCAGCGGTGCCATGCAGGGCCGCACCATGTACGTCTTGCCCTTTAGCATGGGTCCCATCGGGTCGCCCATGGCCAAAATCGGCGTGCAGCTCACCGACTCGCCCTACGTTGTAGTCAACATGCGCATCATGTCCCGCATCGGCCAGCGCGTCTTCGATGAAATCGATAAAGGCGCGCGCGTCGTGCCTTGCATGCACTCCGTGGGCGTGCCTCTCGCTCCCGGCCGGAAAGACGTTCCTTGGCCGTGCAACAAGGAAAAGTACATCGTCCATTTTCCGGAATCGCGCGAAATCTGGTCGTACGGCTCTGGTTACGGCGGCAACGCGTTGCTTGGCAAAAAGTGTTTCGCGCTGCGCATTGCTTCCAACATCGCGCGGGACGAAGGCTGGATGGCCGAGCATATGCTCATCCTCGGCGTCGAAGATCCCAAGGGCGAGAAAACCTACGTTGCCGCAGCATTTCCGAGCGCCTGCGGCAAAACGAACTTCGCCATGCTCATTCCTCCCAAAGGATTCGAAGGTTGGAAAGTGTGGACCGTCGGCGATGACATCGCCTGGATTCGCCCTGACGAAAACGGCTCCCTCCGCGCCCTCAATCCCGAAGCCGGCTTCTTTGGCGTCGCTCCCGGCACCTCCGCGAAAACAAATCCCAACGCGATGGCTACTCTCGCGAAAGACACCATTTTCACCAACGTTGCGCTCACTCCCGAGGGCGGCGTCTGGTGGGAAGGGATGACCGACACTCCTCCCGCCGAGTGTACCGACTGGCAGGGCAATCGCTGGACGCCTGAAATTGGAAAGAGCACCGGCGCGAAAGCCGCGCATCCGAACGCGCGCTTCACCGCGCCCGCTTCGCAATGCCCCACCATCGATCCTGCGTGGGAAGATCCCAATGGCGTTCCGCTTCACGCCATCATCTTCGGTGGACGCCGCGCCACGACCATGCCGCTTGTCTATCAGGCCTTCAACTGGAGTTCCGGCGTGTACATCGGGGCGACCATGGGCTCGGAAATGACCGCCGCGGCTGCCGGCACCGTTGGCAAGGTCCGCCGCGATCCCATGGCCATGCTGCCGTTCTGCGGCTACCACATGGGCGATTACTTCCGCCACTGGATCAAGATGCAGCGCTCGCTAAGCGCCACTCCGCGCATCTTCCACGTGAACTGGTTCCGCAAAAATGCCGAGGGGAAATTTCTCTGGCCCGGCTATAGCGAAAACATGCGCGTCCTCAAATGGATCGTCGATCGCGCCCGCGTCCGCGCTCCCGGCCGCGAAACTCCCATCGGCTGGATGCCTGATTACTGCGCCATGGAATGGACCGGCCTCGATTTCTCCGAGGAAAAATTCAACGAACTCCAGCGCTTCGACCGCATCGCCTGGCGTCACGAAGTCATCGACCACGAAGAGCTCTTCATCGAGCTCCACGACCATCTCCCCAAGGAAATGGTCTACGAACGCGAACTCCTCATCTGCCGTCTGTAAAGTAGGAACGGGAGGAATCCGCGAGCTTGTTCGGATGAATTGCCTGCAGAGAGATAGACGCCTTCTGCCACTGGTTGTCACGCCGGAACGGACGTCGAAAGCCCGTGTCCGATGGCCCGCTGAACCTTCATTGGGCTCCGAACGACCTTCCTTCTCCATCTCGTCTTCCCAATCGTTTAGAGGAGAAGGCGCACATGGCGCTTTCCTTCCCGCGCCTTGCTCTTACTTTGCCGCGGAGGGTACGGCTTTGGTGACGCCCTTGCCTTCGGTGACCGTCACTGTCTGCCCGGCGTTCACCGCCGTCAACTGATCCACCGCGCCGCTCGGCCAGCGGATCTCGACCGCATCTGCTTTGGCGGCAGCACCTAATCCAAACGTCAGCACGAGTTCGTTCGCCGCGAGATAGCTCGACCCGCTGCGCAGCATTTGCGTTTGCGAACCCTCCTGCGAGGTAAGGCGAACGACCGCGCCGATTCCATCGCGGTTTGACTTTGTGCCCACCAACTTCAACCGAACGCTGTGATTTGCATTTCCCTTGACGACATTCCGAAAAAGAAGCGGCGAGCCGCCGTTAGTCGAGAAAAGAACGTCCAGGCGCCCATTGTTGAAAACGTCCGCGTAAGCCACCGACCGCCCGACGCGCGCGGCGGAAAATTCCGCACCCGCCGACTTGGTAACCTCCACGAATTTTCCCCTGCCCAGATTTCGGAAAAGATGCGGCGGCTCCGCGAACTTCACATTAACCTGCACCTTTTGAATGTCCGGATCAATGTGGCCGTTCGCCACCAAAATATCCGGCCAGCCGTCAAGGTCGTAGTCGAAAAAGAAACATCCAAACCCGAGGGTGAGCAGGGAAGCGCGGCCCACTTCGCTGCGTGGCGCTTCGTCCACGAAAAGGCCTTTGCCCTCGTTGTGATAGAGAGAAATCATCTGGTTGGAGAAATTGGTGATCATCAGGCTGGTGTTTCCGCTGCGGTCGTAATCGGAAGTATCCACGCCCATTCCCGCGCGAGCCACGCCGTCTTCGCTGAACGCCACGCCCGCCACGACAGCCTTCTCGGTGAACGTTACGTTGCCGCCTTTGTCCGGGCCGTTGTTGCGATAGAGCTTGTTCGGCTGGGTATCATTGGAAAAAAGCAAGTCGGGCCAGCCATCGTTGTCGTAGTCCAGCATCGCAACGCCCAGCGTTTTGGAACTTGGTTCCCCGAGTCCCGCTTTTTGCGTCACGTCGGAAAAGGTCCCGTTCCCATTGTTGTGCCACAAACGAACCGAAGTGCCTTTGTACGATTCTGGCGTGCAATACGATTTGTTTTTCCCGTCCATCGTGCAATAGAGATCCGTCTCCGGCGACCACTGCACGTAATTTCCAACCACCAGATCGAGTTTGCCGTCTTTGTCGTAATCGACCCAGGCCGCGCTGGTGCTGAACTCTTTCACTCCGGCCAGCCCGGCCTTCTGCGTGACGTCGCTGAACGTTCCATTTCCGTTGTTGCGAAACAGCCGGCTCTGTCCGTACGCAGTAATAAACAAATCGTCATAGCCGTCGTTGTCGTAATCACCGACCGCTACGCCGATGCCGTACATCTCCGCATCGAGTCCGGCCCTGTGCGTAACATCGGTGAACGTTCCGTCATGATTGTTGTGATACAGCTTGGGCGTTGTATGTTTCTGACCGTGCCCCGGCCAATCCGTTCCATTCACCAGGAAAATGTCCGGCCACCCGTCGTTGTCGTAATCTATGAATGCCACGCCCGGCCCAATTGTCTCCGGCAGATACTTTTTTCCGAACGCTCCGGTGTTGTGAACGAATCGAATGCCTGCTTTCGCGGTGACGTCCTGAAACGTCACGCCGGCTTCGGCGCCCTGGGCGTTTGCGATGGACCGCGCTTGAACGTCGGGAAAACTCAGAAAGGAAAAGGACAGCAGGAATGAAGCGCAGACCGCGGCAAGTTTCTTCAAGGTTTCTCCGAAGGATTGTCGCGGCCGACGCCCAGAGCATCGGCGACGCGATTGATGTAATTGAACCACGACGCAATCAAAGTAATTTGCAAAATTCCTTTGTCGTCAAAACCAGCGGAGCGCAGTCTATCCAAATCTTCCGGGCTGCATTGCACCGCATCCTTCGTCAGCTTCACAACGTAATCGCACATGACGCGTTCCTGCTCGGTGATCGGCGCGGTGCGGTAGTCGCGGCGCAGCGCCGCGATCAGCGAATCGTCCAACGTCACTCTACGCAGAAACTCTGCGTGCGATTCGATTCAATAGTGGCATCGGTTCGTGACCGAGACAATCGTCGCGATCATTTCATGCTGCCTGCGCGCGAGCGGCAGGTCCGGGGCCATCATCGCGCCAAACGCGGAGAAGGAATGAAACAGCACCTCCGGCAAAAGACTGTGCGAAGCAACAATTCCCGCTTCCCCGCCGTGGTCCACCGCAGGCACCGGCGCGGCGTACTCCTGCGGATACAACTTCCGTTGCGCTTCGATCGCGGCTTTCACGCGCTCGTCGTCCCGCATCGAGACAGTTTTGATCCAGGTCATCGAGTCAGTCCTTAGGCATGCTTTTTTGAAAAATCAATCCCTGCCGCTGCTTGCCGCGCCCGGCGTTCGCGGGTTCCGCACAATCGCCGCTTTCTTCCCGGACCTCGCCGCGCCCGGCGCGTTCAGCGCCACCGAAACGTGTTCGTGAATCGCTTGCCGCTCCGTGTTGTCCTCGGGATGATTCTGCCGGTACGGCCCGGTGATGGCCTGCGCCGATTCATCCGCCTTGAACCGCAAGTAGCGCACTTTGTGTGCTTCAGCTTGTGCTTCGTTGCCCAGGCCGTTGTAGCAGAGCATCAGGTTGTAGTGAGCCTGCAGATCTTCCGGATCGATGGTCAGCGTGTACTCAAATTGCGTCACGGCGTCCTGATATTTCTTCTCGAGAAAGTAGATGCGGCCCAGTTCGTTGCGAACGACACGATCGCGCGGATATTGCTTCAGCACGCTTTGCAATTTCGCAATCGCGTCGTCGTACCTGCCTTCTTCCTTCAGGTTGCGCGCGTAGAAATAATTTGCCCGGGCGAGATCAGGTTTGAGCGAAAGCGCTTTATCCAAAACCTGGAACGACGTCGCGGTATCGCCTTCCTGCGTTCGCACGCGGCCGATATTCACCCAGCCGTCGAAATTTTTGGGATCGGCTTCGGTCGCTTTCCGAAACGCGGCTTCGGCGCCCCTCAAATCGCCCTGCAAAAACAATCCGATGCCGTAATCGTTCCAACGCATCCAGTCTTCCTTGATCGCCGGCGCGTTTGGTGCGGGCACAGCGCTCTTTTTCGGCAGCACCGCAACGGATTTCGTGTCCTCAGCTACGGTAATAATGGGCAAGTCCGGAATCTTCTTCAGCGCGCCTGAGACTCCCGAAATATCACCGTGGAAGGCCCACTTGCGGTCGTCGTAATCGGGAGTGGTGGCTCCTTTCGGTTGCATCGGATCTTCTACACCGGCATAGGAGAACTGCGTGTTCCACCACATGAATTTGCGGTAGTTGAGCTTTGCGTGAAGATTAATTTTGTCGCCTGCATTTTCCGGAATGTGCACCCGGTAATGCACGGTGTCCGCTGCACCCGGCGGAATCAAGTGCACGTAAACCACGGCGCGATTCGACCACGCATTGCGTTTATTGATGACATTCCCGTGCGCGTCGATCTGCTGTGAGCGATAGAAATGCGCGCCCGGCTCGACCGGACCCTTGCCGTCATCCTCCACTTTTCCGCTCCAGTAGATGACTTGGCCTTTGTCGTCGGTTGCTTGCAATTCCAGCCACACGTCGAACGCGTCGACCGTTCCACCCGGAAAAAAGTGGCCGACTTTGCGCGTGCGGACAACCACGTCCACAAGGTAATCGTCGCCTCGGCGGACCGAGGCCCCGACGCGACCGAGGGGCGCAGTGATGGGCCGCGCCTCTCCCGCCGCACCTTTGGGCGATGCAACGTCTGCCTCCTCGCCCACTGCAAACGTGGTGGAGAGCTCCTGGCCGGTGGTCACCGCGCCAGGAGCCGCTTCCATTTCCTTACCCGCGGGCGAAATTCCAAACACGTCGACCGTCACTTGCTTGTCCTGCAGGAACTTCACGCTGTGCAAGAGTTGTTCGGCGTCGCCGTTTGCCGTAGGTACCGCCGTATTCGCACCCGGAAAGCGATGCGAGTGCACGAAGCCACTGATGTTGCCTTCGTCCTTGGAAGGCTGCAACGGCATGTGACAGTCTCCACACATCATGGAGTTCGCGGGATAGTAAAAAGAACGCGCGCCCTGCCCCGAGACCCCGCTCGCCTGCCAGTTGTCGTACTCGTTGAAACCGCGAACCCAGCGGTAACGGTTCACGGGAACATCGAGATGAACTTTGTGGCAGCCCGAGCAGAATTCCGCGGTCTGCTGGCGCATAAAGGGTTTCAGGAAAGTCCGCCGGTGAGGCTCCGGATTGATCTTCACCATGAAGTCGTGCAGCGTGCGCATCACGGGATTTTCGCTGGCGGCCAGTTCGTGAAGCTTCGGATACTCCAGTACGAAATCGCCCTGTCCCATGGTGCTTTTCACTTTGACGATGCTGTGGCACATCATGCAGCTCAAGCCGGCCTGCGCCGCGGGGGTGTTCACGAGTTGGCGAACCGGCGTATCGAACATGCCGCTGAACAGCAGGGCCGGATCATGGCAACCCGCGCACCACTTCGAAGCTTTGACGCCGGCGACGTCCTGCATGTACTCGATGCTCTTGCGATACCACTGATTGTTGAACGAAGAGAAGTGATGCGCCGAGCTGTACCACTGTTTATAGATATCCTGATGGCAGCGCTCACAAGCCTGCGATTGCATGAAGTATTTTGCGGGGATGTTTTTCCCGTCGACGGTTTGTACCGAGCTCGGAAAGAACTTGCCGTTCGGTCCGTCGCCCTCGCCATCCATCGTCTCGGCGGGCATCCTGGGGTTCACCACGCGATAGTTGTTCTTCCATGGGACGCTGCGCGTCCACCACGAACCTGCGGCGATACCGCCCATCACCAGCGCCAACACCAAGAAACTTGTTGCCCTGCCCCAAGAACCTTTGCCGAACCAGCCGTGCTCCGCCAACCAGTGAGTTCCGACAAGCAGCACACCGATCGCACAGAAGGTGATGTGAAGATAGAGCCAGGTGCGAAACCGATGCGGCGTTCCGATCTTGATGAGCGCCAGGCCGACCAGCGTTCCCGCACTGATCAACACCCAGCCACAGCGGATCTCCAGCGGACAATCGCGAAACGCCTGTCGCAGAATCGGGATCAACCAGACGGCCAGAACAATCCCGACTCCCACGTGGAGCAATACACCGGCTCCATAGATGATCGTTGCCGCCGGAAATGCATAAAGATAAATCGCGGAAAGCGTGAGAAGAACCAGTAGTGCGGCCCGCCTGCGGATCATTCCCCGTGTACCCCGGCAAACAGATTTTTCGACTCGCGCATCCCCCATAAAAGCGAACGCGGCCGGATTAGTTTGGGGTATCCGACCGCGTCGTTAAGGGGTGCTCCCGAGGTGTCATAAGACTCAAAGATTCGGGCAGCGCGTGATACTTGGTTGACGCCCTTTATAGGGTCAGACCGAAACAAGCACAATAACCGAAACATACTAGGAATCGCGTTTATGGAATAAGTCCTTTGTTTTCGTTGATTTCAAATTCTTTTCGAAGCGATAAGTTTTTGAATTCCTGGCTCGCTCCGCTCGGCCAATCTACCGTCAGGCGATCGACACGGTCGGCCTGCCCCACGCCAAAAGTAAGCGCTAGCTCGGACTGGGAGAGATAGCTCGAGCCGCCGCGCACCATTCGCATCTGGCTTTCGCCGCCGTGATACGTCCGGACGACTGCCCCGATGGCATCGCGATTGGATTTTGTTCCCGTCAGGCGCAAGCGCAGCGAGCGGTTCCCGGAACTGACGTCGTTGCGAAAAAGATAGGCCGGCCCGTTGTTCGTGGTGAGCAGCAAGTCAACGTCGCCATCGCGATCGAAGTCGGCAAAGGCAAGTCCACGGCCGACGCGGGGAGCGGCGAAGTCGCCACCGATGCTGCCGGCTGCATCTCGAAATTCTCCCTTTCCAAGATTCAGAAAAAGATGGGGCGGCTGAGCGTAACCGACGTTGCCGCGAATGTTCCGGACCGTGTCGTCGATGTGCCCGTTGGCAACGACGAGATCAAGTCGCCCGTCGAGATTGAGGTCGGCAAAGCCGCAACCGAAACCAAGAGTCGTTTTCGAGGGCCCGCCTACGCCGGCAGCAATCGAAACGTCATCGAACTGTCCTGCAGCAGGCGAACGATAGAGCCCGACCATTTCGTTGTCGAAATTGGTGATGGCGATTCCAGGCCGCCCGGAATTTTCAAAGTCGCCAACGTCGACTCCCATCCCGGCGCGGGCTTTGCCCTCGGCGCTGAAGGCCAGGCCAGCTTCGACGGCGGCGTCCTTGAATTTTCCGTTGCGCAGATTGCGATAAAGTTTGTTGGGTTGAGTGTCGTTGGCGACGAATAGATCGGGCCAGCCGTCCTGATCGAAGTCAAGCATGGCTACGCCGAGGGACTTGGAGCTGGTATCAAAAATTCCGCTGGCGGCTGTGACGTCTTCAAACGTCCCATTGCCGCGATTACGAAACATCCAGCAAGTCTCGCCGCGATATGCCTCGGGCGTGCAATACGATTTATTTTTTCCGTCCAGGCTGCAAAAAACGTCGTGCTCCGGCGACCAGTTCACATAATTGCAGACGAAGAGATCAAGATAGCCGTCGCGATCGTAGTCAAACCAGAGCGCTGAAGTGCTGAACGCCTGGCGTCCCGCGAGTCCGCTGAGCTTCGTGACATCCCGGAAAGTACCTTTGCCGGTATTGCGAAAAAGACGATTCTGCCCGACACAAGTGATCAAAATGTCGGGGAAGCCGTCGTTGTTGTAGTCGCCGACCGCAACGCCCATGCCATAGAGTTCAACGTCCAGGCCGGCGGCGCGGGTTACGTCACTAAACGTGCCGTTACGATTGTTTCGGTAAAGCTTCAGCGTGGACCGGCCGCGTTTGTGTCCGGGCCAATCCATGGAATTCACAAGCAAGATGTCGGGCCAGCCGTCGCGGTCGTAATCGAGGAACGCACAACCGGAGCCGAGGGTTTCAGGAAGCAGCTTCCCGCCAAATGCCCCGCTGTTGTGGCGAAATTCGATTCCTGCATGCGCCGTGACATCCTTCAATTGGAACGAGGCATCGGGCCCAGCGTTCGCTTCGAGCGCACGCCAGGGAAGGAGAGTAGCGATCGCGGCCGCAGCGCTGGATTCGAGGAAAGTGCGCCGCTTCACGGCAGATTCACCAGCCCGTTGCGGATCGCGTACACGACGAGCTCCGCCGTCTTGTGAATTCCCAGGCGATCCATGATGTTTGCGCGATGGACGGAGATTGTGTTCACGCTCAAAGCGAGCGCGGAGGCGATTTCCTTGTTCGACTTGCCGGCGACGATATGCTGCAGAACTTCGAGTTCACGGCTGGTGAGCGCCGCGTCGCGCTCACCTTTCAGCGATTCCGCTCTCCTCACTTGCGGATCAATGACCGATTTGCCCGCCGCCACGCCCTTAATGGCGTTGGCGAGGTCCAGATCCATGGCGTTTTTTAAAACGTAGCCGCGCGCGCCGGCTTCGAGCGCCTGTCGCACCAACGTATCTTCCGAATGCATGCTGAGCATAAGAATCGCCGTTTCAGGTCGCAGTTTGAGAATCTTGCGCGTGGCTTCGAGCCCGGTCATTTCCGGCAATGCGCAATCCATCACAATGACCTGAGGTTGCAGTTTCTCCGCGAGTTGCACCGCCTCGGCGCCATTGCTGGCCTCGCCAACCACTTCCAGCGTTTCGTCGTCGTCCAGCATGCGCCGAAAGCCGCGCCGCACCAGGGCGTGATCGTCCACCAGCAAAACCGTGATTCTATCCGCCATGCGGTTCCACTTTTTCCCGCGGTGCGTTCATGCGCACCAGCGTACCCTGTCCGTTGGCCTGCAGATACTCGATGGTTCCCTCGATTAGCTCGGCGCGCTCGCGCATCGCCACCAGCCCGATGCCGCGTTCATCTCGGTGCGCCGAAATGCCCTTGCCATGATCCTCCACTTCGAGAGTCAATGCATCCGGCTTGTACATCAAGCGAATCCACGCCTCCTGAACCCCGGCGTGCCTGCTGACGTTGTTCAACGCTTCCTGCACCACCCGATAAATCTGCACCCCCGCTCCTGACTCTATGCTGAAGGGCGTTCCCGATTTTTCGTAGTGCAAGGTAAGGCCCATTTGCCGCTCGGCTATAGGAATATACCAGTCGAGAGTCTTTTCCAGGCCGGCCTCTTCGAGCAGAACGGGATGGAGCGCTTGCGAGAGGCTGCGAATATTGTTCAGCGTGGACTGCGCGATTTCGCGAACTTCTTTCAGGTCCGTGTGCAGCGGCGAAGCTTCGGGAACCTGCTTGCCCGCGCGGCCTAGCAAGACGCCGACAGCGGTGAGCACCTGGCCAAATTCATCGTGCAGTTCGCGGGAAATGTGGTGCAGAGTGGACTCCTGCGTGTGGATCAGTTTCTGCGCAAGTTCACTGCGCTGCTCGGAAAGCAGTTCGATACGCGCGAAGATCTTGCGGTTTGAGAAGATCAGGTAGGCGCTGGTTAGAACGATGGCCACAAGCGTAGCACCCAGCAGAGCGTAAAGCTGCCGCTGAACGCCGTCGTAGATTTTCGCAATCTGATCCGCGGCTTGTTCCTCGCCTTCGTTGTTCTGCACCAACAATCGCGACACCGCGGTGCTGAGTGCCGCCTGCCGCGCCTGCAGCGTAAACTGAATTTGTTCGCGCGCTTCTTTCTCTTTGCCGGAGCCTGCCAGCTCAAACATTCGGTCGACGGCGTCCCAAAATTGGGCGACGGACTGGCTGAGAAATTGGCGCTGGTCAGCGGTGCGTGCGGCCGGAGAGAACTGATCTTCGAGCTTCAGCGCGGCGTTCAAGTCTTCGCGAATTCTCTGGAATTGCGAGCTCCAGGCGGTGAGCGGATACGGTTCGCGCGAATCCAGCATGTCTCGCATGGCCAGGCCGAGCGAATTCAGATCATTTTGCACTCGCAGAAGTTGCAGCGAGTCGCGGCGGTTGCGATCCACCATGTCGCTCTGCAGCGCGCGTAGTCCGGTGAGTTGACTGCGTGTGTAGAACGAATAGACCAGAACGGCGGCGAGGGTAAGCACCAGGCCCAGAAGGAGCCCGGTCGTGGGCGAGGACTGGCTGGAAGAAGCTTTTCGCACGCGCAGAGAATAACCCGCTCGCCGGCCTGCGGCAAACGCGCGGAACAGCGAACTCATGAAAAGCAGCTAAAAACGTAGAACGGTAAGGTAAAAGCCGAACAGGTTGGACTTGCCTAGAATAACGATTTTCTATACCATTTACCTCAAGTCACCGCTTCACCTTGGGCAGCTTCCGTCTGCCCATTGCCTTGTCCGGGAGGCGCTATGAAGTTTCGTCGAGGATTGCTTGCCGCTGTTTGCGCGTTCGTGTTCTTCGCTGCGGCTTCCACCGCTTTCTCTGACGACATTCCAAAAGCTGCTTGGCGGCGCCCGATCGGCCAGCCTCTGCCGAACGCCGGCACAAGCAAACCTGCGCTGGGCCCCGGCCATATCGATGACGGCTATTGGCAGGGCGCAGCGGTCGGCGGATTTGGCGCCGGCACATTTTCGCGGAGTTATCGCGGTGATTTTTCGCGATGGCACCTCCAGCCTGGAGTTCACAAGTTTCAGACCGTTTGGGCGAACCAATTTGCAATGTTTCAGAAAGCCGAAGACCAACCAAACGGCACGGCGAAAGTCCTCTTCACCGGCCACCCCGAAGGGGACGCGCTGAAGAGCTGGAGTTGGGACTATCCGGTCGGTGCGGGAGACTATGCCGCGCTGTACCCGAAGTCGTGGTTCGACTACCGCTGGGACAAATTTCCTGCGCACCTCACTCTCGAACAGTTTTCACCGGTGCTGCCGAACAATTACAAGGAGACCAGCTATCCGGTCGCGGTGTACCGTTGGCATGCGGAGAATCCCACTAAAAAGAAAATTACAGTCAGCGTGCTGCTTTCCTGGACCAACATGCTCGGGTGGACGCGGGGCTATGGCCGGGATTTCAGCGCCGGACTCAACGAGGGAAATTTCAACCGCTATAGCTCCGAGCATTTGGGAAGCGAAACCATGAAGGGCATCGTCTTCGAACGCAATCGTGGGAGCAAAGAGCTCAGCGCGTGGGACGGGCAGTTGACCATCGCGGCCCTGGCGTCGCCGGGTGTTGAAGTCTCATACGTAACGACTTTCTCGCCGCAGAGCGATGGCAGCGACGTCTGGAACGCCTTTGCGAAAGACGGTGTCCTCTCCGACCGAACTGCGCCGTGGCTGAGCAGCGGAGAGCCGCTGGCGGGAGCCATTGCGGTCAGATTCACGCTCGCACCCGGCGAAAAAAAGATCATACCCATGGTTGTGTCGTGGGACCTGCCGGTGACGGAGTTCGGCTCCGGAAGAAAGTGGAATCGGCGGTACACCGACTTTTACGGAACAAACGGGCAGAACGCGTGGAGCATTGCTCGCGACGGACTGCTGAACGCGGAAAAGTGGAGCGAGGCAATTGATGCCTGGCAGGCACCCTACGTAAGCGACGAAACGAAACCGCTGTGGTATCGCGGCATGCTTTTCAACGAACTGTATGTACTGGCCGATGGCGGATCGTTGTGGGGGCGTCCGGTGGGCACCGGCGGGAAAACTCCCGCGACATATTCCTTTATGGAGTGCTTCGACTACCCATATTTCGAAACATTGGACGTCCGCTTCTACGGATCGATGCCGCTGGCGAAATTCTGGCCGGACCTCGATAAGCAGGTGCTGCGAGACTTCGCGGACACCGTGCCGAAGGATATGAAAGACCGCATGGCCTGGGTCTGGAAGTCGGTCCATTCAGGTCAGCCTGCCTTTCGCGAGCGCAAGACCAGGGGCGCGGTGCCGCACGACATGGGGGTGCCGGCAGAGGACCCGTTTTTCCAGGTGAATCAATTCAGCTGGCAGGATACCAACGGCTGGAAAGATCTCAATTCGAAATTCGTGCTGATGATTTACCGCGACTTCGTGCTGACAGGCAGCCGAGACAAGGAATTCTTGCGCTACACGTGGCCGGCGATTCAGGAAGCGCTTGTCTACCTTGGAAAATTTGATCGCGACAACGACGGCGTTCCGGACAACGACGGCTATCCGGACCAGACCTATGACGAATGGGTGGTGCGAGGCGACAGTGCCTACTCGGGAAGCTTGTGGCTTGCCTCATTGCGCGCCGCGGAGGAAATCGCGAAAGCTCTTGGCGACGCAAAAGCCGCAGCGCACTATCAGGGGCTGTTCGACAAAGGACAGAAAAGCTATATCAACAAACTGTGGAACGGTACCTATTTCCGCTATGACACGGAAAGCGAATACAAGGACAACATTCAGGCCGACCAGCTTGCCGGACAGTGGTATGCGGACATGACCGGCCTGGGCGACATCGTGCCGGGCGAAATGCGGAGCAAGGCACTGAAGGCCATCTACGACAACAACGTAATGAAATTTGCGAATGGCGAAATGGGCGCGGTAAACGGCATCGCGGCCGACGGAACTCTGATCAAAACAAACGAACAAGTTCAGGAGGTGTGGACCGGCACGACGCTGGCGCTCGCCGGGTTCATGCTTGGTGAAGGAATGAAGAAGGAAGCTTTTCAAACTGCCTGGGGCATCTATCACGTGAGCTATGAAACGAAGGGCTACTGGTTCCGCACGCCGGAAGCCTGGGACATCACCGGAAATTACCGAGCGTCGATGTACATGCGCCCGGCGGCGATCTGGGCGATGGAAATGACGCAGCCGCCCAAACAGACTGCGGACAACTTCGAGAACAAAAACAGCTCAGCCGCGAGAGTTGGGACGAAGTAGCGCCACTACGGTCAGCATAACCGCACAGCCGGCTAGCGGCACAAACAATCCGATGCGCAAGCTGTCGGAGTAACGCGAAACGACGCCGACCAACGCGGGCATCGTGGAAGCACCTCCCGCGGCCAGCGCAAACATGACGCCGCCGACTTTTCGTGCGCGCGCACCAAACCACTTCGAAAGCCAGGCGATGTAAATCGGGTACAGACTCGCCAGACCTAGTCCCGCAAAAAATGCTCCAGCGAAAAGTGCGACCGCAGAATGCGCGGACAGAAAAAGAAGTTCGCCCGCGGCGGCAAGCAGGATTCCTCCGACAGCAACCGTCGTTTCCTTCAGGCGAAGCAGAATCGCCGCCGCCGCTCCGCGCCCGCCGAGAAGCCCCGCAAAGAAAAACATCGGCGCCAGCGTGAACGTGTTCGTGCTCCAGCTTGCCGCGCGTTGCGCATGCGTCGCGGCCCAGTAAGACGTGCCAACTTCGGTGCCCACGTAGACGAAAAACAAAATGCCCAGCAGAATGGCCACGCCGGTGCCCGCGACCTTGGAATTTTCCGCCGCTGCGACAGGCACCTCTTCCTGCGGCGGCTTTCCGAAATTCATCCGGAACAGAAAAACCGCCAGCCCCAGGCAGATCGCTCCCACAACATAGAGAAGCAGCGTGACCCGCGATTCACGAATAGCCATCATGGCCAGCGGCGCAGAAGAAATCGCGCCGGCGCCCCACGCCAGATTCATGAGGTTGAGCGCGGAAGCGCGGCGCTCTCCATAAGACTCGCCAACCCACAGGTTGGTGCCCGGAGTCGCAAACCCGTAGCCCAGGCCGTAAGTCGCACAGGCCACGAGCGCCAGCAAAAATGTCGGCGCGTTCAGCAGGGCAAAACCAATTCCAAGCATCGCCAACCCCAGCGTGATTGCCGGCTTGAACCCCCTTGCCGTCACCAGGGGGCTCGAAATCAGCACGCCCGCGAGGGAAAACGAAAATTGAATGGTGGAAAAAAGCCCGGCGCGGCCGTCATCGAGTCCCCATTTATCCCGGAAGACCGGCAGGATCGGACCGATCAGACAGATCACAATTCCGTTGAGAACAAAACCGGCGCAAAGCAGGTAGAAAATTGTGCTTTGCGATCCAGACGGCGCAAGCGCCGCGATTTGCGTTTTCGAGGACATCGTGGCATTTTGCCGGAGCCGGACTCTTCGCGCAATGGAGACGACTGAATGATTGATGTCGGCCTTGTCGGTTTTGGACTCGCGGGACGCGCGTTTCACGCCCCGATTATTCACGCCGTCCCCGGGTTGCGATTGGCTGCGGTTGTACAGCGCAGCGGAACTTCCGCGCAGGAAGCGTACCCGAACGTAAAAATCGTTCGCGACCTCGAAGAGTTGCTGGCGATCGATTCGATTTCGCTGGTTGCCATTGCCACACCGAACCAAACACATTTTCCGTTCGCGAAGAGGTGTCTCGAAGCAGGGCGTCACGTGGTTGTGGACAAGCCATTCACCAACACGCTCGCCGAAGCGAGCGAGCTTGTTGACCTGGCGCGCAGGCACGATCGCGTGCTCACGGTGTATCAGGACCGCCGGTTCGATGGTGATTTCCGGACCGTGCGGGAGTTGCTAGCGAAAGGTTCGCTCGGCAAAATCGTCCGTTTTGAGTCCGCTTTTGACCGCTGCAGGCCGCAGATCAGAACGAATTCCTGGAAAGAAAAGCCGGCGCCGGGCAGCGGCGTCTTTTTCGACCTTGCGCCGCACCTGGTGGACCAGGCGCTGCAGCTTTTTCCTCCACCGGAAAGTGTGCTGGCGGACATTCGCGTTGAACGCGAAGGCAGCCTAACCGACGATGCGTTCGACCTGACCTTTTATTACAAAGACGGGATGCGCGCGGTTCTTGAAGAGAGCATGCTTGCGCCCGATCCGCGGCCCCACTATCGGATTCAAGGGACGCGCGGCGTGTACGTGAAACATGCGCTCGATCCTCAAGAAGCGCTGCTGCGCGCGGGACACCCTGCGAGTGGAGAAGATTGGGGAGTCGAGCCGGAAAAAGATTGGGGCACGATGACGCTGTGGAACGGCGGAGAATTGACGCACCAGAGGGTGCCGACAAAGCGCGGCGACTATCGCGACTTCTATGCGCAAGTGCGCGACGCGATCGAAGCCCACGCGACGGCGCCGGTGACGCTCGATGAAGCTCTGCGCCTGATGTACACTCTCGAATTGTGCGTGGAGAGCAGCCGCAAACGCGCGCCGCTTCCTTTCTTGTTTGGCGATATATCCGGCTCTGTTGGAAGTACCCGTTAAATGCCGCGTTCTGCGTATAATCATTCAGCGCAGCGCCGAGGAAGTACCAGGAGCACAAATCTTGCCAGGCACGATCGAACTTGCCCCGTCGATTCTCTCCGCGAATTTTGCGAATCTGGCCGAGCACGCCAGGCAGGCCATCGAAGGTGGCGGAACGCTGCTGCACGTGGATATCATGGACGGGCACTTCGTGCCGAACATCACGATGGGTCCGCCGGTTGTTGCCTCGCTGCGAAAAGCACTGCCCGGAACAATTTTCGATTGCCACTTGATGATCGAAAACCCGGATGAATTTATTCCGGAGTTTGCGGAAGCGGGCGCGACGTGGATCTCCGTGCACCAGGAAGCTTGCGTGCACCTGGATCGCACACTGCATCATATTGCGGACCACGGCTGCAAAGCGGGCGTGGTGCTGAATCCCGCGACACCGGTGGACACGCTGACCGACGTGCTGGACCTTGTGCACCATGTGCTGGTGATGAGCGTGAATCCCGGATTTGGCGGTCAGAAATTCATCCGAAACTCGCTGAAGAAAATACAGCAACTGGCGCGCATCCGCGACGAGCAAGGCCTGGATTTTAGGATCGAAGTGGATGGCGGCGTGGGGTTGGATACTGTCGCCGACATCGTCCGAGCGGGCGCGGAACTGCTGGTTGCCGGGAACGCTGTGTTTGGCCACGGAGATGCGAAGCAAAATGCCCGGCAGCTGCTCGAAGCTGCGCGAGCGGCGACGCTGACCCGAGCCTAGTCGAACTTTACTGCTGTTAACCACCAAAGAAAAACCCACCGCCCTTTTCGTTTCAGCTGGCGTACGGCATGGCCAACGATGGAGGGACGGGTATTTTCCGGGAATTCCACGGCGGTTGCAGAAGGCGGCCGCCACAGAAGCCGCGCCGGCTAGGCGGCGATGGAGACGACTTTGGATTTGCGGCGCGATTTGGGCTTGCTTGATTCCTCAAGGAGTTCGCGTTCGGCGCGAGTCCAGTCTTCGTAAGGGTTTCCGGGAGCGCCATCGCGCTCGAGGAAGATGTGGTAGGCGCGCAGAGCGATTTCGTCGTGGGTCGCAGCGGCGGTTTTTGCGGCACGCGATTTGCTCGGCTTTGGCGTTGTTGTGGTGGCAGCGGCTTTCTTTGGCATAAAACTTCCTCCTTCTACTATTTTCCCTTGGTTGCTCTTGCGAAGCCACTGCACCAGCGATTGAATTTTTGAGTTGTTTCCATTAGAGATCTGCGTCGTGGGCCGGGATTGACACCTGATCTCCGATGCCCGAAGGAGAAAACGGCGGAAGCATTCCCGAGCGCGGAACGAATACAATGTTCGCGGGAATTCGAATACCCGCTACAGGAGGATTCATGAAATTCGCGATTCTTGCGGTGCTAGGAGGCACTTTGGTGTGCGGACCGATCTGTGGTGCGCAGGATCGGACGGCCGGTCAAGCTGCGCAGAGCAGGGAGAGCAAGCAAGGCAAGGAGCCTGATGCTGTGCGCATTTTCAATCCGGACACGTTGGCCAAGCCGACGGCGGGGTATTCGCAGGTGGCAGAGATCAGCGATGGCAAGATCGTGTTCATCGCGGGACAGGTGGCACAAGACCGTGGCGGGACGCTGGTGGGCAAAGACGATTTTCGCGCGCAGGTGCAGCAGGTGTTCGAGAACCTGAAAGCTGCAGTCGAAGCGGCGGGCGGGAACTTTAAGCATGTGGTCAAGCTGAATTACTATTGTGCGGAAAGCGTCGACCCTTCGCAGATCACTGCGGTACGCGAGATTCGCGACAAATATGTGAACACGGCGAATCCTCCGACGAGCACGTTTGTGGTGGTCAAGAGGCTGGTGCGGCCGGAATGGTTGATCGAGGTGGATGCGGTGGCGGTGGTGAAGAAGTAAGGAAACAGTTGAGTGAAAGCAAAGGCTGCGCGCGGAGCGCCCGACGAACGGGACGCTTGACGGTGACTCTGGCCGCGGGATACTCTCGCGCGAGAAACTCGGAATCCATCCGCATTTCAAACGTAACAGGAGACCACGCATGGTTGCTCTCACATCCCTCTGGCTCCCCATCCTGTTGTCGGCGGTTATCGTCTTCGTTGCCAGCTCGATCATGCACATGCTGTTGCCGTATCACCGCAGCGATTACCAGCAGCTCCCTGAAGAGGACCAGCTGCTCGCCACGCTGCGTGCGGCGAACTTGAAGCGAGGGATGTACGTTTTCCCCTACTGCACGCATAAAGACATGAGGTCACCCGCTTCGCAGGAAAAATACAAGCAAGGACCGGTCGGGACGCTGACCGTGATTCCCAGCGGCCCGCCCGCGATGCCCAAGTACCTGGCGAAGTGGTTTGCATATTGCATTCTGATTGGCATCTTTGTGGCCTACTTAGAAGGGCGTACGGTCGCTCCTGGCGCGCCGTACCTGGCGGTCTTCCGGGTTGCGGGTGCCGCAGCATTCCTCGGCTACGGTTTAGGGAACCTGACGAACGCCATCTGGAAAGGCCAGACCTGGAGTGTGACGATCAAAGAGGTTGTGGATGGGCTTGTGTACAGTTTGCTGACCGCGGGAACGTTTGGCTGGCTTTGGCCACGGTAGCTGTGGAACAGGAGAGCAGGATTATTGCTCCTGATAGTTCCAGGTCAGGCCGCCGTCAACGAAGAAGGTTGTGCCTGTGGCGTAGCTGGATTCTTCGGAGGCGAGGAAGACGGCCATGGAGGCAACGTCATCGGGGGTGCCGAGGCGCTTCAGTGGAATATTTTCGAGAAGCGAGTTCAGTTTGACTGGATTGTCGAGGAGATTCTTGTTGATGGGAGTTTCGATGGCGCCGGGAGCAATGGAATTGATGGTGATGCCGAGCGGGGCAAGTTCGATGGACAGGTTGCGAGTGAGCATTTTGACTCCGCCCTTACTGGCGCAATAGGACGTGAAGTGAGGGAAGGGCAGCTCTTCGTGGACGGAGCTGATGTTTATGATTTTCCCACCGGCTTTAGCAGCCATGCGATGTTTCACGAAGGCTTGCGTGATGAAAAAGAGGCCTTTTAGGTTGACGTTGAGGACGGCGTCGAAGTCGGCTTCGGTGGCATCGCAGAAGTCGGCGCGCCGCTCGATGCCGGCATTGTTGACGAGGATATCGACCTTGCCGAACTGCGCGACGGTGTCGGCGATGAATTTCTGGCCGTCATCGACCCTGCCGACGTCATATTGAAGAGCGGCGACTTTGCGGCCGAGTTTTTGGATTTCGACTGCAGCTGCTTCCGCTCCCGGTTTGTTTGAGCGATAGCAGAATGCGATGTCTGCGCCTTCCTGCGCAAATCGCTGCGCGATGGCCAGGCCGATTCCTTGGCTGCCTCCGGTAATTGCCGCGACTTTTCCTGCGAGCCGATTGCCCATGGTTCCTCCTCGTTGTGGTCATTTCATCAGATACAAAGAGTGCCGAATGGTTGCACGAAAGGTTATACGATATAGAGGAGAAGAGAGGTCTTAACGCGAGGCGTCTTTTACTTTCGAGCGGTTGCCGGGAAAACGGCAGCAGGGTTGCCGCACTCCAAAAAGCAGAGGATGCCGGATTTTCGAAAGAGTCGGGACCGGTACGCCCCGGCCCTATGAAACCGGGCGACGCTCACGATTTGGCGGTGATAAGAGTGGCAGCGCTGGCGACACATTGCCAGCCCTGGTCGCGTTTGATCCAGGTATCAATGAAGCGTTCGCGGTGGACGTAGGGCTTACCTTTTTCGGTACCCTTGATGCGAAAGATGCCGACGACAACGGCGGAGTTACCGTAAACCTGCACATTGATTTGTTCGTTGACGGCTTGCGAAGGCTGGTATTCGGGGGCTTTGATGCTGGCGAGGAATTCGCTTTTGGAGTAGACACTTCCGTCGATTTCGACGGCGACAAAAGTGTTGGCGAGAAGCTGGTCCAGGGCCTTCGTATCCTTGGACTCGACGGCGTGGTTCCAAGCGGTTTCCAGGCCGAGGATGCGCCCGCCTTCGTCGTGGGCCGAGTTCTGGGCGAAGCCTGAAAGGGTTGCGAAAATCAGGAGGGCGGCCGCAATCGCAGAGAGTTTTTTCACCGAGACACCTTTTCCGTCGGGAGATGTGTTTTCGCCAGAGTGATTTTTAGAATAGGGCAAATTGACGCCTTTGGGCCGAAAAGGGTTGACCAAGGTTCTTGGGACGCAATTGAGGGGACGCCAGAGACGGCCGGTCGAAATTTCGCCAGGGCTGATACCGAAGAGGGCGGCTGCCGCGGATCCGCAACAAAAAGGGGCACGATGGGTCGTGCCCCTGGGGAAAAAAATATGCGAGCGTCAGGCGATGGTGACTTCGGGGCTGAGATAGACGTCCTGAATGGCATTGAGGAGCTGGACGCCTTCCTTCATCGGACGCTGGAATGCCTTGCGGCCGGAAATAAGGCCGGTGCCGCCCGCGCGCTTGTTGATGACCGCGGTCGAGACGGCTTCCTCGAAATCGTTCGCGCCGGATGCGCCTCCGCTGTTGATGAGTCCTGCCCGGCCCATGAAGCAGTTCGCGACCTGGTAACGACAGAGGTCGATGGGGTGATCGCTCGAGAGGTCGGTATAGATGCGCTTGTCGAATTTGCCGTAGCTCGAATCGCCCATGTTCAGAGCAGCGTAACCGCCGTTATTTTCCGGAAGCTTTTGTTTGATGATATCGGCTTCGATGGTGACGCCGAGATGATTGGCCTGGCCGGTGAGGTCGGCGGAAACATGGTAGTCCTTGTCTTTTTTGAAAGCGTTGTTGCGGAGATAGCACCAGAGAACGGTGGCCATGCCAAGTTCGTGAGCGTGCGCGAAAGCCTGGCTCACTTCGACGATTTGCCGGCCGCTTTGATCTGAACCGAAATAGATCGTTGCACCGACCGCGACGGCGCCCATGTCGTATGCCTGTTTGACGCTGCCGAAAAAGATCTGGTCCGCCTTGTTAGGGAAGGTAAGCAGCTCGTTGTGATTGAATTTGACGAGGAAAGGAATCTTGTGCGCATATTTACGCGCCACGGAGCCGAGCACGCCGAATGTGGAGGCGACGGCGTTGCATTGCCCTTCGATGGCGAGCTTCACGATGTTTTCGCCGTCGAAATAGTCCGGATTTTTCGCGAAGCTGGCGCCGGCGGAATGTTCGATACCTTGATCGACGGGCAGAATCGAGAGATAGCCGGTGCCGCTGAGCCGGCCGGTGTTGAACATTCGCTGCAGACTGGCCAGGACGCGGGGGTTGCGGTCAGACGGTGCCCAGATGCGATCGACAAAATCGGGACCGGGGAGATGAAGGCGGTCCCTTGAGATTTTCGGCGAATTAAAGCCGAGCAGGGAATCCGCTTTCGCTCCCAGGTAAGTGTGAATCGAGCTGACTGTTGCTGTTGCCATTTGCCTCTTTCTCCTGTTCAACTACTTCAGAATGTCTTTCGAGAGCATGGAGCCCGCAGCCTGATCGATCAGCCAGGACAACGACCCATTGGCCGGTTGAATCATTTGAGCGGGCAACTGCTCGGGTTCGTGCGGGCCCTCGAGAACCGCTTTCAGGGCGCAGGCCTTGTCCGAGCCGGTGACCATGAACATCACGTTCGCCGCCGCGTTCGCCGCCGGAGCCGTAAGCGTCACGCGCTCTGTGTACAGTTTGCCGACCCAGTTGCGGGTAACGATGCGCTGCGTTTCATGCAGTGCTCTGGTTCCAGGAAACAGCGAGAGCGTGTGGCCCTCACTTCCCATGCCCAGCAGAATCAGATCGAAGCGCGGAAACTCGCCTGCGCGCAAGTTGAACTGGCGGCGAATTTCCTCTTCGTACTCCGCAGCCGCTTGGGTTGTATCCGGGTATTCACCCTTGATGCGATGAACCTGCTGCGGCTGCAGCGGAACTTTGGAAAGCATTGCGTCGAAGGCCATCTGGAAATTACTGTCGGCATGGCCCGGACCGACGTGCCGCTCGTCTCCAAAGAACACCTGCATTTTATCCCAGGGAAGAGAATTGTGCAGCGAGGGATGTTCGGCGAGAAGTGCATAAAGCATTTTGGGAGTGGAGCCGCCGGCAAGAGCGATGCTGAACGTGCCGCGAGCGGAAACTGCTTCCGCGGCGATGCGCGCCACTTCCTTTGACGCATAGCTGGCGATTTCGGAGCAGTGGTTGAAAAGCTGGGCGGTGCATTGAGCCACGGAACGATTCCTTTGCCGGCGCTAAGCGTGCTTTGTTTCGGTTGCGGCGGGGCACTTCGCGCCAAACTCTTCGGCTTCGATGTCGCGCCACGCGCGGCCGTCGCGCTCCACCAAATCATCGGCTTCCGTTGGTCCCCACGAACCGGACGGATAGTTGGGGAACCCGCGGGCCGGCAGCGCCTTCCATACATCGAGGAGCGGCTGAATGACGTTCCAGCCGGCTTCCACCATATCCGCACGCTGGAAAAGCGTAGCGTCGCCCACCATGCCATCGTACAGCAGCCGTTCGTATCCTGTGCTGTGCGAGGTGCCGAAATCGCGGGCGTAGTCGAAATCCATGTTGACGAGCCCCAACTTCATGATTGAGCCCGGGACCTTCGCGCCAAAACGGAGAGAGATCCCTTCGTCGGGCTGAATGTGAATGACGAGCTGGTTGGTGCGCGGATCTTTAATCGGCGTCTTGCGGAATAGCATGAATGGAGTGCGGCGAAAACGGATTGCAATTTCCGTGACCCGACGGGCGAGACGTTTGCCGGTGCGCAGGTAAAAAGGGACATCGCCCCAGCGCCAGTTGTCGATCTTGAGTTTCAGGGCGACGAAAGTTTCGGTGTTGGAATTGGGCGCGACATGCGGCTCGCTTCGATAGGCAGGCACGGGCTGGCCGTCAATGATGCCGTCGCCGTATTGGCCGCGCACCATGTTCTGCAAAACTTCTTCCGGTGTGGGCATTTGGATCGCATGCAGAATTTCGGCTTGTTTATCGCGGACAGCGTCGGCTTCAAAGGAGATGGGTGGCTCCATGGCGGTGAGGGTCAGAAGCTGGAAAAGATGATTGGGTACCATATCGCGGAGCGCACCTGCGGTTTCGTAGAATGCGCCGCGGTGCTCCACACCAACTGTTTCTGCAGCGGTAATCTGGACGTGATCGATGTAAGTGCGGTTCCAGAGTGGCTCGATGATGCTGTTCGCGAAACGGAAGACCATGACGTTCTGGACGGTTTCTTTTCCCAAGTAGTGATCGATCCGGTAGATCTGCTTTTCGCTCAGAATCTCTTTGAGTTCTTTGTTCAGCTGAATCGCGGACTCGAGGTCGTGGCCGAAGGGTTTTTCAACGATGACGCGCGTCCAGTTGCCGTTGGTTTCCTGAGTGAGGCCGGCTTCTCCGAGTTTTCGGACGATTGGAGAAAAAAAGGCGGGTGCAACGGCGAGATAGTGGAAGCGGTTGCCTTGAGTATTGTTAGTTTTTTCGACGGCGAGGATTTGATCTTTCAGGCGCTGGTAGGCGCGGGAGTCGCCGAAGTCGCCCTGAACGTAGTAGATTCGCTCGACGAGCCACTTCCACAGCGAGTCATTCGGCGAGTCAGGAGCAAACTCCCGCATGTCGGCTGTCAGCTTTGTGCGGAATACTTCGGTGGTCATCTGGTCAAAAGCAAAGCCGATGACGGCGAATTGCTGCGAGAGCAATCCTTCTTGGGCAAGATTTACAAGAGCAGGCAGGAGCTTTCGCTTGGTCAGATCACCGCTTGCGCCAAAAATGACCATGACGCAGGGAGAAGCTTTTTGCGGGAGTTCGTTGGAGTGCAGGGTAGGCATTTGATTTCCCTAAAGCAGAGCTGCCGCGGCAAGAGCCGCAAAAGTTTAGTGGCCGGACTTTTTCTCGACGTGACCGCCAAACTGGAAGCGCATGGCGGAAAGAATTTTCCCGGCGAAATCGTCTTCGCCTCGCGATGTGAAGCGCTGGTACAGGGAAGCGGTAAGTACTGGCGCGGGTGTCGTGGATTCGATGGCCGCGAGAACTGTCCAGCGGCCTTCGCCGGAATCCGAAACGCGGCCGGAGAAGCGTTCGAGCGTCGGCTGTTCGAGGAAAGAAATCGCCGTGAGGTCGAGAAGCCAGGATGCGACGACACTGCCGCGGCGCCAGACTTCGGCTACGTCAGCGAGATTGAAGTCGTATTGATAGTGCTCCGGCGAGCGGAGCGGCGTCGTTTCGGCATCCGTTTCGCGGACATGTTTGCCGGCGTTGGCGTGCTTCAGGATGTTGAAGCCCTCCGCGTAAGCGGCCATGAGACCATACTCGATGCCGTTGTGGACCATTTTGACGAAATGGCCGGCGCCGTTTGGGCCGCAGTGCAGGTAGCCTTCCTCAGCGGTACCGAGGGCTTTCTCACGGCCTGGCGTGCGGTCAATCGAGCCTCGTCCCGGCGCAAGGGTTTTGAAAATAGGATCGAGGTGCTTCACGATTTCGTTTTCGCCGCCGATCATTTGGCAGTAACCGCGTTCGAGTCCCCATACACCGCCACTCGTGCCGACATCAACATAATGGATTCCTTCGGCCTTCAGTTCCTGCGAGCGGCGAATGTCGTCAATGTAATAGGAGTTGCCGCCGTCGATCAAAATGTCGCCCGAATCGAGCCTTGGGACAAGATCTTTGATCGAAGCATCCACAACGGCTGCGGGTACCATCAGCCAGATGGCGCGCGGCTTGTGCAGCTTCTCGACGAAGTCGTCGAGAGAATTCGCGCCAGTCGCGCCTTCGCCCGAAAGCTGCTTCACACTTTCGGGACTGCGATCGTAGACGACACAGGTATGGCCATTTTTCTGGAGCCGCCGCACCATGTTGGCGCCCATTCGCCCCAGACCGATCATTCCGAGTTGCATTCCGTCTGCTCCTCCGAACCAAATTGTGAAAAGAAAATCTAATTTAGATCAGGGTCTGTAAGTACAACCTTGAAAAATTGTTTCGCTCGAGGCTCCTAAGACCAGCCTCAAACCCCGGCGCAGCGAAACGCTTTCACAGGGCCTGTCGAACAGCCTTTGCGAGCCCATTCAAACCGGACTTCAGGTTCTTGCCAAGGTGAACACGCAATGCGCGACGTCCGCGTTCGGCCAATACGGCGAAGTCTCCGCGAGCCTGCGCTGCCTTTACGATGCCGAATGTGTATTTCTGTCCAGGCACCGGGAGGTCTAAGGGGTCGTCGCACGTAATTTGAAGAAAGACGCCGCTATTTGGGCCGCCCTTGTAAGCTTGTCCGGTCGAATGCAGGAAACGCGGGCCGAAACCGAGACACGTCGCGACCTTCTTCGAATCACGGACGGAATGCCGAATGGCTTGGAGGGCTTTTTCGTTTTCGGCGTTCATGGGGATGTAGCCGAGAACAGCAAAGTAGTCGCCAGCGCCGATGCGCGAAAGATGCGCCTGCAAAACTTCGGCGAGCGAATGGCCGCCTGAGAGGGCGGCGGCATTCTTGTCGTCGGCAAAGAGTTTGGCATCTTTCGAGACAAAGAACGGCGATTCCGCAGGCAGACTGCCCGTGGCTTCGTATTCGCTGGTGAGTTTTTTCGTTTCGATCTTGCTGGCTTCGACGTCGGGCTGGTTGAACGGGTTGATGCCGATGATCGATCCGGCAACCGCGGTAGCAACTTCCCAGCGAAAAAATTCCTGACCGAGTGCGTAGACATTCGGCAATGTGATGCGAATGACGGGTTGGCCGGCCTTTTCGAGCTCCGCGACAGCCCGATCCTGCACTTTGTTGGGTTTGTTTGCCAGTCGGAGATAGGCAAAGACGCGATCGTTGCCGTAGGCTGCGGGCTTGGCGAGTTTTTCGCGGTCCACGGGAATAATTCCTTTGCCGACTTTCCCTGTGGATTCCGCAATCAGCTGCTCGAGCCATGCGCCGAGATCGAAAACGCCCGGCGAAGTGATGATGGTGATTTTGTCGCGGCCGTGATTCGCGGCAACGCCGAGAATCGTTCCAAGAATGACGCCGGGGTTTTGGCCGGCGGCGGAATTCGCGCCGCAGGCCTGGACCATTTCTTCGGTGCTCTTCAGAAATTTGCTGAGGTCCAGCCCCATCGCGGCGGCAGGGACCATACCAAAATTCGAAAGCGCGGAGTATCGCCCGCCGATGCTCGGCACGCCGGCAAAAATCTTCCAGAAATTGTCCGCTTCGGCGACCTGTTGCATTTTGGAGCCGGGATCGGTGACGGCGATGAAACGGCCGCCAACCGCTTTGTCGCCTACGGTTTTCTTAACGCGCTCAAAGAAATATTGCTTGAAGATGTTGGGTTCGAGCGTGCTGCCGGACTTACTGGAGACGATCGAAAGCGTCTTCTTGAGGTCGAGTTTCTTCTCGATGGCTTTGATTTGAACCGGGTCGGTGGAATCGAGAACATGCAGTTCGGGAAAGCCGGCGACTCTGCCGAAGGTCATGCGGAGCACTTCCGGACAAAGGCTCGATCCGCCCATCCCCAGCAAGAGTACATGCTTGAATTTCGCCTTTTTCACGTCTGCGGCAAGCTGTTTCAGGGCAGAGATGTTCGCGAGTTGCTCGTCGGCAATCGTAAGCCAGCCGAGCCAGTTGCCCTCGTCGCCAGTGCTCCAGAGCGAGGCATCTTTTTGCCAGAGTCGCGCAACTTTGTTGCCGTTTTTCCAGTCAACGAGCGAGGCATCCACTGCCGATTTCAAATCCATCGGCAGCTTGTAGGCCAGGCGGTTTACACTCACGCACGCACCCCGGCATGCTTTTCGACCGCTGCAAGAAGTGTCGTGAACGCATCGGCAAACAGTTTCACGCCGTCCGCAATCAATTTATCGGTCACTTCCTTCATCGAAATCCCCGCAGCTTCGAGATCCGCCATCGTCTTGTTTGCGCCCGTGACATTTTCCGTCAAGCTGTTGCGCAATTTACCGTGTTCCCGAAAAGCATCGAACGTGGCCGGAGGAATCGTGTCCACCGTGTCCGCGCCGATCAGCTCTTCAACGTACAGTACATCACGGTAATTTTTATTTTTCGTACTGGTGCTGGCCCACAGGAGTCGCTGCGTATGCGCGC
The DNA here is from genome assembly GCA_046724685.1 of Acidobacteriota bacterium. Taxonomy (GTDB): domain Bacteria; phylum Acidobacteriota; class Terriglobia; order Acidiferrales; family UBA7541; genus Acidiferrum. Next base: position 16,771 of record JBKOXA010000006.1, on the reverse strand, counting down.
CTTTCGACTCCAGAGCCTTCCAGCGCGCTCCGCCAACGAGTTCCTGATACTTCGCGTAGGTCCTGCGAGCGTTGGCGATAGCCACTTTGCCTTGGACGCTGGTCAGCAGCTCCTTTTTCTTTCCGTCAGTCTCGGTTTTCAGCTTTGCATCGATTTGTCCATCAATGAGAGTGTCGATGCGGCTTACGAAAAAGCTTGCCACACTGGCAATCTTGCTGACCTCCTGACCCTTCGCGGCGCGCGCTTCGAGGGCTGAAATGTAGGCTTCAGCAACCTGTTCATACGCCGACTGCGCGAACAGCAGCGTGATATTGATGTTGATCCCCTCTTCAAGGAGCTGCCGGATGGCGGGAATTCCTTCCCTGGTTGCGGGTACCTTCACCATCAAGTTCGGGCGGTTCACGGCCTTCCACAAGCGGCGCGCTTCCTCAAGCGTGCCCTGAGTGTCGTTGGCCAGGGTCGGCGAAACTTCCAAACTGACAAATCCGTCGCGGCCCTTCGTTTCGTCGTACACGCTGCGGAAAATATCGGCGGAGGTCTGGACGTCGCGAATCGCGATCTGTTCGTACAGCCCTTTCGCGTTCAGCTTCTTGGCTTCCGGCGCATTCAGCAGGTCGTTGTAATCGTCGCTTCCGGTAATCGCCTTTTCAAAAATCGCCGGGTTTGAAGTCATACCCCGCAAACCGTCGTCGGCGATCATCTTCTTCAAATCGCCGTTTAGCAGGATGTTCCGGCGGATAAAATCGAGCCACGGGGACTGGCCGTGGGCCAATAAGCCCCGCAAAGGATTTCCGCCTCGTACGGCGCTGGCATTCGGTAGGGTAGTAGTGGTTGTCATGATCGATCTCCTTAACTTCTCATGAGTCTTGAATGGCCCGAACTGGTCGCTCTGACTCGTTTCTTCCTTCTATTCTACGCCCGCGAGGATGGTCCAGCGGCGTAAATCCTTGTTTCTTCAGCGTTTTCTTAGAGTTGCCGCTTCTGCTCCAATGATGTGATTTTTGCCAAGCGCCGTTTGTGGCGCTCTTCGTTGGTGAACTGTGCGCCCAGGAACGCTTTCACCAAGTCTTCGGCTAATTTGACGCCGATGATTCGCGAGCCCAGCACCAGCACGTTCATGTCGTCGTGTTCCACGCCTTGGTGCGCCGAATAGCTGTCGTGGCACACCGCCGCACGTATCCCCACAAGTTTGTTGGCCGCTACGCTGGCGCCGACGCCGCTTCCGCAGATCAGTACACCACGTTCTGCCTTGCCGTCGAGCACGGCACGCCCAACCGCTTCTGCGAAGTCCGGATAGTCCGAGGGGTTTTGATTAAACGCTCCGACATCGAGCACCGCGTGGCCGAGCCCCCTCAAGACGTCGCCCATCGCATTCTTCAACTCGAACCCCGCGTGGTCCGATCCGATGACGATTTTCATGCCCGGTTCACTTTCCCATCGCTTCTTTGGCCGCTGCGGCCACATTCTCGACCGTGAAGCCGAATTTTTTCAGCAGGTCCTTCAACGGCGCCGAAGCGCCAAACGTCCGCATGCCGATCATTTTGCCTGTCGGTCCGACGTAGCGCTCCCACCCGAACTTGGAAGCCATTTCGACCGAGACGCGTGCCGTCACAGCGGCCGGCAGCACGCTTTCCTTGTACGCCGCATCCTGCTGTTCGAACAACTCCCAGGATGGAATGCTCACAACTCTCGCTTTTACGCCTTCCGCGGCAAGCTTTTCCTGCGCTGCTACACAGAGTCCAAGTTCGCTGCCCGTTCCGATCAAAATTACGTCCGGTTTTCCGCCCGGCGCATCGCTCAAGACGTATGCTCCCTTGGCCACGCCGGCCGCTGGCGCGAATTTCGCCCGGTCAAACGTCGGCATGGCCTGACGTGAAAGCACCAGCGCCGTCGGCCCGTGCATGTGCGCCACTGCCAATTTCCATGCCTCGACAACCTCGTTCGCATCGCCTGGCCGCAGAACCAGGATATTGGGCATCGCGCGCAATGCCGCCAGTTGTTCAATCGGCTGATGAGTGGGGCCGTCTTCTCCGAGGCCGATCGAATCGTGCGTGAACACGTAAATTACGGGCAATTCCATCAATGCTGCGAGCCGCACTGCGGGCTTCAGATAGTCGCTGAAATTGAAGAACGTTCCGCCAAACGGCCGCAGCTTGCTGAGCGCCATGCCGCTCATCGCCGCGCCCATGGCGTGTTCGCGAACGCCGTAATGCAGATTCCTGCCGGCATATTCTCCCGGCAGGTATTCGCCAGCGCCCGGGAAATCCAGGTTTGTCTTGTTCGATTTGGCCAGGTCTGCGGAACCGCCCACGAGCCAGGGAATATTTTTCGCAAGGGCGTTTACCGTCTTTCCGGAACTTTCGCGCGACGCCATGCCTTTTGCGTCCGCGGGAAAGGCCGGCAAGTTCTTGTCCCAGCCATCCGGTAACCGGCCCTTTTGCATCAGTTCCAGTTGATTGGCCTGCTCGGGAAACTGTTTCTTGTACTCCGCCCACTTTGATACCCACTGTGCGTGGGCTTCGCCGCCCCTCTTGCCGATGCCGTCCTTAAAATGCTGATAAACGCCGTCGGGCACGAGAAACTTGGAATCTTCGGGCCAGTCGTAGTTCTTTTTCACCAGCTTGACTTCCGCCTCGCCCAGCGGTTCGCCGTGCGCTTCGTAAGAATCTTGCTTGTGAGGGGAACCGTAGCCGATGTGACTGTCCACGACGATCAAGGTGGGCTTGTCTGTTGTTTTCAGGAACGTGTTGTACGCGCGTGCCAGCATGAGCAGATCATTGGCATCGGCCACGCGGGTCACGTTCCATCCGTAACCAACAAACCGAGTCATTGCGTCTTCGCTGAACGACCAAGACGCAGGCCCATCGAGGGTCACGCGGTTGTTGTCGTAGATCCAGCAAAGATTAGAAAGTTTCAAATGCCCCGCAAGAGAAGCCCCTTCTGCAGCCACTCCTTCCATGAAATCGCCGTCGCCACAGAGCGCGTAGGTCTTGTAATCGAAAATTTCAAAGCCTGGCTTGTTGAAGTTTGCAGCAAGCCATTTGCCGGCAATGGCCATCCCGACGCTGTTTCCAGCGCCCTGGCCGAGAGGACCGGTGGTCGTTTCAATGCCAGTGGTGAGGTGAGATTCCGGATGCCCCGGCGTTTTGCTGTCCAATTGCCGGAAGCGCTTGATCTCCTCCATCGAGACGGCAGGTTCGTTCAGCACCTCGCCGTCGTGGTTTGCAGCGCGAACCCCCGTCAAGTGCAAAGTCGAGTACAACAGCATGGAAGCGTGTCCCGCCGACAGCACGAAACGATCGCGGTTCGGCCAAAGCGGATTCGCCGGGTCATACCGCAAATATTTTTGCCACAGTGCGTACACAACAGGGGCTAGTCCCATCGGCGCGCCGGGATGTCCGGAGTTGGCCTGCTGCACCCCGTCGATCGAAAGAGTTCGAATGGTGTTGACGCACAACTGATCCATATTCTGCTGGCTCACAGCGGCACTCTGCTGGCTCACGATGGCTCCTGTGCGGGCGGGGAGACCTCCCGCAGGAATAACAGGTTTTAGATGCTCCGGGGGTACGCACCGGTTAGGGGATTCTACGCCAAGTCGGCTTGGAATGCAGAATGAGTGCCCGAGAACGGGTCGGCCGGCCCGAGGGTGCGCTATTCGATCGAGATTCGCTGCGTCCAGGGGTCGGAAGATGCGGCCGGCGTGGCGTCGGGGGCGTGCGCAATTGGGGTTCGATCGGCCATGGAAGCTTCTTCCAATGGCGCCGACGGCGCCGCGGGACTGTTCCCGGCGGGCGCGGCGGTTTTTTCCGCCGGAGGCGCAATGTCCCGAGATTCCACCGGGAAAAGGTTTACATGCTGTTCGGCCCACTTGGCAGCCAAGCCGTTGAGCGGACTCTTCGTGTTGTATTCCTGATACGCAATCATTCGCCCGATGCGGATGACCAAGTCATCCAAACCTTCCGAGGCTGCCCAGAAATCGCCGATGCAGACCGTGGAGTCGTCGAAGTTCGGATGAAACACGGGTGTGAGCATGCGGCACTGTGGAGCGCGCCTTGGGTAACCCAGCGAGAGGTTCACCTCCAGGTGGTGTTCCTGGCGTTCCTGGATTTCTCCCGCCGGCGAAACAAACAGTCCCTTGATCTTGTACATGAAGCGGTACACTTCCGGCGGCATACCTGCGGTGCCCGTAATCTGGATCAGTGGCCAACCGGCGAATTTTTGCACGAGCTGGTCGTGATCAAGTTTCAGTCGTCGGATACGCGGCGAAAGCATGGGCGGTCCCTTCGCTCCTCAAAAAATCGTGTGCGTCAAATCTCTCGCGACTCCGAACAAGGCGACCATCGCGAGAACTGTTTGCCAGGACCATTGGGGAATTGGTGGCCAATCGACGCGATTCTGGCGTACGGCGGTCCAGTACACTCTTGCAAAATAGTAGAGGAGCACCGGCAGCAGCAGGGTCACTGCCGCGTTGAACTGCAACGCCGACAGAATGTGGCCATGCAACAACTCCGCCAATGCGCGCGTCGCTCCGCAACCCGGGCAAAAATGATTCGTCAATGCGTAGAAAGGACAGGGTGGATAGAACGAATAATTCTGCGGCGAAAAGCGGAACAGCAGGGCGGAGCAGGCCAAGCCTGCAGCGGCCAAGCCGTTTGCCCTGGCGCGCGCTGAAATCATGCGGGATATCCCGTCATCTGCTGGCGCTTCATCTCGTTGATGCGGGTGAAGTGATATTGAAAATAATAGACGTTGAAGAAGAATGTCATGACGCCACTTAAGCTCAGTCCGATCGGTTCAGCGCTGTTGAAGTGCTCCTCGATGGAGCTGCGCATGTCAAATGCTGCGATGATCCAGAATACCAACACGCCCAGGGTCAGCAGGCCGTTAATCGCCTGGTAGGAAGAATCCGGTACGCCGGAGCGAGCGGCTGAGATTCCCGCGAAGATGCTGATGGCAAAAGAAAGGAGCCACAAGCCGATCGCAATGCCGAAATAGGTAACGCCCTTACTGTTGGGCTGGACTTTTTTTACCCACACTGCTTGGACCATCATCCAGATCACCGCAAATATGCCGCACGTTACTATGGCCAGCAGAAGACAAATTCCCCAATGCAGCGATGGCGGTGGCGGATACGGCGAGACCGCCGGCGTCGCGTAACCAGCCGGAGCTCCGTAGGCAGCGGGCGCTGCGTAAACTGTCCCTGCAGCCGGCTGCGGCGCCGCCACGGGTACCGGAATATTGCCGATCACCTGCGAAACGGCCACCCAATCCGTGAGACCTTCGCTGCGGCACAAATCCGTCAGGAGAATGTTTCCCGAGGCCACATATTTCTGTAAGTCTGCAAGTGAGTATGGTCCGTATTCCTTCTCTTCGCGCTTAATGAAGTAATTCATTCCGTCGCTCCTCCGTCGCCAAACCTGTTCATAGCTTGTTGCAGGATCCTGCTGCTGAGCCTCTATACAAACTGTGTTCCCTCGGCATCCTTGTTGACCATACAAATCTCAATGATCGCCCAGACCCAACTCAGAAGCCCGGCATAAAAACACGTCAGGAGCGTCACGCAAAGCTGAATGGTTCCTTTTTTGACGTAACCCGCGTAAAAATTGTGTATCCCAAGAGCACCCAAAAAAATTCCCAGGAGCACGAAGATCACTCGGGTCTTGGGCCGCGGCGCGGAGTAATAATACGCCAGGGAACTGGGCGTCTGCGTTGTTTGTGGTCCTGGTCCGGCCTGCGGCGGTGGCGCAACTCCCGTACCTCCAATCAGAGGAGGTGGCGGTGGCGGCTCGCTGTTCGCTCCGGGAGCTGCAGCCGGAGCTGTTCCCTCGCCGCCCGGCGCTGGAGCGCGAAACGTCGTGAATCCAGGCCCCAAAGAAATGCCAGGACGCGCCACCGGCGCGGGTAGCTGCCGCGTCACGGTATTTCCCATCAGATCCGTGCCGCTGACCGTGACTTTCGCTTCATCCGAAGGAGCGTTAGCGCAGCCGAACACAGTGCACCCGCCATTTTCGGCGAAGCAATCGGCGTGATGCGGGGTGCCACATCCCGGGCAATCCTTGCGCTCGCCCTCCGCGTCGCCGATCTCGGTGCGGCAATAGGGGCAGACCGGGTTCAATTGCGCTGCCTTTCTTGATACCGGAACGCGTAACGCCCGATCTGCACCACGGCCCCGCTCATCAAGACTTGTTGCCGCACGGGCTGGCCATTGACGTAGGTGTCACCCATGGCGCGCAACATGATGCGCGAGCCCGCCAAGTCAAAGATGGCGTGCTCCTTGGCAATGTTGCCGTCTTTGAAAAGGTAGATGTCGCACTTCTGGTCGCTGCCCACCAGGGTCCGCGGTTTGTACAAGATAAATTGTTTGCCTGCCAGGGGGCCAGCCGTCACGTAGAGCCAGCGGTCTTTCAAAGCGCTTTCGACCAGCCCCACGGCAACGCCCGTAGCGAGGCCGACCAGGCCAAATCCCACTGCGCGGCTCGCGGCGCCTCCGTGCGTCAGAAGGGCAATCGGATCGAAGAGAATTCCTCCCAGACCCGCTCCGATGACGCCGCCCAACACGCCGTAGAGGGTCTTCTTTGAGGACAGCCCGACGATTCCATAAACCACTCCACCCGCCGCTCCAAATACCATCCACGCGGCGCCGCGCACGATCCACGCCGCTGGGTTGCGGAAATTCTGAACGCCCATTTCGGCGATGATCGCCAGTCCGATATTGAAAAGGATGTTGGCTACGGCTTCAAAAATGAATCCAAGTGCGACGCCGAGAAACAGGCAAATGACGCCCCGAATCAGAGCTTTCTTCGCCGAACGCTCAACGACGCTCTCGGCAACGCCAAAGCCCACGCAAAGGAAAGCAACAATCAGCGGAATCATGAACCAGTTGCCCCAGCGACTTCCGCTGCTATCCACAAAGCGCGGCTCGCAAATTCCCCAGCCGAGGATCGCGCCAAGCAGCCCTGCCGCTCCCAGGTAGAACCATCCTTGCAACAAGAAGCTGCCTTTTTCTTCGCTAACTTGCGCGTGCGGATCAGATGCTTCGTTGATCGAGCCGTAGACTTTCGCGGCGCCCGCGGTTTGCGCAGCAGGCAATAACGCACCTGCATCCGGAATCGCTACGTTCGCCAGATCATCGAGCGTAATTCTGATCGACTTGTCCTTATTTTCTGGGGACATTTTGGTCCTTCCCGCTGTCAGACTTTTGTGGCGATTGCGGTCGAACTTCGGTGGGCGCCGGCTTGGCGCCGCTGTTGGGAGGCGGTTGAAGATTTCGAAGACCGGGCACGCTCAGACTTCCGTCCGAGTTGATATGCGAGCCAGGAGGCGCCTCGAGGATCGTCTTGTTATAGAGATCCACGAAGAAGATGACTTGCCGGGGAAAGAAAATCCATGTTGCGACCACTCCGACGGCAAGCAGCAAGAGGTGTGACGTGACAGTGAGCACCCACCTCAGCCAGACAGGCGAGCCGACTTCAGTTTCCCGGGTTTTTTGGTCAACTTCATCTTCGCCATCGATTCCGCCGACTGGCTCCGGCTTTCCAGTTTCGCCAGCTTCTTCGCCGCCTTTGTCGTCCTTGACGTGAATTTCAGCCAGGCGCTCCAGACGATCTCCGGTCCAACCGAAGCAGCCTTCTTCGTCGCTGTGCGGGTCGTAAACCCACGCTACCTGCAGCGGCGACGAGAAAAAATTCTTGTGGATGAACGTGTCGTGATCGGAAAGGAAAACTCCGAATCCTGGATGCGAGTGATACCAACCCACGATGCGTGCGTCCGGATAGTCTTTGTCTTTTATCTTGTAAATGTGCTCCCAAGTGTCTTGCGTGAAGGTGACGTACGTTCCGGCTTGGGCGGCGTTCAGTCCGGGAATACGCGCAGTGATGCTCATTCCGTTGCCGGTTTCCTCGCCAATCAGCACGCCACAGACTTCCGTCTTGCTGTTGGATCGCGCATGCTGACGGATCTGGCGCAAGACTTCGCCTTCGATCGTGACGCGAGGCTGCCGCTGGTCCGGTTTGCGTTTCGCCATAGCCATCACTTGGTTACAACTCGTCTCCCAGCACTAGGCCTCTGTCACCGGCGATTAAGTAGGCGCGTTCCGCTTCGGCGGACCGCACGGTAAAAACGTCAAACAGGGGAAGGCCAAGTTCATCGAGCGTTCGTCCGCCAAAACCTTCCTTGCCGGAATAGCCGTGAATCGTTTTCACAACTCGCATCTGCGCGTCGCGCGGACAGCGGCCATCCTCGTAGCCAAGGCTTCCGACAGGTGCGAAAACTTCCTCTTTCCCTCCGCATCGTGGACATTGCAGTTCATGCACGACGTCGCGGCTGAATTCCACGACGACGTCCTCCCTGCCGAGGTCGCGCGCACCCTTTTGTCGCAAGTCTTCCAAGGTCAATCCATTCGACTTTAGTGGCAACTCTGCGACACTTTCGAAAGTGAAGTGGCTCATGCAGTCCGGATTCGCCGTGTACTCGATCTTGTATGAGGTGTGATTGAGTCCTTCAAAAACGAAGCCCCTGCTTGCAAGTGTCGGCATGCCGTGCAATAACTTCACCGCTTCCTGGACCTCGATTCCGGCGATAACCGAAGAAATTGTCGGGGTGGTTGCAACCTTTCCTTCGACATTCGCTTCGCGCAGCAGCAAATTGCAAGACATGCGCTGCTCGAGGAGTTTCCAGTCCGTCTCGCCGAGCGTGCATTCATAGCACGGTGCGGAGCCGGCGACAAACACCCGCGCGACTCCGTTGATGCCTTCAATCGCGCCGTCAATCCACGGCCGGTTCATTTTCCATGCGCAGCGATTGATCCAAAGGCGTGCCTCGCGGTTGTCGAGCCCTGCGATGATTACGTCGCTCCACGCGAACAGGCCCAGACCACAGTTCTGCACGACGTTGGCCACGAGCGGTTTTACCTTGACATTCGGCGCAAGAGCCTTAACGCTCCTGGCCGCCACGTCCGCCTTGTAGGAACCCACGTCGTCGCTGCGATACAGAATTGTGCGCGAAAGGTTGGACTCCTCAATCCTGTCCAGATCCACGATCGCGATCCGCGTGAATCCGAGAAGCGCGAGATTTTTCAGGATTTCGTTGCCGAGAGCGCCGGCGCCAATCACCAACACACGCGCGGATTGCAACTTCGCCTGATCCCACCACGGAATCAGCCGGAACCGGCTGAACCGGTCCTCGTGTACTTCCTCTTCGCCGATGCGTACCGGAATCGGCGGCGTCATCTTCAGCCCGCCGTGATTTCCGGCTGCAAGCGCAGGATGTCGCCATCCTTCACCGCAGCCTCCGCGAGCGTTTGCGAATCCTGAATCTGCCGACCGGAATTCTTGTGATGGAACTTGTAGCTGAGCGGCGCGCCGTCCGGGCCGTTTGTCGGCAAGCGCAATTTTTGGACCAGCACCACGATAATCTTGTTACAGGGAGCATCGTCGGGCAATTCCACCGGCACCCGCTTGTTCTCCGTCGAGTCATACACCGTCACATTGATCGTCGCCATCGTTTACTGGTCCTAGGAAATGGATTTCTCGCCCCGTCGTTCTTATTTCTTGGTTTTTTCCTGCTGTGCAGTCATTGCTTTCAAATACTTTTGAAAGCGCTCTTGGCCGTCCTTCGTGAATTCCCAGCCACCTTCCCTCAACAACGCCTGCGCCGTTACCGCAAAATTCAAGTTCTCTGCATTCGGCTGGTAACTTTTGTCGAGGGTCGAACTGACCACGCCCAGCAGGTTTCCCTGCTGGTCATACACGGGACCGCCGCTGTTGCCCGGGCTGACCGGAGCGGAAATTTGGAGGGTACTATTTTCCATGCGCGAAATAATTCCGGTGCTCAGCGTGTATTTCAATCCTTCCGGATGCCCGATAACAAAAATCGTTTGTCCTTCTTTGGGAATCGCAATCGGCTGCACAAACTCCCCAAATCCGGAGTGCCTCGGAATCCAAATCAGTACCAGATCGAGATTGCTGTGCTTGGCAATCACTTCTGCGCCCGCCCACACGCCGGAAGTGAGGGAAAGCATGGCGCGGTGCTTGTCCTTGAGAGACCAGTTGCCAAGGCCGATCACGTGCCGAGCCGTTGCAAAGAGGTAGCCCTTTTCGTCCGCCTCAAGCAACAAACCCGCACCGTAGCTGTTTGACAATATTTCTCGTTTACTGAAGAACGATTGCGCCGTGGGCGCGATTACCGCCACCAACGGCTTCAATTCCGAGGCTGCGTCCGAGCCGCTCAAGTCTTTGCTGGCCGGCAGAGCAGGGAAGTCGGTTCTTTCGTCCAGTTCCGAAAGACCGGTCGCGACGATCGCGGGAACGGATCCAAAGGAAAATAACAGCACCGCGGCTGCCGAGGTCAGAAATCCGCTAAGGATCAAGAGTGTGGAAAGAAAACTGGTCCACGCATAACGGATGCGCGGTGTCTGCCCTCGGAATGCCACGCGCAAGATAATCGTCACCAAGCACAAGAGCGGCAGAAACAGAACCAGGATCCCCACCGACAGCCGCGCCCACCACGGGATCGCCGGCGGCAGCTTCGGCTCAATTCGCGCTGGCAGGTCCGGACCTTCCTTTATCTCCGTGATTTCATTGGGACTTATGACAATCTTATCCATCCGGTCTCCAGCCGTTTGTTGAGCGCTAGACGGGCGCCAGGGCAAAATGACCGCGTCGCGGTCGCACTTGCAATGGCCCTTGGGGACAGCTCTGCCATATAGAAAATTTGGTGCAAGAGTAGAGGTTATATACAGGTTCGATGCGCAAAGCGCAAGGGCACGACAGTCCTACGTTGCGTGATGGTATCGTCGCCGCAGGAAGCCGAATAAGGATGGAACAACTCGCGGAAGCTCGGCTAAAAACCTTCCGCCATCCACACGTTGCTGGCGGTCGTCGGGGCTGGTATGGCCACGTATTTCCCGTTGCGCGAGGGAATGGCCCAGCTGGGCATGGCGCTCTTCACTCGCCAGAGTTCCTGTGCATTTCCTTCGAGGTCGGCATAGAGCAGGCTGGAGGTCCAGCCTGTCGAATTACTGGTCAGAAAAAGCCCCTTCGAGTCTGCCGCCCAATCCAAAGAAGTGAAGTTGTTCCAATTTTTCAGGCTCAGCTCGCGATTGGGCTGACCTACCAGAGAAATCAGCCGAATCCGGCTGTCGCTGGCCTTGGTTAGCGCAATCGTTGTTCCGTCCGGAGAAAGTCCCCAGTTCCAAATTCCTGATTGTTTCTGGAACCTCGTCAGTTCATGAGGGTTTCCGTCAACGGAATCAAAAGTCCAAAGAACAAATTCGTCGGGGCGCTGCTGGCTGTAGGCGCAACTCACGGCTGGTGCCCGCGAACACGAAAAATTATTGATTGCGGGTGCCTCTATGATCGTTTGCGGCGGACCTCCATTCGCAGGTGCCCTCATCAACCGCGCGACTGCCGAGCTGCTGTCTCCCGGTCCGAGAACCATATACAAGATTCGGGTTCCGTCCGGACTTAACCGGCAGAGAGTTATGTTCTCCGGGCCCAGGACCAGCATCTCTGCAGAGGTCTCATCCATTCGTTGTCGGAAGACATTGACCTTCCCGCTTCTATCCGAAGCGAACAGAACAGCCTTGCCATCGGGGGTCCAGTCGAAGGGAAGGTCATTCGCATCATCAAGAGTGAGCCTGCGGGGTGTGCTTAGGCGCGCTGCTTTGGCGGAAAATTCGGAAACGTAAACGTCAGTCTGGGAATTGATCCGGTTAAACGCTACCTTCTTGCCGTCGGCGGTGACACTCGGCTGAATGACAGTTCCCTCGCCCCTCGTGATTCTCGCTGGCTGTCCTTCGAATCGCGCAGTACGGGAATTCAAGCGGGATGCAAACAGATTTGTGTCGGATTGGTTTGACGTCGATTCCGTCAAAGAGTAGAGCATTCGTCCATCGGGCAACCACCGAAGTCCCACCCCCAGGCGAGGGTCGGAAATCACCGTTGCGGTCGTGCCGTTATCCGGATGGAAAATCTCGATTGAAGTTACTGAAGTAAACGCCGCAGCCCGCGATTTCAAATACGCAATCGAACGCCCGTCCGGTGACCAAACCGGCGAATCCAGAAGTTCGGTTTCAGAAACCGAAAGCAACTTCTTTTGTCCGCCGCCATCGGCTCGCGTAAGCCACATTTCCTGCCCTGAATCGCCATAAGCAGCCGCTTTCAAAAAAACAATCTGGGTACCGTCGGGAGACACGGAAGCCGACCAGCCTTCCTCGCTTACTTCCCGAGGATTGCCGCCTAATATGGACAGGGTAAAGAGCCCGGACTTGTTTTTGGGCGCCGAAACCCAAGAGGCGAGCAGTTGGGTGCTGTCGGGGAACCATCCTAAAGAGCTCACGTCTGGCCCTTTGGAGATGAGCGAGTGAACTTCGCCGGTATCCACTCGCCGCAGGTACGTTCCGGTCTTGTCGGAATACGCGAGATACTTGCCGTCAGGAGAGATCGCCGATGCAGAAATCGGGTTCTCGGTGGGGTTCGTCGTCACTCGTTGTACGGTGATGGCAGGTTGTGGCGTGGTCGACTGTGACGCCTGTCGCCAGTAACGCCAGCCGCTTGAAACAACAGCGATTCCGACAATCGCGAGTGCAGCAAGCCGAACTGGTCGCTTCCATGCAGCGGCAATCTTTGGTTTTGCCACGGTCGTTTGCATTGCGACGCGTCCGCTTTCGGTATCGCGTTTGAGACGCTTCAGGTCGGCTCGCAACTCCGCGGCGGATTGGCAGCGAACTTCGCGATTCTTCTCGAGGGTCTTGCTGATCACTTCCTCAAGCCTGGGAGGGATTGCCGGATTCAAGCGGACGGGAATTATCGGAGTCTGGTTCAAGATCGCTTCGAAAATCACCCCCGAGGTGTCGCCGCGAAATGGCAGCACGCCGGTGGACATCTCATAGAGGACGACACCGAAGGAAAACAGGTCTGTGCGGGCGTCCAGATCCCTTCCGCGAACCTGCTCCGGACTCATGTAGGCGACAGTACCCAGAGCAGCGCCCGGGCTCGTCAGATGCTCCTCGTAGGTTAACGTAGGACCTGCGCTGACAGCTTCAAACTCCGGCTTGAGGGTGAGTTTTGCCAAACCGAAATCGAGAATCTTGGCCTGGCCCCGGCCGCTGACGAAGATGTTTGCGGGCTTGATATCGCGATGCACGATGCCTTTGCTGTGTGCCGCGTCCAATGCGTCGGCGATTTGAATCCCGAGTTCCAGAATTTGTTCGATTTCTAGCGCGCGTCCTGAAATCAAATGCTTGAGCGTGCTCCCCTCCAGCAATTCCATGGCGATGAAGCTCTGCCCGTTGCTCTCATCAATCTCGTAGATGGTGCAAATGTTGGGGTGGCTCAGGGCCGATGCGGCTCGCGCCTCGCGCCGGAACCTTTCCAAGGCTTGCGGATTGCGGGCTACTTCTTCCGGAAGGAACTTCAGCGCCACAAAGCGGCCGAGGCGGGTATCTTCGGCCTTGTACACGATACCCATTCCGCCGCCGCCGAGCTTGTCCACGATGCGGTAATGCGAAATGGTCTGGCCGATAAACGTGGAAAAGTCCGTCACTGTCCGCACATCTTAGGTTTTGCCATACTTCAAGTCAACGAAACCGAGCGTTCCTTTGCGGTTTCGCGTCTAAGGTTGGCTGGTGTTGATTGGCGGTTTTTCAAATGTGAAGGGCGATTCGAGCCTGAACTCGATGCGGCTGCCTGGCTTGACTTCGACCTTGGCTGCTGAAAATGCGGCAATGACGGGAGCTGCGACGCCAGAAGGGTCGCCCGTAATCACTCCTCCTGCACTCGGTGCCTTTTTGCCGATCGCCGCACCCTTGGACTCCAGCGCGCCTTTCTTTTTTGTCTTCTCGTTACTGTCTACTTCGAGTCGTTGACCATTTATGATCAAGCTGACCAATTCTAGAGTTACTTCGGCTTTGCCGTAGACGTGCCCGCCCTTCCTGTTGTGGACCAGCCGGAGGTGAGCTTCCGTACCGCGGGGAATCACCACCTTGTCGTCGATAAGTACCGAGGGATCCACGCTTCCAGAATACATTTCTCCTGAGCGGCCGTGCTTCGAGTCGATCTCGTCAGTAACTCGCACGGGTATAACGTATCCCTCAGGAAGGGTAATCGTCGGATTTTCGCCCGTTGGCGTCTCGGAGGGCTTGTCTTGTTGCGCGCGGGCTTGCTGCGGTGACGGATCCTGAGAATTCTGCGCAGGGAGTTGCCAGCTGCTCAAGACAGTACTCAGACTAAACGAGAATAGGAGCAATTTTCGGTTCATCATCGCTCTCTCCAATTGCTCGTAAATCTGACCATCACGCCAAGCGACTGGCATATACCGAAAACCATCGATATCATGCGGCTCGTTCCATTAGGGGCTTGGGCCCGGAATTCGTCCCTCAATCCGTGGCCTTGTTGCAGTAGGCGCGCCTCTTGGACTAGGTTCGCGAAAGTCGGGGCAGAACCGTGGCGATCCCATCGGTTCGCTTCAGTTCCACATGGTCGTCTGTCACACGAGAATTGCTCGGTTCAACATAGCGAGCCAGCCGCACGGCTTCTTTGACTACTTATCGGGCGCTGACGGGCTGGTGCGGATTCCTTGTTAACAAGCGAACCAAATCGTGCGTCAAGATGAATATGGGCAAGACAAGTCGGTAAGACGGCGAACGGAGAAAGCAGGTGACTCATGATTCGCTCGAACGGTACTTTTCTAGCGCTCACTTTACTCCTGTGGCTGCCAGTCGGAACCAACGGTGTACCACAATCAGCCCAAAGTCGACCTGCGCATGAAGTCGCGCCTGCAGCGGAGAGTTGTCCGGTAACACCTCCTCCAGCACCTACCACGCACCACGATGCCATGAGCTATTTCGAGCCTGGGACTACCCGTTGGAAACCAGTTCTCTCGCCTGGTCCTTTCGGGCTCTGGCCTGAGGGCACCATAGTATTTCGACCTGGGGGGGCCAGGCTCTGTAGAACCGGATGGCTCTTTGGCTATGAAGTTCGGGTGGACGAGGGGAGAAGGACTAAGGGGCAAACTCAAGATACACGGTAGGAGACTCGATGCACCAGCGCCGCCTCTGCGTTCGAACATTCCAGACGGATACGGCGACACCGGATTTCAAGCTACCGCGCTGATTTTCCCCACTGAGGGATGCTCGGAAGTTACCGGCGAAGTGGCGGACACTCGCGTGACATTCGTCACCCGCATCGTGAGGTCAAGTAACACCGAATGCGCTCCAATTGCGGGTCAACTGGCGGTCCACCAGCAGGGTTGATTCTCCCGTCAGATTCCTTTGATTCGCTTGAGTGGGAGCGAATAAAGAGAACATTCCTGCCAACGTCCATTCGGAATTCAATCCACGTGACCTGGCCACTTGGAGCCCAGGGTCGTAGCCGCCACTCGACACGTTCGCCGCACCGGTAGGAAAGCTGAGGAAAAGTGTAGCGGAGACATCAAACCTGGCTATCGGACCGCGCTGCTGTTTTAGTCCAAGTGTCAAGTCACCAAAACCAGAGCCGGGACCACCCCGGGTTGTCACGTTGTAAAAGTAGTTCGGCACCGTAAAGCGTAGTTCCGTGCCGGACGCCACGCCCACTCGAAGAAGAGTCTCCGGGGCGTCGAGAGTGTTCTGTCCCTGGGTTGCAGTTACAAGTAAGCCGTTCTCGGCCTGAAAACTGCCCGATGGAACGACGATACTTGAATTAGTAAAGGAGGGGCGGTCCGTCGCGATTGGCGCGATCGCATTTGTGGATCGATCCTGACCACCCAATGGCAACAAACCGACGAGGAAGTAACTTGGAAGGCCAACGACCAGGCTCGTGAACATCAACCTCGTCATTCGCACTAATGCGACACGACTGGAGGGCCACTGACCCGCCTTGCTTTCAGCTGAACTGTGACTTCGACGCGGTTGGCAATCTTGATAAAGGGAATCCCACTGTTCATACCGTATTGCTTGCGGTCGAACGCCATTTTGCCCGTAATCGTGCCTTCACCCGTTCCCCCTCCCTGGACCGTCAGGCTGAGTTTCTCCTGCTTCGTTACGCCTCGTATCGTGAAATCACCGTCGACTTCAAACGCGTCCGGTCCGACAGGCACAATTTTCGTCGACTTGAATGTGATTTGCGGACTCTCCTTTACGTTGAAAAAGTCTTTACCTTTTAATTTGCCATTCTTCATGCCGCTGCCTGTATCCACACTGGCAGCGTCAATCGTGATGCTTAACACTCCGGTGCTTACGTCCGGGCCTGTGAATGTCAGGCTGGCATCCCATTTGTCGAACATGCCTTTGATCGACACGGATGCTTCCACGTCGAATTTGATCGTGCTTTCAGCGGGCGTGATTTTGAAGACCGGAGCCTCCTGACCCCGTGCGAGAACAGGCGAAGCAGAAAGTAAAGCTATTGGAAGCAGAGCCAAGTTGCGCACTGTTTGAGGACCTCCGTAAGGTGATAACAACCGATTGGGCGGAATTCTAAACACGAATCGCGTCCAGTGCAACGAAAGCACCAAAATAACAACCGTAGCGACAAAGGGCCTGCGCGGGTCCCATCAGCCACTTTTCTGGTAACCGGACTCTCCAGGAGTTGACCGCATCCACTTCATTCCTCCACAACACCGGGGAGGGACGCTTTTACCTTTACTTCATTGTTTCTCGCAATTGATATAGAGCCTGATCCATCGACCTTAGGTTAATAACTCCCGCCCTTGGGTATTCAAGATCGAGTACAACGTAAACCGAAGCGGAAACAACCAACGAAAATAACAGCATGTGCATGATGCTACGCGTCGGCTG
>JBKOXA010000076.1:0-14939 GCA_046724685.1 Acidobacteriota bacterium | reverse complement strand
GTGGAGAACCACTCGGTGGCTGCCATGCCGATCTTGAACTTCTGGGACGGCGAGGAGGCAAAGAGCGTGGGCTTTGCCGCGAGTGTCAGTGTTCCTGCCGCTCCGAGTTGCACAAATCGCCGGCGCTCGATGAGGTGTGCCATTCCGTTCAGCTCTTTCTGCCACGATTCGGTCCGTGGCAGTTTCTTGGAGGTTCGGCTAGAAGAAAAACTTCAACGCAAGCTGCACTTGGCGAGGGGGGCTGGCAAGGCTCGAGATTGAGCCAAACGAGGAATGTCCCACGTTGGTATCCGGTGCGCCGAACTGCGGTTTATTCCAAAGATTGAAGGTCTCCACTCGGAACTGAAATTGTTTCGATTCGGTGACGGGAATCTGCTTGAACAATGACATATCCCATAGTGAGATTCCCGGCGCCCTCGGCCCAGGAGTCGCCGAGCAATTTCCAAAATGGAAGTTGGACACCGTGACCTCGTCCGGCGGAGGAATGGTGTACGCCGCGGGATCGATCCAATGATCAATTGTCTTGTCAAACCCTGATGTCGTTTGCCCGGTGCAGTCAGGTCGATTGCCGGCGCCCGTTCCACTGAAGTCGTAGGGAATTCCGATGGAGAGCGGCTGACCGCTGGCATAGGTGACGAGACCGTTCACCTGCCATTTCTCCAAGACCTTGCGGACAACCTTGTTTGACGGATTGAAAGGGTGTCCTTCCCCGACCGGGATTTGATAGGTGAAGCTGGCAACAAAGCGGTGCGGAGTGTCGTTATCCCAATAGCCCCACTCTGCAGCCCGATTATAGCGATCCTGCGTACCACGCAGCCCAGCTTCAAAGTCACTGACCTGCGTAAGTGATTTGCTCCAGGTATAGGCAAAGTGGAAGGTCAGTCCTCGGGAAAATTTCTTGTCGAGACTCATTTGTAGGGCGTTGTAGTTCGAATTTGAACCGCTATCGAGCCACTCAATATTCGTGGGAGAAGTTCCTGCATTCTGTGTGAACACAGGGAACGGAATAACCGGCTGAGTTCCCGGTTCGAGAAGGTGTGGCTGATTCAAATTGGTCAAGCTCCACAAGTTCCGGGCCTGGTTCCAGACGTAGTTTGTTTCGAAGACCAAACTGGGCACGACGGCATACTGAAGTCCGAAGCTGCCTTGGTAGATGGTCGATGGAACAATATGAGAATCGATGGCGCGGATGAAAAGCTGGCTGACGGCCGCGGTGTCGTTGATGTCCACGGGGTTCAGAAAGTCCGCGGGAAAGCCGTTTTGCAAGAATATAGGCGGGGCTTGGTCCGCATTCCGGTTCGCCTGCGCATCCACGAGGAATGGTGGATTCAGCGCCAACTGGCTTTCGCTGCCGTAGCGATAGTAATTTTCGTAATAGATGCCCACGCCCGCACGAAGGACGAGCTTAGGCATGATTTGGTAGGCAATTCCGACGCGCGGTGCAAAATTGTTGTACACGGGATGAACCGTAGTGCGTTCGAACGTCCCGGAGGCATTCGCCGAAACGCTGATCAGACCGCCTTGCCCGCCATTCAATGTGGGATCGAAGTTTGTGGCGTGATTGTCACGCTCGATCAGCGGGCTCGAATACTCGTAGCGGACTCCGTAGTTGATGGTCAAACGTGGCGTGGCTCTCCAGGTATCGCCGGCGAAGGCGCTGAATCCGTTTCTGTAAATGTGGGCGATGTTCAGATTTTCGAGCTCCACGTGATTGGGTAGTCCGAGCAAGAAGTCGGTAATTCCCTGACCCGTATATTGCCCGCTGAAGCTCAAGTTCCCCCGGTTGCAACAGAGGTCGAGGAAATTAACTGAGTCGCGGCGCCACTCCACGCCCATCTTGAGCGAGTGTGCGCCCTTGATGTAGCTGAGTGAATCTTTGAACTGCCAGATTTGCGCGAACTGGTTTTGCGGGAGCCACATCGGGCTACCCAGCTGCTGAAATCCGGAGATATCAAACTCCGGCAGTCCGCCGGTGATGCCTGGGAAGTCCGGAATGCCGATGATCCCAAACTGGTCGTACACATTTTGTCCGAGTGGCACTTGCTGCGAGTGCGAAGCGGTCCTGTTGAAGGTGAAATGCGCATCGTTTACGAGGCGTGGATTGAAGAGGTGGACCCATGCCATCGTGATGTTGGTTCCGCGGCTCAAATTTACACCCGAGGTCGAATCGGCGGTGCCGTCCGCAATCGGATCCTGAAGGGTGAAAATTCCGGGACGGAACAGCCGCAAATCGTAGATCGAAAAGTGTCCGTAAACGCTGTCTGAATCGCTGATCTTGTGATCTAGCCGTACGCTCGCCTGATCGGAGTCCCGCGTGCCCTTTGCGCTTGTAATATAGTTGTTTCCCGAATACCCGCCGGGAACGCCTTCCTCACTCCGGTTGGTGTTGGGGAGAGGATAGAGGGCGAAAATGTTGGCGGCGACAGGATCAACGCAATTGCTGTCTACAACGCCGTTGTTGATGCAATTCGAGAATTGAGCGAGTTGCGGGATGGTTGGGGAAGTTGGGACCGAGCTTAACTCGTTGTAGTCTCCCTCTCGCATCTGCGGCGTTGGCACACTCCCGACCAGGGTCAGCCCCTGGCGGATGCTTGTGCGCTCCCAGTTCAGAAAAAAGAATGTCTTGTCCTTGCGGATAGGGCCGCCCAGTGTGAATCCGAATTGATTCTGTTGAAAGACGGGCTTGGACACGCCGCCTTTGTTCAGAAAGAAGTCATTTGCATCCAACTTGTTGTTGCGAAGAAATTCATACAAATTTCCGTGAAACGAATTGGTGCCGGATTTGATCGACGCATTGATGACACCGCCGGCGCTGCGCCCATATTCGACGTTATAGTCGCGAGTCTGCAACTTGAATTCCGCCAGCGAATCTACGGCAGGCTGTACTCCTTGCGCGCTCTGATCCTGCAGGTTCGTCGTGAAGGAGTTGTTGTCCGCGCCATCGAGCACAAAGTTATTTTGCGTGGAGCTGTTGCCGTTGACGCTGAAAACCCCCTCAGCGCGCTGTTGGAACGACGGACTAGCCGGGTTGACGCCCGCCGCCAGAAGCGATAGCTGGTCGTAGCGGCGTCCGTTGAGAGGCAGGTCGCTTACTTGCTGCGAATCCACGACGTGACCCACGTCCGCCGACTGGGTATCCAAAATAACGTCACTAACGGAGACTTTGACTTCTTCGCTCGTCGTGCCCAACTCCATCGCAACGTCTACGCGCTTGCGGTCCTGCACGCTGAGCACGATTCCGGTGCGCACAGCCTTCTTGAATCCCTTTGCTTCCACGCTGACGACATATTCGCCGACGCGCAGGTAAGGAAACACAAAGTCACCGGCATCAGCGGCGCTGATCGTCTGAACCTCGTTGGTCGCGACGTTCGTCACCGTAACTGTGGCGCCCGGCACGGCTGCGCCGGAAGGATCGCTAACCGTACCAACGATACTTGCGGTATCGACCTGCGCGAACAAAGGTGAAGCAAAACCCAAGATCACTGGCAGAGCAAAGACCCACGCCAGCACATGCCCCCTGCGAAACACACCCATGACCCCTCCTTACCCCAGCACCCCTAATTCCTGCCCCGGGCCCATCCATGAAAACCGGTTAGACGGGCTTAAACAAAAAACCTTGAACGATTTCGATTCGTCGCACTTACGCGTTTCTACACCGGGTCCCCTAATGCTTGTCAAGTCCTTTTTGTATTTTCGCCTGGTGAAACACAGCTCGCATGACTTATAACCACAACTGCAACGGACAAATTCAAGTCATTCCGGCTAAACGGTTAGACTGCCTCTACTTAGTTGCCGCCAGGCATTTGAGCCTGCTTGGGCTCTGCCGGAAGCACGCCTTTTCCTTCCGCAGTTCCGCTGAACATCCGCCTCGCCTGCTTTCCTTTTTTCGTTCTCCTTTTTTGGACCTGTGGTATACATCGCCTGGTCGCCAATTCGATTTCTTGTGGCTTCATGGCGCAGAAATTGCTCGGCCGTGGCGCGACAAGTGCGCGCCTTTTTGCCCGCAACAGGGAGTTAGGAATGCCTCAGGACTTGGATCGCAGAAACTTCTTGGTTTCTATCGCCGGCGGAACCGCTGCTCTGGCTTCCTGGGGCACCCCCGCCGTGGGCTTCGTTGTGGATTCGGTCTCGGCCGACAGCTTCCGGGCTTTAACACCCGCACAAGGCAAACTACTTGAAGCAATTACCGAGCAGCTTGTACCCGCCGACGAGTTTCCGGGAGCCGGCGCCGTCGGCGTGGTCTCTTATATCGACGGAGTTTTGGCCGGCCCCTACGGAAAATTCTACAAAAGCCAGTACGATCATGGCTTGCAGGCGATCGAATCTTACTCCTTAAAGCAGTTTCAAAAAGGTTTCGTTTCTCTCGATCCCGCACAACGAGCAGACATTTTGTCCAAGTTCGAATCCGGCACGGCCGACGGAGAGTCCGGACAGCGCATTTTCAATCTCATTCTCCTGCAAACGTTCGAAGGCTACTACGCCCATTCTCATCACGGCGCCGACGGCACGAATCCCAGCTGGAAGATGATCGGGTTCAAAGGATAAGGGCATGGCGCGAGACAAGGTAGACGCGATTGTGATTGGCTCGGGTGCGGGCGGCGGCATTGTGGCCCGAGAGCTCGCCCGCGCGGGAATATCTGTTGTGGTGTTCGAGCGCGGCAAGAAATATACGCAGGCGCATTTCAATCACAGTGAACTCGAATCGCAATATTCTGTCCCGCCCGCTTATGGGCCTTCGGTCTACGCAAATCCACGCACGTTTCGATACAACGACCGCGATACGGCTCAAGTCGTGTATCCAGGAATTGACGAAGGCTACGGTAAAACGGCAGCCGCCTTGGGCGGAGGCACGGTCGCCTACGGCGCCGCAGCATGGAGGTTCAAGAAAGAAGATTTCCGTATGAAATCTACCTACGGAAACCTTCCCGGTACGTCCATCGAAGACTGGCCGATCAGCTATGATGACCTCGAGCCCTATTACGAAAAGGCGGAGTATGAACTGGGTGTTTCGGGACTGGCGGGGGCCGACCCTTTCGCAGAACCGCGCAAAAGCCCATATCCGCTGCCGCCGCTCCCCATCAATCCGCAAGGGGAGATTCTCCGCGACGTTGGTTTGCGGCTAGGCTGGCATCCGTTTCCCCCTCCTTTCGCAATCCTTACCAAGCCTTACCAGGGCCGTGACGCATGCGTTCAATGCGTCTGGTGTCTCGCGCACAATTGCGAGGTCAAGGCAAAGTCTGGCACGCACGTCACTATGCTTCCGCAAGCCCTCGAAACCGGCAAATGTGAGCTGCGCGTCGGGACGTTTGTTACTCGCATTCTCACCGACGGAAAGGGACGTCCCTGCGGGGTAGAGTACTTCGACGACAAGAAACAGGGCCGCAAGCAATATGCGGCTCTGATCATCGTTGCGTGCTCCGCAACGGAATCTGCTCGTTTGCTCCTGAATTCGGCGAACAAATTCCATCCGCGCGGTCTCGGAAATTCCTCCGGTCAAGTCGGCAGAAATCTGAACGATCACACCGGCGCGGATACCTTCGGACTCTTCGAACGTGAAATTCCCCACGACAAAGGACCGGGTCCGTCCATGGCGTTCAACGACTGGAACCATCCCCGGAGCCGCGAAATCCCCGGCGGCGGCTACATCTACAACTACTACTGCACTTTGCCGGCGGAATTCGCGTTCACTCGCCCACCCGGTGAACCGCGCTGGGGTAAAGCTCACAAGGACTTCCAACGCAAATATTTTCGTCGCTATTTGCATCTGGGCAGCAATTGCCAGGCCATGCCGCAAGAAAGAAACTGCGTGGATCTTGATCCAAACGTTCGCGACGCCTGGGGTGTGCCGGTTGCGCGTATCACCCATTCCTGGACCAAAGTGGATTACGAGATCGCGGACTTCGTAATGGACAAAGGCGAATACTTCCTGAAAGAAGCCGGTGCGATCAAAACGTGGCGGGGCTCCAACTCACGAGGAGGCGTCGGCGACCACCAGAATGGAACCTGCCGGATGGGAAACGATCCGAAGACATCCGTCGTCAACAAATACGGCCAGAGCCATGACCTTGACAACCTCTTCGTCAGCGACGGCAGCGTGCTGGTGACCGACGCCGGATTTAATCCTTCACTTACGATCCAGGCTTGTGCTTTCATGGCCTCGGACTTCATCAAGAAACAATGGGCCGGGTCCGCCTGGAGAGGGGAGAAGCGCGGATAGCGACGCGAATTCCTCGCCCCTGCGTTTGTACCTTGTCCTTCATGTCCTAAAAACACTCGTTCCTGAGACGGTTGGAGGTGGCGACTTGGCCGGCGGCAGACTGCTGATACTCGCAGCTTGGTTGGGGATTTTCATCTATGGCTATCTGAACGCGATGTTGGGTATCGTGCTGCCCAACTTGATGGAAAAACTGCATCTTGACAAAGCGCAAGCAGCAACCTTCTTTATGCTCACTTCGGTTGGTCTGCTGGTTGCCGCACTGCCCTCCGGGCTGGTGATGGACGCCTTTGGCACCAAGGTGGTCGTGTGTTTGGGGCTTCTCCTTGTGGCCATTGCCTTCTGGGGACTGGGAAGCGCAGCCTCAAAAGGCGCTCTGTATGCGCTGTCGTTTGTTTTGGGTCTCGGTGGCTCCATGGTTGTGGCGGGCGAAAACACCGCCATGTCACTGGTCAATTCCACTCAGCGCGAAGTTGCCGCTAATCTCTTGAATCTTTTCTTCGGCGTCGGCGCGTTCATCGCTCCGTTCGTCGTCATTCCGGTTCTCAAACAGCGCGGTTTCTCTGGTGTTCTCAGAGCTTCGAGCATTCTGACCGCCTTGGTTCTCCTCCTGCATCTCGCTCTCGCATTCCCTCCGGCCTCTGCCCAGGGCTTCCCGCTGGCCAAGGCGGGTGCCCTTCTTGGCGAACCCAAGTTACTGCTGCTAATGTTTCTGGTTTTCCTGTACGTCGGAACGGAATTCTCCTTTTGGAGTTGGACGGTAACTTTTTTCACCACGCAGCGCGGCTACGCCCAAAAATCTGCATCCCGGATGATTTCGGCGTTTGCGCTCGCCATGATCGCCGGTAGATGGGCAACTCAGTGGACGCTGTCTGGGTTTGGACCCGAGCGCTTGCTGCTCATCAGCGCAGTCGGTTCCGTCGTGTGTCTTGCGGGAATCTACACGCTTCGCAATCGGCTGCTGGTGGCTCTGCTCACGTTGGGAGCAGGTTGGTTCATGGCCGCGATCTTCCCCACAGCTCTTGGTCTGGCGGGTTCCTTCTTTCCTTCACTGGTAGGTAGCGCAATCAGTTTGGTCACGACAGGCGGCTGGCTGGGCGCCATTATTCTTCCACCTGCGGTCGGTTTCGTTGCCGAGAGGCAGGGGGTCGCACGCGGCGTTTTGGTTCCTGTGGTATCGGCTCTGCTGATGCTGCTGCCACCCATACTTCTTGGCATGGTGCGCTAGGGCATCCATTACCCTATTGAGATATGCACTTTCGGCGGATCTTTCGAAGAGACTTTTTAAAATCGTTGGGCGTCGGAAGTCTCGCACTGCCGACCCTGCTTCTGGGCAAATCACCTGGCCTATTCGCCGCGGAAGAAAAGCACGCGGCACCCCTCTTTACGGCAATCCCGGCTTCGCAAAGTCAGATTTCCTGGAGGCACGTAAACGGCAGATCGCCGGAATACTATCTCCCGGAAACTACCGGAGCCGGTTGCGCCTTTCTGGACTACGACAACGACGGCTGGTTGGACCTCTATCTGGTCAATAGCGGTCGTTGCGATTTTTTCAATCCGGACCCCCCTTTGCGGAATGCCCTCTACCGCAACAACCGCGACGGAACCTTCACCGACGTAACCGAAAAGGCCGGCGTTGGCGGCGGTGGCTACGGGATGGGTGTGGCCGCGGCGGACTATGACGGCGACGGTTTCACCGATCTTTACGTGACGCAGTACGACCGTTGCATTCTGTATCACAACAACGGAGACGGTACGTTCAGTGACGTTACAGAAAAGGCTGGCGTGGCGGCGCCTGGTTGGGCTTCAAGCGCGGTCTGGTTCGACTACGACAATGACGGCCGTCTGGATCTTTTCGTCTGCCGCTTCGTGGATTTCCGCAAGGAACTAAACCAGTTCTGCGGAAACACGGTTACCGGAGAGCGTTTTTACTGCGTCCCGCATGTGTACCACCCGACGCCCAGCTGGCTCTTTCATAACAATGGCGATGGCACGTTTACCGATGTCAGCAAGGAATCTGGAATCGCGCACTATCTTGGTAAGGCGTGGGGGGCGGTCGCCTGCGACATCAACAACGACGGCAACATGGATCTGTTCGTTGCCAACGATACCGTAGCCAATTTTCTTCTGCTCAATTCTGGCAACGGCAGGTTTACCGATGTCGGGACGGAATCCGGTGTCGCCTACAGCGCCCAAGGAAGTTCCCGTTCGGGAATGGGCGTTGACGCAGCAGACTTTGACAACGACGGTTGGGTCGATCTCTTTGTCACCAACGTAGATCGCGAAATGTATTCGCTCTATCACAACAATCACGACAAGGCATTTGATGACGTGGCGATTCCCAATACCATCGGAAAAACGACGGTTCAAATGAGCGGCTGGGGTCTGAAGTTCTTTGATTTTGACAATGATGGCGATTTAGACCTCTTCATCGCCAATGGTCACCCTGACGACAAAGTGGAAACACGGGGGGGAGACGTTAAATATGCGGAGCCGTTGCTGCTCTTCCGAAATACCGGCGCGGGCTACAAGCAGAGATTCGAAAATGTCAGCGACCAAGCCGGACCGATCTTTAAAGAGAGCTTTGCCGCTCGCGGCTTGGC
The DNA here is from genome assembly GCA_046724685.1 of Acidobacteriota bacterium. Lineage (GTDB taxonomy): Bacteria > Acidobacteriota > Terriglobia > Acidiferrales > UBA7541 > Acidiferrum. The sequence goes on along the minus strand of JBKOXA010000076.1, from coordinate 6,122 downwards.
GATTGGGGACTTTGACAACGATGGCGCGGTGGACGTGTTGGTGGCCGTGAACAACGACGCGCCACTGTTGCTTCGCAACACGGCGGCCAAGGGAAACCACTGGCTTGGAATTCGGCTGGTTGGAAAGAAAGCAAATCGCGAAGCTATCGGCGCCCGCGTCACCTGGCAGGCAGGCAACCTGAGGCGTCAACTGTTCAAAGTCGGCGGCGGCAGTTTTCTATCTTCGCACGACCCCCGCATGGTCCTAGGAATCGGCCAGCGGCCCAAAATCGATTGGGTGGACGTGCGATGGCCCCGACCCAGCAGACTCGTCGAGCGCTTCACGAATCTCCCTCTCAACCGCTACATCACACTCGAAGAGGGCGCTGGAATGCGTGTCCCGAAAACGAAGTGAGAAGCCTTGATCGTTTGGCGAGCGAAAGGGCGCTGAATTCCGGTACCGCAGTGGTTTAAACCTACGGCCAACGCGCTGAGAGCCCGGAGTGAGAGGGAATCAGCGTGTTGCTTGACGCCTGCTGCTTCAAGGAATAGAGTTTCGCAAACCTTTGTATACCTTCGGCCAGCCGCGGCCGCTATAAAACCTTCCGGCCGGAGAAGTCTCCACCGAGGTGAACCTTGGCCAACGAATCAGCCGCTTGGGCCATGTCCATCGAGGCGAGAACAATCCAGAAAGTGCGGATTAGGATTCTCCCCTATGTCTTCCTTCTTTACGTCGTTTGCTTCCTTGACCGGATCAACATTGGGTTTGCGGCGTTGACGATGAACAAAGAGCTGGCCATCACCGGTCAGCAGTACGGATTGCTCTTTGGAATTTTCTTTTTCGGCTACTTCTTCTTTGAAATCCCCAGCAATCTGCTGCTGCACAAAATTGGAGCTCGCATCTGGATTGCGCGCATTTTAATCACTTGGGGAATCGCAGCCACGTTGACTGGCTTCGTGCACACAGTCCAACATCTCTACATTGTTCGCTTTCTTCTGGGCCTGGCTGAAGCAGGTTATTTCCCTGGAATGGCCTTGTACCTGACCTACTGGTTTCCCCAACGCGAACGGGCGCGCGCTCTTGCGCTTTTGATGGCGGCCAACCCTGTTACCAACATCCTGGGGGGCCCCCGCTTCGGGTCTCATCCTGGATCATGTGCATTGGCTCGGCGTCAGCAGTTGGCGCTGGCTGCTGATCTTGGAGGGAGTTCCCGCCATAGTCTTCGGCTTCCTCACCTACTTTCTGCTCCCCAACCGCCCGGGAGAAGCAAAGTTCCTTGCAACCGATGAGATGGAATGGATTCGAGCGGAATTGCGACGCGAAGAACAAGAAAAATTGGAACACCGCCGATATTCGACGCTCCAGGCTTTGGTAGTGGCCGCGTGTGGCATCTCGTCTTGATTTACTTTGGGATGATGATCGGTTCGTATGCGCTGATCTCTTGGGCGCCGCAACTAGTGAAATCACTCTCCAGTCTCTATTCCAATAGCGTGGTGGGACTCCTTCTGCCGATTCCCTACCTAGTGGGCCTCGCGGGGATGATCTTCATCTCTCACAGCTCTGACCGCACTGCGGAGCGCAGATATCACGTAGCGATTCCCGCCCTCGTGGGAGGGGCAGCTCTGGTGCTTCTAGGCTCAGCTCATTCAGCATTCCTTACTCTCGTGCTGTTGTCGTTCGTGGCGATCGGCGTTTACGGTTTTCTGGCACCATTTTGGACGTTACCGAGCGAGTTTCTGACAGGATTCTCGGCGGCAGCCGGCATCGCCTTAATTAATTCCGTTGGAAACCTCGGTGGGCTTGTCGGACCGTACATGATCGGGGCGATCGCGATGAGAACGGGGAACCTGTACGGCGGCTTGGCTCTTGCCGGAGTTCTCTTGTTCGTTTCAGCAACGCTCGTTTTGCTGCTGCCAAAGAAAGCACGAGCTCTGGCAAAGCGCTGATTGGTGGCGAGTGGTCGGCAACCCGAAGCCATCGAGAAACCGCGTTCAAGGGGATCGGAAGGCGTGCGACTCCCAAGGTAACGAAGTTTCCCCCAACCGGACATCCGGGGAGTCGGCAGGATTTATCTCCGCGAGTGGCGCGTTTTAGGGCGAGTCTCAGAACAACCTGAATTGAGTTCTCTCCCGATCCATGGTCAGGTTCGCGATTCAGCAGGGTTCGAGGTCGAGAAGCGCAGCCGGACTGCCGGTGCCGCAAAGTTTATTCGTAACGGAGGGCGACGATGGGGTCAACGGCAAGGGCGCGGCGTGCCGGAACGTAGCAAGCGGCGAAGGCGGCGAGAGCGAGTAGGGCTGCGATCACGAGATAAGTCACGGGATCGCTGGCGCTGACGCCGAACAGGAGACTGGTCATCGCACGGGTCGCAAGGAAGGCGGCTGCTGCACCGAGGACGAGCCCGATGCCAGCGAGGCGCATGCCACTGCCGATGAAGAGTCGGAAGATATCACGACGCTGGGCGCCGAGCGCGGTGCGCACACCGATTTCGTGGACACGTTCGGTGACCGCGTAGCTCATGACGCCGTAAATCCCGACGAAAGAAAGGACGAGGGCGAGTGCGCCAAAGGCGCCGACGAGCCAAAGCGCAAGGCGTCGTGTGGCAAGAGTTTCGGCGACGACTTGTTCCATGGGACGCATGTCGTGCACGGGGAGCTCGGAGTCCAGCTCGGCAACGATGCCTCGCACAGCGGAGAAGAGTGCGGCCTGGTCGCCTTGGCTGCGAATCGCGAGTCCCACGTAGGACCAAGGATTCTGCGAAAAGGCCAGATAGCTCTCGGCTTGGGCAGGTTCGGAGAGGCCATTGTGCAGAACGTTGCCGGCGATGCCCACGACTTCGAATTGCTTTTCGCCGAGAATGCTAAGGTGCTTGCCGAGTGGATCCTGAGCCGGCCAGATGACTTCGGCGAGTTTTTGATTTATGACGACAACGGGATTGGATTTGGCGGTGTCGGAGGCGGCGAGTTCGCGTCCGCGAAGCAGCGGAATGCCCATGGAATGAAAGTACCCGGGATTGACGGCGTGAACGCCGACCATCGGGCGCTGGGCGCGCTCAAAGGGGGGGCGCCCTTCGGCGGTAGCGATCCCCGTGGTCGTGTCGTCGCCTTCAAGAGGAAGATCATTGGAGATAGCGACGCCTTCAACACCCGGCAGGGCGGCGACGCGGGGAAGAAGTTGGTCTAGAAGCTGTGTGGAACGGGAGTTTTCGGAGTACCGGACGCTGGTGAAGTTCAGCCACATGGTAATCATATGATCGGAGTTGAAGCCGGGTTTTACCTGCAGGATCTGAACGAAGCTGCGGATGAGAAGTCCGGAAGCGACGAGAAGAACAAGAGACAAGGCGACTTCACCGACGACAAGCAGGCTGCGGAGACGATTGTGAGCGACTCCGCTGGTCGAACCGCGACTCCCTTCCTTAAGAAATTCTCCAAGAGGTTGGCCTCCTGCCGCAAGAGATGGTGCGAGGCCGAAGAGCAAGCCGGTGAGGAGAGACACAGCCAGAGTAAAGCCCAGCACGCCAAGGTCTACCGAGACTTCCTGAACACGAGGCAAATCGCGGGGGCTGGCAGCAACGAGGAAGTGGAGCAGCACGGCGGCGAGGGCCAGGCCGAGTGCGCCGCCTGAAAGAGAGAGGAGCGCGCTTTCTGTGAGCAGCTGACGGACGACACGAAATCGTCCGGCGCCAAGAGCAGAGCGGATGGCAATTTCACGGCGGCGGCCGACGGACCGCGCAAGGAGCAGATTGGCAACGTTGGCGCAGGCGATAAGAAGTACCAAACCAACGACGCCGAGCAGAACGAGAAGCGTTTGACGCACCGGGCCGGTGAAGAGCTCGCTTAACGGAATGAGCTGTACGGTGTGGCCAGTGGCCTCCGTGTGTTGCTGGCGGATGCGGTCCATAATGCCGGAGATGTCGGCCTGGGCCTGAGGAAGGGGAACACTGGGCTTGAGGCGGCCGATGATGTTGAGGTAGTGCGTTTCGCGGTCAGTGCTAAGTTTGCGCTCCCAGTCAGCGAAGGCGCTGAAGACTTCAGGAACGATGTTGACAGGGTTGACCCAGAGTTGAATGGCGTTGCCGTAGCGGAAGCTGGCGGGAAGGACTCCGATGACTTGCACGGATTGATTATCGAGGGTGATGGTTTTGCCGACGATGGCGCGGTCGCCGCCGAAATGGCTTTGCCAGAAGCCGTAAGTGAGGACTGCGACGCGAGGGGCGCCGAAGGTTCCTTCAGCCGGGAGAAAAGCGCGCCCGACGATGGGTTGAACGCCGAGGAGCGAGAAAACGGGGTAGAAGCGACCATTGCCGGGGACGCGTTCGGCTGGGCCGAGACCAGTGAGGTTGAAGCTCAAGCGGTGAATCGCGGCGACTTCGGAAAAGGAACGGTTCTGAGCCTGGAAATCGAGGAAGTCAGCGGCAGAGAAGGGAGCTTCGGAGAGATGGGGCTGCGACTCCCAGAACCAAACGAGTTCGTGGGGCGCCGGATAGGGGAGGGGACGCACGAGGACGGCGTTGACCACGCTGAAGATGGCAGTGTTGGCACCGATCCCGAGAGCGAGGGCGAGGACAGCGACAAAGGTGAGGCCACGGCTACGGAAGAGCATACGCAGGCCGAAGCGAACATCCTGGAGGATGTGGAGCATGTTTGGGCCTCCTGACCGAGCGCGACTTGGAACATTAGACGATGGCGAGAGCTCACGGACAGGGAGAGATGGCAGGTGTGTGGTCCGAGGTGGGCCCCGCATTACTCGTGTGGCTGCAGCGCGGAATTCCGCACCGTTGCAGACGCCGAGGGCGATGCCAAGGTCTTCAAAAGGTATTCGCAGATGAAATTACAGATGAAGCGAGAGGCTTGGAGAAGATCAACCGTCAGGCGAACGAGATGACGATCGATTCTGGCACAGCGCTGGTCCAAAAAAGTATTTGGCACAATTTTTGCACAGTGGACAAAAAAACGAGGATGGGGATTAGGAGCAAAGTTGGAAAGTGCTTTAGAATGAATAAAGCAGTCACTGTCGGGGCGTAGCGCAGCCTGGTAGCGCGCCTGCCTTGGGCGCAGGAGGCCCCCGGTTCAAATCCGGGCGCCCCGACCAAACTTTTCAAATATTTAGCCGAGCGATCCATTAGTTTATTCGAGCCTGGAGTGGAGTGACCCCCTGGATTGAGACATTCTCCTAAGGCACACTTTGCAGGAGTACTAGTTAGCTAGATAAGCTGCAGATACCCGACTATTTTTTGTGTGTTTATACGGGAGCCGTCGTCCCCACACTGTCGGGTTCGCCCCAATGGGACTGCCTGCGTGTCAGCAAGAGATAACTGACAGCCAGCAGCATCAACACGAGAGCATCAACAAAGAACAAGCCATATCCCAACACGAAAATGTGACTGAGAATAATGGCGGCCATCCACAAAATGACGAGTCTCGCCCCCAATCTGGCTGTCCTCGGAATCAGGAACAGAACCGCCACTATGGTTTCGAACACGCCGGATCCCAGCCGAAATACGGGCTGAGATATCAACCCGTGGACCGCTTGCGACATCTGCGTGAACAGGGCCACCGACTGTGGCACCCCTGCAAACTTGGCAAAGACGGCGGCATACAGAAGGTTCAATGACACCAACAAGCGAATTGCCACTAGTCCGAATCTCTTACCCATAAAATCATGTCTCCTTGTTAGAAATCTTGTACGGTTGGGCGGATGACCATCTCATCGACTTCCACCTCGACCGGCTGCTCGATTGCGTAAGCAATCGCTCTGGCGATCGCGCTGGCCGGGATGGCCATTTTCATGAACTCGCGCAAATTCTTTCTGGTCGCTTCGTCCGAACTGCTCTCCGACAGTTCTGTGGCAATCGCGCCAGGTGAGATCATCGTGCAGCGGATATTTTGGGAGTGCAGTTCCATCCGAAGCCCTTCCGTCAACGCGCGCACAGCCGCCTTGGTGGCGCAGTAGACCGTCCCGCCGGGGGCGAACATTTTGATCCCGAAAACAGAAGCGATGTTAATGATGTGACCGCTCTTCTGCTTCTGCATGTGAGGCAGGGCAGCGGCAACGCCATATAGAAGTCCTTTGATATTGACGTCAATCTGCCGATCCCATTCATCTACCTTGAGGGCCTCGATCGATGCGATGGGCATAATGC
>JBKOXA010000095.1:0-30648 GCA_046724685.1 Acidobacteriota bacterium | reverse complement strand
AACCGTAAAAAACCACCTCCACAATATTTTCGACAAGCTCGGCGTTTCCGACCGCCTCGAACTCGCCCTCTACGCCATCCACCACCGCCTCATCGACCACACCTAACCCTACCTATCGAGTTATCTAGGGTTCAAAGGCAGAGGATGCTCGTTTATTTAAGAGTCGGAGCGCTTTTTTCTAGAAACTCGAAGGATCAACGGGCGGAGCTGCGCGAGCTTGACGCGAACATCGACGGCAACACGCTAAAGTACACGATATCAAGATTATCGACTACGGCTCCGCCCCAACGGACAACCAAGTCCCAACCCGATCGTTCCGTCGAAGCAAGGCGAAACGTTTCGTGGGGGAACCGCTTAGACGACTGGACCAGTTACACTCGAATCCTGGCATCAAGATAAAGGCATAGAATCACTGGAAACTACTAAGGGTAAAGAACTTAGGGTCATCCGTGGCGTGCTCCAGTACCAAGATGAACTTCCGTTCAAGGATTTGGCAGGGCGGCCTGCTGTCAAGCTCGATTCCTCGGCTCCCGATTGCGCAGTTAGCACAACCCTTATTGGATGCTTCCTGACCTCTGATCCCCTCACTGCCCTGGCCATGACTCTCCACAAAATATTTCAAGAACCTCCTAGTACCTTCGTACCTCCTGCTGTGGAATTCTTTTTGTATCTCTTGGCCTATTGTTAGCTGGGCCCGCCAACAGCTACACTCTTCTTTCATTCGAGGAGGTTCTGCCTTGTCGGGCTCTGAACGCCGCACCACCCAGCGTTTTACCATGCGGCTCCCACTTACGGTCCGTTGGACGACCGGAGCGGCCGTTGGGGAAACCAGCACCGAATCCCGCGACGTCAGCTCGCGTGGGGTCTACTTCTATCTCGGCAAGGATGTGAAGGAAGGTTCGCCCGTTGAAATTCTCCTCACGCTTCCCAACGAGATCACTCTTGCGGGCCCGGTCCGCGTTCGCTGCCTCGGCCGCGTTCAGCGCACAGAATCCCGTGACGAAACTTCCGTCGGGGTGGTTGCCGCCATCGAACGCTACGAATTTTTGCGCGGCGACGAAGAAAAGTAGTCGGTTTCTCTGATCGAGTTCGGCGGTCTCCATCTAACCGCCACGGTTTTCTTGCTCGCTCACTGCGGAGGCGGGCAGGATAAAGCCGGGGTGCCTTGGCCCCTCAGCGAAGCGCCCCGGCATTTTTTTTCTACGCTTCCTTCGCTCATCTGTGATTCCTCTACTCAGCCAGTTTGTAGCCGCGGCTTTGCGCTGCGGTTCTCTCCTTTCTTTAGATCTGATCTGTCGTACCTGCAAGAAGGAAGAGCCGCAGCTCGGGGAAAAGCTGCCGCTCCGGTCGACCGCGCGTCTTCGAGGGGAGCTCTTTAGTAGGTCGTACGGTTAGCGCACTTCGTCCGCTGGATCATGGTGGTCATCGGCGCGGAATTTGATCCACTCAAATGCACCGAAGTCGACGGATACCACGGCGGCGCCGCCTGGCAACCCGTGAGCGGAAAGTAGCGGATGGAGTTTGCATTTCCACAACTGGCCGCGTGGCCAGTTTGCACTCAGTTAATTTGGCTCTGTCTTGGCGGCCTACCGAGACAGCAAACGAATGGTTCTAGAAAGAGACATGAATTTTGGAAAGGGCACTAAACCGCGGGATAACGGCGACTTGCCGAGTGAGGCGACTGCAGGCTCCCGAAGAGCCCGCAGGCGATGCGCTGCCGCCGCTGCTGAGAGGTCCGACGATGTTACATTTGCGCCGCCTGACCTTCAGAGCAGGAGACATTTCCCCAACCGGTCGGAGATCATGGGCCGTTGTTCAACCAATCGCGCCGGTCCGCCGACCCGGCCAGTCCATACGGGGGAAGCTCATGCCGGATACACCGGCGCAAGAACTAATGCCACTGCCGAAAACAGCCGGGGAGTCCCAGACCGAAAGGATGGCCACTCCGGAAGAATTGGATGCGCTCAAGCGAATCGTGGAAGTTGAGAGCGCGATCGCGAACTTGGTGAAAGCGGAGCAAGCGCTCACGGAAGTCAGCGCACCCACAACATCGGCATCTCTAGAACTGAAGCCTTCAGATGCCGGCACAAAATGTGAACCCGACACCGCCGGATCAAAGGGCGGATCAAAGGGCGAGACTCTCAAGGCTGAAGAGCCGGAGGTTGAACCGCCAAAGGCCAAGGGCTGGGAAGCCGAACGAGAATCGGACGAACTCGTCGACCCGGAAAACGGAAAAGACCTCTCTTTTCTCGAAGAACAAGCTGACGGTTCGCAGCGCGGCTGGTTTCTCGAACTCGCCGCGATTTTGGACCAGCATCGAATCTGGGTGGAAACGGGCGGCGAAGCCGGCACCAAGGCGGATCTCTGCGGAGCCAACCTTGAGAAGGCAGACCTCACCGGCGTAAACCTCCAAGGCGCATTCCTGCAGCGCGCGAACCTGCGCGGCGCCGATCTTTCCATGGCAAATCTGCGCCACGCTTCGCTGGTCCAGGCCGACTTGTGCAATGCCAATCTGCTCGGCGCCGAACTTCGCGGCGCGAACCTGATGGGCGCAACCCTGTATGGTGCTGAAGGGCTGTGGTTGGGGCGGCTAGGTGGCGCAAATTTGTACGACGCTATGCTGCCGGAAACAATTTCCTCGATTGACGGTTCGAAAACGGTTTGGGAAGCGACCCGCAGCGCGCGTTGGTTCTACTTCCTAATGCTCACGATCTGTTCGTTGTGTGTGCTGTGTGTAGCCACCACCAGCGACCCGAGGTTGATCCTGGACGGCCAAACCATTGCGATCGCGCGGCTTGGGAATATTCTTCCGATCAACGGCTTCTACCTGATTGCGCCGATACTCCTGCTGGCGCTGTTCGTCCGCTTCCAATTCTTGCTTCTGCGTGTGTGGAGCAGCATGGCCGCATTGCCCGCGGTGTTTCCGGACGGCCAAACTGTCGAGCGCGGCGGCCCCTGGTATTTGATGGGACTTGTGCGCCGCCACTTCCGTTGGCTGCGCGAAACCAAAACCCCCGTATCCTGGCTCGAAAATGTAATCGCGACGTTGCTGGCGTACTGGGCCGTGCCCGCTACCATCGCTTTGTTGTGGGTGCGCTATCTCGTGCGCCAGGACATGCGCGGCAGCTCCCTGCACGTGCTGTTCTTTGTCCTCGCGGTCAGCGTCGCAACGGGTTTGCCCTCGGTAGTCAGTCGCGTCATCCGCAGCGGCGAAGTGCGCCGTCCGAGTTCACGAAGCGTTGCCCGCATGGCTTTCTTGACGCTGCGCGCGCCGATGGCTGCCGGATTGGTTCTTTTTCTGTTATCAATCGGCGTGATCCTGGGCGTTCCCGCCGAATCGGATGCTTCGCGACGATACTTCAGCGCAAGCCCCAGACGCTGGGCAGCCGAAGCGTTCCGGCTGGTCGGTTACCGGCCTTATGCGGACCTGATCGAAGCGACGCTGGTGCCGCCTCGGTCGCGCACTGCGGCCGCGCCTGCAACGACCGCTAACGATGCGCCCGGGGAGGGCGCCGGCGCAAAATTGAATGAAAATAGCCTGCGTTACGCGCGAGCCTACCGGGCAGCCTTGGGCGGAGCCCGCCTCTGGCGCGCGGACCTGGTCGGTGCATACCTGACTGAAGCGGACTTGCGCAATGCGAACTTGCGTGAAGCGCACCTTCGCGATGCCGTGCTTGATCACGCGCGCGCGGACCATGCCCTGTTCATCTCCGCCGACGGCAAGGACGCCAATCTCACCGGTGCCGACCTTCGCAGCAGCGACTTGACCTACGCCGCATTTGAAAACGCCAACTTCGCCAGTGCGAAACTCGGCGGCGCGTCATTCTACGGGGCAACTCTGAAGCACACCAATTGGCTGCGAGCGGACCTGACGCGAAGCGACATGCGCGACACCCAGCTGCAGGAGGCCGAGTTCTCTCTGGCGAATCTTGAGCTAACGGATTTCTCCGGAGCCAAGCTTGCGAACTCAACCTTCGGCGGGACTCAATTCAAGGGGACGATTCTTCTGGGCGCCGACCTGCGCAACACCGATTTGCGCGGAGCCGCATTTCCCGGAGCCGTTCTTCGCGATGTGCCTATGGACGGTGCGCGCTTCGATGGCGCGGATTTTCGCGGAGCGCTTGGACTGACTGCGGCCCAGGTCTGCTCCGCGAAAAGTTGGACTTCGGCTCAATTCGACGCCGACGTCCTCCTGGCCGCGCAAGCACAATGCGGAACACCCAAGTAGATAGAAGGCCTGCGATCCTGAGCCGAGGCAGAGGGGTTGCCGGCGGATCTGGAACGTCCTCGAGTGCCGCTCGTTCGGCAGAGCGGAGGGCTTCTACTGCTCTTCGCCAAACAACTTTATATCCGCCGGGCCTTCCTGTAGCGGCGTGGCCGCGCGTCCCTGCACCAGTTCTCTGATCTGTTCGACAATATCCGGATTCGCCAGGGTCGTGATGTCGCCTGTATGCATGCGATTCGAAATCGCCGCCAGCACCCGCCGCATGATTTTTCCCGAACGGGTCTTCGGCATGTCCGGTACCACATGAATCTTCTTCGGCCGCGCAATTTTACCGATCATCGTTTCAATCGTCGAAGTCACCTTGTCGATCACCTGCCGGTTCGGCTTCATTCCCGGCTTGATCGAGATATAGACTTCCGGCACGCGCCCCTTGATCTCATCCACCACTGGTACAACCGCCGCTTCCGCGATCTCGGGCACGGTCAAACAAGCGGACTCGATCTCCTTCGTTCCCAGACGGTGGCCCGCAACATTGATCACGTCATCCACGCGTCCAAGGATCCGGTAATAGCCATCCGCCGGGACCATCGCTCCATCGCCCGCAAAGTAGGGCCAGTCTCGCCAGTCCGTACTGTTCGTGTTCTTGCAATATTTCGAATAGTATTGCTTCGCGAACCGCTCCGGATCACCCCAAATTGTCTGCATGATTCCCGGCCATGGATTGCGAATGCAAATATTCCCCGCCGCGTTTTGCCCCTGTCTTACTTCCCGTCCGTTCTCATCCCAGATCACCGGATAAATTCCCAACGCCGCCGGCCCCGCGCTCCCCGGTTTCATCGCATCAAGTGCCGGCTTTGTGGTGCACAAGATTCCTCCCGTCTCCGTTTGCCACCAGGTGTCCACAATCGCCGCGTCGCCTTTGCCCACCACGTCAAAATACCATCGCCACACCTCCGGCTCGATCGGCTCGCCGACCGTCGTCATGTGCTTGAATTTGTAGTTGTACTTGGGCGGTTCGTCGGGTCCGGCTTTTCGCAACATGCGAATCGCCGTCGGCGAGGTATGGAAAATATTTACGTCCAGCCGCTCCGCAATTCTCCACGGCCGCCCAGCGTCCGGAAACTGCGGCACGCCTTCATACAACACGCTTGTCGCCGCCAGCGCCAGCGGCCCGTACACAATGTAGGAGTGCCCGGTAATCCATCCAATGTCCGCCATGCACCAATACACGTCGCCCGCATGAATGTCCTGATAGTACTTCGAAGTCCCCGCGACGTATGCCAGGTATCCGCCCGTCCGGTGCTGACATCCCTTCGGTTTGCCAGTCGTTCCGCTCGTATACATCAGAAATAGCGGCGCTTCCGAATCCTGCCACACCGGCTCTATCGTCTGCCCCGCATAGTCCTTTAAAACTTCCTCCACAAAAAAGTCCCGCCCCATCACCATCGGCGATTCCGAAGAGGTTTTTCGCGGATACCGCCGCCACACCAGCACCTTGTCGATCTTCTGGCCCTCTTTCTCGGCCGATTCAATTGCAACATCCGCGTTGCCCTTGTGATCAATCCACTTTCCGTTCCGCCAATATCCATCGGCGTAAATCAGGACGCGGCTGCCCGAATCCGCTGCGCGCATTCCGCAAGCTTCGCCGCTAAATCCCCCGAACACCACCGAATGCACCACTCCCAGCCGCGCGCATGCCAGCATCGTGATCGGCAGCTCCGGAATCATCGGCATGTGAATGGTGACGCGGTCTCCCGCTTGGAGTCCTGCAAAATCCCGCAGCATCGCCGCCGTCTCATTCACTCGCACATACAATTCGCGGTACGTCAGCACCTGCGGCCCTTCATGCTCCGGCTCCGGCACAAAAATAAACGCCGCTTTGTTCTTGTGCTCTGCCAGATGCCGGTCCACGCAGTTGTAACAAGCGTTCAGTCTCCCACCGACAAACCATTTCCAGAACGGCGGCTTCGAAGTATCGAGCGTCGTGTGCCAATAGTGCTTCCAGTCCAGCAGGTCTGCGTACAGTCTGAAGCACTCCGGAAAATTCTCCTCGCGAAAGGATTCCACAAACGCCGGATCGATCAGATTCGCTTGTGCCACAAAACTTGCTGGCGGCCGGAAGTATTCCTCTTCCTTCCAGTGCACCGCGATTTGCGCCTCATTCAGCTTCGTGTTTCTTTGCGCTCTTGGTAGTGGCCGCTCTTCAGGTTCGCGCGGTTTTTCAGACCTTGTGGCAGCTCCCCTGGCTTGACGATTCGCCTTTCCTTTCACAACTGCCTTTCTCGGTTTTGCACCAGACTTGGCCACGGTAAACCGTTCCTTTCCTGGGATCGCTTTGTACGGTGACCGGACTTTACGTCGGTCTTTTCCATTCCCCCAAGGATTCTGCCTTGGGTTCGAGCAATGAATCCGCAAACCCGCCGAAAAATAATGCTACCGAGCCCCAATCGAGTCAATCGACCGCGGGCTTTGGGTGGTCTGACATCCTTGGCCGTGCTGCGATTCGGAACGCAATCGAGCCAGATCCCATTCACGACTCTTAACACGTCGTGCGTTGGGCGTGCCATGCTGCTTACTGCCCGCTCGAGAACTCGGTCCCTTATATGGTTTTTCGGATATTACAATCCAATTTGTCCCTTATTAGGGAGATTACAATCTAACACCGTTCTGGTTTTTATCTAAACCACTCAAAACGTGCATCTTAAAATGTATATGAAAACTGGCGAAAAGATTGCAAGTTGGAGACAATCGTAAGGTACCAGGTCGGCTCGCCGTGGGCGAGGAGTGCCGTTTTCGGCTCCCCTTCAAAGAGGGTGGAGCCCGCTGCCAACAGCGGAACTCGTTCGGTACCTTTTCAGTTAGCAAGACAAGCAAGCCAGCAGGAACCGCCAAAGAGGAGCGTGAGCTTTTTTTAGCGCGCCTCCGTTGAGGTGTGTCTCGGCTGTAGCGGTTTGTCTGAACGAACATTACCTATTTCGGGAAAGGCAGGCGAATGAAAAGAGTTGCTCTCTTAGCCGTGATCGTATTTCTTGCAGCGCTTCCGGGTAGCTCAGGGGTTTTTGGCCAGGCGACCGCGAGCGGCACAATTCAAGGAACGGTTCTTGACAAGTCGCTAGCGGCAGTTGGCGGCGCTCGGATCGAAGCCACCAACAAGGATACAGGTTCGGTCCGCAGTACGGTATCGAGTGACGTCGGCTATTACCGGTTCGAATTGCTTTCAGCCGGTTTTTACACTGTAAAGATCAGCAAATCCGGTTTTGCAACCTACGAACAGACCGGAGAATTGCTCGTCGGCCAGACACTGACGTTCAACGCCGAGCTCAAAGTGGGCGCTTCGACGGAAATTATCGAAGTCAGCAGCACAGCTCCCATCGCAGACGTCGCCAAAACCGATGTCGGCGTCAACATCACACCAAAAGAAGTTCAGGAGCTTCCCCTGTTGGGCCGCGATGTCGCCACTTTGGCTACGCTCGCACCTGGCGTCCGCGCGACCGATTCGTACGATCCGACCAAGAATCGGTACGCCGTCATTTCGATTAACGGACAAGGCGGGCGCAACGTAAATGTAACGGTAAACGGCGTAGACAATAAAGACAGCACCGTCGGCGGAACCGTCATGCAGTTGCCGCTCGAAGCGGTCGAGGAATTCGTCATCAGCACTCAACGCTTTTCGGCTGCCAACGGACGTTCCGAGGGCGCAGCCATCAACATGATCACCAAGTCCGGAACCAACGAATACCACGGCTCGTTGTTTGGATTCTTCCGTGATCAGGCCCTCAATGCCAAGAATGCTTTCGAAGACGAAAAGGGACCGTATAGCCGCCAATTTTTTGGTGGGTCTTTTGGAGCTCCCATCGTCAAGGACAAGCTTTTCGGGTTTTTTGCGTTGGAGAGGCAAAGGGAGAGCACCAGCCTCTCGGAAACACCGTTCGCTTTCGAGCAGCTGTCGCTTGTAACGGCGCTCGGAGCCCAGCCGGCCTCGACCATCCCGACACCTTTCTACGAGTGGAGATATAACGGTCGCATCGATTACAAGTTCAGCGACAGGCACACCGCCTACATCAGCTACACTTCTCAGTCCAATGACGGCCAGAACGATCAGTCGGATGGACTCGGTGACCTCACGGGCGGTAACTTCACCAAGAACCATTTGCAACTTGCCAATCTCACATTGAATTCCGTCTTCACACCGACTTTGGTCAACAGCTTCACGTTCGGCTACCAGTTCTGGAACAACATCATCGACAGCAATGTTAACGCGCCATATGTCACCTTCGCCGGTGGCGAATGGTTCGGCACGAATACTAACGTTCCGCAAGAGTCCTATCAGCGAAAGTTTCAGTTTCGGGACGACATTACCAAGACGATCCGCAATCACGCCCTGAAATTCGGCGTTGATTACATTTATAACCCCAAATTTGGCGGTTTCTTTAAGTCGAATTCCACGCTGGAGATCGACTTCGGAGGCGACCCCAGCGATATCATTGCGAACACCGGCGGACAGTACCCCGACAGCTTTGCAAGCCCCGGAGCCGTCACCAGCATGTCGATCAGCAATGGGGATCCCTACTTTATTCTGAGCGGCAAGCAGCTGGGTCTCTATTTCCAGGACGATTGGAAAGTCAATCGGAAGCTGACCGTGAATCTCGGTATTCGCTGGGACAAGGACTATAACCTTATCGGGGCGAGCGCCATCAAGAACAGCCGGACCTATCAAGAACTGCTCGCGATCGGGAGTCCCTATGCGTCGTCCTTACCCAAGGACGCCAACAAGGATTTCAGCCCGCGCATCGGCTTTGCCTATGACTTGACAGGTAGAGGAAAGCACGTATTGCGTGGTGGCTATGGCCTCTACTACGGAAACGTCTACGAAAACATTCCGCTCTTTATGATCCAGCAAGCCAACCCGACAATCTATCAAGGCGTGTTTTCGATCGCTTCTGGCGACGAAGTGCCCGGTACGGGAATCTTATTGAGCGATTGGCGTTATGGAGTCGATCCCATGCCTACGATTCCGCCCCCTTCTGCGCAGTTGAACGCTGGTTCAACGGGCCGTTTGATGTCTCCGGACTATCGCAACCCGGTTTCCGAAGAATTCAACTTTGGTTATCAGTGGGCCTTGACGAACAATTCGGTTTTCGAAGCTGAATACGTTCACACTCTGGGCTTGCATCAAAACAAGACGGTCAACATAAACCCAACGGACTTGTCAGGTGTTCGTCCGCTGGATCAAGCTTTCGCCGACGCAGGTGTCCCGGTTTTGGGGAGCGTCCGTATCGAAGAGTCCATTGCTCGCTCGCGCTACGACGGCCTGAACCTCAGCTATCGCCAGCGCATGACTAGGCACTTCAGTCTCAACGCCAACTACACGCTCTCGCGAGCGGTGGGCTGGGCGATCGATACGTCTGGCTTCCGGAACTACCCCCACGATCCGCGCAATATCTGGGATCCGCGTGACTTCGGAAATACTCCGAATGACGAGCGCCATCACATCGCCCTTAGCGGAGTCGTTTCGCTGCCGTGGGGCTTCCAAGTGGCGCCGATTCTCCAGTTCGGAACAGCTCGTCCGTTTGATCTGACCTCCAGCTACGATCCTCTCGGCGTGGGAAGCGGCTATCTTCGCCCCGCAATCGTGCCGACTGACGATCCGACCGACTATGCAACGTATGCGCATTCTGACAAGAACACCGTTGCGGCCTGTCTCGCGGACGGTTCATGCCATCAGGCGGGATACGACACCTTGCGCGGCCGGAATTTCTTCCAGTTGGATGCCCGCGTCAGCAAGAACATTCACTTTGCAGAACGCTACAATTTGCAATTGATGTTCCAGGCCTTCAACCTGACCAATCGCGCCAACTACGGCGCTAACATTGTCAATTCGACCGGTTCAGGCAGCTTCCTACAGCCCGCCGGCTTCATCAATCCGAGCACCAGCTCAGCGGTGCTGCCGCGAGCGTTCGTCGGCGAATTCGGCGCCCGCTTCACCTTCTAGCTCCTTCCGGAGCTTCTGCTCCGCACGCCTTAAGCAACAAAGGGCTGGCGCATCGCGCCAGCCCTTTTTGCTTCCTCCGCGGTTCGATGGCCCTTGCCTACCCTCTGAACCGCCCGAGGCGGACTCGAAGCTCGAGTGGCGAGCGCGCGACCGCTCCACGTATTACTCCGCTCTATTCGAAGGAGCGCCTCTCCATTCGCGCTATTCTGATTTTTCTTCCCGCAATTTCTTTGTGCTGCGGTATCCTTTTCTCAGGGAATGCCAAGCCGTTCCTCATCCCGAAAAACAAAAGATATTCCCGTTCCGGTCGTCGACGCCTGTCGGTTCATGGGAGCGGGGTCTGAACTTGCATACTCCCCGTAGAAAGGCCGTTTTCTGTCCTTGAACCCGTACTTACAACAACTGGGAGAAAGACTCCGGTCCGTCCGCGAGCGCCGCGGCCTGACGCAGAAGCAGCTCGCCAGAGAATGCAAGCTTTCCTTGCGCTTCCTCGCCAACGTGGAACGCGGCCTCGGCAACATTTCCGTAGCCCGTCTCCGTGAATTGTCTCGTGTTCTCGACGTTCCCGTCGAAGCCCTCGTGGCCGAAAACCTTCCCGCTTCGCCAGCGTTCGAACAATCGACAGCCTTCTTGAAAAAACTTCCGCCCTCCGACTTGCACGACGCTCACAAATTGTTGCTGGAAAGATTTGGCGGAGCATCCGCCGGTTTACGCCGTTCCCGCATCGCCCTGACTGGACTTCGTGGTGCCGGCAAATCTACGCTCGGCTCCTTGCTGGCGCAACGCCTCGAGTGCCCCTTCATCGAGCTTGATAAGCAGATCGAGCGCGCCTCCGGCCTCACCCTCACCATCATCTTCGATCTCTACGGACTCAGCGGTTACCGCCGCATGGAGCGCGATGCCCTCGAACGCATCCTCGCCAAACATCCGCGTTTCGTCCTAGCCACCGGCGGCAGCATCGTTTCCGATCCTGCCACTTACAATCGTCTTTTAAGCGAATGCTTCACCATCTGGCTCCGCGCCAAACCCGAAGAGCACATGGCCCGCGTCCTCGGTCAGGGAGATCGCCGCCCGATAGCGCAAAGCCGCCAGGCCATGCGTGACCTCCTGCGCATTCTCGGAAGCCGCGAAGCCCTCTACCGCCAGGCAGACGCCGTTTTTGAAACTACCGGCCACTCCGTAAAGGAGAGCGTTCAAGCCCTCGCTCGTCTCGCCCAGCCCTCACCATGAAATAGGCACTATAGTGCTTCTCCCGCCGTATTCTCTCTTGCTGGTAATGTTTGCCAGTGAATCCCGAGCCCCGATTTGCCGGGCCTCGCCACGAGATAGGCACTATAGTGCCTGTCTTGGACCCACGCGCCGGTCTATACTTGCCCTGAACGCCGAACTTAGCGGCTCGCGGTTCTGATCTCATGGGGCTTTGCAATGGAAAACACCGCCACCAAAGAACTGATCCTCTTCAACGCCGATTCCCGTGATCTCCGTCACTGGAAACTCACCATCGATGGCCGCATCGCTACCCTCGCCATGAACGTCGACGAAGACAGCGGCCTTCGCCCCGGCTACAAACTCAAACTCAATTCCTACGACCTCGGCGTCGATATCGAACTCCACAATATTCTCCAGCGCATACGCTTCGAGCATCCCGAAGTTGCTTGCGTCATCATCACCAGCGCGAAGGAAAGAATGTTTTGCGCCGGTGCAAACATCTATATGCTCGGCAGTTCCTCGCACGCGTGGAAAGTAAACTTCTGTAAATTCACCAACGAAACTCGCAACGGAATGGAAGACTCGAGCCGCCACGATGGATTGAAATTTCTGGCGGCACTGAACGGAACCACTGCTGGCGGCGGCTACGAACTCGCGCTCGCCTGTGACGAACTTCTCTTGATCGATGATCGCTCCAGCGCGGTTAGCTTGCCGGAAACTCCGTTGCTCGGCGTTCTTCCCGGAACCGGTGGCCTCACGCGCGTCGTGGACAAACGTAGAGTCCGCCGCGACCTCGCCGACCTTTTCTGCACCAATCCCGACGGCGTCAAGGGTGAACGCGCCAAGTCCTGGGGCCTGGTCGACGAAATCGCAGCGCCCGCGAATTTCGCAAAAGCCGTGCAAGCCCGCGCTGAAAAATTGGCAGCCAGTTCCTCGCGTCCAGCGCCGGCAAAAGGAATCGAGCTGCACCCACTCGCACGAAAAATCGACGACAGCGGCTATCACTACACGCACACGGACGTCGTCTTCGATCGCGCTGCACGCACTGCCACGCTGACCGTGCGTGGGCCACAAGGCCCGCAGCCGGAAAGTGTCGAAAGGATTCACGCTGTAGGCGACTCGTGGTGGCCTCTTGCTATGGCTCGTGAACTCGATGACGCCATTCTGATGCTGCGCACCAACGAGCCGGAACTCGGATTACTGTTACTGAAGACAACCGGCGAAATTTCAGCAGTTCTGGAAATAGATTCGGTTCTCACGAAATTCCGCGAAGACTGGCTCGTACGCGAAACCATCGGCCTGCTGCGTCGTACCCTCGCACGACTCGACGTCTCGTCCCGCAGCATCTTCGCCATCATCGAACCCGGCTCTTGTTTTGCGGGCAGTCTGCTCGAACTCGCATTGGCCGCGGATCGCTCTTACATGCTGTCTCTTCCTGAGGCCGAGGCAGGCGCGCCCAAGGTCGCTCTGAGCGAAATGAACTTCGCCGCATTTCCTGCCGTCAACAATCGCAGCAGACTCGCAACGCGATTCAACGGTGATCGAGCAAAACTCGATGGGCTGCAAGAAATTGCCGGAAGGGGACTCGCAGCGGAAGAAGCGCTCGAGCTTGGCATTGTTACCGTCGCTCCCGATGAGCTTGACTGGGAAGACGAACTTCGCATCGCGGTTGAAGAACGCGCCAGCCTTTCACCCGACGCGCTCACTGGAATGGAAGCGAGCCTTCGTTTTCCCGGCGCCGAAACCACGGAAACAAAAATCTTCGGCCGCCTCTCCGCCTGGCAAAACTGGATTTTCATCCGGCCCAATGCCACCGGCGAGCAAGGCGCACTAAAACTCTTTGGCAAAGGGTCGAAGGCAAAATTCGACCGTGAGCGTGTGTGATGGAATCGAATTATCAGGACCGCATCCCCAACAACGTCAGCCTTGGCTCGAATCGCACGCTGCAACGCGCACTAGAGCACTGGCAGCCGGAATTTTTGAACTGGTGGCACGGACTCGGTCCCAGCGACTTCAACGCATCGAGCGTCTATCTGCGTACTGCGATCAGCGTGGACACCAAGGGTTGGGCGACATTTGATTACGTGCGGATGCCCGAATACCGCTGGGGAATATTTCTCGCAGAACCGGAAGAAGATCGGCGCGTCGGCTTCGGCGACAATTTCGGCCAGCCCGTCTGGCAGCAAGTTCCCGGCGAACACCGTTCTACGCTGCGCCGGTTGATCGTCACGCAAGGCGACACGGAGCCGGCTTCGGTTGAACAACAGCGCATGCTTGGCCACACCGCGCCGTCGCTGTACGATTTGCGAAATTTGTTTCAGGTGAACGTCGAAGAAGGCCGCCATCTCTGGGCCATGGTCTATTTGCTGCACGCATATTTTGGCCGCGATGGCCGCGAAGAAGCCGAAGAACTGCTCGAGCGCCACTCCGGCGACGCCGACAAGCCCCGCATCCTCAGCACTTTCAACGAACCGATCAGCGACTGGCTCAGCTTTTACATGTTCACCTATTTCACCGATCGCGATGGGAAATTCCAGCTGAAGTCTCTTGCGGAATCGAGTTTCGATCCGCTTTCGCGCACTTGCAAATTCATGCTCACCGAAGAAGCGCATCACATGTTTGTGGGCGACACCGGAATTGGACGCGTTATCAAGCGCACGGTGGAAGTCATGAAAGAACTCGGCACCGACGATCCCATCGCGCTCCGTAAAGCAGGTGTGATTGATCTTCCAACCATTCAAAAATATTTGAATTTCTGGTTCAGCTCTTCGCTCGATCTTTTTGGCGGAGATTCTTCCTCCAACGCGGCCTCTTATTTCGCAAACGGACTCAAGGGCCGCCCCGACGAAATCAAGTATGAAGACCACCTCGAAGCTAATTCCACATTTGCGCTCGATCTGCCCGACGGCAAAGGTGGCGTGCGCCAGGAACAAATTCCCATGCGCAACGCCGTCAACGAAGTCGTCCGCGAGGCCTACGTGCGCGATTGCGAAAAGGGACTTGCACGCTGGAACCGCCATTTGGAGGACGCCGGCCATCCGCATCGCATGACGCTGCCCAGCACCCGTTTTCGCCGCACGGTTGGAAGCTGGGCCAACGTTCCGACCAATCCCGAAGGTCTGCCAATCAGCCGCGAAGAATTCACGGATCGCCAAGACCAATGGCTGCCAACCGCCGATGATCGTCTATTCGTTCACAGCCTAATGCATGGCGTTTTCGAGCGCGGCAAAATGGCCAGCTGGATTGCGCCTCCCGAGCGCGGCATCAACACGCAGCCCATCGACTTCGAGTATGTCCGTTTCCACTGACGCGAACCGGGGACGATCTGCAATCATGATGTAAAATCCTCGCTGTGATTTCGACAAGAAATCTATCCGAGCTTCCCGAACCAGGAGCTCTACTTCAGCTGGCAAAGTCTCTCGCAAAGCTAGATGCGCTCGTCGAGCGAGAGTGGAAATTTCGCTACTATTCGTTCAACAGCAAATGGTCTTAGTCTGAGGAAATGGCTTCCATGCGCAACGGCCATGGCGACGCTTGGTTTTGCGTTTTCAGTTCCGCTGGCGTATTCCTTAAAGGAGTTTGACCGCCAATGCCAAATTGCAAGCCTGCTTGACGACACGGCCGAGATTGGTTACCCGATCGCATGAAAGGCCCTTGAATTCATGGTTTCCGAGGAACAAATAGGCGACGCGCTGCGGCGCTATTGGGGTTACGACGCGTTTCGTCCGAAACAGGAAGAGATTGTGCGCAACATTCTCGGCGGGCGGGATGTGTGCGTCGTAATGCCGACGGGCGGCGGGAAATCGTTGTGCTATCAGTTGCCGGCAGCGCTGCAAACAGGAAGAACCGCAATCGTCGTTTCGCCTCTGATCTCGCTGATGCAAGACCAGGTGGCGCAGCTCGCGCAAATGGGAATTCCGGCCGCCGTACTCAACAGCAGTCAATCGTTCAAGGAACAACGGGAAACCGGGCGCCGCGCCGAAGACGGCGAATTTCGCCTGCTCTATCTTTCGCCGGAGCGCCTGGCAAAACAGGAAATGCTCGAGTGGCTCGAGAAGTTCCCACTTTCGTTCTTTGCGATTGATGAAGCCCATTGCATCTCTGAGTGGGGACACGAATTCAGGCCGGACTACCGGGAGCTGAAACTACTTCGCAAGAAGTTTCCCGACAGACCCATCGCAGCTTTCACGGCCAGCGCAACGCGGCGCGTACGGCACGACATCATCGAGCAGTTGAAGCTGAGAGATCCGGGAAAATTCATCGCCAGTTTTCATCGCAAGAATCTGAACTATCAGGTTGTCGCGTGCGACTCCAGAACGCAGGAAGCAAAGCTTCTTGCGATTCTGCGCAAACACAAAGGCAGCGCGGCGATTGTGTATTCGCCGACGATCAAGCGGGTTGCATCAACGGTCGCGATGCTTCGCGGCGAAGGGATTACGGCCGTTGGCTATCACGCGGACATGGACAGCACAGAACGAAAAAAGAACCAGGAATGCTGGATGGCGGATGAAGTGAACGTTTTGGTGGGCACGGTTGCCTTTGGCCTGGGGATCAACAAGAGCGCGGTTCGAGCGGTGGTGCACTTGTCGTTACCGAAATCCATCGAGCAGTATTACCAGGAAGCGGGGCGCGCCGGACGGGACGGAAAACCTTCGGACTGTTTTCTGCTGTGGCAGAGGAAAGACGCCGGCCTGCTCGCGTATTTCATTGAGCAAATTTCCGATCCTGCGGAAAAAAGACGGTCATGGGATCGCTACCACGAAGTGCGCGGGTTTGCAGAATCAGACCAGTGCCGCCACAAGATCATCTGCAATCATTTTGGAGAAAAGGTGGCGTGGACGAACTGTGGAGCATGCGACGCGTGCCTGCCCGCTATGGAATGGAATACGGGCGGCCGGAAACAACGGCCGCCGGCGAAGAAAAACAGGTTGGAAAAGAAGCCGTCGGCGATCCCCGAGCCCCGAGAAATCAATGAATCGCTGCTGGCGGCGCTCAAGCAATGGAGGTTGGAGCGGGCTCGCGCGGACAGGGTGCCTGCGTTCGTGATTCTTCACGACGCAACGCTCGAGCATCTTTCTGTGACACGGCCGCGAACGATGCCGGAGCTGCGGCGAACTCCAGGGATCGGTGACGTGAAGCTCGAGCGCTATGGCGCGGAAATTCTCGACGCGCTGCGGAAAGAGGCCCTTGCGCGACCCGCGCGTAGCTAGTATTCTTTGAGAGATGAACTTCAACTCCCAAACAGACATGGCGATGCGCGGCTGTTGTCCGCGCTGCACCTGTATGCTGTCTGGTGGGGGGAAGTTAACACTCTAGATTTTTCGCATCGAAGTTAAGAGAGAGTTGCCACCCACCGCCAGAGTAGCAGGCAGGTGGGTTTTGTGTTTTTTGGGTAAGATCTTTTTTGAATGATCTGAATAAAAAGGAGCGCAAGCAATGTCCGAGTACAAGCATCCGGAAGTATTGGTAACAACCGAGTGGGCGGCAGAGCATTTGAACGATCCGAAGGCACGCTTCGTGGAAGTGGATGTCGACACGAGCGCCTACGACCAGGGCCACATCGTTGGCGCAGTGGGCTGGAACTGGCAGACGCAGTTGCAGGACAATGTGCGGCGCGACTTGATCGAAAAAGCCGCGCTCGAGAAACTCTTGTCCGAGTCCGGCATTTCCAACGACACGACTATCATCCTTTACGGCGATAACAACAACTGGTTTGCGGCGTACGCGTTTTGGCAGTTGAAGCTGAACGGCCACGAGGACGTGCGGTTGCTCAATGGCGGCCGCAAGAAGTGGATCGATGAAAAACGCGAGTTGACAACAGCTCCAGCGAACGTCGCTCCGGCGTCGTACAGGGTAGCCGGATTTGACGAATCGATCCGCGCGAAACGCGACGCCGTGCTTGCCGTGGTCGACAAGAAAGCGGAAGGCCAGCTCGTGGACGTGCGTTCGGTGGACGAGTTTACGGGGAAAATCCTTGCGCCTCCGGGGCTTTCAGAAACCGCGCAACGCGCTGGACATATTCCCGGCGCGGCGAATATTCCCTGGGCGCAGGCAGCGCGCGACGACGGGACGTTCAAGTCGTACGATGAGCTGAAGCAGCTCTACCACGGGAAGGGAATTGACGGTACCGACGAAGTGATCGCGTATTGCCGCATCGGCGAACGCAGCTCGCACACCTGGTTCGTGCTGAAGTACCTGCTCGGATTCGAAAATGTCCGCAACTACGACGGTTCGTGGACCGAGTGGGGAAACCTGATCGGCGCGCCTATCTCCAATCCAACGGCGGAGACAGCGTCGGCAGCGGGTGCACGCTGAGTGCGATTTTTGTAGTCGTCATTCCGGGCGCAGCGACGGCTCTGGTCTTGAACGCAGATTCCCCGGGTCGACAAGGCTCTCGGGATGACAGCTATCGGTGCTTGATTTGCAGGGGCGGTCACCGGCAAGGCAAGGGTCTGCAAACCCGTCGAAATCCCAGCCTTCTCGATCGTTTCCAAGGCTTCAATCGGGGTACATCGGTTCTGTAAGGGCGTTCTGGGTACAAGAACGGGTTCAGTTTTGAGTAGAAACATTTTTGGTGGCGATGCCGAAGAGGTCGAGGCGCTGGTCTGCAAAACCGGTCTTAGTGGGTTCGAGTCCCACCGCTACCTCCATTTTCTTTAGAATCTGGGTATCCACGCAGGATATCCGAAGCGTCCCTCCCTCATTTCCTAATTTTGAGACCCGTCTAGTTTGACCGGGGAGCACTCGCAGAGAAAGGGAGTTAGTAGCTACTTTCGCTTCTGCTCTCACAGGCTCTACCCTGTTTCTCTGCGAAACGTTGAGAGTACCTAGGGATTGGCTTCGTCACCTTGGCGCTGCCTGCGGGCTGGCCCACCTTGGATTGGGTAGCTGGCGATGCTTGGAGAGGTTCGGTTTCGCGACTTCTTAAGTGCGATCCAGTTCGCTATCGTTCCGGTGAGACCAGTCAATTGTGGGGTCAAGCGACGGGTCGATGGGCGTATTGTTCGGATTTTCCCCTTCTTTACCCTTGGCGAGTTTTTTTTGCGCGCGGCGTTCGGCTTTTTCGCGGGCCTTTTCCTGCCGCTTCATTTCCTTCTGCCGCTTCTGAAATGTAATTGACATAAATGCCTCCTGATATCGGCTCCGCCGCCGATTCTAAACCTGCGACCTAGGCAGGGTTTTGCACAAAAATCCTGAAGCGCCGCGAGCGCGACGGGTGGCGCAACTTGCGCAGCGCTTTCGCTTCGATTTGTCGAATGCGTTCGCGAGTCACGTCGAATACTTCGCCTACCTCCTCAAGCGTGTGCTCGCTGCCATCATCCATGCCAAAGCGCATTTTGATGATCCGTTCTTCGCGCGGCGTCAGCGTCCTCAACATAGAGGCCATCTGTTCTTTGAGGTTCAGGTGAATGGCCGCGTCCGACGGAGAAACAACGCCCTTGTCCTCGACGAGATCCCCGAGGTGCGTTTCTTCGTCTTCGCCGATCGGAGTTTCGAAAGACACAGGCTGCTGCGCAATTTTTTTGGTCTTGCGCACGGAGTCGACCGAAACGTCCATCCGCTTGGCGATTTCTTCGGCCGTCGGTTCGCGGCCGAGCTCCTGCACCAATTGCGCGCTGGTGCGGACCTGTTTGTTGATCGTCTCAATCATGTGGACGGGCACGCGAATGGTGCGCGCCTGGTCGGCGATGGCGCGAGTAATCGCCTGGCGGATCCACCAGGTTGCGTAGGTGGAAAACTTGTAGCCACGGCGCCATTCAAATTTGTCGGCACCTCTCATCAGACCGATATTGCCTTCCTGAATCAAATCCAGAAACTGCAACCCTCGGTTCGTATATTTCTTTGCGATCGAAACGACGAGGCGAAGGTTTGCTTCCGTCAGTTCCTTTTTTGCCTGCTCGGAGTCGGCTTCGCCACGAAGAATAATCGTGAGCGCGCGTTTCAAGTTCATCGCGGACGCCTTGCTGGACTCTTCGATTTCTCTGATTTGCGCGCGGCACGCACGTATTTTCTTGCGGCTTTCGGCGGCGGCTTCGCCGCGCGAGGCGTTGGCGCGACGCTCCAACCGTGCGGATTCATGCTCCAGGGTTTGCAATCTTTCGACGGTATGGCGAACCAGGTCGATGAGACGCTTTCTTTCGCGTTCCTTGAAATGAACGGAGCGCACCAGATGAGACATCGCGATGCGTGTCCGGCCCAATTGGCGTCTTGCGCGTAGACAACCGCGCTTGTTGGATGCGGCGATGTCTTCCAGCTTGATCGCTTGCTTAAGCGCCAAATCGTAAGACTTCGCGATTTTGTCGATCAGATGCAAAGTCTGCCGGGTCTTGCTCTCGATTTTCTCCGGAGTCAAATCTTCTTCGTCGAAGTGGATGATTTCCTTAATGGGACGGGTGCCGTTGCGCAGTTCCGCGGCAACGGCGATCAGTGCTTTCAATACAATCGGAGAGCGAGAAATTGTTTTAAGCACCAGCAGCTGCCCGCGCTCCATGCGTTTCGCGATGGACACTTCGCGTTCGCGCGTAAGCAAGGGAACGACGCCCATCTCGCGCAGGTACGTTCGAACCGGATCGCTGGTTTTATCCAAAACGCCGGGCTTGCGTTCAAGATCGATTTCTTCGCTCAGAGGCGGTTCGTGCGGCAACTCTATTTCGACGGTTTCGGCAACGTCGAGAGTTGTGTGCGCAAGTTTGGCCGCGGAGGCGTCTTCGTAAATTTCGATGCCGTCGGTTTCAAGGCTGGCAAAAAGACTATCCAGGTCTTCGGTCGTATGCTCTTCGGCCGCGAGTACACTGTTTACCTCGTCGGTAAGCAGATAGCCGCGTTCCTTGCCAACATGAATCAGGTTGCGAATCTGATCAAATTTTTCCTGGGTCACAAGCACGAAGGTCTCTCCCCTCAAGCCACTGCCCGACCTGTATTTCACACACCGCTGTAAAGCACCGCCTGCATGACGCGGAAAATGAATGAACGGAGCGCAGTCTTGACTGAAAATGCGGCGCCGTTGCTGGTTGTAGTCTGGATAACAGCTTCCATTGTAGCACCATAACGCGCGTGCCGAACGTCGTTCGAGCAGGAGCGGGAAAGAAATTGCCGGAGAGTGTGGAACACACTCTCCGGCAGAAAAACGGTTTTCAGCCTTCCAGGTGAGCCTGCAGGACCTCTCCCGGCAGGCAGATCAGGCTGGGCCTGGGCACGCGAGAAGGACGATCAAAGACCCCGCGAGCTTGCTCTTTGGGCTGCGGCTGAGCGTCCGCCCGGTTCCGCTCCATCTTGATGCCAAGAGCGCGTTCCAGTTGGAAGATTTCGGTGCGTTGGTCCCTCACGAATAGGGTGGAGGCGACGCCGCTGCCGCCTGCTCGCCCGGTGCGTCCTACTCGGTGGATGAAGTTTTCCGCGACTTCCGGCAAATCGTAGTTGATGACGTGCACGATGTCCTGAACGTGAATCCCGCGGGAGGCCAGGTCTGTTGCAACCAAAACGCGGAAGCGTCCGCGCTGAAAACCTTCCAATGCCGCAGTGCGCTGGGATTGCGAACGATCCCCGTGAATCATCGCCGCGTTGATTCCTTCGCGGTTTAGGCTCTTGGTGATGCGTTCGGCGCCGCGCTTGGTGCGCGAGAAAACGAGGCAGCGGCCCGTTTCTTTGCCGAGCAAATGGTGCAGCATGGCTTGTTTGCCGTCTGCAGAAACCTCAAAGGCCTGCAGCCGGACATTTTCCGCGGGCTTCAGCGTGGAACCGAAGGTGAGACGCAAAGGATTCCTCGTGAAATCCTTGACGAGGCGTTGCATGTCGCCTTCCATGGTGGCGGAGAAACACAACGTCTGGCGCTCCTTGGGAAGCGTTCCGGCGATTCTGCGGATGGCGGGAAGAAACCCCATGTCCAGCATGCGATCGGCTTCGTCAAGAACGAGCGTGTTCAAAGCGTTGAATTGCACCTGCTGGCGGTCGAGAAAGTCTTCCAGGCGTCCAGGAGTGGCAACCATCAGTCGCGCGCCGCTGCGAATCGCGTGAAGTTGTTGCCGTTCGGGTAATCCGCCGATGACCAAAGCGGCTGGAGGAAGTTTGCCGCGCAATGCGTTGTACTGCGCCGCGACCTGCATCGCGAGTTCGCGCGTGGGCACGAGCACCAGAGCCGCGATACCGGCCTTGTGGTGCCGGTGGAACTTTTCGATCACCGGGATCAGGAATGCGAGAGTCTTGCCGGTGCCGGTTTGAGCGGTGGCGAGCACATCCTTGCCTTCCAGAGCTTGCGGAATCGCTGCGGCTTGCACCGGAGTCGGCGTCACAAAACGGCCAGCGACCAGGCGTTCCTTCAAGTTCGGACATAGAGTCAGTTCAGAAAAATTTTGCATTTAGCTTTCATGCTGGCTGAGGCTATCGCGGTACACACTGAATTCTGTGCCGGCGCCATGCCTGTATGGCCAGTCTTAGTTTGAATTACGCTGAAAACGTACGGAGGAAACAGAAGGCGGGTGTTCTCAGTCAGTTACAAAACCAGAGGGACCGCACAACGCTACCGCTGAATTGAGCGCAAAAACAGTATAGCACAGAGAGGGGAGAGTCTGGTCCGTTCGCCGCAACGCGAGAGGCAACAGCAGGACGCGGCCTATGCGGGGCCACCCCTCATCGGCGCTGCCCGGCATAGGATGAGGGATACCCCGAAGAACGGATTGACGGTCTTTGTTTTAGCGTGCTCATCATCTGTCGTGGGAGAAGATGTGCCGCGACGCGTGACGCCCTGGCCCCATGGGCGGGCTTGAAATCAGCTGGAGAAAGGACGTGTCATGGATTCTGAAAACCTTGTGAAGTGCGCTCATGCGCCTTGCCGATGCAAGGTGGATATGGGGGAGGACTACTGCAGTCCGGCTTGTGCTTCGGCGCAGAGTCCCACGATGCGCTGTCCGTGCGGCCACCCGGAATGCATGAATTTAGAGCAGGTCGCGGACGGAGATTGACCTGATGCCGCGGGCTGGCAGCAGAGAGGTTACGCTGCCGAGCTCGCGAGGATTCTAGAAGCGCAATTTCGGGATTTGCCTCAAGTCTTCTATGAATTGTTTTTCCTGCTTGCGCCGCGTTTTTTCGTCGGGGGCGCGCAAGATAGACGAGGGGTGCACTGTCGCCATCAGGTGAGGAGCCAGGGGTGATTTGAGAAACTCGCCGCGCTTTTCCGTGACGCGAAACGATCGTCCCAGAAGAGACTGAGCGGCGGTTGCCCCGAGGCAGACGATAATGGCCGGCTTGATTGCAGCGATTTCCGCTTCGAGCCATGGGCGGCACGCGGCGATTTCGGCCGCATTTGGTTTTTTGTGAATCCGGCGTTTTCCCCGAGCCTCCCACTTGAAGTGTTTGACGACGTTGGTGACGTAGACTTTCTTGCGATCGATTCCGGCTGCAGCGAGAGATGAGTCCAACAAGCGTCCTGCCGGACCGACGAACGGTTTTCCTTGTAGATCTTCCTGATCTCCCGGCTGTTCTCCGATGAGCATGATTTCTGCGCTTGAATTACCCGCACCGAACACGGTCTGCGTGGCATTGCGCCACAGCGGGCAATTTCGGCAGTCCCGAGCTTCCTTCGTCAATTCCGGGATAGATCTTGAGATGGGAATCAGCGTTTGCTTCGGCGGACAATTCGTGGCTTTCACTCCTTACCGTCACTTCGGCGATGCACAGCGAGAGTTAACTGGCTTTTCGGGGCTTGCGAGTTCGTGAAGGCAGTTTTTTCTCTTCGGGTTGCTTCGAAGTAGCCGCTCGGGCAGCCAGGCTCTTTTTGAGAGCGGCCATCATGTCGATGACCGGAGCGAACTTCGGCTCGGGAACGCTTTCAACGGCCTTGCCATGGCGTTTCGCTTCAATAAGCTTGTGGAGCCGCTCCTGAAATTCGTCGTGATACCGCGTGGGCTTGAAGGGTTGAGTCATTGTGCCGATGAGCTGTTCGGCGAGTTTGACTTCCTGTGGCTTCAAGTGCGCGTTTTCAAGAGTTCCGAATTCCGGAACGCTTCGGATTTCATTGGCGAAGTACATGGTATGGAGAAGCAGGCCATGCTGGTAAGGACGCAGGAACACGGTGTAGTCACGCTGGTGCATCAACAGTTTGCCGAGGCCGATGGTCCGCGTATCTTCCAGAGCTTTCACAACCAATTGGTAAGGCTTCCTTCCCGATTCTTCCGGGATGCAAAAATAAGAGGAATCGAAAAAGATCGGATCAATCTCGCTAAGTTTCGTGAAAGCAATCACTTCCAGCGTGCGCGATGAATGAGCGGCAAGTTTCTTGATTTCTTGATCTTCCATCAGAACGTATTGGCCTTCGTCGAACTCGAAGCCCTTGATGACCTCATCGCGGCTTACCAGCCGATCGCAGGTGGGGCAAAACAAAGGTTGACGCACACGCGAATGGCAAACCTTGTGAATCTGATGAAGATAGGTACGCTCGCTGCGAGCCGCGGCGTATAGCTTCGCGGGAATGGAGACGAAGCTGAGAACGATCGAGCCTTTCCATACAGATGCGGCCATGACTGAGTCCCGCGCTCAGTATTGGCGATCCCTGCATTTAAGCCCCATAAGGTGAAGACAGCAGAGGGCGGGAAAAATTCATGTAGCGACGTCGTTGCGATTGATTCACCGCGAAGAAGTGCCGAATACTGCGCGGGTGGGCGTGAGAAATTGCCGCTACAGCGAGCGAAGCCCACCTGCAGGGAAAGACAAGAGGTAAATCATGATCAACGTCGCCACGCATCTAGTGACAGCGCTGGCCGAAGCGGGAGTCCAGCGAATTTACGGAGTGGTAGGAGATTCGCTGAACAGCATTGTGGATGCCGTGCATCAGAGCAAGAGAATCGAATGGGTTCATGTGCGGCACGAGGAAGCGGGCGCTTTTGCAGCCAGCGCGGAAGCTCAACTTACGGGCAATCTGGCGGTGTGCGCAGGAAGCTGCGGCCCGGGGAATCTGCATTTGATTAACGGGCTGTTCGACGCGCATAAGACGCTGGCGCCGGTTCTGGCGATCGCGGCGCAAGTGCCATCCAGCGAAATCGGAACCGAGTATTTTCAAGAGACGCATCCGGAAATGCTGTTTCAGCAGTGCAGCCATTATTGTCAACTGGTGGCAACCGAAAAGCAGATGCCGCGAGTGCTGCAAATCGCCATGCAGACTTCGATTTCGCGCGGCGGAGTAAGCGTGATTGTTCTTCCGGGCGATATCGCCGCTACAAAGATGACCTCAACACAGTTCGAACATCCGGTATTTCGGCCGCGCTCCGCAGTGCGGCCGATAGACAGCGAACTGAAGGATTTGGCGAAGCTGCTCAACGAGAGCGAACAAGTGACAATTTTTGGAGGAGCGGGGTGCTTTGACGCGCACGAAGAAGTAGTGGAGCTTGCGAAGCGATTGCAGGCGCCCGTCGCGTATACGTTTCGCGGAAAGGAATTCTTGGAATCAGACAATCCGTACGCGGTTGGCATGACCGGCCTGCTCGGAACGGAAAGCGGCCACTATGCGCTGGAGCAGGCCAAGGTCGTGCTGCTCCTCGGAACGGATTTTCCATACGCGGCCTGGTATCCGAAAGGTGCTCGAATTGTGCAAGTGGACACGAGGCCGGAACGCCTGGGCCGGCGATGCAAGGTGGACTTTGCAGTCGTTGGCGACGTGAGGTGTACGCTCCGGTCGCTGCTGCCTTTGCTGAAGAACGGACGGTCGAACCGGCATGTGAAGAGTTGCGTCAAACGGTATGAGGACACGGAAAAGTCGCTCGAACGTTACTCGACAACCTCGAAAGCCGGAGAGCCGCTCCATCCTGAATACGTGACGTCGTGCATCAACGAGGCGGCTGCGAGCGACGCGATTTTCACGGTCGACACCGGGATGGCCGCTGTGTGGGCGGCGCGTTATTTGAAAATGACTAGAAAGCGCCGGCTGATCGGGTCCTTTAATTATGGTTCGATGGCGAATGCGCTGCCGCAGGCGATCGGAGCACAGCTGGCATATCCCGGACGCGAAGTGATTTCGCTGAGTGGCGATGGGGGTTTCTCGATGCTAATGGGGGAAATCCTCACTCTTGCCCAGTATAAGTTGCCGGTGAAGCTCATCCTGTTCAATAACAGCACGCTGGGAATGGTGAAACTGGAAATGCGCGTCGCAGGGTACGAGGATTTTGGCGTCGATTTCAATTCAACGAATTTCGCAAGGATGGCGGAGGCTGTCGGGGTTCGAGGCATTCGGGTGGAAACCGACCGCGACCTGAAGAGCTCGCTTTCGGCTGCATTCCGGAACAAAGGGCCGGTGCTGGTCGACGTGGTAACCGATCCGAATGCTTTGGCGATGCCGCCGAAAATCCAGGCGAAGGAAGTTGCCGGGTACGGTCTTTACATGGCGAAACAAACCCTGCATGGGCGGCTATTTGAATCGATCAACGAGCTGAAAGGGAACTTGCCGTAGTTCCGAGCGCTCGTACATGTCGCCGGTGAAAGAGAAAATGGGCCCATGGCGCTGCTCCTTCGCTTCCTCATAGGCGGTCTTGCGGTTTGCGTCTTCGCTGTCTTAGCGGACCTCTTAAAGCCCAAGAGCGTAGCGGGTTTGTTTGGGGCTGCGCCGTCGGTGGCTCTGGCGAGTCTGGCTCTCACCGTTCGACACGACGGAAGGGAGTTTGCCGCGATAGAAGCTCGCTCGATGATGGCAGGAGCGGCGGCATTCTTCTTGTATACGGTCACGTGCGCTCAATTGGTCGCGAAATATCGCTGGAGCGTGCTCCAGGCCGCTGTCGTTTCGTTTGCCGCATGGTTCGGCGGAGCATTTGTCTTGTGGTTTCTCCTGCTGAGGCGAGGTTGAATGCGAATTCGGTTCGAGCTCGAAAGGCTCCGCAAGACCAGGGCGAGGGAGCATGCGATTCGATTCCTGTTCGGCGGGGCGGTGACGGTCGGGGCGGGACTGATCGCTGAACGTTTCGGGCCAGAGATCGGCGGTCTGTTTCTCGCCTTTCCAGCGATCATTCCGGCAAGCGTGACGCTAATTGCGAACCATGAAGAGCGCAAGAAACGTGATCATGGAATGAAGGGAATCGAGCGGGGAAAGGACGCTGCGGCGCTGGACATGCGGGGCGCCGCGATGGGGAGTTGCGGGCTTTTGTTATTCGCCCTGATGTGTTGGGTTCTGTTGCCAGCATGGCCGACGGCGGGGACCCTGGGTCTCTCGATCCTCGCATGGCTGTGTCTCGCATTCCTAATCTGGCATTTGCGGCGGAGAATACAATTCGGCCGGCGTTAATCCTCGCAAACCTCCTATCGTTTTCTCCAAGGTTGGCCGGACGAAAGAAGGGGGAGCCAGGGATCAACTGGTGAAGCACGCTAGTGAGGGATCCAGCGTGCCGTTGGGAAGTAGGGCCAGGCGACGAGTTTTGCATCGAGGCGCGTGCATCCGAGGATGCTCCCATGTTCCTGTCCGTGTGGCCACGCGGAATGCGCCGAGCCGGACCTTGCGGTTGAAGACTGCTGCGAATGAGATCGAAACGAGCGGCGCCTCGAAACGCAGCCGGCTCGGTAGCAGATCGCGGTTGGACCTTTTCAGAACTTTAAGGCGACGGCATACCCGGTGAGCAAGCCGTGGAAAAACGCCCGACGCTCTTTCTTGTTGGAACCGCGGTAATGCCGGGCGGCGTCGTCCAGTGCGTCCAGCAAGCGCTGGCGATTCCTGGAAAGCGAACCCTTGCGAGCAATTTTGTCGATCAGAACCCGGACCGCGTCCGGGTCCGCAATCGTGAATTTGTGCGAATGGCGGGCCATGGTGCCTCCGATCATTCCTCAATCATTGCGCTCTTCAAAACGAGTTTCATGCCAAGCATTAACGTCGCCGCTTTACATGCTTGCTCCGAGAGTGCCGATTTTTCAAGCCTCTGGACATGATGGACTTCGCTCTTTCGAGTTCGGCGCGACGTGACCGCGATAAATTGGACCCAGCCCGGTTGACGAAGTAGCTCAGCATCCGAAGGCCCGACCCCGGCCCCTTGGGCGAAACTTTTCTGCTGGCCAGAGCTCTGGCGATGGTAGCAGCACTCTTTGTAAAAAGGCCGCTAGGAGGATGAGTCGAATCCGTTTTCACGTTCCGGACCCATCGCTTTCTCGACTTTGCGTTGTTGGAGGATTTTCGCGTCATTGAATCAACCTAGCCATTCCGGGTGGGCGGCAGTGGCGTCAAACATCGGAGTCGTCTTGAAAGGTTCGAATTCTCCCTTGGCTGCAGCGGGAGCGGTCTTGCTCAAAATGGCTTTGATATCGGTTTCGGTGAGCGCTTGATAGGTCTTCGCGGCCTCAAACGCCTGGTCCAGAATAGCCATGCTGTCGATTCCAGTGATGACCACAGAAGTCGGGAGCCTGAGTGCGTATTGCAAGCATTGGACGGGCGTGACCGTCTTGCTGTCCAAGATGCGACCGCTACCAAGGGGCTTCATGCCGAGGACGCCGATTCCTTTTCTGGTCAGCACCGGGAGCACTTCTTTTCCAAAACTTCGGAAGTGCGCGTCCATTACGTTCAGCGGCATTTGGACGGTGTCGAAGACAAACTTGTTTTTGTCCGCAATCTCGAGCATACGGAGATGCACGCTGGGATCCTTGTGGCCCGTGAATCCAACGTAGCGAATCTTGCCGGATTCTCTTGCCTGCCGCACAGCTTCCACCGCTCCACCCTCGGCAAAAAAACGATCGGGATCCTCCATGCGAATATTTTCGTGGAATTGCCACAGGTCAACTTGGTCGAGTTGCAGACGTTGCAGGGACTCGTCCAATTGTTTTAGCGCGGAATCTTTGGTCCTACCGTCAAATTTGGTCATGACGAAGACCCGGTCGCGGCGGCCCTTCAAAGCCTTTCCTACCCGACGCTCGCTCTCTCCGTCGTTGTAGTCCCAGGAGTTGTCGGAGAAATTGATTCCACGATCGATTGCGGTTTGCAGGATCCTGATGGCTTCAGACTGCTGCAGCTTCGACTGACCGAGATGATACCCGCCCAGTCCAATACAGGAGACTTTCTCGCCTGTCTTGCCAAGCTCTCGGTATGGAAGCTCCGCTTTCGGGAGGGAGTGAGGGGCTGGCAATGTCTGGCCGACGGAGAGCGAAAGCGCGGCCGCGCCCTCGATAAATTCACGCCGGTTCATCTCTGAAACGCGCATGTGACGCCTCCCGCGGGCATGAACTGTGAGGTTCAAATTGTTTGCAGCGCCGTCAGCCAAGCTACTTTCGACCAGCCAGTACAGCAATCCCTAGAATGCTGTAAAGATTTCGCACGCCTGGACGGTGGGAACCGACTGTGGCAGGCAATACCTCAACGGGACAGATTCAGGGCTCGGGTCCCAAACGGCAGCGGTCAAGGGACCAAGCTGTCGGAGCGAGCGTATTTATTCCGAGAGCGCGGCTTTCCGATTACTGCCGCCCCGCGGCGGGCCACTTAGCAGGGAATCACGTTCCTGCTGGAGCGCTCTTCTGCATGAAGAGCGCGTATGACGACCATTTCGAGGTCCGTGGCGTATCCCGGACGCCGGATCACGTCGAACGCACCCTTTGCAAGTGCAGCAAAATAAAGATCCCAGTCGCCGCATCGTGTGGTGACCACCAGCCGGGGGACGCGGTTCTCCCAGTGATTCGGATGGACCAAATCGAAGTAAGCGCCGTCCGGCAAACGCTCGTCGCAAAAGACAATTTCAAACGCCTGTTTAGAAAGGACTTCCTCTGCTTGAGAGCGATTGGCACAGACAATCACATCCACGCCGAGCGCCTCGAGAGCATCGACCAGCGAGTGACGAGCCTCCAGGTGGGACGAAACGACCAAGGATCGAACAGCGCGACGTGGAACGGGTTCATGACCCGGCATCGCGGGATCTGTGCGAAGAAGCGCGAGAGTGGACATGGGACACCTCGAGGACGCTAGAGAGCTAGGGCGGGGGAAATACAGATAAGGCCCGGATGTCTGAGAGTCAATACAAGCTTCACTGTATTGACAGCAACGGGATTTCCAGGAACAGCAGGAAAGCCCTTCCGAGTCTGCGAAATCGCTGAGAAGTCTTGCCCGGGACTTCAGAGCATCCGGGACAAAGAGTTGAATCGAGAGCTCGTCGATCAATCGAACCCATGTCGGTTCGGGACCTATGGGTGTGTCAAAGGCGCATATGCGAGCAATCGTCTGTACCGATACGGTAGTTCGCTGAAGCCTCCCGCTCTTTGTACCTTCTGGCGGGAACGGCAAATTGATAACCAGCTACTACGCTCGCTACGGCACGGTGATGGTTCTGGAATCCTCGAATTTTCCCCGATGCCCGGCCGTGCCGGTTGAGCGCACCCGATTATGAGTGATCAAACAACCGAATCCGACACTGCTAACGGGACACCGGCGATGAATGGAAAGCGAGACTCATTCCCGGCCGGTAATCAGCACGACAAAGGAGCCCGGTTTGATTTTGCCCCGGCGTTCCCCGGGAGCGGGCGGATCAAACTCCGCCGCCGGGAGAAAGACGTTGTGGGTCTTGAGGTCGAGTCCCATGGTGCGTGCAGACTTTTTTGTCGGCACGTTCGCGACCACGGTGTATTTGTCGGGTGAATCTTCGTGGACGACGGTGAGGTTGCCGTCACCTGTGGAGGCAAAGGCAAGATTCGTCGCGGGATCGAACGCATTGGCGTCGACTCCATCACCAATGGGCACGGTCGCGACGATCTTTCCGCTGTCCGCGTTGATCACGGCCATCAGCTTGTTGCCGCAACCCGCAAAAAGACGGCGCGTCTTCCAGTCCGCAGCCAGACCGGAAGGCTCCTCGCATGGAGCGAGCGGCCAACGGTGGAGCACGACAAGTTTTTGTCCGTCAAAATGCACCAGCTCGGATTTGTCTTCTAGGTTTACAAAAACGGTTCCGTCCCCGGCTGCAACGGCGAATTCCGGTTTGCCGCCGAGGGCGAGAGTTCCCACAACAGAGCCGTCGGCTGCGTTGATTGCGGTGGTATCCTGGCTGCGGCCGTTCATCGTGAAGACGCGCTTGGTTGCGGAGTCATAGAGGATGGCGTCGGGATTGGTTCCGGTCTTTACGGTGCCCAGGACCTTCAAGGTTTTCCTGTCAAAGATGGTCACGGTATTCGCGCGGCCATTGCTGGTGAATCCGCGGCCGGCATCTGGAGCGATGGCGATACCGTGCACGCCCTGCGTATCCGGAATGTCGCCGACGACGGAGTCGGTGTCGGCGTCGAGAACCACGAC
>JBKOXA010000111.1:0-24409 GCA_046724685.1 Acidobacteriota bacterium | reverse complement strand
CCGCTGATGGCCCAGCCGGAAAGCAGGGCGCGCTTCACACCCGCGGCGCCTGAGAAGAAGGGCAGATCGTAGCGATAGCTGACGACGAAGCGGTGAGTGCGGTCAAAATCGGAAAGTCCTCGGGAATTCTTGAGATCCGATTCGTCGTTGAAGGCGGTGTTGAGCGCGGTGTTGCCGCTGGAGGTCGCGTCGGTGGATTTCGACCAGGTGTAGGCGCCCTGAAAATATCCATTGCCCCAGCGGCGGGACACCGTCGTTTGCAACGAGTGGTAGTGGGAATAAGCGTCGTTTGCGAACAACTGGAATCCGTTGTAGCCGTTGATGCCCGCGTTGTTGGAGCGAGCCGGCCCGTTTAGGACGGTGCTGATCTCGACCGGGCACGAGGCGCTCGGGTCGATTACGCTGCCATCGCAATTCGCGCCCGTCAAAATGAGCGGATCGGTCGGACTGGCCAGGCGAGACTGAATACTGGTGCGGGTTTCGCGCAGGTGCACGGCGTGTGTGCCGACATAGCCGAGTTCGAGGACCCAGTTCTTGCCGAGCGAGCGCTGGATGGTCAGGTTCCACTGCTGGGTATTGGGGACTTTAAAGTGGCGCGGCACGGTAAGGCCGAAGATGAACTGCGAGGGCAGTACTCCCGGGCTGCCGCCGGCGCATCCGTAGTTCGGGAATACCGTGGTATCGCCAGCCGGGAAACCCTGGAACACACCGAGGCAGGGAATGAAATTCGGATCGAGCACGCCGGCGTCCGGCAGAGCGTTGATTCCGGTAAGGAAGAAATTCGAGAGCGAACCGGCGGCGCCGCCTCCGAAAGCAACGGGCAAGTATGGCGCCTGGAAGCTCAGCTGATCTACGGTGCCCACGTCTTCGCGAACAAAATAGACGCCATAACCGGCGCGCAGGGTGGTGTTGTGCTTGCCACCCAGATCGTAGGCAAGACCGATGCGGGGAGCGAGGCCGGTGGCGTAGTCATTCTTATACGTAGTGTCGCTGCCGGATCCAGTCAAACCCGCAACACCCAGCTTGTTGGCGCAACTTCCGTTGATGAAAGGATATTGACCACTGTTCGCAAGGTCCTGGTCCAGATTGCCGATGTGGCAAAGGTTGTCATGGAATGCGCCGAGCTCTTCGACACGCAGGCCCAGGTTGAGGGTAAGGTCGTGGCGAGCCTTCCAATCGTCTAGTGCAAAGAACGCAAAATTGTTGGTGCGGTACTCGTGGTTGTAGACCCCGCCGCCACCAAAACTCAAGTCCGGAGCTCCAATCAGGAACTTTTGCCAGTCGGTGAGATCCATGTCGCTGTACGGACCGTTGACGAAAAACAGTTGGCCGTTGAAGACCTGGGGAAAGAGTTTATCGAGGTTGACGCGAGTCGCTTCGCCGCCAAAGCGGAAATCGTGCGCGCCTTTCACCCAGCTCACCGTGTCGGTGAAGTTGAACGTGTTTTGATCCTGGAATTGGTCGGCCGGGGGAGTAGGACCGATTTGGAAACCGGAAGAGCCAAACGTGAACTTATAGATCGAGGTGGTTACGCTGTTGGTGGGACGTTCGATACCCAAGTCGCTCGCCGTGACCGGCGGTAGGTTGATCAGGCTGTTGTTGATGTGAACAAAGCCGAAGCGAAAATCGTTGATCAAGGTGGGCGAGAAAAGGTGCGTTTCGTTGACGCTAAAAAAACGGGCCCTCACCGGGATGTCGTAGGGAAAATTGAGATCGGTGGCGCTGATGCTGCTGGCGAGCGTTCCGCCCAGGGATGCTTGCAGACCGCCCGCGCCGAACGGCAGTACCGATTCGGCGTTGGAGAAAAAGAACCGCGCGCTGATCTTGTCCTGTCCGCTGCGAAACTCGCGGTCCCAATTCGCGGTGAACTGGTCGTCGGTGTATTTCCCGGGCTTGCTGACGATCAGCGACCCGGCCTGGCCGACGACTCCGGTAGCCGTCGGGATCAGGAAACCGTTCGGATCATTGAACTGGCTGCTCGGAAAGTTGAGCAGGGCCACCGAGACCGGATCGAGGCCGGTTACGCCGGAAGGCAAGCCACTCGGAAAAAATGTCGAAATCAGGGAAGTCTCGGAACGGTCCTCCGGGGGCAGCACCGGAAAGCCGGGGTTGTTGATCTCCGTGCCCGGAGAAAGCGCGCTGCGCTGGCGCGTGCCCTGGTAGTTCAGAAAGAAGAAGCCCAGGTTCTCTTGGACCACCGGCCCGCCGAGGCTGCCACCGAAGATGTTCTGCTTTACCGAGGGCCGCGATTGTCCGGCGGCGTTCAGAAAATAGTCGTTGGCGTTCAAAACGTCATTGCGAAAATACTCGTAGGCATCGCCGTGGAACTGCCGGGTGCCGCTCTTTAGAATGGCGTTGACGTTGCCGCCGCCGTTGCGGCCCTGGCTGGCGTCGTAGAGCGACGTCTGCACCTTGAACTCCTGAATGACGTCGGGATTGGGAAGGGGAACATAGGTGGCCTGGGCTACGTTGTAGTCCGTGGCGCTGATGCCGTCGATCAAGTAATTGTTGTTGTCCTCGCGCTGGCCGTTGACGATGATGCGGACGTTTCCACGACCCAGCTGCGCCGAAGCGTTCAGTTCGCTCTGCGCGCCGGCGGAAAGGCTCAGCAGCTGCTGGTAGTTTTGCGTGGCCAGGGGCAGTTCGCGGATGGTCTCGGTTCCGAGAGATTGGCCGGTCGTGGCGTTGGTGGTTTCGACGGTTGTGACGTCGGCAATGATTTCTACCTTTTCCGAGACGCTGCCGGGCCTGAGCGCAATGGTAACTCTGGTCGTTTCGGTTACACGAACTTCGATCCGTTCGGCTTTGGCTTCCGAAAATCCCGATTTGTTCACGACGACGGAATACAAGCCCGGCGGCAGCAGCGTAGCGACAAAGGATCCGTCAGTCGCCGTCGGAAGCTTTCTCACGATAGCCTCGGTGGCGGTATTAACGATTTGAACTTCGGCGTCCGCGACGCTCGAACCGGACGAATCAACTACCACGCCACTGATCGCGCCGGTGGCGCCTCCCTGGCTGTAAGCGGCGCTTCCAACAAGCAAATGGAAGACAACGACGAGAAACACCCCGAGCAGAACCTTCAAACTGCGATGCATCGTTTTTTCCCCCAACTAGGACAGCACTGGAATCCGAAGCGATCCCGAAAAAGGTGTGGCGCGGGCAGCGGCAGCCTTCCAGGATCAGGAGACACAGTGCGGGCAGGACACGAACACCCCCTCAAATGAAACTAATGTTTCAGCCCGCGAAGTGTCAAGAATGAGCATGCAGAATTTCTAGAGCCTATCTCCCGGATAGGGTACGGCTGACGGTAGAAAAGGGGCGGGAAGTTTTGACCAGGGACGGAAGTCTTAGCACCTTGACCGGGGGTGGCCAAGCCGACGATGATGGAGATATCGGTTTCAGGGGAGCAGGTAACCGGTGGAGCCCCTCCGGCGTCCTACTGAATGGCAGGGTCCCCGCCAGGGGGTGAGCAATGACCAGCCTTTGTCGTTTGATCAAATCCGTTCTTGTCTTGTTACTGATCGCCGGGTGGGGCGCAGGAGCTCTGTTTGCGGACTCCGGCCATGCCCGAATCGTGCGGCTCAGCCTGGTTCAAGGGGACGTGCGATTTGCGCGCGACGTTAAGGGTGATCCCTTGACGGATTCGCGGGGCAGTTGGGAACTGGCTGTGCTGAATTTGCCGATCCGGCAGGGATACGTGCTGGCAACCGACAATGGCCGGGCAGAAGTGGAATTTGAAAACGGGGCCATGGCGTTTTTGGCGGAGAACACGGTTTTGGAGTTTTACGATCTTTCAAGCGAAGACGGCGGATTTACCACCCGGCTGATTTTGCGGCAGGGCTCGGCGGCGTTCTACGTGCATCCCGGCCGGACCGACTACTTCAGCGTGACCGGGGGCGATTTTAGCGTTCAGGCGGAGAAGCGCACGACGTTCCGCATGAACAACTTCGACGACGGAAGCAGCGTGAGCGTAATACAAGGCGAGCTAACGGCGCTGACGAATGGCAAGAATACCGTGGTCGAGAAGGATCAGTCGCTCTCTGTGAGAGCCGGAGAGCAGGATTCAGCGGCCGTTGAGCGTGCGCCCGCGAGTGACGAATTTGACCAATGGGTGTCGGGAAGAATCGACACCGTGAACACCGCTACGGTTCAGGCGGCCGAGTATTCAAATTCCTCTGGCTACACATCGGGTTTTGCAGACTTGTACAACTATGGCGCGTGGTTTCCCGTAGCAGGATATGGGAATTGCTGGCGGCCGTATGGCGTTGGGTTTGGCTGGTCGCCATTCGATTACGGCTCTTGGTATTTCGATCCTCTCTTTGGATGGAGCTTCATCGGCGGCCAGATGTGGGGCTGGTTGCCCTATCACTACGGCGGATGGCTGTTCCGGCCGGGCGTGGGATGGGTGTGGAGTCCCGCGGGCTCGTTTGGAGCAGGTGGCGTGGGGCGCTGGAGACCGGTGACGGGCGTGTGGGTGCGGTCGGGGGGTTCGGTGGGAATCGTTCCGAGGCATCCGTTAGACGGGAAAGGCAAAACACCGCTCAATTTGCCGCAGGGCGTGTTTGCGGTGACCAGCCGTGGCGTTTCCGGGCGCGTGGCCACGGACGAAAACAGCCCGCGATGGAAGGTGGAAAACAAGCCGGCGCGGGATGTGATGCAGAGCCAACTGACAGCAGCAACGGCTCCTGCCCGCGTCGAGC
Organism: Acidobacteriota bacterium; assembly: GCA_046724685.1. GTDB lineage: Bacteria > Acidobacteriota > Terriglobia > Acidiferrales > UBA7541 > Acidiferrum. Next base: position 19,709 of record JBKOXA010000111.1, on the reverse strand, counting down.
GGAGCATGGCCGCGGCCGCTGGAGCGACGGTTTCGACCGGTTCTCATGCCGCTACAGGGGATCGCGATTCAACGATTATCTATGATCGGACCGAACGGCGATTCGTGAATTCCGACGCGCCGAAACCGACGGTTAGCGCCGGGAACGCGGGCGCGGCGGAAAATACCGAAGGGAAACCCGCTGCAGCACCGGCTCAGGGATCGACGCAGGGGCAAACGCAGGGACAGGCACGAGTCCGGGTCTATCCGGAGCAAAACCGCTCCGGGAATGCGCAGGCACCTCCAGCTTCAAATCGCGTGAATGGACGCGAAGGACAAACCGCTTCTGTACCGGGCGGGCGAAGGGTCTCGCCGCCTCGGCCGCCTGCGGCGCCGCCGAGCGTTCCGAGGTCGGTCACCAACGAGCGTGTGTTTAGCGGCAGCGGTGCGAGCAATGGCGGAAATTCGCGAGCTGGCGCGGGGGCATCGAGCGGCCCGGCACCGCGCGCTTCGGCACCGTCATCCTCGGGATCGAGCGCGAGAAGTTCAAGCAACAGCGGCGGCGGGCGGCCGCGCTGACACAACCTTCAGAAACTAAGTGAACAGAAACCCGGCATAGCCGACAACTCGACTGCGATCGCCGGAAACGTCGGCTGAAGTCGCATATTTGACGAGCTCGGCGTGATTCGAACCGATTTGTTTAAGCGCGATAAGCATCGCAACCGCCGGACCCAGACCGCACATGGAGATCTCCTCCTTGCGGCAAACGTCGAACAGCCCGCGAGGATCGAACCGCAGGATTTTTTCGATCGCCAGGCGGTCCTTTCGGCGGGTGGTGCCGTCGTCTTCGTAATGGTTGAAATCCGAAGTCACAAGAAGCAGCACGCCAGGTTCAGCGGAAAGCACGCCTCCGAGCGATTCGCCGACCGAGACCAGCTCATCGAAGCGGCTTGTGCCAAGAGCGATGGGAACAAATTCGAAGCCCGGATTGAGAAGTTGCAAGAACGGAAGCTGTACCTCGAGAGAATGCTCGCGTTCATGGGCGACGGCGTCTTCAGAGAGCAGCGGGCACGCCGCCGAAACCTTTAAGGCGAGATCGCGGTCGACCGGCACTTCGCCGAGCGGAGTACGCCAGGCTCCCCTGGTAAGAATGGCGGCTTCCGCGCCGTGAGGAAAATGGCGTACGCCAAGAATAATAATCCGCCGCGGAAAGGCGATACGCGCGTAAACCACTCCTGCCACGTGGCCGGAATACATATAGCCTGCGTGAGGAACGAGGCATGCGCGGCAGGCGATGGTTTCGGGAACTTTTTCTTGTCGGGCAAATTGATGAATTTGCCTGGAGAGCTCCTTAGGATGGTCGGGATAAAATGTGCCGGCGACTGCGGGGAGGCGGAGCATGGCTGCTCGCGAGATCAGGTGGCCTTTGAGGGTTTGCCTTTTACCTTGAGCGCTTTCTTGCTGTCTGGATCGTAGAAGACGGTAACTCTGTCGCCGTACTGATAACCGCCCTTGTCGATGATCTCGAGCATCTTGGCGGAAGCGTCGGGCGTCAGCGGAAAAGTCTGGACAGCCATGTCATTGCCCTTGGCGCGAACCGTGATCTGGGCGACAGTGGCGTTGATTACGGTGCCTTCGAATTTGGGACGCTGCGTGCCCTTGTGCGGCCTGAGGGCTTTCACGATGATCGGGGCGACGGTTTCCACCACCGGCTCGGGGACTTGCGCGTTCACTGCGGCTGAGGCGAGAGCAGCGAACGCCGCGGCCACGGCGAAGCGCAGGAAGGCAGGTTGAGGCGGCAGTTTCATTCCAATTCGTCGGTGGCGATTCGAAGCGACTTCAGGAAACGAATATCTTGAGGCGTCATCGTCAACTTGGCGACGGATTTCGCCTGCAGCTCGGGCTCGCTGAATGAATCTTGGTCCACCTGAATGCGCAGCGATTCGAGGAAGCGCCGGTCGAGCGTAGTGAGCTTGGAGTCATGATTTCCTGCAGCATCGCGGCGCGCGAGCCCTATGGTGGCGTCCAGTTTCAGCACGATGTCGTAGCCATGCGCGCGAACGCCTGCAATGGCGCCGGTGATACGATCCGATTCCGATACGGTATCGTTAATCGCGTGCCCCAGTTCACGAAGCAAGTTTTTCAGATGATCGTCGAGTTGCAAGGCTGGCTCTCCCCTACCGCAAATGCGATTGTAGGACTCTAATAAGTTGGATTCAAGAGCGAGTGCGCGCGTTGTCTCCAAACGGTTCACAGGCCGTCCGTACAGGGAACGAGAAAACGATGCAGGTGCGCACTTTGTCGGTACGATAAGATATGTATATGGCAATCACAAATCTGGTACCGGGCGTTGCCGCAAGCGAGAAACGGGGATTTAGGAGATTCTGGCGCGCGCTGAGGCAGTTGTTCCATGAGGTCGTCGCCGCCGTTTTTGCCGTACTCGCTTTGGCATGGCTGCAGAGCGCGTTTCGCGCCTGGACCCGCGACGTGCCGCATTGGGTGGTGATTGCGGCATGCGGCGTAGCGCTGCTGCTCGCTGCCTTTTCGTGGACATCGTTTCGGCGGGCTCGGCAGCTAGGATAAGCTTCTCTTTCTGTGAGTTTCGGCCACGACAGCAATGAGCGATCACCATCCAAAAGCGCGGGAGCGGAAACCGGTCTTCAAGACCCTGTCTGGCTTGCCTGTAGAGCGTGTTTACACCAGAGAAAATCTTCCGGAAGCAAACGACTCGGGGCACCCCGGGTTGCCTGGCGAGTTTCCCTACACGCGCGGCATCTATTCAACGATGTACCGGAGTCGGTTGTGGACCATGCGGCAGTACGCCGGATTCGGCACGGCGGCGGAGTCCAACAAGCGATACCGCTACCTCCTGAGCAAAGGCCAGAAAGGTTTGTCGGTCGCATTCGATTTGCCGACGCAGATCGGGATGGATTCAGATCACCCGCTGGCCTCGGGAGAAGTGGGAAAAGTTGGCGTAGCGATTGATTCCATCGAAGACATGGAAACGCTGTTCGACAAAATTCCGCTCGATACCGTTTCCACTTCGATGACCATCAACGCAACCGCGGCGATCCTGCTGTGCCTTTATGTGGCTGTCGCGAAGAGCCAGGGCGCGTCCCTTGAGAAGCTTTCTGGAACGATCCAGAACGACATTTTGAAGGAGTATATCGCCCGCGGCACGTACATCTATCCGGTGCGGCCGGCGATGCGCATCGTCACAGACATTTTTGCGTGGTCGAAAGACGCGCTGCCTCGTTGGAACACCATTTCGATTTCCGGATATCACATCCGCGAAGCCGGCTCGACCGCGGTGCAGGAAGTTGCATTCACGCTGGCCGACGGAATCGCATATGTCGAAGCCGCACTCGATGCGGGCCTGGCGGTCGATGAGTTCGCGCCACAGCTTTCTTTCTTCTTCAACGCACACAGTGATTTGCTGGAGGAGATCGCCAAGTTTCGCGCGGCGCGCCGCCTCTGGGCGCACATCATGAAGCAACGCTTCGGCGCAAAGGATTCGCGCTCCCTGATGTTGAGGTTTCATGCGCAGACCGCAGGTTCGTCGCTCACGGCACAGCAGCCGGAAAACAACATTGTCCGGGTGGGAATTCAGGCGCTGGCCGCGGTGCTCGGCGGGTGCCAGTCGCTGCACACCAACTCGCTCGACGAGGCGCTGGCGCTGCCGACCGAGGATTCCGCGCTGATTGCGCTGCGCACGCAACAAATCATCGCCCATGAAACCGGCGTGACGAACACCATCGATCCGGTCGCCGGTTCGTATGCGATTGAATCGCTGACCGACCAGATCGAGCGTGGCGCAACGGCCTACCTCAACAGAATTGACGCCCTCGGCGGGACGTTGGAGGCCATTGAATCCGGTTATATCCAAACAGAAATTCAGAAAGCAGCGTTCGACTATCAGCGCGCCGTCGAAACCAAGGAGCAGATTGTGGTCGGCGTGAACGAATTCCAGGCGGAGGCCGAGCGCCAGATTCCAACTTTTCGGATCGACTCCGACCTCGAACGCGAGCAGGTCGCGCGCTTGCAGGCGATGCGGTCAAAGCGGGACGCAGCCAAGACAAATTCAGCGCTTGCGGAACTCGCCCGCCGCGCCGGCGGCGGCGAAAACTTGCTGCCCGCGATTTTAGCGGCAGTCGAAAGCTCGGCGACCGTCGGGGAGATTTCCGACGGATTGCGCCGCATTTTTGGCGAATACGAAGAATCGGTTGTTCTTTGACAAAGCCACGACCGCCGCGGCTTCGATCTTGCCTGGCCCTTTGCTGCACCAACGAACAGCTGTAGCCGCACTAGAGCTGTAGTATTCTTCCGGTGTCCCCATGAAACTGATTCTCGCTTCCGCTTCGCCGCGCCGTGCCGAGATTTTGCGCAGCGCAGGAATGCAATTCTCAGTGCTCTCTTCCGCCGTGGACGAAACCCCGATGCCGGGGGAAGCGCCGCAGGAGCTGGTCCGGCGCGTGGCACTGGCGAAGGGAGAGCTTGTTGCGGCGCGGGCCATCGGACCGGCTGTGGTGATCGCCGCGGACACGATCGTGGCATTGGACGGCGCGATTCTTGGCAAGCCGCGCACTTCGGACGACGCGCGGCAGATGCTCGAGAAACTTTCCGGCCGAACGCACTCCGTGATCACCGGAGTGACCCTGATCCGCCTGCCGGACGTAGAGCGGCGCGAATTCGTCGAAGCAACGCAGGTGCACTTCGCTTCGATCTCCAAGGACGAAATTGTAAAATACCTTTCATCAGGCGAGCCTTTCGACAAAGCGGGCGCATACGCCATTCAAGGGCGCGGCGGACGCTTCATTCCCAGGATCGACGGGTGTTATTTCAACGTCGTGGGGCTCCCGCTGTCGCGCCTTTGTAAGGAACTCGCTGAGCTTGGCTGGTCGGAAGAATAAAAGAGGCATTGCGCGCTGGCTCTAACCGTCTAGAGGAAGGTGCCTCGGTTCTGCAAACCTCAATCGCAATCGCTTCCTTCATACCGCTGTCGGTTCGGGCGTTGTGCTTCCTCGATACCCCCGCGCAGGAGCGAGCGACCAACGGAGCAGCCTCGGGAAAAGCGGGCGGACACGGGGTGGCTGAAATAAAAAAGGGCGGCTGCCAATGCCGCCCTCGAAAATCGGATTTGCCGTACCGCGCTTAACCTTGTGGCTTCTCTTCCGCGGGTTTTTCACTGGACGCGGACTGCGCTGGAGGATTGCCTTTACCCTGATTGCCCGACATCCCTTCCTTAAATCCCCGAACGCCTTCGCCCAACCCGCGCATCAACTCGGGAATCTTTCGGCCGCCAAAAAGAATCAGCACGACGACCAGAATGATCAGCCAGTGCATTGGAAATTCCATACTGCCTCCTGCCACCATTATCTCAGGGCCTCGACAGGCCCTGAAATCCCCCTGAATCCAGTTCGCTCCCCGGAGTCAACGAGCAAAAAGGGCGCGAAATCAAGGTCTCAGAGTTTTTCTTACACCCTGAACCACTAAAGTATAACACGCTCGTCGCCTTGCCGCCGCGTCACGCGTTCGCGGTCCAGATACTCAAGCAAGGGGATGGCATACTTGCGGGTAATTCCAGTGAGCTCTTTGAAAGCCGGGACGGAGATTGTCTGGCCTTTCGCCTTTTTATGAGTTGCAAGTTTCCCGCGGAGTTCAGCAAGCGCCGCGCGATGAAAAATCAGCTCGGGCGTGACCCGGTGGAGCGCTTTTTCGCGCAGCAGAAGCTGCAGGAGCTTTTCGGCGCGGCGAGTCTCGACAGCAAGTGTGGCGAGGACTTCCCTCACCGGGGGAACCGCGAGTCCGGCGGATCGAAACGCCGTTTCAATCTGATCCTTCGCCTTCACTTCCTCCGGCAAAAGGGAAATCTGTAAACCGGCCCGTTTAACCAACTCGCCCTCGAGATCGATCTGTTTTTGTGCGGCTAGTTCGTCCAGTGCCGCGCGAAAAATTTCCGGACGAAGACGCCGCGCGAGGCTCGTGCGCAACTCTTCGCGAGAAATGCCAGGCTGGAGCGGATTTTCCTTGTGGAAGCGCTCCACGCGCTCGGAAATCTTCTTCAGAAGTTCATCGAACGAGGCCGCTGCGAAAAGGATTGGAGGCTCGGCGGTAATGGCCCGAATGCGCTTGCTGCTTACGATGCTCTGAATCGTTTCCTGAATTTCCAGGTCGGTCCACCCGGTGCGCGCAGCAACTTCCGATCGCGGCAGGCCAAACAGCGACCGATCGGCCAGTTGAGCCAGGATCTCGGGTTTGTCATTACCTTCAACTGCAAGCAGATATTCGCGCCGCCAAGTCTCGCGTGCCCTGGGGCGGCGCGGCAGAGGATCGAGCACCACGCCTCCGCCGATGGTGATTAGCGGCGATGCCTGGCGAATGATGAAGCGATCGCCGGGCAGCGCGAGAACCCGCTGGCGCAGCCGCAATTGTGCGAAAACGTTTTGCCTCTGCGACAATTCGCTTCCTTCAAACAGCACGACTTCCGCCATCGTTTCGAATGACCCGGTGTGAAAATGCACCAGCGCACGATTTTTAAGCTTGCGGACTCCTTCTAGCAGTCCCAGCCGCACATCCAGCCGGCGCGTGGCGCGGAAGCGCGACGGTGCGGCAAGGGTCATGCCGCGCTGCAAAGAATGGTGATCGATTCCGGCAAGGTTGATCGCGGTGCGCTGTCCGGCGACGGCGCGTTCCACGCTCTTGCCTGCGGTTTCGACGCCGCGCACGCGCAACTTCAAGGCCACTGGGAAAAGTTCCACTTCATCTTCGCGCGACACGCTGCCGCTGATCAGCGTGCCGGTAACCACGCTGCCGAATCCTTTTACAGCGAATGCACGATCAATCGGCAAACGAAAGTCGCGGCGCGAGTCTTTTCCCGCGACTTGGAGCGCCTGCTCCACAAGAACCCGCCTGAGTTCCGCAAGTCCTGCGCCGGTTTTCGCGCTGACCGGCACAATCGGCGCATTTTCAAGAAACGAACCTCGAAGAAACTCTTCGAGCTCCAAGCGAACAAGATCGAGCGTTTCGCGATCCACCACGTCCGCCTTGGTTAAGGCAACCAACCCTCGCCCGATCCCGAGCAAGCGGCAGATGTCAAAGTGTTCGCGGGTTTGCGGCTTGATGGACTCATCCGCCGCCACCACTAGAACCACGACATCGATTCCCGCAGCACCAGCCAGCATATTCCCAACGAAACGTTCGTGTCCCGGAACATCAACAAAGCCAAAACGCACGCCGTCTTCTTCGAGAAATGCGAAACCAAGGTCGATCGTGATGCCGCGACGTTTTTCTTCTTCCAGGCGATCCGGATGCGTTCCGGTCAGGGCTTCCACCAGGGAAGACTTGCCGTGATCGATGTGACCCGCAGTCCCGACAATAATGCTTTTCAGTCCGGAATCCGCCGGCGAACGACTTGTTGAACTGGCTGTGGTGCTCATTTTCGAGTAGAGCTTTCCCTACGCGGCTGGATAATCTTTGGACTCTTTGACGCGTTCCGCTTGCCAGAGGTGACGCCGGTCGTGCGCGTTGATAATCATCAATCCGGTGCCGACGGTGAATCTGAGCACCGGCACGAACGGATTCCTGAAGCGAACGCAGTTAAGGTCCAACCGCTCCCATGATGCCACCACGCGGCGCGCGTCAGAATGGGAATCCACAAAATCCTTGAGCGCAGCTTGTGCATCGCCTTCGGTTTCCGGCAGCACTTTTCCGACCGCCCGGTATCGGGTTCTTACCGGCGGCTCCAGGCTCGCGATGAACCGGCGGCCAAACCATCCGGGGGTTATCGCGCTGGTTGCTTTCGCGCCCTCTTTAGAATGCGCAATGGCTCTCAGTAAGGACTGGCAGTAGACGCGGTTGGTTCGCGCCAGATGATCCAGGCATTGCCAGACGCTCCACGAGCGATTTGTCGGCCGCCAGTTCATCTGCGCGTGAGAAGCTCCGGCGACAAGTCGCCCTGCAGCCCGCTCGGAGCTTTCAAGCTGCTGAAGGATTCCGTCACGATCGTCGGAAATGGCTGGCATCGGGCTTTAACGCTCAATCGAAATGCGGAGCTGCTATTTGGCTGCAGCTATCTCATCGACGATTGCCTGCGCCGCTTCGCGCGGCTCAGCAGCCGCAAGGATGGGCCGACCCACAACGATGTAATCGGCTCCAGCTTTGATGGCTTGCGCAGGAGTCGCGGTGCGCGCCTGATCATCCTTTTTTTTCTGGCCGGATTTCTCTTCCGGGCGCACACCAGGTGTCACAATCAAAAATTCCCGACCGCAGGCTTTGCGAATTGCCTTGGCTTCCTGTACGGAAGCCACAACCCCGTCGACACCGCATTTTTTTCCGAGTTGCGCGAGCTTCACCGCCCGTCCGAGTGGACTCCCACTGATTCCGGCGTCGCGCATCGCTTTCTGATCCATGCTGGTCAAGATGGTGACGGCAATCAGCCGTGGGCGGTCGGCGCCCATTGGAACACCGGCGCTTACGGCCTGTGCCGCGGCCTGCAGCATTGCACTGCCGCCAAGCGCGTGGACATTCAGAAGCTGTACTCCAGGCATGGCAGCGGAGGAAAGCACGGCCCCGGCAACGGTGTTAGGAATATCGTGGAATTTCAGGTCGAGAAAAACACCGTTGCCCAAAGCCGCGACTTGTTTGACGGCTTCCGGTCCAGCGCTGGTAAACAGCTGGCTACCGATCTTGAACATGCCGACCAGGTCGGAAAGCTTTTGGGCGAACTTCAGGGCTGACGATAAAGAGTCGAAGTCGAGGGCTACGATCAGGCTGCTGCGGGGATGCGCGTCGAAGGTCACTGTTTTGGCGACCCCGACGGTCCTCTGGGGTCAGCGTTTCTTGGGTACTTCCAGTAATTCGAGCCGGACCTGGCTGACGCCGGAGTGAACGAGACCGATCTTCCGGGCGACGCGATAGGATACATCAATTTCGCGTCCTTCCTGATAGGGTCCGCGGTCGTTGATGCGTACGAGTTCAAACTGGCCGGTGCGAGGGTTCACCAAGCGGACGATCGACCCAAAAGGCAGATTTGGATGGGCTGCGGTCAAGGCCTCGCCGTCGAACCGCTCTCCGTTGGCCGTCTTGCGACCATTGAATTCGGTTCCATACCAGCTGGCGTTGCCAACCCAGGATTTGATGGGCTTGGCCGGTTCCGTTTTGTAGGCCACAAGCGGCGCTTCCATCACCGGCGCAATCAGGAACATCAGGGGTACCCAGCGAATTGCGGCCCAAGCCATGAACAGTGGTCGTTTCATAGTGTTGTCTTTTTGCTACAAACTTCCCAAAAAGTGTAGCAGGAAAACATCATTATGTCAACTACTTTCTGCCAGAAATCTACCCCTTAACTCATTGATAGTAAATACGTTAGACTCGAAAAGGGCCTCGCGAAGATCGCCCTGGAGTCGCTCACTGGCCCGTGGGTCAGTGAAGCTGGCCGTGCCGACCTGTACGGCATAGGCTCCCATAAGAACATAGTCAAGCACATCCGATGCCGTCTCGACGCCGCCCAGCGCAACTATCGGGATCTTCACGGCTTTGCTGGCTTCCCAGACCAACCGAAGGGTGATGGGCTTGATGGCAGGCCCACTTAAACCTCCCGTCGGGTTCCCTAAACGGGACTTCCGGGTGCGATGGTCGACGGCCATGGCCGGATAAGTGTTTGCCACGGTAAGCGCGTCTGCGCCCTCGGCCTCGACCGCTCTCGCCATAAGTCCAATGTCCGCAATCAGGGGCGAGAGCTTCACCCATAGAGGCCGTCGGACAGCAGCCTTGCGGGCTGCCCGAGTAACCTCGGCCGCCGCCGCCAGGTCGTTCCCGAACTGGAGGCCCCCTTTTTTCACATTCGGGCAGGAGATGTTGAGTTCATAGCCGGCCAGCCCCTCGACACCTTCCAGGGTCCGGATCACCTCAACGTAGTCATCCAGGCAGGCGCCGAAGACATTGGCAATGACGGGCACATCGAACTTACCTAGTGCGGGGAGTTTTTGCTCGACGAACGCCTGGACCCCCACATTCTGCAGGCCAACCGCGTTGAGCATGCCGGAGGGAGTCTCGCAAAGCCGGGGAGCCGGCGCACCATCGATCGGTTCGAGGGACAGGCCTTTGGTGACCAGTCCTCCCAGCCGGTTGAGGTCGACAAGGTGGGCGAACTCCAGACCATAACCAAAGGTACCGCTGGCCGCAAGGATCGGATTGCGAAAATGAAGCGCGCCGACCGCGACGCTTAGGTCGACATCCGCTAGGGAACGGCCAGGGTTGGCAGCGCTTGAAGAGGTCACTTCGTCGAAAAGGATAACACGAAGGCGTTTCGGACTTGCCGGTCGACGGCCGGCCGAGGCATGGGAATGCCGGCTAATGCTTTGCCGGTGCCGGCCTGCGCGCTTCTGGGGCTTTTAGAGCTTCGGCAAGAATGTGCCCATCGCTCGTTGCCATTGTGATGCCGCAAAGCGACGCCAGCGTCGGAGCGATATCTGCTGGCGTGACGCGCCGCAAATATTCTCCCGGCTGAATTCCCCAGCCCATCAACAACATCGGCACATGCTGATCGTAGTTGTACGGAGTGCCATGGCCCGTGCCGTAATCACGCGCTTGGTTCGCAGGCCCCCAGGAGAAGAGCCAGTAAGGTTTCGGAACGAGTAACAGGTCGCCGCTGCGACCTGGAAGGTAGCTGGCCGCTTCTGCGCTTCGGATCGGGCTCTTCGTCTCGGGTTGATCCTGCAACTCTTCCGCGCGGTACGCATCCGCGACGCCGGGTACGAAGCGAACCGCTTCGAGCACCGCGCGCATCGCAGCGGGATCTGCTTTTAACCGCTCGTAGGATCCCGGGGAAAAATAGATGTTGGAACTTGCGATGCGGGCGACCGCCGGTTTTGTGTAGTTGAACGGCTCGAGCGCCTTCTCGATTTTTTCCTGCACGTCGGGAACGTGCAAGACACCGGCGTCCAAGCCAGCCTTCTGCATATCCTCGGGTGTAGGCGCGACCCCATGATCTGCGCTGAGCGCCACCACATAATTTCCTCGCCCGACTTTGCCATCCAAGTGGGCAAATAGCTCGGCAAGATCCTTGTCGAGCCGCAGCAAGATCTCCTGAATTTCCCAGCTTCGAGGGCCGAACGCGTGGCCCACATAGTCCGGCGAAGAGTAGCTGACAGCGAGAAAATCCGTGCCACCGCCTTTTCCAAGGCCCAGCTGATCCACGGCGTTTTCGGCGAGCTTCGTGAGATAGGTGTCCGCAAAAGGACTGTATACCCACTCGTCGTAAAAAGCTTGATCCGGCTCACTGCTGCCGGCCGTGCCACGCAGCAGGTGAGGGAACGTCAGATCCCACCCTTCGGGCGGCACTGCTCCGGTTGCCTTTTCATCGTAAAAATACGCGCTCTTCGGCAGCGAGAGCTCCCAGGTCTTGCCGTAGTCCGATTTCATCGGATGCGCCTTCAGGAAATCTTCGATGAACGGCATCGTTCCATACGGAGTCGACGTGACCCAGGAGCCGTTGTCGAACCAGGTCACTGCGTCGGCCTGGTGGCCACCCATCGTGATTGCTGCGCGCGCCTTGAGCGAAAACGTGACAACCCGTGTGGCGCCGCCCCCTTGAAAGCGCAACTCGTCGGAAAATGCCGGAACGCGCAATCGCCAAGCGGAGTCGCCGCCGGTTGTCGAGCCTCGAGCGTAAGCCGAATTCCTGGCTTTGGGATCGGAGGTACACGTCACCATTTCTTGTGAGTCGCGGTCCCACCACGCGTTCGCGATCATTCCATGGGTCGCCGGGAGGGCTCCGGTAGAGATTGTGGAATGCCCGACGCAGGTTTCCGTTGCCGCGTAGGGATATGCCGCGTCGCGGAACCAGGCTCCCTCTTCGACCAGCCGCTTCAATCCGCCCGTCCACTGTCCTTTGAACTTGTCCACATAGTCGCCGCGCATCTGGTCTACTACGAGCATCACCACAAGCTTTGGCCGCGCGTTTGGCGCCGGAGCGGCTGCGCTTCCTGACCTGTTACTGCGCGGCGGCGTCTGAGCAGAGGAAACATTCGCCAGCAACACGGTCATCAAACCAAATGCCGATAAGCCGCATTTCCACTTCATTGGGCCGCCTCTCCGAGCGGGCAGTCTAGCATGGCTCTGAAACGCGAATCTTGACCGCCGGGTTACAAGCCTCCATTAGCCCCGCTTATGCTAGAATTCCGCGCAATGAAAATCGTAGAAAAAGCGCAATTAATGTCCGCCGCGGAGATCGATCGCACGCTGCAGCGGCTGGCGCATGAAATCGTAGAAAAAAGCGGCGGAACCAAGCACCTGGCATTGATCGGCATTCGCAGGAGGGGCGTGCCGCTCGCGCAGCGGATTGCGCAAGCCATGCGTGGAATCGACGGGGTCGACGTGCCCGTCGGCACGCTTGACATCACTCTGTACCGCGACGACCTCTCCAAAGTTGCGCCCCAGGCGGTGCTGCAGTCTTCCGACATAAAGTTCGGCGTGGATGGCATGGATCTCGTGCTGGTGGACGATGTGCTCTACACGGGTAGAACCATTCGCGCCGCGATGAACGGTCTGTTCGACCTGGGCCGCCCGCGGCGCGTTTCGCTCTGCGTGTTGATCGACCGCGGCCACCGCGAAATGCCCATCGAATCGCAATACACGGGCCGTGTCGTACAGACCAGCGACACCGAAATCATCGAAGTACGGCTCCGCGAAATCGACAACGAAGAGCGCGTCGTCCTCGTGGACCGGGTAGAATAGAGCCGTGTCGTATTCTCGTGAAGGTTCGGACCGAGAGGGTTTCAGGGCTTGCCTCAGAAGCCCTGAGGTAAGAGGTTGTGACCTACAGATTCCGTGATCTCCTGGCTCTTGAGCCGCTCTCTGCGGCCGAGCTTGCATTTCTTCTCGATCAGAGCAAACCTTTCCAGGAAATCCAGCGCCATCCCTTAAAGAAACTTGCGACGCTGCGCGGAAAAACAGTTGCCCTGGCGTTTTTTGAAACTTCCACGCGCACGCGCATCAGTTTCGGCGCGGCCGCCTCGCGCCTGGGCGCGGACACGATGAATCTGCAGGCCGAGGCTTCCAGCCTAAAGAAGGGCGAAACGCTGCTCGATACCGCTTTCAACCTGAACGCCATGAAGCCCGATTGCCTGGTGATGCGCCACGCAGCTTCGGGCGCTCCGGATTATGTCGCGCGCCATCTGGATATTCCCGTGATTAACGCCGGAGACGGCACTCACGAGCATCCCTCGCAGGGTCTGCTGGATGCTCTGACCATTCGCGACCGCAAGGGCACGATTGAAAATCTGAACGTCACCATTCTCGGCGATCTGTCCCACTCTCGGGTGGCGCGATCGAACATTCACCTGCTCGGGAAATTCGGCTGCCGCTTCACTCTGTGCGGCCCGGCCATGTGGGTGCCGCGCGAGCTGGAGAAAATTGCCCCGGGCACCTCGATTCGCAGCGCTTACAAGATCGAAGAGGCGCTCGAAGATGCCGACGTCATCATCATGCTGCGGGTCCAGACCGAGCGCCTCAATGAGCCTTCGATTTCAGCGAACGATTACATTCACGGCTACCAGTTGAATGCCGAACGACTGAGGCGCGCCAAGCCCGATGCCCTTGTCCTGCATCCCGGTCCGATGAACCGCGGCATTGAAATCACGCCAGAGGTTGCCGATGGCCCGCAATCGTGCGTGTTGGAGCAGGTAACCAACGGAGTGGCCGTGCGCATGGCGATTCTCTATTTGTTGATTGCTGGCGATCCCGGCGACAGCCCGCATCCGGCTGAGCAAACCGCCGTCAGTCACAACCGCCGTCGAACCGACCGCGTGGCGGACAATCCGGTTCCGAAGGGCAAGGACTTTTGAATGTTGCTGATCAAGAATGGCCGAGTCATTGATCCCGCGTCGAAAACCGATGCCGCAATGGACGTTCTCCTCGACGGCGATCTGGTGAAGGAAGTCGGAGTGCCGGAGAAGTTTGCTGGCTTGAAAAACGCCGAAGTCTTTGACGCCAGCGGCATGATTGTTGCGCCAGGCTTTATCGACCTGCACGTACACCTGCGCGAGCCCGGACAGGAATCCTCGGAAACCATCGAAACCGGAACGAGGTCAGCCGCCCGAGGAGGTTTTACCGCCGTCTGTTGCATGCCCAACACGAAGCCAGTGCACGACAATGCTTCGATTACGCGTTTTATCGCCGACAAAGCGCGCACGGTCGGCGCAACCCGTGTGTGGCCCATTGGCGCGGCCAGCGTCGGCAGCCAGGGCGAGGCGATCGCCGAAATCGCAGCCATGAAAGAAGCGGGAATCGTCGCTGTTTCCGACGACGGCAGGCCCATCGCCACTGCGCGACTCGCGCGGCAGGTCATGGATTATTGTCGCTCGCTCGATCTTCCGGTAATCGAACACTCGGAAGACGTGTCGCTGGCCGCGGGCGCCGTCATGCGCGAAGGCGTGACCTCCACCCGCCTGGGATTGCGTGGCATGCCAGGGGCCGCGGAATCGGTCTGCGTGGCACGCGATGTGCAACTTGCGCAGCTGACCGGCGCGCGACTGCACATCGCACATCTCTCCGCCAAAGGTTCTCTCGACCAGGTCCGCTGGGCAAAATCGCAGGGTTTGCCGGTAACCTGCGAAGTCACGCCCCATCATTTCACGCTGATCGATGAAGACGTCCGGTACGATTCCCGCTTCAAGATGAATCCGCCACTGGCTTCGCGCGAAGATCGTGAAGCTCTTATCGCAGGCCTTGCCGGCGGCGCCGTCGATGTAATCGCCACGGATCACGCGCCGCACGAACCAGCGCTCAAGGATGTGGAGTTCGACCGAGCCCCATTTGGAATTCTTGGCTTCGAAACCGCTATCGCATTGACCCTCGGAGAATTGGTCCACACCAAAAAGATCTCCCTGATGCGCATGGTGGAACTTTTCACCACGGGACCCGCCCGTGTCCTCGGAATAGAGCGCAAGTTGTCAGCCGGCGCGCCCGCCGACGTCACCATTTTCTCCACAACCCACGAGTGGACCTATAACGTCAACGAGTCGCCGAGCAAATCCCGCAACTCGCCCTTCGACGGCCGCAAATTCAAGGGCGCGCCGATGGCCGCCATCGTCGCCGGCAAATGCGCCTACCAGCGCTGAGCGTATCCTGCAAACAAGAAGGTCCTCAGGCGGACTTCACTGGCGATCGGCGGACTCCAGCCATTTGCTTTCATTTCCGAGGAACGCAAGCTCGCACAGCCAGAGCACACCGTATTTCGGGCAACGATCGAGAGGTGCGGGCCACACGAGTGTGAAGAGCTAGTGGGCCGCCGGTTCCGCTGCCGGGTGCATCCCATGCTGCGGAACTTCGTGCGTCCCCCGAGCGAGCGGTTCAATCTTCAGCCGATAAAAATGATCGAGAGGCATGTGGCCTTTGCCGATGGCGTAGCCCTTTTCGATGGCTTTGGTAACGTAAGCTTTGGCAAGGGTGGCCGCTTCAATCAATCCGCGTCCTGCGGCGAGCTGCGCTGTCAGAGCCGAGGCAAACGTACAGCCGGTGCCGTGAGTGTTCTCGATTTTCACTTTGTCGCCGCCAAGTTGCACAAGCTCGTTGCCGTCAAATACGACGTCTACGGCACGCTCCATGTGTCCGCCCTTCACGATGACTGCGCGGGCACCCAACTCCGCGATCTTGCGCGCCGCAGCTTCCATTCCCGCGACGTCCTTGATCTCTAGACCGGAAAGGATTTCCGCTTCCGGTACGTTTGGCGTAAGCACGCTGGCGCGTTTCAGCAATTCCGTCGCGACATACTTGATTCCGCCGGCGTCCAGCAGTTCCGTCCCGGTCGACGACTTCATCACCGGATCGAGAACCACCTGCCCGAATTTGTGCGCATCCAGAAATTCTCCAACGACCGCGGCGTTTCCCCGGTTGCCAAGCATCCCGATTTTCACCGCGGCGATGTCGCAGTCCTTCGCCAGAACCTCCAGCTGCTCGCGCAATTCCGCGCTGGGCGTATTGTGAACCGCTTCCACCCCCTGGGTGTTCTGCACCGTCAGCGAAGTAATCGCCGCCACGCCGTAACATCCGTGCGCCGCGAAAGTTTTCAGGTCTGCCACGGTGCCCGCGCCGCAGCAGGGATCAAATCCCGCGATTGTCAGCAGAATGGGGGGCGCCGCTGTGTGTCCGTTCGTGCTCATCGTTGGTCTGGCTTTCTTGTTCCCCGAAGAAAATTGCCGGTCCCGTTCCACAAGTGGCTGGAACGTACCGGCAATTGCGAATGTACGCGGGGAATTTTCCGAGCGCAAGAAAAACTTTCGGCACTCAAACCCAACCGGGAGTTGCGATGTAGTCTACAGGTTTCAGAGTAAGCCGGTTTGCGGAGGGGCCTCAGGGGAACAAGCCGCGAACCAACGTCGCTTCGGCGACGCGGCTGACGGCGAGAATCATCGCTCCTGCGCGCGGCGGCACGTGATGCTTGCGCATGGTTTCCACCATTTCATGGAAACCGCGGACCATAATTTTCTGCAAGCGAAGGTTCACTTCGTCGGAATCCCACAGCAGCCCTTCCTGGTTCTGCACCCACTCGAAATAGCTGACGGTCACGCCGCCGGCGTTCGCAAGAATGTCCGGCAGGACGGTGATTCCCCTGCGCGCCAGGATTTCGTCGGCATGCGGAGTGGTCGGCCCGTTCGCCGCTTCCGCAACGATGCGTGCCTTCACGGCTTCCGCATTATTCAGGGTGATCACATTTTCGAGGGCCGACGGCACCAAAATGTCGCACTTCATGGTCAGCAAGTCGTCATTTGAAATGCGCGAAGCGCCGGGCATACCCACAACCGTTCCGGAGCGCTCCTTGTACCGCAGCGCCTTGATCGGATCGATTCCGCGGGGATTCGTCACGCCGCCACGCGTATCGCTGAGCGCCACGATCTTCGCCTTTCTCTCGAACAACAGCCGAGCGGCGGTCGCTCCGGCGTTGCCAAAACCCTGAATCGCCACGCTCGCCCCGCGCAACGGAATTTTCTTCAGCTTGCACGCTTCTTCCACGACAAACACCAGGCCGCGCGCAGTCGCCTCGGCCCGCCCGAGGGATCCGCCAATCGAAATCGGTTTCCCTGTAACCACTCCCGGCACAGTGTGGCCCACCATCATAGAGTAGGTGTCCATGATCCACGCCATGGTCTGCGCGTCGGTATACACGTCCGGCGCGGGAATGTCCTGGTCCGGTCCAATGACAGGAAGAATCTCGCTGGCAAAACGCCGGGTCATCCGCTCGAGCTCGCTCTTGGACATGCGCTTGGGGTCGCAAATAACGCCGCCCTTTGCTCCGCCGAACGGCACGTTGACGACCGCCGTTTTCCACGTCATCCACGCTGCCAACGCCTTCACTTCATCGACGGTGACGCCAGGATGGTAGCGAATGCCGCCTTTGCCCGGCCCGCGCGACACGTTGTGCTGCACGCGGAATCCGGTAATCACGCGCAGCTGCCCGTTGTCCATCTTGGTTGGCAAGGAAACTTCCAGCACGCGCTTCGGGGTGCGCAGCACTTGGCGCAATCCGGGATCGAGTTTCAGAAATTCCGCCGCCATGTCGAACTGAATTTGCGCGATGCGAAACGGATTCAGATCCTCCCGCGGGGCAATCCGCGGCACGAGCGGTGGGGCTGCTGGCTTTACGACCGTGGCCATCGGCGTCGGTCCTTTCCTCTTCTCGGTGGTTTTACGTCATTCCTCTCAAGCTTCGTTGCTCGCATACCTTTCACCTTCGGGCCCAACCAAATCGGCAAATCTCGAAACCTGGGGTGCTCAGCCGTTTGCCGCGCGCCGCAAAACGCCGCTCTCATATTTCTGGCGGCACTCCTCGGAACAGAAATACTGCGTCTCGCCGTCGGCGTTCATCGGCAGAGCCAATTCCTCCGCCATATGCATCCCACAGACCGGGTCCCTCACTAGGCGCTTCCCGCGCAGCCCTGAATCTCCACCTGCACTACCGTCTGTTCCGGGACCGGGTTCGCTGCGACTAGCCCCGTCTAACAGCCGAGCGATCAGCTTGATCGCCCAGGAAAAAATCAAAATCCAAAACAAGAACTTTACAAAACGGCCAAAGAAACCCATGACATTTAGGGCGCTGCCCGCGCCTTCCCCTTGGACTCTGACTCTCTAATCAGACCCGGGTGAGCCGAGTGTATGCAAGCAGAAAAGCGCCCGTCAAACGAAATTGTGTGATTTCAATAGGTTGCGCGACGGAACCGGCATATGTGACGATCGTCGGCTCGAAATCGTCTAGATCTGTAACTTCATTATTATCAGTAACTTAAATAAAGTCAAAGGCCGAGGGGCCGAGGCCGGCTCCGAGGCCTAGCTGGCGGCCGGAATTCGGTCGATGCCCATGTATGGGCGGAGGACCTCGGGCACCGCGATCGACCCGTCCGCTTGCTGGTAGTTCTCGACGATGGCAATCCAGGTGCGGCCGACGGCGAGTCCGGAACCGTTCAAAGTATGGACAAATTCGCTCTTGCCGCCCGCCTTGGGTTTGAACCGGATGCCCGCTCGCCGCGCCTGGAACGCCTCGCAATTCGAACAAGAAGAAATTTCGCGAAATTCGTTGCTCGACGGCAGCCACACCTCCAGGTCATAGGTTTTCGCCGACGCAAAACCCATGTCGCCGGAGCAAAGAAGGACGGTGCGGTAGTGCAGTCCCAGGCGTTGCAGGATGGCTTCGGCATTCTGAACCAGCGCTTCGTGCTCCTCGTAGCTCTTCCCGGGATGCGTAAATTTAAACAGCTCAACCTTTTGAAACTGATGCTGGCGCAGTATCCCGCGCGTATCTTTTCCCGCTGCGCCCGCTTCCGAACGAAAACACGCCGTCCACGCAGTCACGCTTATGGGCAATTTGTCTTCTGGCAGCGTTTCGTCGCGGTGCAAATTGTGGAGCTCGACTTCGCTGGTGGGGGTGAGCCAAAAATCAGTGTTTTCTACCTTGAACAGGTCCGCCGCGAATTTCGGCAATTGCCCCGCGGCGGTAAGCGAAGCGGTATTCACCAAGAAGGGAGGCAAGATTTCTGTGTAGCCATGCTCGCGGGTGTGCACGTCGAGAAAAAAATTCGCAAGCGCGCGCTCTAGTCGCGCTCCCCAACCTTTGTAAATCGCAAATCGCGCACCGGTTATCTTCGTCGCGGCGGGCAAATCAAGAATCCCCGCTCGCTCTCCGACTTCCCAATGGGCTTTCGGTTGAAAATCAAATGAAGGCGCAGCCCCCCAGCGGCGAACCTCCACATTGTTCGCGGCACTGTGGCCCGTCGGGACAGAAGCGTGGGGCACATTGGGGATGGTTAGCAACAAGTCGCGCTGCTTTGCGTCCAGCGCGCTGATGCGTTCGTCGGCTTGTTTGATTTGTTCGGAAACCTGCTTCATTTCGGCAATGATCGCGTCGGCATTGTGCTTTTCTTTTTTCAATCGTGCGATCTCATCGCTGGCCCTGTTACGCTGCGCTTTCAGATGTTCGTTGGCCGTGATCTGTTCGCGACGATCCTTGTCCAGCGCTCGAAAGCCATCCAGGTCCAGCGCGATATTGCGGCGCTTGGCCATTTCGGCGAAGACATCGAGGTGTTCGCGAAAATAACTCAGGTCATGCATGATGGCGCGCGATCCGCTCCATTTTCCGGTTCCCGTTTGAGCAAACAGGATAGCGCATCCTCGGCGGCGAATGCATGGATGGTCTCTGACGTGATGCTTATCGGAAGCGTCCTGCGCTACGGCGCCTTGGCG
>JBKOXA010000114.1:0-10012 GCA_046724685.1 Acidobacteriota bacterium | reverse complement strand
GTAGCAGTGCTCGGTGCGCTTTCGCTTTTGGGCCTGGGTGTGGGATGGAGTGCCATCAACCATGCCAATAGTGTGGAGCAGTCCACGCAGGCGGCGTTAAAGCAACAGAATGATTCGTTAGGCCAGCGGCTGGCGAAAGCGGAAGATGACAATCAGCAACTGCAGAGCGATCTGAAGGTCGTGACGGACAAGCTGAACGTTACGCACGCGGATCTGGTCGCGGCGCGTAAACAGACCAAAGCAGCGGCGGCTAGCTACAGCAAGAAGCTTGACGAGCTGGGAACCAATGTGAACGCGCAACTTGCCACAAAGGCCAGCTCGGACGACGTGAGCAAGCTCGGCGGCGACGTTACGGGCGTGAAGACCGACCTGGACGCGACCAAGAACAATCTGCAGATGGCGCGCAGCGAAATGGGCACGCTGATCGCGCGCAACCATGATGAAATCGATCAGTTGCGCCGCATGGGCCAGCGTGACTACTATGAATTCACCGTCACCCGCAAGGCGGGTGCCCAGAAGGTTGGATCCATTCAGGTAGAGCTGAAAGGCACCAACATCAAGAAAAACCAATACACCATCAACGTTCTGGCCGATGACAAGAATTTTGAAAAGAAGAATCGTTCTGTCAACGAACCCATTTTCTTCTACACCGGCGGAACCCGCCAGGCGGTGGAATTGGTAATCAACAAGGTAGGCAAGAACACGGCGACAGGCTACCTGAGCGTGCCGAAGACCGCAGGGAGCACCACCGCAACATCGAATACAGGTTCCGGTCAGTAAAAAGGGTTGCCCTCTGAACCAGAGGACAAGCGTTCCTTCCGAGGGAGCGTGACCACGTACGGGGGATTTGAGAGAATCCCCCGTTTTTTTTTTGTGGTTCGGCTCATCCGACACAGGCTGCTGGACGTAATCCTGACAAGGGGTTCTGGACACGCCCTGTGGGGTGTGCCAAGCTAACGCCCTGGCCCTGGGCCGAGTCTAAAGCCACAGCAGTCGTATCTGGAGGGAGACATGAAACTTCGTATTGCGACCATCGCAGCAGGAACGCTTTTTGCAGCAGCTTTGACCCTGGCGGGCGAGGGCAGCTGGACCGGCTGGATTTCCGACAGCCAGTGCGGCGTCAAAGGGGCAAACGCCAAGGCCGGCGAATGTACAACCAAGTGCGTCAAGGAACACGGCGCCAAGTATGTGTTCGTAAACGACGCGGACAAGAAGATATACGCGATCGATGCCCAGGACCAAGTGGCGCCGCACGCCGGGCATCACGTGACCGTGAAGGGCTCGGTGGATGGCGACACGCTCAAGCTGAGCAGCATCGACATGGCACCCGAAAAGGGTACGTAGCGCAAGATTTGCGAAATCCGAGAAGGGGCGGAATGAAGGTTCCGCCCCTTTTGTTTTTGCCTGGGTTTTGGATTCGGCTACGATAACGAGTATCTATGGCGACCACACTCCTGCACGCTGGTACGGCAATTACTCCCAAGGGGGAAATCTCCGATGCGGGAATTTTGATCCGCGACGGGGAGATCGAAACGATAGGTCCCCGATCGGGAATGGAGCTGCCGGGCGGCGCTGAAGAGATTCGCGCGACGGAGTACACAGCGGTGCCTGGTTTCCTGGACGTTCACGTCCACGGAGCCGGCGGGCACGACGTGATGGAGGGAGACGAGAAGGCGCTCAGCACCATTACCCAGCGGCTGGCGGCTTTTGGCACCACCTCGTTCCTGGCGACCACCGTAACGGCCAGCGCGGATGAAACCTGCCGTGCGGTCGAGGGAATCTCCAAATACATTTCAGGGCAGTACCGGGCGAATGGCGGGCGAGCGGACATCCTGGGAATTCATTTTGAGGGGCCCTTCCTCAGCAAGGAGCGTCGCGGCGTGCACCCCCCGGAATGGCTGCAACTCCCTTCCGCCGAATTGCTGCAGACATTTCTGCATGCTGCTTCCGGCAACGCGCGGATCATGACCATCGCACCGGAATTGTTGGGCGCGATGCCGTGCATAGACGCAGCACGAAGCCTCGGAATGGTGGTTTCGATCGGTCACACCGACGCAACGTACGAGCAGGCGCGCGCCGCAGTGGCCCACGGAGCGCATCACGCAACCCATGTGTACAACGCGATGCGGCCGTTTTCGCACCGCGATCCGGGAGTGATTGGTGCGGTGCTCACAACGCCGGAAGTGACGGCGGAGCTGATTGCGGACTGCGTGCACGTGGACGACATCGCGATGAAGGTGCTGCTGCAGGCCAAGGGGCCGGAGCGCGTGATCTTGATCAGCGATGGAACATCGGCGACGGGAATGCCCGACGGAAAATATCTACTGGGCGGCCTGGAAGTGACGGTAAGGGACGGAGTGTGCAGGAATAGTGAGGGAAAGCTCGCGGGCAGTACGTTGACCCTCGATCGCGCGCTGAGAAATATTGTGAAGCTGGGCGTTTCGCTCGCCGACGCCGTGCGGATGCTGACACTAAATCCGGCGACGCTGCTAGGAATCGAGTTCAAAAAGGGCGCGCTGCGCACCGGAGCCGACGCCGACGTAGTTCTCCTGAACGATAGCCTGGAAATCATACACGTGTGGGCCCGGGGAACGCTCGTCAAATAGCCAGCGACGGCTGTCGCGGAACTAGCGACAACGGTGCGACGCGGGTTCAACGGTTGAGCGGCAGATTGAGGTCTCTGGCGAGGTTGGCGGCGTTGAACGGACTGCAGGCGAAGAAGCGGTCGCCGACCTGGATGGTGGGCACCTTGCACCTGCCGTGATTGACGCGGAGAACCAGGTCCTCGGCGTCCGGATCGTCTTCGATATTCACTTCGCGGAATTCCACGCCGCGATCCTTCAGGAAATTTTTCGCGCGGCGACAATCAGGGCACCATAAGGTGCAATACACGACGATCGGTTTCATTCCAGTTTCGTCCAGAGCTTAGATGCGGCGGATTTCGGCAAGAGCGCAAGCACCGGTCAGCGGACCGTGGCGATGTTGATGCCCTGATGCTTCGAAACCACCTGGATGCGAACGAGAGCGCGCTGCAGTGCAGCCGAGGCGCGATCCCAGTCGATATTTTCGCCGCCAGCGGCGATGCGTTCCTGCGCGCGCTGCAACGCTTCCTGTGCGCGCTTGACGTCAATGTCCTCGGCCCGCTCCGCAGTTTCCGCAAGGACCGCGACGCGCTCCGGCAAGACTTCCGCGAATCCGCGAATCACCACAAGGATGACCGTTCGACCGCCGGTAGTGCGGTAGGTCAGCTCGCCGATTCCCAGTTCGGTGATGAGCGGAGCGTGCCCCGGCAACACTCCAAGGTAGCCGTCCGCGCCCGGGAGTTGCACCTCGGTAACGGGCTCGCTCAACAGCTGGCGCGCCGGAGTGACGATGACGAGCTGGATGGAATCGCCTGCCATAAAAGTCCTAGACGCCAGCCTTCATCTTCTCGGCCTTGGCAAGGGCTTCTTCAATCGTGCCGACCATGTAGAAGGCCTGCTCCGGGATGTCGTCGTATTTGCCCTCGACGATTTCCCGGAAGCTGCGGACCGTATCTTCGATTTTGATGTACTTGCCCTCCAGGCCGGTGAACTGCGCGGCCACGAACATCGGCTGCGAAAGGAACCTTTCGATCTTGCGGGCGCGGGCGACGGTGCGCTTGTCGTCATCGGAAAGTTCTTCGATGCCGAGAATGGCGATGATGTCCTGCAGGTCTTTGTAGCGCTGAAGGATCGATTTGACGGAGCGCGCGACGGCGTAGTGTTCGGCTCCGACGATACGCGGGTCGAGAATGCGCGAGTAGCTGGCCAGCGGATCGACCGCGGGATAAATGCCGCGCTCGACGATCTGGCGCGAAAGGTTCGTTGTGGCGTCCAGATGCGTAAACGTTGCGGCCGGGGCAGGATCCGTGTAGTCGTCGGCAGGCACGTAAATCGCCTGCACCGAGGTGATCGAGCCGGACTTGGTCGATGTGATGCGCTCCTGAAGTTCGCCGATTTCGGTATTGAGGTTCGGCTGGTAACCGACGGCGGAAGGCATGCGGCCGAGAAGTGCGGAGACTTCGGAACCGGCCTGAACGAACCGGAAAATATTGTCGATGAAGAGAAGCACGTCGAGCTTCTCCTGATCGCGGAAATATTCCGCGACGGTAAGTCCAGTGAGGCCGACGCGCAGACGCGAACCGGGTGGTTCGGTCATCTGGCCGTAAACCAGAGCGCAGCGCGACTTTTCCGTGTTGCCCGGAGTGATAACGCCGCTTTCCGACATTTCAAGCCACAGGTCGTTCCCTTCGCGGGTACGTTCGCCGACGCCCGCGAAAACGGAGAGGCCGCCGTGCTTCATGGCGACGTTGTGAATCAACTCGAGAATCAGAACGGTCTTGCCTACGCCGGCGCCGCCGAACAATCCGATCTTCCCGCCCTTGACGTACGGCTCCATCAGGTCAACGACCTTGATGCCGGTCTCAAACATCTCGAGCGTGGTGGACTGTTCCTCGAGCGAAGGCGCAGGGCGGTGGATCGGATAGTAGATTTTCGCGTCGATGGGGCCGAGTTGATCCACAGGCTTGCCGAGAACGTTCATTACCCGGCCCAGCGTCGGGCGGCCCACGGGGACCTTAATCGAATCGCCGGAGTCCACGGCCTTCATGCCGCGAACCATGCCTTCGGTCGGCTCCATCGCGACGGCGCGAACGCGACCTTCGCCGAGGTGCTGCTGCACTTCCGCAGTGACGTCGAGCGGTTCAGGAAGGTTGTAGCCCTCACTGGTGATGCGAACCGCGTTGTAAATCGCCGGCAAATGCCCATCCTCAAACTGAATATCAAGGACGGGGCCAATGACCTGTACGACGCGCCCTGTTCTCTTCTCTTCCATTGTTTCTCCCTACGCGCCGTGAGAGGCGCCGCTGACAATTTCGATAATTTCTTTGGTGATTGCCGCCTGACGAACCTTGTTCATGTGCAGCGTCAACGCCTGGATGACTTCTCCGGCGTTGCGGGTCGCGGATTCCATCGCGGCCATGCGCGCGGCGTATTCCGCTGCCGAGGATTCCAGCATTGCGCGAAGCAATTGCGTCTCGACGTACTTGGGAAGCAGAGCGCCGAGCAGCTTCTCTTCCGGCTGCTCGTAAATGTAATCAACCTGGGAAACCGCTCGATCTGCGGGTGTTTCCGCGGAGGCGGTTTCTGGTTCGACAGGAAGCAGTTTTTCCACTTTCAAATTTGCTGTTACGACGGTTTTGAATTCGCTGAAGATCAGATAGACCGCATCGATCTCGCCTTTGGCATAGAGCTCCGAGGCGAGCCCGGCAATTTCCCGCGCTGTGGAGAAGTTCACTTTTGCCAGGACGTTGATGTATTCCGCGGTAAACTGAAAACCTGCGCGCTTGAGGGAGTCACGGCCCTTTTTCCCAACAGGAACCAACGACAACTTTTTGTCGCGATGGGTGCGCAGGAACTCGTTGGCCTTGCGCAAAATATTGGCGTTGAAGGCCCCGGCCAGACCGCGCTCACCCGTGAGCACAATCGCCAGGATCCGTTCTTCCGGACGTTTGGCCAGCAACGGGTGCTGCGGCTCGTCAATCCGCGCCATAGTGGAACGCAAAACTCGCGCCAGCTCGTTTGCGTACGGCCGGGCGGCCAGCGCCGCTTCCTGTGCACGGCGAAGACGCGCCGCCGCGACGAATTTCATCGCGCGGGTAATCTGCTGCGTGTTTTTCACCGAGCGGATGCGGCGCCGGAAATCGAGAAGTGATGGCATGGGTGGTTACTTCGCCGTAGGCGCGAAGCGCTCCTTGAACGCGTCGAGAGCCTTTTTGATTTCGCCTTTGATGGAATCATCCAGCGCTTTTTTCTCGCCGATGCTCTTCAAGATTCCAGGATGTCCGGTTTCGACGAACTGCAGAAATTCCTGTTCGAAACGGCCGACGTCCGCAACGGGGATGCTGTCCACGCCGCCGCTGGTGGCGACGAAGAGACTGAGCACCTGCTTTTCGACGGACAAGGGAGCGTACTGATCCTGCTTCAGAGTTTCCGTGAGGCGCTGGCCGCGCGCGAGCTGCGCCTGCGTGACTTTATCGAGCTGATCCGTTCCGAACTGCGCAAAGGCCGCAAGTTCGCGGTACTGGGCCATATCCAGACGCAGCGTGCCTGCAACCTGGCGCATGGCTTTGATCTGCGCATTGCCGCCGACACGGCTGACGGAAATGCCGACGTTGATGGCCGGACGGATTCCGGCGTTGAAGAGGTCGGCTTCGAGATAGATCTGGCCGTCGGTGATCGAAATCACGTTTGTCGGAATGTACGCCGAAACGTCGCCAGCCTGCGTTTCAATCACGGGCAGCGAAGTCAGCGAACCGCCGCCGAGCTTGTCGTTCAATTTCGCGGCGCGTTCCAGCAAGCGGGAATGGAGGTAAAAAACGTCGCCAGGGAAAGCTTCGCGGCCGGGCGGGCGGCGCAGCAGGAGCGAAATTTCGCGGTAGGCCTGCGCGTGCTTCGAAAGATCGTCATAGAACGTGACAGCATGCATTTTGTTGTCGCGGAAATACTCGCCGATGGCGCACGCGGCATACGGTGCGATGTACTGCACCGAAGCTGGCTCCGACGCGGAAGAAGTGACGACGATGGTGTATTCCATCGCGCCGGCATCGGTAAGGGCTTTGACGACCTGCGCTACGGTCGAGCGCTTCTGGCCGATTGCACAGTAGATACAGATCATCCCCTGGCCCTTCTGGTTGATGATCGTGTCGAGGATAACCGCGGTCTTTCCGGTCTGCCGGTCGCCGATGATAAGTTCGCGCTGTCCGCGCCCGATCGGAATCATCGCGTCGATGGCCTTGATACCGGTCTGCAGCGGCTCGCGCACCGGCTGGCGGTCCAGCACGCCGGGAGCGATACGTTCCAGGGGATTGCGCAGGGTTGCGGCAATCGGGCCTTTGTCGTCGACCCCTTCGCCGAGAGGATTGACCACCCGTCCGATGAGCGCTTCGCCGACCGGCACGGACATGATCGTGTTCGTTCTCTTGACGGTATCGCCTTCCTGGATTTTTGTGTACTCGCCGAGCAATACCGCGCCGACTTCGTCTTCTTCGAGGTTGAGCGCGATGCCGAAAACGTTGTGCGGAAAGGCGATCATTTCGCCGGACATCACTTTTTCGAGGCCGTGTAGGCGCGCAATGCCGTCGCCCACGCTGATCACCGATCCGACTTCCTCGACCGCGACCGTCTGCTCGTAGTCTTCGATCTGCTCGCGCAGAATCTTGCTGATTTCGTCTGCCTTGATGTTCGCCATTCCTGCTCCAACTCTCCGCTGAATCTTGAATTGCGGCCGCGTTAGAATGCGGCC
Organism: Acidobacteriota bacterium; assembly: GCA_046724685.1. Taxonomy (GTDB): domain Bacteria; phylum Acidobacteriota; class Terriglobia; order Acidiferrales; family UBA7541; genus Acidiferrum. The sequence continues at coordinate 2,689 of JBKOXA010000114.1, read as the reverse complement.
CGGATTTCTACGTCTATTCGGCCGTCAGGTGCTCGCGCAAGCTGTCCAGGCGGTTGCGAAGCGACCCATCGTAAATCGTGTCTCCGACGCGAACGAGTGCGCCGCCAAGCAAATTGGGGTCCAGCGAAAATTTCGCTTCGATGGTTTTGCCGGTGACCCGTTCGAGCGTCTCGGTCATCTCTTTTCGCTGCGCATCGCTCAATGGAACCGAAGAGAAAATCTCCGCTTGGGCCAGTCCCTGGCGCTCGCGCAGAACATTCTTGAACGCCTCGAACATTTCGGGGAGTAAATGCGAGCGCTGGTGGTCGATCACGACCAACAGAAAATTGCGTACCATCTTGCTGGCGCCGAGGCGGGCGGCCACTTTTTCAACGACGCCGCGCTTTTCTGCCTTGGACACGGCGGGGCTCGAGAGGACATTGCGCAATTCGGCGGAAGCTGCGTAAGCAGCGCTGAAATCGCCAAGCTCCTGGGCGACTGGCCGTGCGGCTCCCCGCCCGAGCGCAATATCCGCGAGCGCGTTTGCGTATTGAAGGCTCGCGGACTTCAATTCGGACTCCCCTCTAAACTCTCGACAAAGCCCCGAATGAGCGCTTCCTGGGTTTGCGGCGTGAGCTGTCTTCTGAGCAACGACTCAGCGCCATCCACGGCGAGCTTGGCCGCGAGTGCTTTCAGTTCGAGCCGAGCGGCGCGTTCTGCAGCTTCGATTTCGGCTTTTGCAGCGATGGCAACTTTTTCCGCGTCAGATTTTGCGAGCGCGCGAATGCGTTCCGCTTCCGCCGCGCCTTCTCGTTCGGCTTCCTCACGGAGTCCGCGAACTTCCTGTTCCAGGCGCTCCAGCCGTTGTTCAGCTTCTTCCAGCTGGCGGTCGGCTTCCGCTTTCGCTGCGGTCGCTTTCGTGATCGCTGAAGCAATCTTTTCCGCATTGGCTCGAAACACCGGCGGCAATTTTTTACCGAAAACCCAGATCAGTACGCCGACGACGATCGCGAAGTTAATCCATTTGAAAAGCTCGGTCGGCCCGGCAGCGGATCCTGCTCCGCCTTCTTCCGCGGCATGCGCCGTGCCGGCCAAGACCGACAATACGCTACACACAAAGAGCGACGAAGGGATGGGACCGCGGAGTTTCATCGAACCTCTCGGGAAGGTCTCGCGGGAGATTCGAGAACTCTCGAAGCGATTTCCGCGGCAAGCTGGGAGATTCCGGCTTCCACGTCTCGCCGTGCCGCAGCCAGTTCGCCCGCAACGCGTTCCTTGGCACGGGCAACGTCGGCGGAGGACTGAATGCGAGCTTCCTTCAGGAGGTTTGCACGCTCATCCAGCAGCTTTTTGCGCGCGGCTTCCTGCTCGGCGTACACCTCGGCGCGCGCCTGCTTCAACGCGTCCCGATACTGCTTAACCTTCTCCGAGGCTGCCCGCTCGGCAGCTTCCGCCGCCTTTTGGGCGCCAATCGAACGCGCCTCACGCTCCGCCATCACGGCGAGCAAGGGCTTGAAAAACAATGACTTGAGAATGAAATAGAAAATCAGAATCAGCAAGACTGTGGGCACAGCCCCGAGAAAGAGTTCGCCTAATTGGTGAACCATATCCATTCTTAAAAATTTTTCCTGGACTGCGGCTGGTAGCCTTTCCGCACACACCCCAATAGCACCGTACGGTGGGCCCAGAGCTTCCGACTCGGAACTAAGAGCGTAGCACCCGAGCGGCTTTCCGTCAACGCGGCACGGCTGTGGAAAAAGCCAGTCTGGCGCGGGAATCAGGCTGTTTTGTGGACCGAAAGGCTCAAGATTTTGAGCCTGACACCAGATCGTAAACGTATCGGATGGAGATTTCCGTGTTGTTCCGGCCGACTTTCAGCAAGAGCGTTTCGCGAAGTTGCTGGTTTCCTTCGAGGACTTCGTAGGAACGTTCGTACTTGTTGCCCCGCGGGTCTTTCCCTTCCATGACCAGGCGGTAGCCGTCCCATCTGGCGTCGACCTGCTGCGAGTTGGGATCCTTCGATTTTTCAACCTTCCGTCCATCGGCGTAGGCCGTGATTTTGCGGTCTAAGTCATCGGCGATGTCAATTTCCGGCTCCTTCTGAGCGATGGTCAGCTGTTGAGCGGGCTGTAGAAACAGCTGCATCTTCTGCAGCTCGGAATTGCTCTCGCCACCCTGTCCGCGTCCGCCATAGCCTCCACGGCCGCCGCCCATTCCGCCCGGCCAGCCTCCGCCCATTCCGCCGCTCTGTCGACCGCCGCCGCCCTGACCACGACTTCCGCGAGCCTCTTGCAACTTCTTTCGCGGATCGTCGCTGTCCTCTCTATTGAGCCGCCAGGTTCCGGCAAGCGATTTGGTTCGCGGCACATTCGGCGCGGGCGCTTTCGTTTGCGACGTACCGGGCGAATCCTGTGAAGGAGCCTGTGGCAAGGGTCCAGGAGGCGCCTGCGGACTTGCATTTGGCGCACCAAGAACCGCGAACAGGAGAAAACCTACGGCGGCATGGCATCCGACGCCGGCAAATGGGAAAACTCGCACTTGATACCCCTCTAGATTTCCGTCGAAGTCGGAGAAAAGTTCCCGTTCCGAATTTCAACGAAACGGGCGCTGGTGAGGGACGCCGCTCTCTGAGGTTCAGGCAAAATTTGAGTGCCGCGTCAGGAAGTGAACTTGTAGCCCTTGCCGCGAACGGTCTGGATGCGTTTCGGGC
>JBKOXA010000008.1:0-40465 GCA_046724685.1 Acidobacteriota bacterium | reverse complement strand
CCATAGCCTCTACTCCCGGCGCCACGCGCGCCAACAGCCTCGATCTGATCACCGATTACACCCCCGGTGCATACATGGTCCACGATCAACTTCACGTGCGCGGCGGCCACCAGGTTTCCTGGCTCATTGACGGTATTCCCGTCCCCAACACCAACATCGCCGCCAACGTTGGCCCACAATTCGATCCCAAGGACATGGACGTCATCGAAATTCAGCGCGGCGGCTATTCGGCAGATTACGGGGACCGGACTTACGGCGTCTTCAATGTGATTCCGCGCTCCGGATTCGAACGTGACAGAGAAATCGAATTGTTCGCCACTTACGGCAGCTTTCATTCAACCGACAGCCAGATCAGCATCGGCGATCACACCGAACGATTTGCCTACTATGCCAGCGTGAGCGCGAACCGCTCCGATATTGGGCTCATGCCGCCGGAGCCGGACGCGCTGCATGACAACACCAACGGCGTCGGCGGATTTACTTCGCTAATTTTCAATGCGACTCCCAATGATCAGTTGCGGCTGGCGGCCTCTGCACGCGCGGATTTTTTCCAGGTGCCCAACACTTCGGAACAGCAGGAAGCCAGGATTCGCGACACGCAGCGGGAACGCGACGGGTTCCTCAATTTTTCCTGGGTACACACGTTTCAGCCGGGAGTGTTGATGACGGTTTCGCCGTTCCTTCACTGGAATCGCGCGGCCTACGATGGCTCTTCCCCAATTCCCAGCTTGCTGCCGGATCAGCCGCCGATTCCCACAGATCACAACGATTCACTCTACGAAGGGGCGCAAGTCTCGCTCGCGGTGACGGGTGGGCGTCACAACGGACGTTTTGGCGCGTATGGATTCGCCCAACAGGACGATTCCTTCTTCCGGGTCGTCGCTACCGATGGCTCGGGCGCCATTGCATCGGAAAAGGACACGCCCTCCGGCGGTCTCTTCAGTCTGTTTGCCGAGGATCAATTCCGCGCCACGAACTGGCTGACGCTCAACGCCGGATTCCGCTACACGCACTTCTCGGCAGGTGTCGTGGAAGACAAAGTTGATCCGCGCCTCGGCGCCGCCCTTCACGTTCCAAAACTTGGTTGGGTTTTTCGCGCCTTTTACGGGCGCTATTATCAGGCTCCGCCGCTCACCACAGTGTCCGGGCCGCTGCTGCAGTTTGCTGTAGACCAGGGATTTGCGTTCGCGCCGCTACACGGCGAAACCGACGAGCAGCGGGAATTTGGCATCACTATTCCCGTACGCGGCTGGACGTTCGACTTTTCCAACTTCCAAACGCACGCGAAGAATTTCTTTGATCACGACGCGCTTGGAAATTCCAATATTTTCTTTCCGCTGACGCTGGAACGCGCGCGCATTCATGGCTGGGAATCCACCGTGCGCTCGCCGCGAATCAAAAAACGTTTCGACGTCTATCTCACCTATTCCAACCAGACAGTCGAGGGTTCGGGAGTCGTAACAGGCGGATTGCTTGCCGAGCCTGAAGAACTGTGCGCTGGTGGCGGCTTCTGCTATCTCGATCACGACCAGCGGAACACGCTCAACGCGGGCTTCCACGCGGCGCTTCCCTTCCGTCTTGACGTGTCCGGCAATCTTGCCTATGGTTCAGGGTTTCTCGACGAAGACGGACCAAACCACTTGCCCGGGCATACCGAATTTTCCTTTTCCGTCTCGAAAGCCATCGGCGAGCGGTTCTCGTTAGGCTTTACCGCGCAGAACATCGGCGATTCGCGCTACCTCATCGACAATTCCAACACTTTCGGGGGAACCCACTGGAACTATCCGCGCCAGCTTGCCGGGCAGCTGCGCTACCGTTTCCACTTTTAGGCGGATTGGGATTACACTGAACGGGACATTCTGACGGGCGATGGAGTTCGCCATAACCGCCGAAACCGGCATCTCGCAAAAGCTCGGAATCAGGCTGATGACTCCTGGTGGCCGCAAGGCGCCAGGAGTTTTTGTTTTGAAGCACTCGGCCATCGGGCAAATCGAGAAGAGGTGATTGCTTGAAAATATTGTGGATCGCGCTGTTTGGCGCCGTTGGTACCTTGGCGAGGTACGGTTTGCAAGGCCTGGTGCAGGTGCGCATGGGCAGCCTGTTTCCCTACGGCACGCTGATCATCAATTTGACCGGATGTTTCCTGCTCGGCTTGATCGGGCAACTCACACTGAACCGCATGCTGATTTCTTCCGATATGCGCATTGCGATTGCCGTGGGATTTTTTGGCGGCTACACAACCTTTTCGAGCTTCGGATGGGAAACGGCAAAAATGCTGGAAGAAGGCGAATGGCTTCGCGCGACGACGTACATCGGAGCGAGTGTGATTGTGGGCCTTCTGCTCTCCGTCGCAGGGATTCGCTTGGCCAACCGCTTCTAAGGGAGCCGCCATGACGCATGAAAAATTCGAAGGCGAACGCACGCTGATGCGCATTCACATCGGCGAATCGGACAAATGGCACGGCAAGCCGCTGCATGAAGTCATTGTCGAATTGTTGCGAAAAGAAAAATTCTCCGGCGCAACTGTGTTACGCGGCGTCGGCGGGTTCGGTTCGTCGAGCGTCTATCACACGGATAAGATTCTGCGGCTCTCGCAGGACTTGCCGATTGTCGTTGAAGTTGTTGAAACCACGGAGCGCATCGAGCGGATTCTTCCCCAATTGGATGGAATGGTGGAAGGGGGATTGATTACGCTGGAGAAAGTACGAGTGATTCTCTACCGCGCCGCGAAAAAATAGATGACGCAAATTGCAAACCAACCATCGCCAACGGAGAAAACGTCGAATGGCTGGCTGAACCGCACGGTTCTCGGCGTTGGCCTCACTTCGCTTTTTTCGGACTGGAGTCATGAAACCGCGACGGCGGTACTGCCGGCTTTTCTCGCTTTGATTGGAGCGGGGCCTGCCTGGCTGGGCGTCATCGAGGGAGTAGCCGACGGCCTCTCGAGCTTTGCCAAACTCGCGGGTGGCTACTACACAGATCGCCTCAAGCATCGCAAACCGCTCGCCGTTTTTGGATACGCGTTTACGACCCTTGCGACCGCATCTTTCGGTTTGGCTACGCATGCACTTCACGTTCTGGCCGGGCGGGCGGCCGCCTGGCTGGGACGCGGCGTTCGCTCGCCTGCGAAGAAAGCCTTGCTTGCAGCTGACGTCCAGGTGGGCGCCTATGGCCGCGCATTCGGACTCGAACGGCTAATGGACACGCTGGGAGCGATTCTTGGGCCGCTGACGGCGCTGTGGATTTTGCAGGCGACCCACCATTCCTACCGAAAGGTATTCTTGTGGACGCTGCTGCCGGGAACGATTTCGGTTGCCTGCTTCTGGCTTCTGGTACGCGAGCGGCCGATCGAAGTGAAGGAGAAGAAAACTTTTCTTCTCGTTTTGCGAACGCTGCCCCCGGAGTTCCGCCGCTTTCTGGTGGGCGTGGGAATTTTTGGAGCGGGAGATTTTTCTCACACGCTGCTGATTTTGTATGCAACGAAAATGCTCAGCGCGGACTACGGAATGGCGAGGGCGGCGAGCCTCGCTGTGATTTTGTACACCCTGCATAACGCTTTTTATGCCGGCTCGGCGTACTTGAGCGGTTGGCTGAGCGACCATGTCCCGCACCGGCGCGCGGTGCTGGCTGTGGGATACGGATTAGCGGCGGTGACGGCGTTGCTGTTGTGCTCGGGAACGCATTCGCCTTGGCTGCTCGGGGGAATTTTTGTGCTGGCCGGCTTGTACATTGGGACCGAAGAGGCGCTGGAGGATTCGGTGGCGGCGGAACTTGTGCCGCGCGAGCAGCACGGGATGGCGTTTGGCACGCTGGCTGCGGTAAATGCCGTCGGCGATGTTCTGTCGAGCGTGCTGGTGGGATCGTTGTGGAGCGCGTTTGGAGTTGTCGCGGCGTTCGGAGCTTCGGCAGCGCTGTTTGTTGTCGGAGCGTTTTTGGTTCTGCGATTGAAGTAGAAAGGGCGAGGGTCGGAGCGCGGAAGGAAGCGACGGAGCGCTTCATTCTGGGACGTCATGCCCTCTCTCCGCCTGTTTTTTGTCGGTATAGCAATGAACGGGTTACGGGCGCGAATCTTTTATGTCCGGAAGACCAACACCCTGCTGTGCGGAGAGATCGGTCCATTCGGCCAAAACGCGGAGTTGCCCCCTATGTATGGCGATGATTGAACATAAAGTAGCTGTGGATTCTAAGACTTACCCGAGTGAGACGGCGGCGAGGTTGGGTTTGGACTACGTTACACATCGAGCGAACACGGAAGGACGGCGTCGCCGCTGAGATAAATGGAGCAGCAAACTAGGTTGAGCAAATCGCACATTTTGGCTGCGCTTCTGCTGATGGCGGCATCGCCGCTAACGGCGCAGACGCCCAGGCCGGAGTCTCTGCCCGGAGCGGAACGCTTGTGCCAGGCAGCTTTGGCAGATGGGACGTCTTACGAGGTGTGGGACCGGGTCTTGCTGAAGGAATGGGAAGGGAAGCCCCTCTATGTGAAAATTCGGGCGTACTACAGACCGGGCCCCGGAGAACTTCTATGGCGCAGCACAGCCTATTCGAAGGAGGGATATGCCAGCGCGAGGAAGGAAGGTCAGAAGGATCCAGGTGGTTCGTGTGAAGAACCCTACCGCCACATCCTGCTGTCGCAAGGTGGCGAATGGGCCGATTTTTGGGCGGACCGCGGGAAGATCACTGTTTTTCACAGCACTCTGAAATTCAGCACACGGGAAGAAGCATGGTCTCACATCGCAGAGCATTGGCAGGATGCGGCGGACGATCCGAAACCGTCAACGAAGTGGGTTTCCGAGATCGTTCTCTACGATCGACTTGGCCGTGAATTCTTCCGCCCAAAGAGATTGGAATTTGATGCCCGGCCTTACAGCTACGATTCACTCGTCGGCGTGAAGAAGGTGGGCGACAATTGGGAGTTGGAACTGAAAGGTGCGGACGAGCCGAACCGAGCTACGGTCTTGCTCGACAGCAAATTCAGGATCGTCAAGATTGAGAAGAACACGCCTTCTCGCTGACCATTTCCCGAACTCTTAGGAGATTTGAGGCACGGTGCAGGGTTGCCTTCGTCTCCAACACGCCTGAGGAGCTGCCGCAGCCAAGCGCAGCCGCGCTACCCCCGAGCGGAACAAAACAAAGATGCCAGTTGCCGTGCCTGCTGCGCGATGCTAGTCTGAGCGAAGAAAAGGCGAAGCTCGACAAACCGCGGCGGCGCGGGACGTTTGGCGAGCGGCCAGAAGTAAGGAATTCACGAAAGCTCGCTAGAGTTGGAGTCGATGTAGCTGGCATGCGGGGGACCGCTGGGCACGATGTATCGTGCGCGCTGGGAGGAGGAGAAGGTTGTGACGGAAGGGCTTGTCGTAGGAAGGACGAAGATTGAAGCCGCGAACGCGCTGGCGATATCACCCGAGCGAGTTGAAACGACCATCGCGTGGCTGAATGAGGTTCTGACGGCGTTTGCGGACCGGGATTTGAACTTCAGTTCAGGGATGGCGCGTACAAACCCTGAAACCCGGGGCGAGGTGCTGACCGCGGTGCGGCGATTCCCTGCCCGCGCAGCGGAGTGGGCGGATTGGCCGGAATGGGTTCGGCCGGAACTTCGCGCGGTGTATCAATCGAAGGGGATTTCGCGGCCGTATTCGCATCAAGCGGAGGCGGCGCACGCGGTGCACGCGGGAAAGAACGTGGTGATTGTGACGCCGACGGCGTCGGGGAAGACGCTCTGCTACAACCTGCCGGTGATCAACGCCATTCTGGAGAACCGCGACATACGGGCATTGTACTTGTTTCCGACGAAAGCACTGGCGCAGGATCAATTGGCGGAATTGTATGACCTGAATCAGAGGCTCGAGAGTTTAAGCGTGCAGGAAATCGCAGATGGCGACGTCACGACCAAGTCGGGACAGGTTCCGGTCGCTGGTACCAATGCCGGAGCCAAGAGCTTTGGTGTGTTTACCTATGACGGAGACACGCCGAGCGATGCGCGGAGGGCCATACGAGAGAACGGGCACGTTGTCCTGACAAATCCGGACATGCTGCACACCGGGATTTTGCCGCACCACACGCGATGGACTCGGCTGTTTGAGAATTTGAAGTACATCGTGATCGATGAGCTGCATTCATACCGGGGAGTTTTCGGAAGCCATTTGTGCAACGTGTTGCGGCGGCTGCGGCGGATTGCGAGATTTTATGGGAGCAAGCCGCAGTTTATCTGCTGTTCGGCGACGATTGCGAATCCCGGTGAGCTAGCGGAGCGTTTGGTCGAAAACGAAGTAGAAGTGTTGCAGGGCAACGGTGCACCAGCGGGAGAAAAGACGTTCGTGTTTTACAACCCTCCGGTGGTGAACCGCGCGCTGGGGATTCGGCGAAGTTACATCAACGAGAGTTCGCGGGTGGCTCAGGAGTTTTTGAAGCGCAATTTGCAGACGATGGTGTTCGCGAATTCGCGGCTACATACGGAAATTCTGCTCACATATTTGCGACAAGCGAACCCGCATTTCCCGGGGACGGCAGAGCCGATTCGCGGGTATCGCGGCGGATACTTGCCGAACGAGCGGAGGGAGATCGAGCGCGGGCTGCGGGAAGGGCGAATTCGAGGTGTGGTATCAACGAGTGCCCTGGAATTGGGAATTGACGTGGGTTCACTCGATGCGACAGTGATGGCGGGATATCCGGGAACGATTGCCGCGACGTGGCAAAGGGCGGGACGCGCTGGAAGACGCAGCGGGAGTTCGTGCGCGGTGATGGTGGCGTCGTCTTCTCCACTTGATCAGTTCATCGTGCGAAATCCGGACTATTTCTTCGCCAGCACGCCGGAACATGCATTTATCCAGCCGGACAATCTAGAGATTTTAGTCAACCACTTGAAGTGCGCGGCATTCGAACTGCCAATTGCGCAGGACGAACATTTCGGCGACGTGGATTTGCCGGACTTGTGCGGGCGGCTGACGGAAGCGGAGTATCTGCACCGCACAGGCGACCATTATCACTGGACACAGCAGGCATATCCGGCGGATACGGTGAGCTTGCGGTCGGTGACGAGCGACAATTTCGTGATCATCGATGTTACGGGACAGCCGGAAGTGATTGGCGAAGTGGATTTTCCGAGTGCGCTGACGACCGTGCATGAGAAGGCGATTTACCTGCATGGCGGCGAGCAGTATCACGTGGAACATCTGGATTTTAGGGAGCGCAAAGCGTACGTGAAGAAAGTCGATGTGGATTACTACACGGATGCGGTGCGGTATACCCAGGTGCGGGTCCTCGAAGTAGCAAAGGAAAGGAGGGCGCAAGAATCGCGACCGGAGATTGCAGCGGCGAAGTCCTATGGAGATGTCTTGGTTCGATCGCAGGTGGTGGGATTCAAGAAGATCAAATTTTTCACCAATGAAAACGTTGGATCGGGAAAATTAGAGCTGCCGGAAAACGAAATGCACACGACGTCGTACTGGCTGACCCTGGAGCGGCCGCTCTTGGAATCGCTGCCATTCAACATCAGCGAGCGGCAAAGCGGAATGTTTGGGCTGCTGCATGCGATGGAGTCGGTAGCGACTCTGCTGCTGATGTGCGACGGGCGTGACCTGGGCACGGCGATTGGCGAGCGGCCACCGGCGCCGGGGGCGGAAGGCGAAGCATTCCTGCCGGTGCCGCTGGACGATGCGATGAGAGGAACATCAAAGGAGTTCTACGAGCCGAATTTGTATTTGTTCGATGCGTATCCCGGCGGGATCGGATTTTCCGAGCCGCTGTACCGCGCTCATGAATTGCTGCTCGCAAAGACGCGGAAGTTGATTGCGGGATGCGGCTGCGAATCGGGATGCCCTTCCTGTGTTGGACCTGCCGGCGATTTGGCGCCGCGCGCCAAAGAAGCAGCCCTGGCAATTTTGGAAAGGGTTTGTGAATAGATGAGTGCGACCATGGACAAATTCCCGCGGCTGGCAGCCCTACGTCCTGCAACCGGCGTGGCGTTTCGTGACGCGCGGTTCTCCCCAGAGGAATCTCCGACGGAAGGAATTGATGAATGCACGCTTGCGCAGCTGCTGGGCGCAACGATTGCGCGTACTAAGTACGGAAGCCATTTGAGCGTTCGCAATTGGCATTCGACGCCTGAGCGTCCGGAGGTCGCCCCGACGGCGCTCGACCTGCTCTGCCGAACGCCGGATGCAGCGCAAACGAAAAAATGGCGAGAGGCAGCCGCGGACGCGGAAAAATGGCTGTTTCTCGACACGGAGACGACAGGGCTCGCGGGCGGAACCGGAACCTACGCATTCCTGGTGGGCGTGGCGTGGTGGGATTCGGGCGGATTACAGGTCGAGCAGTTCCTGATGCGCGATTTTTCGGAGGAGCATTCCGTGCTGCTGGAGCTTGCGGAGCGGATTGCGGAGCGCCCGGTCCTGGTGACGTTCAACGGAAAGTCCTTCGACTGGCCGCTGCTCGAGAATCGCTATCTGATGACAAGGAGCATCCGTGTGCCGCAGTTGGCGGCGCATCTGGACTTGCTGCATCCGGCGCGAGCGGTATGGAAGTTGCGGCTTGGGTCCGTGCGGCTGGTGGAGCTTGAGCGGCACGTCCTCGAAGGGGCGCGGCTCGGATGGGATCGGGCGGAGGATGTACGGTCGGCTTTGATTCCACAATATTATTTTGATTACTTGCGTGGTGGAATCGCCGCGCCGCTGGCGGGAGTGGTGCGGCACAACCGCATGGATTTGCGGGGCTTGGCGGCGCTGTTCGGGAAGCTCAATTCCCTGCTCAGTTGCGTTCAAGGAGAAGAGGCCGAGGCGCTCGATTTGTTTGGATTGTCGCGATACTTGCAACGGCGCGGCGAGTCAACCAAGGCCGAATCCGCGTGCAGTGAAGCACGGGTCCGGGGTCTCCCGCTGCCTTTCGACGCGCAAGCGCGGCGAGAATTGGCGCAAATGGCGAAGCGCCGGGGAGAGTACGGCAAGGCGGCGGCCGCCTGGGAACAACTATTGGAAGATCGAGACTACCGGCCGATGGCGTGCGAAGAGCTGGCGACTTATCACGAGAGGCGGACCAGAGATTTCAGCAAAGCGCTGGAGTATGCCCGTCAGGGATTGAAAGAACTTCACAGGAAGAGCGCCAGCACGAAGTATGGGAGATTCTCGGCCGCCGACGCACGCCGACTCGAGCGCTTCACGAAGCGGATCACTCGTCTCGAAGGGCGGATGGAACTGGCGGGCCCGCCGAGGCGCCGCCCCGCTATGGCCGCGCAGCAAATCGATTTCCGTTGAGCAGGGCGTTCAGCGGTACGCGGGCGGAGATCGCGGGGGCTCGAATTTCTCCGGCCGCCGCGGTTGAGGTGACGCCCGGCTTCTGATCGGGTTCAGGAACTGCTCCCATGCCGATCTGTTTGTTGACCTCGATGAAGAGCGCGCGGTCACCTCCTTCCAGGATCAGGCAGTCGGTTGCCGCGCAGCGAAGAAAAACGCTGCCACCGGGAGTGTCAAACGAAAAGAAGTTTGGCCGGCGAAAGAGGTTAGTTCGCTCCTCGTGTTTTTTCTCCAGAAGTTCCGAGTACTGACCAAAAAACCTCGCCGCACTCTCCTGGCTCGAAAGCCGCAGGCGTGAAACGAGGAGCAGGCGCTTGGACTGTTGATGTTCGAAAAGCTGATAGCGATCACCGTCCCAGGCGGTGGCAAGGGGCCTGGCGCGTTGCTCACCCAGAAATTGTTTCAACACCTCAAGCCATCCGAATTCACCCATCAGGTTTTCACTGAGTTTTTTCCATTCCCTGCCAAGTTTGCTGTCGATAGCGGGGAGCGTGACCGGCTCCGGCACGTGGCCTGACTTATAGAGATTGGGATGCATGATCTGCTGAGTGGATACGGGCGGGTTCGAAAACACGTTTTTCAGCGAACTCCAACCGGCAGGTTTTAGAGCGGCGGCGGTGAAAGTCATGCCCGCGAAATATGGAAAGACCAGCGTGTCCTTGATAAACGGCGGAGCCTTCTGCAACGAAGGCGAACTGCCGAGGTCGCCGGTGAGCAGCGAAGGATCGAACTCCGGCATGTTGTTCAACGACTTGCCCGTACCTTGCAGAAGATAGTCGATCATAGCAGCGGTGGCGCTACCCTCAAGAAACGCTTCTCGCGCAAATTCCGCATCGTCGTTGGGACGCGCCGCTTTGAGCCAGGATTCGATCTGGAAGTGCTGGTCTTCAAGCGCGTGAGTCAATTCGTGGGCCATCACCATGCGCTGGTCCTCAAGCGGAATCCAATTGGCGATATAGAACTCGTGGCCCTTCGGGTCGTAAAGGCCCGCGATCTGCTCGGTGAGGAGTTCGATCATGAAGGAGTCCAGGTCAAAATTCTTCGGTAGCAGAGCAAAGGCTTCGGCGGACTTGGAATCGGCGTAGCGCTGCGCCGCATTCTTATCCTCGTCCATCTGGCGGATCACATAAGCACGAATCTCATCGCGGGAACGAAGGGTTTTCTTGAGGGGCGTTCGGAGAGTCAGACCGGTAATTTCGCTCATGTTCTGGAGGACTTCATCGGCGGCTTGCGCAAAATCAGCCGGAGGTGCAGCGGGAGTGGGCGCGGTGGGAGCGGGCGATTGCTGTGCAGGCAAAGCGGCGAGAGCCAGGAGAAAGCAGAGAGCGAAGCGTACCAAAATGGAACGGCGCTGCAGCCCGAGCTGGCGACTTGTCATTTTTTGAGAATAGCAGATTCCGGAGCACCAAGACCGCAAGGGCGCGTCACCCTAGCTTCTTCGAGGGAAGAAATTCACAGGGCTGGCCGCGACCTTTTGGCGGTTCGTTCCGAATTCTTAACAAAATGGTAATGGCTGGTATACACTCCGCGAAAGCGACCTCCACCCAGCGAAGGGGGTGCAATGCTGTCGGGATTGCGGCTGCGCCAGGTCCGCGAGCGGCTTGGTCTGACGTATCGTGACGTGGAGACGGCGAGCTATGAACTTGCCCAACTACGCGGCCGTCCGGAGTTTATCCTCCACATCAGCCGCTTGGCCGACATCGAAAATCGCAACGTCGTGCCGGGCCTCCACAAGTTGTACGCACTAGCCGCGTTGTATCACCTGAATCCGCTTGAGCTCTTCGGCTGGTTTGATGTGCCGCTCGAGGAATGCTTCGAAGACGGCGCAAGGTTTCCGGTTCCGCGCACGCATCTGGCGGCGCCGCCGAGCGGATTAAGGGTGCCGTTGCGGTTTGATCCAGCATTCGATCCGCGGCGGACCGATTTCTTGTCGCGCATGGTGGAACGATGGGGGCATTTTGAGGGAGCGCTGACGAAGGGAAATTCGCGTCATTGTTACGGTTATGTGGGTTTGGCGGACCGGCGCATGATGCCGTTGCTGAGGCCTGGAAGCCTGGTATTGGTCGATACCGAGATGCGAAAGATTGAAAGTGAGGGATGGACGAGCGAGCACGACCGGCCGATGTATCTCGTTGACGTCAGGGAAGGTTATCGATGCGGGTGGTTCTACCAAATGCCGGGAAAGTTGGTGATGCAGCCACACCCGTTATCCCGTTGCGCACCGGAATCCTGGGAATTGCCGGAGCAGGCCGAAGTGGTGGGAAAGGTCATCGGCGTGGTCACGCGCTTGAACGAGCCGTGGAGTTCTTCGCTTCCAGAATTTCAAGCAGAGCACGGAGGTTCGAGAAGAAGAGCTCTCTAAGGTAATCCGGGGCCGTGGCAGGGGGCAGGATCCGGTAGGCCTCCAAGCGTCGCCAATGCGAAACTGTGGCCGGGAATGACCCGGACATCCCCTGGAGACACTCGCGCAGGTCCTCTGCCTGGATGGACAAAGGCGTCTCCAGAATTTTCTGAAAAATTTCGTGATGGCAGCATTCCAGGGATTCCTGGATTGCCTGTGCCGAATAGAGCGCGGCGAGGCCGGCGTGTTCGTAATTGCCTGAGGAAAGATCACGAAGCGATGCGATATATATCAATCGGCCGAACAAATTGGGGATAGCGGCCAATGTCGTGGAAGTGAAATCCCGCACTACGCTCTTGTTTCTAAGAAGTTGATCATCCATACATCATGCCAAGCGTTCCGCAATCAGAACGTTTTGCACCCGAAAGATAGCTTCTGCGCAGAAACGCAAAGGATCACACCAGGAGGTGTGTTCCATGCGTTCCAAAACAGTCGGCTTCGTTCCAGGTCTTGCGCTGCTCATCGGGTCCATCGTAGTTCCGGCCACTCGCTCCGTCAATCACGATGCGAAAGGCGGCGACGCCATCCGCGGGTATGTAGCGGACGGCATGCCGTTGCCACCGCCGCCAACGCCAAAAGCAAACGAAACCACGGTCATCGCTGACGGTATGCCGCTGCCGCCGCCGAAACCTGTTGGAAACGAAGTTGCCGCGTAAGAGCGTTCCACTTTGGAACATGAAACTGTGCTTGTAAGTCTCTAGACTTTGCTTTGAGTCCGTGATTCCCCACTTCTCTTTGGTGAGCGACGTGCTAAGATGTGCGCGTGTTTGCTGAATTGCCAACAGTCTCACTTGTGGTCTGGGGGTTAGCTGCCATGCTAACCATCTTCTTACTTTTGCGGATGATCGTATTCCGCCAGCATCGTGTATTTTACTTCTTTGCACTATATCTTGGCATCAATCTTGCACAAACGGCGATAGGCGTCGTCCTTTATCAAGGATACGGATTCGCTTCCTCCACTACCTATGCAGTCGCCTGGACGACGCAGGGATTGGTTGTAATCGGACGCGCGTTGGCAGCCGCGGAAGTCTGCCATCTCGTGCTGGGAGCCTACCGAGGCATCTGGGCCCTGGCCGCGCGAATTCTAAGTTTCTGCGGCTTGCTGGTGCTTGGTCTGGCCTTATATTTCGGCCGGAGCGGCTACCACGTCGGCGTCATAACGCTTGAAATTGGCCTTGAAGCGTCCATCGCCACCGGTATCGCTGGATTATTCTTGTTTGCGCGCTACTATCAGGTTCGAATTGCGCCGCAGAGCGGGTGGCTGGCACTTGGACTGGGGCTGTTTTCTTGTTTCAAGGTATTGAATGATCTGGCGTTCGAACGATTTGCCAGGGCCTATGGGATCGAGTGGAACCACGCTTCCATGCTGGCGTTTGTCGCCGCGTTGCTGGTCTGGACCTGGGCGCTGCGGGACCCGCTTGCGGACAAGGTGCCGGCGCCCTCGCTGAAGCCGGCACATTTGTATGCGAACTTGATTCCCCAGGTAAACCAGCGGCTGGCGGAATTGAATGAGCATCTGACACGATTGTGGAACTTGGAGTCACCGAAGCCATGAGCGCCGTATTCATCCTTGTTGCGGCCCTCGCGGTGTTGGGCTTGATGGGATTGCTCTTTTGGGCGTTCCGGGGAGCCAGCGAGCGAAAGGGCCATGATCAGGGTCTAGGAGCACTTGATAGCGCGTCCAGGCATCTGCAAAACATGGCACAAATCCGGCAGGCCATGGACAGAGCCGATTTCTCTTTTGCGAAAGATAAGGGCGGCCAATACTTGTCCTCAAGGCTGCGACGCGAGCGAAAGCAAGTGACTCTGCTCTATTTAGAAGCCATTCGAAGGGATTTTGAGCAGTCGTTGCGGATCGCGCGGATCATCGCCGTGCTATCGCCGGAAGTATCTGGTTCCCAAGAGTACGAGCGCCTTCGCCTATCGCTGGTATTTCGGTGGCGCTTCCAGGTGATCAGGCTTCGGATACTCCTGGGGAATGTTGCCCAGGATCAAGTCGTTACGCTGGGACAAATGGCGACTGCATTGGCCGCGCAGATGGAGGAAACGATGGCCAGGCTGGGCGAGCGGGCTGCACTGGCGGCGGAATTGGCCCTTCAATCGGATCGCTAAGAAGTGCCGTGCGGATCGCCGGGCGGGCAGCGAAGCTTACGCTAGAGACCGTTCGTGGTTGCGACGGGAGTCACGGCATCCGTACCCAGAGTATCGCTGGTCGCTGCGATTGCGGCACAAGGTAGCTCAATCGTGAAACACGCGCCGCGAGGCGGTACATTGCAAACGCGAATCAACCCGCCGTGCTCAGTGATGATGCCGTAGCAAATGCTTAGTCCCAGGCCGGTGCCCTTCCCGACGGGCTTCGTGGTGTAAAACGGATCGAATACCCTCGACGAGTCTTTCACGCCGGGCCCGCTATCGACAAACTCAACCACAAACTTTTCAGCTTCCCTGGCCGTGCGTACCCACAGATCGCCTTGTCCCGATGATTCGAGTATCGCGTCCACCGCGTTGTTCACAAGATTGAGAAATACCTGCTGCAATTGGTGAGGATCCGCGGCCGCCAGAGGCAAGTTTTCGGCGAGATCGAGGTGCAGACGGATGTTGCTCATGCGCAGGTCGTAGTCGCGCAAGGCGAGCGTGTCCTCCAACACCTGGTTCAGGCGAACGGGAACGCGTTCCGGCTTGTGTTGCCTCGCGAAACTCAGGAGATTCTGAACAATCCGATGAGTGCGTTGTGCCTGTTTGTAGAGTTTTTCGCTGTATTCCAGGCCCTGCGGCCCCACCTGGCCGCAGGAAGTAAGTAACTGGCTGTAGCCCAGAATGGCCGTCAGCGGGTTATTGAGTTCATGAGCGACGCCCGAGATCAGTTGGCCGACGGCGGCCATTTTTTCGCTGTGCAGCAGCTGTTCCTGAGTGCGGCGAAGATCATCGTAAGCCAGGCGAGTCTGGTCGTATAAGAGTGTTCGCTCGATGGCACTCGAAATCTGGCTGCCTACGGCAATCAGCAGATTTACGTCGGCGGGAGAAAAATCACGCGGGGAGCGGCTGCCGACCACCAGGCCGCCGATGACTTTATCTTTCGACCAAAGAATGGCCACGTGGGCTGTGGCGATCTGCTCCTGGCGCTGAACTTCCTTGAACATTTGCGGGAGGGGCAACCCGTGCGTGGAGAGAAACGTTGCATGTACCGCTTTGAGGTGTTGAAGAAGCTCGGGTTGGACCTTGGTTGGCGGAAAGTGGCGCGCGAATTCGGAACGATGCCCCACGGCTGCGACCCGGCGCAGCATTTCGTTGCTGGAATCGAACAGATAGATTGACGAAGCGTCAAGCTCGAACAACTCGGACAACTGACGCAGGGTGCGGTGCAGGGAGTCGCTGAGATCCAGAGACTCGGTCAACGTGTTGGCGATAGAATTGAGCACCATCAGTTCGCGGTTGCGGCGGCGAATTTCGTGCTCTGCCCGTTTCCGCTCTGTAATATCAAGGAGAAACCCCTGATAGGCGGTGACGTTCCCAGCGACATCCCGGACGGCGTTTGAAGACTCCGTCACGGTACGAATTTCTCCGTCCTTTCGCCGCATGTCGAACTCGAAGTCGGCGACCGAGCCATGATCGAGCAACAACTTCTTAAGCCGTTCGCGATCCGCGGGGATCGCGTACAGCGCCGATGTATCGATGTTCATGAGCTCTTCGCGCGTCGAATAGCCGGACATGCGCAGGAACGCGTCGTTGAAATCGAGGAAGCGCCCCTGCGGTGTGGTGATGAAGACGCCTTCCTGGACGTTCGATACAAGGGTTCGGTATTTTTCTTCCGCTCGTTTACGCTCGGAAATATCCTTCAACACGTGAACCGTGCCCATCTGTTGGCCGGCAGGATCTGCAAACACTGAATTGGAAGAAAGAAAAAAGCCTGGAAGCCATGGATCGGGATCGTCGCCTTCCCCGGCGATACCTTCGCAATAGGGACAAACCTTGTAGGCTCCATTCTTCTGCGGAAAGAACTCGGCGATGGAACGCCCGATCCACGGCTTGCCGTCGCGGCCCGCGAGGTGAAGCATCCGCTGGTTGAGGCGCAAGAGACGCCCTTCGGTGTTGTGCACAAAAATGGGGTCACCGATCGAGTCAAATGTATTGGCCCATTGCCGCTGAACTTTATCCACTTGTTCAAAGAGAAGCACATTCTGCACGGTTAGGCCGAGAAGGTTTGCGATATTTTTCAGATAGTCGATCTCGTCCACCTGAATGGTCTTTTCCGGTCCACAGCCGACAGCAAGGAGCCCGAGCGGCGCCTCTTTGCCACGAAGAACGAGCGAAACGATTTCACTCACGCCGGTAACCGCCATGCGTTCGCGTTCTCGCTTGTCGGCTTCCTGACTGATCTTCATGAACGCAACTTCTTCTTTGAGCACTCGCTGCGCCCAGAATTCATTGGCCGGAATTTCTTTTTCCCGTGCCAGATAGTCTTCGGTAAAGCCCACCGCGGCGCGCACCACCAGCCTAGCCGAATTCCCCTCGCCCTCGAGCAGGCGAACGATTCCGTGCGAAACTCCCAGGCTGCCGACGACGTTTACCAGCACGCGATCGAGAACCTCGCGCACGGAAAGCGTCTGCGTACTGGAAGCCGTGAGGAGGCTGAGTTGGCGGAGCTTGTCGTTCAGTTCGTCAGTGCGCGCACGGGCCCTCTCCAGCACGAGCACTACCATGGCAATGCCCAGAGAAACCGCCAGAAGGTGATCAAAAGCGATACGCAGCAGGAAGAAGGGGCTCTGTGACCAAAGCGGTCGATCGATTCCATGGAGCCCAATGAGCAAAAACAGACCCGCCAACAAACGCCCGCCGTGGCCTTTGTCGGTCCTGGTTGCGCTCCAGAGAATCCAACCCGCTGCCAGACCCCCAGCTGCAAGGATCGTTGATGTGAACCAGGTTAAGTGCCCATCGCCAACTGAAGGCCGCGATTCCAGATAGAAAACCCCGAGGATGCAAGCAAAGGCCATGGGCCAGAGGAGCGAGAAATTCATTCGGGAAGTGCGAGTGTAGAGAATGACGGCTTTCAAGAAAATGAAATTTACAACGACTAGGAGCAGTACGCGTTCCAGCCGCAATTGCGGAACGGATATGGCCACCTGTGCAAGTTCGAAGGCAGCTTTTAGGGTGAGCAGGGACCAACCAGCGATCCAAATGGCCAGAAAACGGGTGGGATGATCTTTGCGCAGAAGGACGAACAGTACTAACAGAATGAGGAACGCTGTGGCTTCAAAGAAGGCAACGGCAGAAAGGCCCTGTTGTTGCACGGAACGCCGCCTCCCAAGTGAACGCGCGGTAGTCGAGACACCCAGAGCTCATCAAGGCCTATCCAAAAAAGCGGGGAGCTCCTCGTATCATGACTTTTGCCAAGCTAACACGCTGTTTTCTGAATGAGCAACGGTACTCCAGGACGCTTGTGACCTCTCGTATAATGGCAGCGGGAGTCGAGCTAAGTGCAAACCGATAGCATCGAAAACATTCTGGTGGTTGACGACGAAGAAGCCATCCGCGAAGTCGTATCTACGATGTTGGAATCTAAAGGCTACCGGTGCACTGCGGTAAGCAATGGCCGCGCCGCACAGGATCAAGTGAAGCGGACCACTCCGGACTTGGTTCTGAGCGACATGATCATGCCGGAGATGGACGGCATCAAGTTGTTGGAGTGGCTTCGCCAGTACGACCCCGAAGTGCCGGTAATCATGGTTACCGCGATTCACGACATCTCCACCGCTCTCGAAGCGATCCGTCGCGGTGCCTACGACTACATTCTCAAGCCATTCGAAAAGGACCAGCTTTTCCTGGGGGTAAATCGAGCTCTGCAGCACCGCCGGCTGGTGGCGGAGAACCGCAATTATCAACGCACGCTGGAACAGCAAGTCGAGGAACGCACTGCCAGGCTGACCGTGGCATTGGCACAGCTCGAGCAGTCCTATGACGACACGCTGGAAGCACTGGGCAGTGCATTAGACCTGAAAGACGCAGAAACCGAGGGCCACTGCCAGCGGGTTACGGCTTTCACAATTTCAATCGCCAGGTCAATGCCAGTTCCGAACGCGTATTTGCCGGTGCTGGCACGCGCCGCCTTCTTGCATGACATCGGGAAAATGGGAGTACCGGACAATGTTTTGCTGAAACCCGGGCCGCTGGACGATGCCGAGAAGGCCATCATGCGCAGGCACTGCCAGATCGGCTATGACATGCTGATCCGCATTCCGTTTTTGCGCGATGCGGCGGAAATCGTGCTGGCGCACCAGGAATTCTACGACGGGACCGGCTATCCGCGAGGGCTCAAGGGCGAACAAATTCCTCTGGGGGCCAGGATATTTTCGATCGCAGACAGCATGGACGCCATGATTAGCGACCGACCCTACCGCAAGGCTTTGCCGATGTCGCACGCTCGCCAGGAAATCAAGCGGTGTGCCGGAACGCAGTTCGACCCGAAGGTGGTGGAAGTGTTTCTCTCGATTCCAGAAGAACATTGGAAGGAACTGCGGGAAAATCTGGGATCACCTTTTCGCCTGGCACATCTGAGAAATTTGCAGTCCTGCTGACCTCCAAGTCACGTGTTCCTAGCCGCGCGCCGACACTTCCCGTGTCGTATACTGAACTGCAGTTTTCACAGCTATAGGGCAGAATGACTTCCACACGAGAAATCATCTCTGAATTCAAAGCAGTCCCCCAGATGGACTTGGCGGCGCAGTATGCGGCCATCGGCTCGGAGATTCGCGACGCCGTGACACGCGTTCTGTCTTCTCAGCAGTTTGTACTGGGGAAGGAAGGCATAGCACTCGAGGAGGAAATTGCCGAACTCTGCGGCGTAAAGCACGGCATCGGAGTGGCTTCAGGAACCGATGCCTTGATCCTGGCGTTGCGAGCCGCGGGAGTTGAAGCAGGCGACGAGGTCATCCTGCCTCCCTTCACGTTTGTCGCAACGGGCAGTGCCGTGAGCGCACTGGGCGCAAAACCGGTGTTCGCGGACATAGACCGTGAAACATTCAACATCCATCCCGACGAAATCACAAAACGGATCACGTCGCGAACACGCGCGATTCTCGTCGTCCACCTCTACGGTTTGGCAGCCGACATGGATCCTATCCGTGACGGGGCCAGACTTCACGGCATTCCGGTCGTCGAAGATAACGCGCAAGCCATTGGCGCTCAGTACAAAGGAAAACCGACCGGCGCGTTGGGCGACGTGGCGTGCATCAGTTTTTATCCAACCAAGAATCTGGGCGCCTACGGCGATGCGGGAATGATTGTGACGGATTCTCAAAAAATGGATGCACGTCTCCGCACCCTGCGAAATCATGGCCAAGCCTCGCGCTACAACAGCGTCGAGCCGGGATGGAACAGCAGGCTGGACGAGATTCAGGCGGCGATTCTGCGGGTTAAGCTGTGCCACTTAAGGGAATGGGAGCACGCTCGACGCGGCCACGCAGCAGCGTATTCGAAGCTGCTAACGCCGATAAAGTCGGTAACAACGCCGCAAGTGCCAAGAAATTTCAGCCACGTATTCCACCAGTACACGATTCGCGTGCCTCGCCGGGATGAACTGCAAAAATTCTTGAGCGACCGAAAAATCGGAAATGCCGTTTACTATCCGGTTCCGCTGCACCGGCAACCGATCTATGCGACGCTCGGCCATCGGCCTGGGTCTTTCCCTGAGGCAGAAAAAGCCGCCGAAGAAGCGCTGTCGCTTCCGATGTTTCCTGAATTGAAGATGGAGCAGATTCAGCGCGTTGCCGAATCGATCGGCGAATTCTTTGGAAATTAGCGTCGAGGTACGTCCGGGCCGATTCGCCGCCAAACGGCGGCGTCACTGCCCGAAATAAAGCAAAGCCAATAGAAACAACCACAAACCGTCCATGAAGTGCCAGTAGTACGACACGACTTGCGCCGCGACAAAGCGACTCACGCGCGCAGTTTCAAATCGGCGAAATCTTACGTACAGCAATGCGCATATGCCGCCAAGCAAATGCGCTGCGTGAAGCGCCGTGAATACGTAAAAAAAACTGCTGGCGAGCCGCGACGAGAGGTACACCCCCTGCGCCGCCAATTGACGCCAGGCAACGAATTGTCCCCCAACAAAAAGGATTCCCAGCGCCGTCGTCA
Source organism: Acidobacteriota bacterium (assembly GCA_046724685.1). Lineage (GTDB taxonomy): Bacteria > Acidobacteriota > Terriglobia > Acidiferrales > UBA7541 > Acidiferrum. Next base: position 20,644 of record JBKOXA010000008.1, on the reverse strand, counting down.
GCATCCACATCCGCTTGAAACCGCGGACGCTGTCCGCCTGCAGTTTCCGCCTCGCGACCTCCAAGGTTGCGCTGCTCGCCAGAAGTACGACCGTATTGATCCAGAGAATGCCGGGCACGCGAATGCCGGTCCAACTGTAAAGATTTTCTACGCGCAGGACGACAAACGCCGCCGTAAGCACCATGAAGAACATTAGGATGGAGAGCATCGCGAGTGCGATCGCCGCCGAATATTTTCTTGAACTTGGCAACCGACTCTCGGGGCGGTGATCGCCGCCGGTGTCGCCACCATCGCCCCCATCGTTGCCCTCGTCGTCGCGTGAAGGCGGCTTCCCGCCACCACTCCCACGAATGTCTTCGATAACGAGCTCGATATCGTCCAGAACGGATGTGCCCGGCATGGACCTGCCTTCTTCTACTTCAGCAAAGCGCTTACTGGCTTCCCGGCGGGAATTCTAGACACGCATTCCCACAAGGCCTGAGTCTACACAAAATTGTGTTGGAGAGGACCGCAAGTTCAGATGAAGGAAGGGGAAGCCGAGCTTGAAGGAAGCTTGAAAAGTTGGTGCGGTGGAAAGGATTCGAACCTTCACGGTATTGCTACCGCCAGCCCCTCAAGCTGGTGCGTCTGCCAGTTCCGCCACCACCGCAAAATCGATGAGTACTTCCTTTGCGCTTCAAGGCCGCCGCCTGAGGTCGTCGTGGCCTTCTGCGCTCCTATTGTCGCGCAACGTTCTGTAAAATCAACCACACTCTTTCGCCGATTACGTGACAAGGCCCAATGGGCTCAAGGCTTCGGAGTTTGCGAAGCCGGAGGTTGTGACGCGGGCGGCGTAGGGTTTGGCGTTGTGGCCGGGGCCGGAGGAGTTTTTTCCGGTGCCGCAGGCTTCTTGGCGGGCTTCGACGTGTCGTAAATCACTGAGCCACCGCCTTGTCCAGCTGTACGCTCGGACCGCATAGCCAACGCCAGCGCGCAAACCATAAACATCACGGCGCACCAGGTTGTTGCCTGGGAGAGCACCGTCGCGGCGCCGCGCGGCCCGAACGCCGTCTGGCTGCCAGCACCGCCGAACGCACCTGCGAGATCGGCAGCCTTACCGCTCTGCAGCAGCACCACGATGATCAGCACCATACAGTTGAGCACAAAGAACGCGTTCAACAGCCAGCCTGCGAACCGGAACCCGAGCACGATAATTCCAAGCCCCAGCGCGAGAGCGATTGTCCATTTCATCCAACCTGGCATTGCTTCGGCACCTCAAAAATCCTTCTAATTTCCGGCCTTACCGGCTACTTGCAATTCACGATCGTCGCAAACGACTTCGGCTCCAGGCTCGCTCCACCTACCAGCGTTCCATCCAGCTCCCGTTGTGCCATCAATCCCTGAATGTTGTCAGGCTTGACGCTGCCGCCATAGAGGATCCGCAAACCGGCGGCGATTTCGGCGGAAAACTGATCCTGCACGCAGCGACGCAGAAACTGGTGCGCAGCCGCGGCAATTTCGGGCGTAGCCGTACGGCCCGTCCCAATCGCCCAGACTGGCTCGTATGCTAACAGGATACGGGAGAATTCTTCATGGGTCAACGCACCTGGGCCACCGATAAACTGTTGAGAAAGCACCTCTTCCGTCCGTCCCGTTTCGCGTTCTGTGAAATTCTCGCCGAGACAAACGATCGGTATCAGCCCAGCCGCCAGTGCTGACCGGCTCTTTTGCGCAACAATGTCGTCCGTCTCGCCGTTGTACTGCCGCCTCTCCGAGTGCCCCACAATCACGTACCGGCAGCCAGACTCCACCAGCATTCCCGTCGAGACCTCACCGGTAAACGCGCCTTCCTTCTGCCAATGACTGTTCTGCCCGGCAATGCCGATCTTCGTGTCCTTCGTCTTTTCGACGGCAGCAGCAATCGATGTGAACGGCGGCGCAATCACGATATCGCAGTGATCCGCGTCTGCGATCAGCGGCAGAAAAGCCTCGAAGAACGCTCGCGTCTCCGCCTGCGTCTTGTACATCTTCCAGTTCCCTGCCATCACCCTGCGGCGGGACGGAGTATGTGAATCGCTCATCGGTTTGTCAGCGCCTCCACGCCCGGCAGTTTGCGTCCACCCAGAAACTCGAGCGAAGCTCCTCCTCCGGTTGAAATGTGCGAAATCTTGTCCGCCACGCCCGATTGGTGCACGGCCGCAACGGAATCGCCACCGCCCACAATCGAAGTCGCCCCCGCGACGGTTGCCGCCGCCACGGCCTTCGCCAATTCCAGTGTGCCCTTCGCAAATGCGGGCATTTCAAACACGCCCATCGGCCCGTTCCACACAATAGTCTTCGCTCTTGCAATTTCAGCCGCATAGGCGGCAATCGTTTTTGGACCAATATCGAGGCCCATCTGATCCGCCGGCGTCGCATTCACGTCTCCGGTCGCCGCCGGTGCATCCGCCTTGAACTCCGGTGCCGTCACATGATCCGCCGGCAACAGCAGCTTGGAGCCTTTCGCTTTCGCGTCAGACAGGATCCTCGCCGCCAACTCCAGTTTGTCGTTCTCCACCAGCGATTTCCCGATCGGCAATCCCTGTGACTTCAAAAATGTATACGCCATTCCTCCGCCGATCAGGAGCGCGTCGGCAATCTTCATCAGGTTTTCGACCACTTCAATCTTGTCGCTGACCTTCGCCCCACCCAAAATCGCCACAAGCGGCCGCGCAGGATTGCTGACAGCTTTGCCCAGATACGCCAGCTCCTTCTCCATCAGCAGTCCCGCCGCCGATTGCTTCACGAACTTCGTAATCCCCACTACCGACGCATGGGCACGGTGCGACGAACCAAACGCATCGCACACAAAAACCCCGTCGCACAGCGCGGCCAGCTGCTTAGCGAAGTCCTCGTCGTTCTTTTCTTCTTCCAAATGGAACCGTACATTTTCCAGTACCAGCACTTCGCCATCCCGAAGCGCCTTGCTCTGCCCTTCCACGCCTGGCCCGACACAATCCAGTCCGAACGCCACAGGCTTGCCTAGCAGATGTTCCAGCTTCTTCGCCGCAGGCTGCAGCGAATACTTCGGTTCCGGGCCTCCCTTGGGCCGGCCCAGGTGCGACGCCAGTACCAGCCGCCCGCCCTTTTCGATGGCCAGCTTCAGAGTCGGTAACGTTTCGCGAATCCGCGTGTCATCCGTCACCACGCCGTCCTTCAAGGGCACATTGAAGTCCACCCGCAAAAACACGCGCTTCCCGCACAAATCCAGATCTTTTATCGTCAGCTTATTCATTTTTAGTCCGATGGAAAGGTCACGGCCTGCCCCTTCCGTCGAGGAGCGCAATAGATTGCGCCCCACCTCGGCAAGGCAGAAATCGTCCGCCGGTCACCTTGCCTAGAATTTCGAAGCGAGGAACTTGATCAGATCGCGGCAACGGCAGGAGTAACCCCACTCGTTGTCGTACCAGGCCAGCACCTTGACGCACTTGTCGCCGACCACTTTCGTGTACCCGGAATCGACGATCGACGAATTGGAATTGCCCTTAAAGTCCGCCGAAACCAATTCTTCTTCCGTGTAACCGAGAATTCCCTTCAACGGACCGTTTGCCGCAGCCTTCAACGCCGCATTCACCGACTCTTTCGTCGCCGCCTTGTCCACGAAAACGGTCAGGTCCACCACGCTCACGTTCGGCGTCGGCACGCGCATCGCGTAGCCGTCGAGCCTACCCTTCAAATCCGGCAGTACCAGGTGCAGAGCTTTCGCCGCGCCGGTCGAACTCGGAATCATGCTGATGGCCGCAGCACGCGCGCGGCGCAAATCCTTGTGCGGAAGGTCGAGCAGCTTCTGGTCGTTGGTATACGAGTGAATCGTGGTCATCGTGCCGCTGTGAATTCCGAAGGTCTCATGAATCACCTTGGCGACCGGCGCGAGGCAGTTCGTCGTGCATGAAGCGTTCGAAATCACATTGTGCTTTCCGGGATCGTAGGTGTGCTGATTCACACCGAGCACAAATGTGGCATCCGGACCATCCGCCGGCGCAGAGATAATTACCTTCTTCACAGTCCCACGCAGATGCGCTTTTGCTTGCTCGCCCTTGGTGAACAACCCGGTGGATTCCACGACGATGTCCGCGCCCACGCTCGCCCAGTCAATCTGAGCAGGGTCCTTCACCTTGAAAACCTTGATTGCCTTGCCCTCGACTGAAATTGTGTCTTCGGTGTGGGTAATCGCATGCGGCAGGTTGCCCAGGATCGAGTCGTACTTCAACAGGTGCGCCAGCGTCCTCGAATCCGTAATGTCGTTCACCGCGACAAATTGAATGTCCTTGTCATCAATCGCCGTGCGTACGATGTTTCGTCCGATCCGTCCGAAACCATTGATTCCGACCTTGATAGGCATTCTTCCTCCAAAATATTTGACTGCGGATTCCAGGGTTTCCCGGGCTTTGGGGTTTGCTTCACAGCTCCCGAGTTCACCAGGTCCCGGAGTTTGACTTACAAACCCGAAGTAAAAAATGGCGTAGCTGCAAACCCTGAACTAACCATGGGCCAAATCAAAACTCTCTTGATTCGCACTCGGTAGATTCCTGAAGCGCGCACTCGCAGGTAGACACGCGGCGCTCAGCAGCGGGCTACATCGTGATGCGAACTAAAAATGCTATGGGCTGCCGCTACAAATGTCAACGTTCCCCGCATAAGGTCCTTAATTTTGGAATTTGGAACGTGCCGGTGTGCGCTCGAGTTTCCGAATGAGTTGGCCGTCCCCATCAACGAATTCGGGTCTGATGATCTGGATACGAGTTTCTGACCACTGGAAGGGGCGGGAGGTAACCCGCAAGCGCTTCAGGAAAAGTTTCCGCACTTGTGACTTCCGTTTTCTGCTGTCTTTCTGAAGAGACCACGCCTTCGCTTTATCGAAATTTACTCGTTCGTTTTGACGCCAGCAGAAATAAAGACCGAAACTCATTTGGACTTGAAATGGGCTCCGCTTGAACCGTAGGTCCGGGTGATATTATCACGCAAATGTGCTCTCTGATCCTTGGCCTCATCTCGGACACCCACGGCCTCATCCGCCCAGAAGCCAAATCAGCACTGGCAGGCTCTCACGCCATCATTCATGCTGGCGACGTCGGCAATCCAGCGATTCTAAACGAACTAAAAACCGTCGCTCCGGTCTTCGCCGTGCGCGGCAACCTGGACACCGCACCCTGGGCCTCCGCCCTCCCGCTGACCGAAGTCGTCGCACTCCACAACGTTACAATCTACGTCCTCCACGATCTTAAGGAACTCGACCTCAATCCTGCGGCCTCCGGCTACCACATCGTCGTCAGCGGACACACCCACAAACCCGAATCCCACTGGCGCGACGGCGTCCTCTATGTCAACCCCGGCAGCGCCGGCCCCCGCCGTTTCTCTTTGCCCATCTCCCTCGCTCGCCTCAACCTTCTCAAAGCTCCCTGGAAGCCGGATTTCCTCGATCTCACAAAGAGCACAGGCTAGACTGAACGCGACTCTTCCTTGGCACTTGCCGCGAACCGCCAGAATGCTGCCCTGTCGCTCATTCGGCTTCGCTGCGGCATTCCTCGTCTGATTCGAACCGTTAACGCACGGATTGATGATCTTTTTGACCCTACACTCGGACCAGCCTATTCAAGGAAGAACTCATACCTGCAGAAAACTGGGGGGCCTGGCCCCATAGCGGCGAAACGCGCTCGCGACCACAGAATCCCTACCAAGGGAACGGTTCGATGCTGGATTGCCCTGGGCCGCGCGGAGTGCGGCGAAGGGTCACTGGGGAAACTGCTTGATGCTTGTTACTTTGTCGCCCGTAAACCGGACAAAAACGGTTCGATCCGGCGGTGTGCCGTAAATCCAATCCTCGATTTCGGTGCCCGACGCATCCCGCTCCCGAACCTTATGGCCAGGCTTGCCAATCGCCGCAATGACCATCTCCCGGTCCATGCCGACTTTCGGCGTGCGCTCCTGAATAGCCTTCTTGACGTCCGGCGGCAGAGTATCGATCCATAGCGAGGAAGCCGAGCGCTGTTTTGAGAAATCCAAAAACGGCGAAAGGATTTGCTTCAACTCTTCCGGCGTCAGGTCGGGAATCGATTTGTTGAACTCCAGGAACAGAGTGCTTCCGGCGCCGGGCTGCAACCCGGGCGGCCCAACTTCCTGCGTATCCGGGGTGGTACGCATCGTCGGCGCGCCGCTCATTCCAATCTGGAGATGATCGAGGAAGCGCCGCTTGCCTCGGCCTCCGCCGTTCACATCCACCACAATCGTATGATCGCGAAACTCCAGTTTGGTGATTTGCACTTGCTCGCCGGCGTGAATCGCGGCACCGTGCGTCGCGACCGCCCGCTCGAGCAGTTCTTGATTGATCGGCTTGTCGGCGTATTGCAGAAACCCTTCTTTGCCTGCTGGCAAAGATTTCGCTGCCTTGGCGAACTCGCCGGAAACGAAGCGGATCAACTCCAGCTTGGAGCTTTCCTGGAGCGTCGCCTGCTTCGCGCCAGGCTGCCCAGGCTTTCCGGTTTGGGCTTCGGGATCAGTAGATGTCGAGAATAGAGGAAACTCTTCGCTGGAAAAATCCGGAGCTGGCGATGGATCGGCCGGGCGCAGGTTCATCGCCCGCGGAATATCCGCATCCGCCAACAGAAGCATGCTAAGGAGAATGGCCAGCCCGTTCATGACATCCGAAAAGGGACCACCGGCCCCTATCCCATATTCTACGACGCCTTAGTCCTGTTGAATAGATGCCTGGTGGCCTCAGAAGACGGTGACTTGCACCCCGGACCGGTCAATGCGCATGGGCAGAATCTGACCTCCCGCGTCCTCGACCGCTTTTTCGACTCCGCTTCGCGCGCCGGGCTCGATCAGCATGACGACGCACCCTCCACCGCCCGCACCGCATACTTTTCCTGACAGAGCGCCTTTCTTTCGTGCGCCCTCAATGATTCGGTCGATGGTCTTCGTCGAAATCGTCGGCAGGTTCTTTTTGCGGAAGCTCCACTCTTCGCGCATTAGATGCCCTGTTTCTTTCCAGTCCAATTTTTCCAGCGAAACGCGCATAGCCTGCGCCACTTCCGCAATGCGCTCGAGGTTGGCGTGCACCTTCGGCTTCCCATCGATGTGGGCTTTGAACACTTCCCAGTTGTTGATGCCTGATTGCCGCGGCTTCCCCGTATAGCAAAGCACCAGCCGTTGTTCGAGTTCACCCACATCGAGCCGCAATTCCACGCGGCGCTCGCCGCCCGGAGGCAGCTCGATCGCAGCCGCGCCTCCAAAGGCAGGCGGGTAGTGGTCCTGCGTGCCCGTCGGAACGCGAATGACAATTCCTTCGGCGTCGCGGCTGATATGAATCCAGTCCACCTTGCTCCTCCCAGCGGATGTAAATCTGTCGAGCGCCGCACAAATCGCAACGGCCATGGCGCTTGAGCCGCCGATTCCCGCCCCGGCTGGCGCTTCCGAATCGGTCGTCAGCGTGAATCCATTCTCTGGCGCAAAGAACTTCGTGATCTCGGCGAGCAGTGGGAGATGATATCGCTTTGCTTTCACCATCGCGTCGAATGAAGAAAAGCTCTCTTCGCGCAGGGTATCGCGGGAAATCAGTCGAATCTTGTCGTCGCCGGCCGCATGCGTTTCAATCACGCAGGACGCATAGCGGGTAATCGCCGCGTTAATCGTCACCGCACCCGGGTGAAACAGATACAGCGGCCAGATGTCCAGCGTGCCGCCTGCCAGATCCACACGCGTAGGTGCCTTGGATTCAATGCGCAACGTCGTGCCTCACTCTGTTGGTTGTGAATTCGAGGAGCAATGCCAGGATAGCGCGACCAGCAATGGGAGTGGCTCGCGAATTCAGTATGAGGTGTTCCGCTTCTAAACTGCCGTCCGCAGACCGGGAACGCGCTATTCCTTTTCCGAGTTCACGGCGCGCGGACGAAACATCAGGTGCTGCCGCACTTCGTGCTTGACCTGCGCGGGATTCGGCTCGAAACATCGCCGGCAGCGCGCCTCGTACGCACCGCTTGCACCGACAACGATCAATTCTTCGCTCTCCACCAGACGTTGCGTGTGTACGGCTGGGTTTCCGCAGCGCACACAAATCGCCAGCAACTTGGTGATTTCTTCCGCGATGGCCAGCAGCCGTGGCATCGGTTCAAAAGGACGCCCCCGGTAGTCCGTGTCCAGTCCGGCCACAATCACCCGCTTGCCGAGGTTCGCCAACTTGGTGCAAACGTCCAGAACTTCCTCGCCCAAAAACTGCGCTTCATCGATTCCCACGACTTCCGTTCGCGGCTGAATCTTTTCCAATATCTCTGAAGCTTTTGAGACGGTGTCTGACGTAATTCCTAACCCCGAGTGCGACACAATCTCGTTGGCTGCGTACCGGGCATCAATCGCCGGTTTGAAAATCTGTACGCGCTGGCGAGCGATCTCCGCGCGCCGCAGACGCCGAATCAGCTCCTCACTCTTCCCTGAAAACATCGGCCCGACCACCACTTCGATCCAGCCCATATTCCCTTTGACAATGTCCACACTCGCTCCTTCCTGAATTTTATCCGGCGACTACCGCTCGGCGATACATCGGCTGATTGAAAAACGGTGCGAAGGCTGCAATCAGCGCAACGCGAAATGCTTGTTGCCGCGTAATTTTGTTTCCACTCAGTACCCCCCACGCGCCTTGGGCATCGCGAATTCCCGCTTCGCCCGCGAACCGGTCGATTGCGATCGACAACTCCGTGCCTCGCACAAAAACCTCTTCGGCGAGCGCCCCCGGGAGTTCAAGCGCGCCGGACCTGCCGAAATGTCCGCGCCTACCGTCGCTCACATACGCCCAGCTTTCCAGAAATAGGCGCCGCTCGCCATTCTCGACAACGGCATCGAGCCCACCCTCAAGGCCGACAAAATAGTCCCATTGCCTGGCTTCTCGTTCTGCGACTCTCTGAAGCGCCTCCGCTCGTTGGCGCGCGCCGCGCATCGATTCTTCGCGACTCAACGGCGTATGATTCACACCACTCTCGACTTCCGCCGCCACAATGTCGAACGACGTTCCCGGCGCCAGCAAATCGATCATTCCGTCCACAGCTTCGCGCACCGCCGCCAGTTTCGGTTTTCGCGTGCTCCCGACCGCGATCGTCAACTCAGCCACGATTTCGATTCCTCGCTTGCCGAATTGTACTGGCCGCACTTCTCAAAAAACAGCCGAATTTCTCGCGCCTGAGGAAAACTCGCATTCGCGTAACGAAATCGCCGTGCACAAACGTCAAAACATCACTACTATTTCGGGCGGCGGTTCGATCGACCCGCCAACGGCGCTGCTATCCTTCGGGCGTCGAGTCCATTTTCGGAGCGCTCATGTCCAGAGTTCTCTCGTTCGTCAAGACCGTGCTCGCGGGAAGTCTTCTCTCAATCCTCTCGTGTCCGCTGCTCGCTCAAACGTCGCCGCAAACCCCCGATATGCCACAAAAATTTGAGGCGCCGACCTCGTCATACGATTACGAAAAGCGCAACGTCATGATTCCCATGCGCGACGGCGTCAGGCTCTTCACCGTCATTGTCATTCCGAAGGGCGCCCACAACGCGCCAATTCTCTTCACCCGCACTCCCTACGACGCCGCGGGGCGCGCTGGCCGCCTTCAGTCTCCCTACATGTTGTCTACACTGCCGCAAGGTGATGAGGTCTTCGTCGTTGACGGCTACATTCGAGTCTTCCAGGACATTCGCGGCAAGTATGGCTCAGAAGGCGACTATTTCATGACCCGCCCCCTTCGTGGCCCCCTGAACTCTTCTTCCACTGACGAATCGACCGACGCCTACGACTCCATCGACTGGCTGGTGAAAAACGTTCCGGAATCCAACGGCAAGGTCGGCATGTTAGGCAGTTCCTACGAAGGATTCACCGTTGTCATGGCGCTCGTGAATCCCCATCCCGCGCTCAAGGTCGCGGCTCCCGAAAGTCCCATGGTGGATGGCTGGATGGGTGACGACTGGTTCCACTTCGGCGCCTTTCGGCAACCAAATCTCGATTACTTCACTTACCAGTCCGTCGAGCGCAGCAAGGGCGCCGCTGTCGTCCGCCGCGGCTATGAGGACTACGAAAACTTTCTCCGCGCAGGTTCCGCGGGAGACTTCGCGAAAGCCGCCGGCCTCGATCAGATTCCCTGGTGGAAGAAAACCACCGAGCATCCCGCCTATGATGCTTTCTGGCAGGAACAAGCGCTCGACAAAATGATGGCCACGCAGCCCTTGAAAGTTCCCACTATGTGGCTGCAGGGACTCTGGGACCAGGAAGACATGTGGGGCGCGATCCACAGCTACCTCGCCGTCGAGCCGAAGGATCGCGACAACAACTTGAATTATCTTGTGATGGGGCCGTGGCGCCACAGCGGCGTGAATTACGATGGTACTTCGCTCGGGCCACTGAGCTGGGAAGGCGATACCGCCCTGCAATTTCGCCGCGACGTCCTCAAGCCGTTCTTCGATCAATACCTGAAAAATGGCGCGCCGAAAGCCGACACGCCGCCGGTCTTTATCTACAACACCGGAGAAAATCGCTGGGACCGCTTCAAAGCCTGGCCGCTCGCCTGCGAAGCCGGCTGTCCCAATAAGATGAAACCGCTGTATCTCGCGTCGGGCTCTTCCCTCTCGTTTTCAGCGCCAACAGATACGCCTGACAAAGGCTTCGATGAATACGTTTCCGATCCCGCCAAGCCTGTTCCGTTTTATCCTCGCCCCATTCGCTTCGCCGATGGCGACTCCTGGCGCCGCTGGCTGGTGATGGACCAGCGCAGCGTTTCCGATCGTCCCGACGTCCTTGTTTACACGACGCCGCCTTTGACCGAACCTCTCCGCATCAGCGGCGCGCCCGTTGTCAACCTCGTCGCTTCCACTAGCGGCTCGGACAGCGATTGGGTCGTCAAGCTAATCGACGTTTTCCCGGACGAAGTCGCGAGCCATCCTGAAATGGGCGGCTACCAGCTTGCGATTGGCATGGATATTTTCCGTGGCCGCTACCGCGAAAGCTTCTCGACTCCCAAAGCGCTCACGCCCAACGCACCGCTCATGTACAAATTCATTTTGCCCACGGCGAACCATGTCTTTCTGCCCGGTCACCGCATCATGGTGCAAATTCAGTCCAGCTGGTTCCCGCTTTACGACCGCAATCCCCAGACCTTCGTCCCGAACATCTTTTTCGCTCGGCCCGAGGACTACATCAAAGCCGTCCAGCGCGTGTATCACGCGAAAGGCCAGGCCAGCTTTATCGACTTGCCCCTCGTTCCAGCGCGCTGACGGCACGAAGAAATTTCACATTTGCCGAAGGCCGCTCGCAGACCGGAGTCAGAGACCGCCTTGTGGATGAAGCTGTGTCAACATTTTGTAATTTTTAGGTCGAAAAAACCCTTGACTGCTTTCCGAGCTTGCGATATTTAATTCGCGCCCGCACAGGTCCCGGTCAGTTTCGCTTCAGGTTTTCATACGAACTTGCGGGTACGTCGTTGAGTGGCGACGTGGCTCTGCAATCTAGCACATAGAACGATGCGTTCTCAGCCCGCGTGAGACGAACTATGCAACGGTTGCATGTTCGAGGCCGAGGTCTGCTCCGAGGGAGGGATCATGCGAAAGAAATTCCTGTGTCCAATCAAACTTGTGGCCGGCGCCTTGGCTCTTTGCGTAATGCTGGCGGCTTCGGGGAGCGCCTTTGCACAATCAGACCTCGGCAAGATTTCCGGTTTCATCAAAGACCCGTCTGGCGCGGCAGTTCCGAACGCCAAGGTCACGGTGCGGAGTCAGAGCGGCGGCGTCGAACGCCAATCGATGACCAATGAATCGGGCTACTACGTAATCACGAATATACCCGCCGGCTTCTATACAATGACGGCAGAGGCGCCCGGTTTCCAGAGGTACGAATCCACAAACAACAAACTTGATCCTGCCGCTGACCTGGTCATTGGAGCGACTCTGACCGTAGGCTCGAATACAGAAACAGTCGAGGTCAGTGCATCGACTGTGCAGCTGCAGACAGAATCCGCGTCTGTGCAGAAGCTTGTGACGCGCGAGCAGATCGATTCTCTCGAGCTCAACGGGCGCAACCCAGTCGGTCTGGCGTCCCTGGTACCAGGCGCGCGCGGGAGCACGCTTGCGAACCTGACGTTCGGCTTCAGCCAGGGCCCCGCAAACTTCAACGGCTCGCGCAATCCCGAGAACCTGATCACCTATGACGGCGCACCGGCGACCCGCACGCGTTCGAACGGCACCAGCCTAGGCGCTGTGGATGTCGACTCGACGCAGGAAGTGCAAATCCTCACGGCCAACTATGCGCCCGAATACGGGCGCACGTCGGGCGCACAGATCCGTATCACCACGAAGACCGGTACGAACCAATTCCACGGAGCCGCCTACGAGTACTTTCGCAATACCGCTCTCAACGCAAACACGTGGGCTCGCAACGCAAACAAGCTCACCAATTTTGCCGCACCATTTCACTACAATCAGTTCGGATTCAACATCGGCGGACCGCTCTATATTCCCGGCAAGTTCAATACCAGCAAGAGCAAAGTCTTTTTCTATTATTCCGAGGAATGGTTGAAGTACAACTTTCAGGAGTCCGGCTCGTCACTCGGAGGCGCCGGCTTGCTGTTGGTTCCCTCAACGAAGATGCGGCAAGGAGACTTTAGCGAGTTGTTGGATCCAAGTAATCCTTTTACAAAGAAAGCGACGTACGTTAAGGATCCGCAGTCTGCGAATCCGTGCACCGCCGCCGACCAAAGTGGATGTTTCGCGGGTAATGTTATTCCGGTTGATCGGCTCAGTCCGAACGGGATCGGGATTCTGAATGCCTGGCCTGTTCCGACGATTACCGATCCTGCCGATTTCATTGGTGGCGGCAACTGGTTTGCCGCGAAGCGCCACACGTACGACCAGCGTAAAGACACGGTGTCCCTAGACGTGAATGCCACCGACAAACATCGCTTCCGTTTTCGCTTCATGAATTACTACTATCTTGAATATCAGCCGCTCGACGGCAATACTGACCGCACGCCAAAATTTTTCGACCGCCCGAACAGAACCGGTTCCATCGATTATGTGTGGACCATCAGTCCCACCAAGGTGAACGAATTCCTGGTCACCGCAAGCCAGGACATCGTCAAGATTCCCATTGACGAGCAGAATTTTTTTGATCGCACCCAGGCATGCGCGGGATCCGTCGTGCCTTGCAGTCTAGACTATCCCTATATTTTCCCCGACGGGAAGCTCGTCCCGAATCGCATTCCAACCGTGAATATGTCTCCTTTCTCAGGGCTGAGCGGCGGCCCGTATCCGTCGCATTCGTCGGGGCCCATTTATGGAATATCGGACAGCCTTACGTGGATCAAGGGAAACCACACGCTCAAGTTCGGCTTCCTGTTTGAACGATCCGGCGAGAACGACAATGACGAGATCAACGTCCAGGCCTGTCCGACCTGTACAAATAATCAGAATGGCCAGTTCTTGTTCACCGACACCCGCGCCGACGGAACCGGGGTGGCGATGGCCAACGCAGCTTTGGGCTTATTCGATACGTATTCCGAAATAGGTCACCGGGCATACACCATCTTCCGCGGGAATATGTACGAAGGATTTGCTCAGGATAGCTGGAAAACGACTCCGTGGCTGACCCTTACTTACGGCCTTCGCTACACGGTGAATGTTCCGTATCACGCGGAGTGGGGAAACATGATCGTGTTTGATCCGAGGTTCTACGACCCGAACATTGCGGTTACGGTGGATCCCACCACCGGCTTGATTACCGGCACGCCGACGATTGAACAGCTCTACAACGGCATGGTCATTCCCGGTGACGGGTTCCCATCGTCCGCGCATGGACGCGTGCCTGAAGCGGACTCTGGTCTTTACGATGGACTGTTCCGCGGGGTACCTGACCATTATTCGGATATTCAGTGGGGCGACATTCAGCCGCGCATCGGGGTCGCGTATCAGATCACACCAAAGACGGTGATCCGCGCCGGCGGAGGACGTTTCTTCACACGCCTGGGAGTGAGCGACTCGATTTTCCTTGGAGGGAACCCGCCATTTCAGCCGAACGCCAGCGTTGCCAACGGCTCGGTCGATAACCCGGGTGGAGGGGGAACACGTGCCATTCCCCTCGTCGTTACGTCGCAGAGCAAGAATTTCAGAAACCCGGAGGCTTGGTCTTGGAACTTTACCGTCGAGCGCGAGCTGTTCTGGAAGTCGCTCGTGAGCGTTGCTTACGTGGGGCGCCGCGGTCTTCACCTTCAAAGAGAAGCCGACATCAATCAGCCCACTGTGGATGTTGTGGCAGCCAACCCCAACGTAAATCCTAATGCATTGAGACCGTACAAGGGCTTTGGCTCCATCCGCCAAACCGATAACGTGGCGAGTTCGAGGTATAACGCTCTCCAAATTGCCTGGAATCGACGGTATTCGGGCGGACTCTCGTTCGGTGTGTCATACACGTACTCCAAGAGCATGGACGACGGTTCGAACCAGCGGGACGTCGTACCGGATACGTACGACACGAGTATGCTTTGGGGACCGTCGGAGTTCGACGCGCGTCACATCCTCGTCTTCAGCTACCTCTACGATCTGCCATTCTTCAAGGACCGTTCGAAGCTCACCGGCAAGCTGCTGGGAGGATGGCAAATCAGCGGAATCACGCAATTCCAGACTGGACTACCCTGCAGCATTGCGGGCCCGGCTGACTACGCAGGCGTGGGTCTGGACTCCAACTTTGGCTGCGGCGTCAACGGCCAGTATTGGACCGTGAATGGCGATCCCAAAATCATAGGCACGTTTGGCGCGAATGGCCAATGGTTTCGTACTTGCTTGATTGATCTAGCACCAGGTCAGCCTTGTCCCGATGGAACAGCAGCGTTCAATTTTGAGGAGGAGCGGATCTTCAGACCCCCGACCAAGGGCACATTCAACACACAACACGTCCGCAACCTGATCTATCAACCCGGATTCCAGAATTGGAATCTCGGGCTATTTAAAGAGTTCCCGATCAACGATCGCCTGGGCTTTCAGTTCCGAGCGGAAGCATTCAATTTCATCAACCACCCGAATTGGTGCGGCGGGAGCGGCTGCAGTGGAACGACCAACATCGGTCTGAATCCGACCAATCTCAACACCTTTGGAAAGGTGCTGACCAAGGGCGGCGGTGTTGGCGGAGGCGAGCGCAACTTGCAGCTCTCGCTCCGTTTCTACTTCTGAGTTAGCCGCTTTCTCGCAATGAGGGCTGCGGTGGGTCTGCGTGTGTTTACTCGAAATCGCGCCGCAGCGGATAGTCCACAATAATGGCGCGGCCGTCAGTGAGGGCCTTCACTGAGTGGAGAACATTGCTCGGTACAATGGCTGCGATGCCGGTGCGGGCGACTTGCGTAACGCCGCCGATGGTGATCTCGAGTTCGCCTTCGATCACGTTGTAGACTTCTTCCTGACGATGGGAATGTTCGTGGATCGACGAACCACGCTTGAAGTCGTAATGTGCAAAGGTCATGTTCGACGAGTGGAAGTAGCGTCCATGCCAGCCCGGCAACCGCTCGACAACATTGAGGCTGTTGATCTCAACAAAAGCCATAACGGTTCTCCTGGCGCATCCTAGCACGGCTGAGCCTGCGCGGTCTGGCCGCGAAGTGAACGACGAT
This sequence comes from Acidobacteriota bacterium, assembly GCA_046724685.1. Lineage (GTDB taxonomy): Bacteria > Acidobacteriota > Terriglobia > Acidiferrales > UBA7541 > Acidiferrum. The sequence continues at coordinate 5,009 of JBKOXA010000008.1, read as the reverse complement.
TCATCAAAACGCTCCCCTATCACCCAGATCGTCAAATGCGCGGCTAACTTTATAGCTGCACTCCAAGTGCCGACGCGGTCTGTGGCCCGACCTCCCCGTCCGGCACCATCCCGTTCGATAGCTGGAACGCCACAACCGCGGCATGCGTATGCGGACCGAACTCCCCATCTACGACGCCAGGGTCAAATCCTTTTGCTGCAAGGGCCTTCTGGATCTTAGTAACCTTTGGTCCAGTCATCAGCGGCAACTTAAGACGATAGATCACCGTGTCTGGCGGTGCGACGGGGACCGATGGTCCCTGGCTGTAAGCGATCCCCGGGACGAGGATGCCGGTGTCCCAGCGCCGGTTGGCGAGCGCGGATTCAATGACACCATCGGCCGGTGCATGCGCCTCGACAGTCCCTCCTCGACCGTCGGAGAGCACAAGATGCCCCGTTGTTCCAAGTTTCGGGATGCGCAGCACCGCCGCTCCGGGCGTCCGCGCCGCCTGTTCCAGGGAGATGATTTGCCCCAGGTTCCTGCCGTCACGAGCCCAGTAACCAGTAAAGGCATCGGCATTTGCCGGATCGCCCTGATCATTGTCGCAACCATAAAGCCCTGCACTGGCCTCAAACACAACCCACGAGACGAATTCCGCGCAATCCCAGGGACCTTTCCAGTTGGGATTGTTCTTAGGAACGCGAACTCCAAAGACGTACCTCTCTCCTAGGTGCTCACGGCCTATTTGTAAAACTTTCTCACCTGCTGCCTGATGCATCGCCGGTATGGCTCTACCCATGGACTCATACCTCCTTTCATCGCGATCTGAACCAAACGGGCCTGTTTGATAGTGAATGCGGCACCGACAACGTTACGGGCGCGAGGTGTCACAGATTCCGAGGCGGCGCATGGACGCATTGACTAACGCTTCTTATGTGTATAAAGGATCGGGAGGGTTAACCGGCAGTGATGCGTTTTGGCACTTAATACCGCCCATATCTTCGCTCGGTATCAGCGGGTAGGTCCACGGCGGGAAGGGATACTAACGTTTACGTTGAAGATGATTAATTCCCTCCGAAACTCCGAATCAGGGGCCCCGAAGGGAGGGGATTTAGGGAAACAGAATCTGGCGGTTCGTATAGATAATTGCTGCCCAACTGCCTCCATACAGAGTCAACAGGAAGCGAGCTCACCAGGGAGGGATAGTTACTCCATGGTTGTCACCTCTCTCGAACCAAGTGAACGGCCAATACGGTGCGCGGCAGCTGTGTGCCCTTCAAAAACGGTTCTGGCGGAGTTAGTTCGATGCTGACGCGAGAAGCATCTTCAAAGCTGGTCGGAAGTATACGGATATTCTGCTTGATCGTGACGGTTGTGGCGGCAGAGGGTGGAACGGTCAACGGAATCCGGCGGCCGTCCACGACAAAATCCAGTCCGGCCTTTGCATGTGTTGGTTTCACGTCGATCTCGGCGCGGTATCTTCCCGGTGGGGCAATGAGGAACCAGCGGAGCTTGTAGAGGGTTTCTGGAGCTTCATAGCCTGCGCCGTTGTAGTTGAAAAAGTGGTCGGCAACCGATGGTGTGAGGAGGAAGTTTCCCGCGGCGTCGGGGGCGGTTGAGGCCTGCGCCACTTCCAGCCTTCCGCTAAACGGAAGCACAATTACGGGCAGGTAGCCGACTGTAGCAAGCGCGTCTTGTTCGATGCGGACGGATACTCCGTCTTTAGTGCTCGTGACAGCGAACGATTCGTGCGACGCGCTGCTCAAGAGATAGGCACTGTTGAGTTGTCCGGCGCGCAGCCCAGGGAGCCTGAGCACACCATCGCCAGGGACGTCCTTCACGAAGAGATAGAGCTTCCCTTGTCCGACCGTGGCATATCCAAAGTCGAGTTTGCGGAATGGTTGCGCTGTGGTGGCATAGATCGCCTCTCCACGATCCTTCAGCCAATCGCCAATGCCCCGCAGTACATCCGCCTCGTATGGAACTACGGAGCCGTCCCCCTCGGGTCCGATATTGAGAATATAGTTCCCGCCCCGGCTGACAACCTCTACGAGGCGCAAGATGTTCTCGCGGATCTTTCCCTGAAGGTCATCGCGCTTCTGCCATGACCGATATCCCCACGTCTCCGGAAAGATGGAAGCGGGCGTTTGCCAGGGTTCGTCGATCTGAAACTTGGGCACCTCGTTATCGCCCATGACCGTGAAGTCCCCTTCATAATTGAAGACGCGCCCACTGACCATCGTACGCGGTTGAAGCCTGTGCACGGTTTCAGTGAAGTGTTTGCTTTGCTCGGCGGTGGGTTTGCCCATGTCGAACCATATCTCGGAGATCGGGCCGTAATTGGACAGCAGCTCTTTGAGCTGCGCCACGTTGAAGGCTTCGTGAGCGGGCAAAATCGGGTTACTGTTGCCGGGGATATACGTGCTGGCGCCAGGCTGATGCCAATCGATAGAAGAGTAGTAGACGCCGAACCTCATTTCTCCACGGGCACATGCATCGGCGAGTTGTTTCACGACATCGCGTTTGTAGGGCGTGGCATCGACGATGTTGTAGCGGCTCTGCGCAGTGTGAAACATGTTGAAGCCGTCGTGATGCTTGGACGTTATCACGATGAACTTCATGCCCGCGGCTTTGGCCAGGGCAACGATGGCGTCGGGATCGAAGTGCGTGGGGTTGAACTGGCTGGCGAGGGCGCTGTACTGGTCCAACGGAATGGGCCCGTTCGCCATGATTTGCTCGCTGTAGCCGTTATCGATCTGCTTGCCCTGCCAAATGCCGCCCAGAGTCGAATAAAGGCCGAAGTGGATGAACATTCCGAACTTACGATCGCTCCACTCCCGGATTTCGTCAGCTGTAGGGCGTGGTTGAGACAACGCCCGGGGACGGTCGAGAGGCAGGGCTCCCTCGTTCGAGGCAGCAATGGCGGAGCGAGACTGAGATAGCAGGCTATACGGGGCAACGGCTGTCAGCACCAGCGTAACGGCGATATGGATTAAACGCGCACCGCGCACTGTATAGCATCGTGATGGCGATCTACGCACGAATCAACGTCCTCGTCTCCGACACATGATTTTCACGTTACCACGGCGAAAGGATCTAGTCCTCAACGAGGATGAATACAGCGTGTTCTGAGTTCGTCATCAAATCGGCTACTGGGATCCGGTCTATGAGCTGGAAACTCATTGGCAGTGTCTCAGTGGGAGATACGCTATAAGATGCGCTCCCCGGATTTGGTACGAAATCTCATGTCAGTGCGCTTAGCAATGATGCCACGAACATTCAGAAGGACGGATCGGAAGGAGCTGGTTGCGCGTAACTCCGGTCTTGACCACCGTCCGGCGAATTGATGCAAATAGCTTTAGCGCGGCCGCATACCGAGACGGAGAAAGGTTTGCCAAGGGCCCGATTTGTCCGGCGGCAGTTTCGGAAAGCCTCTGTCTGCCTCCAAGACAGGGGTGCTCTTCTGAGGTTAAGAGCGTGTAACAACCCCGCCAAATTGACTTACCCCACCTGTGGCCGTAGGATTTCAGCCCAATGATCGGCCAGTCAGTTTCGCACTATCGCGTCCTTGAAAAGGTAGGAGGCGGTGGTCATGGTGTGGTGTACAAGGCCGAGGACTTGAAGCTCCGCCGTTTCGTTGCTCTGAAGTTCCTGCCCGATGAAATGGCTAAGGATGCCGAAGCCCTTAGCCGCTTTCAAGGCGAAGCACAGGCGGCATCTGCGCTGAACCACCCGAACATCTGCACGATTTACGACGTTGACGAATGCGAGGGCAAGCCCTTTATCGCGATGGAGTTACTGGAAGGCCAGACGCTACGGGAATGGATTGGCCACGGCCGACGGGCCCTTCCAAGGCCGCACTTGCGCGGGCCGTTTGCGACTGACCAGTTGTTCGCCCTCGCGATCCAGATTGCCGACGCATTGGACGCGGCGCACCGAAAGAGCATTATTCATCGCGACATCAAGCCGGCGAACATCTTCGTTACGACGCAGGGGCAGGCGAAGATTCTGGATTTTGGCTTGGCTAAACTATTGTCGGCCGGGTGGCTGGCGACAGGAGAACTATCACCAGAGGCTGCAGCGGCACCGACCTGGATTGGGGAATCGAACCTTACCAGCCCGGGCATGGCCGTGGGCACGGCACCCTACATGTCCCCCGAGCAGGCGCGGGGCCAAGAACTCGATGCCCGGACCGACTTGTTCTCTTTCGGCGCTGTGCTGTATGAGATGGCCACGGGCCGCCAAGCGTTCGTCGGAAACACTACTGCTTCCATTTTTGACGCTCTTCTCCACGAAGCACCGACTTCGCCGGTTCGTCTGAATCCCGAACTACCCGCCGAATTGGAACGGATCGTCAGCAAGGCGCTGGAGAAAGACCGGGAGTTGCGTTACCAGGTTGCTTCCGAAATGCGCGCCGATCTCAGACGTCTGAAACGGGACACGGAAACTGTGCGCGCGGTCACGGCCGGGGCGCCGACAGTCGACCGGGCGGCTGCACCGCAGGCCACGGGGACTCTCCCTGCTGTACCGGTACAAAAGTTGCGATGGGTAGAAGTCCTTGCTGGTGCAGTGGGAGCAGTTCTGCTATTGACTGTGGTCGGGTGGTACCTCTGGGGCCCTATGGAGTGGCGGCGGCCTGAACTGAAGCAGTTTCAACTCACTAGCAATTCCTTTGAATCACCGGCGACGACGGCTGCTGCCATCTCGCCAGACGGGAAGTACATTGCCTACGCCGATGAGACCGGCATCAACTTGCGACTTATCGGGACGGGAAAGACGCACCTTTTGACCCCTTCAGCTGGCTCCAGGATATCCAGGCTTTCTTGGTTTCCTGAGGGAACGACGTTACTTGCGAGTGGTGCGGATGCGAAAGACAATGTGTCCAGCATTTGGTCCATTTCGATCCTGGGTGGTGCGCCGCGCCGGCTTCGCGAGGATGCTGGAGGGGCGTCCGCTTCGCCGGACGGATCCCGCATCGCGTTTACAAGCGGCAACGGCGAAGAAATCTGGTTAATGGGTGCAAATGGAGA
>JBKOXA010000021.1:0-34923 GCA_046724685.1 Acidobacteriota bacterium | reverse complement strand
TGAACCGGTTGCACGAACCGTTTCCTGCGGCTCTTCCGGCTTGCGGGAACGCCAGGCTTGCCTTTGAGTTTTCGATCACTCGTTTACCGCCAATTTCCTCAAGAATCCACTGCGTTCCGTTAAGATCAACGGCTTGCTGCGGCGAATCGGGTTGCACAGGTTTCTTTGCCGTGTCGCATCCGGCGGACAAGCAGCACGCTGCAAAAACCAGAGCGATTTCTCGGCTGCAATTCATACGTCCCTCCGACTCTTCTTTGCGTGCGCTTCGCGGCAATCCTTCTCCACTTGCGTTCATTCCTGCCAGGCAAAGGTGCTGCGCGGAATTTCTCCGGCGGTTGCTCCCCCGGCGCACCCAATGCTAGAGTCACAACAGCAATCGCGCAGGTGAACTCCATGGCTATTTCGCAGGATTTGCTCGAAATGCTGGTCTGTCCAGCTTGCAAAGTGCCGGTAAGACTCTTGGATGACCACCGCGGGTTGAAGTGTCCGCAATGCCGGCGCGTCTACCCGGTGCGCGACGACATCCCTGTGATGCTTCTGGAAGAAGCGACCATCGCCGCCGAATAATCCAATACCGAAGGAATTCTTTCGATGCCCAACGTCGTTGCAGCGTCACTGCCTCGCCTGAAGCGCCTTCTTCCGAAACTCAAGGGACTTCGCATGGGCGTGCTCGGCGATCTGATGCTCGATCGCTATCTTTGGGGAACGGCCGCGCGACTTTCGCCCGAAGCGGCGGTCCCGGTGGTGGATTTTGCGGAGCAGAGTGAATGTCTCGGCGGCGCTGGCAACGTCGCAGCGAACCTTGCCGCCATCGGCGCACGAATCGAGGCCTTCGGCGTAATCGGTGAGGACGAACCCGGCAGCGCGCTCCGCGCGTGCCTGCGCGTTGCGGGCATCGCCGGCAAGGGGATCGTTGTTGACAAATCGCGCGTCACGACCGTAAAAACACGAGTGATTGCACGCCACCAGCAGATCGTTCGCATCGACCATGAACGCCGCGAAACGCTTACCGCGTTGTTGGAAGAGAAGCTCTTTCGCCAACTTCTTTCCGCGTTGCGAAAGCTCGATGGCCTGGTGCTCTCCGACTACGACAAAGGATTGATCACCGACGGGTTCGCCGATCGCGTCCTCAGCGCCTGCCACCGTTTGAAGGTGCCGGTCTTCGTGAAGCCGAAAACGTCGCGGCTCTATGCCTACCGCGGGGCGCGCGTGATTGTTTGCAACACCAAGGAAGCGGGATTTTTTGTCACGCGCTCGCTACAAGACGACCAATCGCTTGAAGAGGCAGGACGCGCATTGCTAGCCCATTTTGGCTGCAGCGCTGTAGTGATCACGCGGGGTGAAAAGGGAATGAGCATTTTTGAGGAATCCTGGCCGCGCCACATCACGATTCCCGCAACAAGTTTCGAGGTGACCTATGCCCGTGTGGGGCAGCCCGGCGTCGAACGCGGTGCCACTGGCCGCCAGGTCTTTGACGTGACCGGCGCCGGGGACACAGTACTAAGCGTGCTATCGATCGCCGTCGCGGCCGGCGCGTCGCTGCCGGATGCTGCGGTGCTTGCAAACACTGCGGCCGGCGTGGTCGTCGGCAAACTCGGCACCGCTAGCGTCACCGTGCCCGAACTTGCTCACGCTCTCGATGATCTGCGCCGTGAGCGCGGCAACGACCTTCGCCGCTAGCGGCGCTTTTTCTGGCAAGTTCAACCAAGTCGGGTAATGATCGCGGCTATCGCGCCTAGAACGACGGCGGGAAACTGAGCGACTTGTCGTCGGATTTTACCCAAACATTTAATTGTTTTGTGCGACGGCTTTTCTCGACGTCGTTCTTGTCCGGCATAGGCGAAAACGGGCTGACTTCGATGGTCAGGATCACTCCATTGGAGCCTTTCTTAGAATCCGCCTTCACGATGGAATAGCTTTTCACCGGGCCGTAGTAGCCACCCGGTCCCCAGTCGGCCAGAAAATCGCCAAGCTTGTAACTTTCCGATGGCTTCCAGAGCTGGTAGGCCTGATTGGTGTTGCCGGAAACCAAAGCATCCAGAAAATGCTCCGCGGCCTTTTTTTCCGGGTAGTAGCGGAAAACGAAATAGAGAACCATCGCAAGAGCCACGGTCAGGGCCACGATCGTGAACGTCCAGACTTTCGATTTGTTAGACGGTTCGGGCGGCGGTGAGAGAAGTGACATTTTGTCGGTCTGTGCCAGATGCGGGCACGTTCATCCTAGCAAATTGGGTCCGCGTCTAACAAAGTTCGGCCGGAGTTGTGCTCAGCATCTTTCTTTGGATGCTCTGCTTTAGACACCGGGTTCAGGCTTCGAGTGCCCCGCCGGCGCCTTCCGGCAATTCGATTTCGTACTTGGTGCGCGCTTTCTCCGCGTGAACTTCCAGCGCAAGAACAATCAAGCGGTCGATCAGTTCGCGAAACGGGATGCCTGTCGCTTCCCATAATTTCGGATACATGCTGATGGACGTGAAGCCCGGGATGGTGTTGACCTCGTTCAAGAAAAGCTTTCCGCCCCTCTTTTCGAGGAAAAAGTCCACACGCGCCATGCCGGAAAGTTCCAGCGTACGAAATGCAGAAACCGCCAACTGCTGGATTCTTTTTACCTGAGCGGGCTTCAATTTCGCGGGAATGATCAGCGCCGTGCCTTCTTCCAGATACTTTGCGGTGTAATCGTAAAATTCGCGATGCGGGACGATTTCACCGGGAACAGACGCTTTGGGGTCGTGATTGCCGAGAACGGAAACCTCGATTTCGCGGGCGCTGACGGCGCGCTCCACAAGAATTTTCATCGCAAATTCCGACGCGAGCGCAAGCGCAGGCGCCAGTTCTTGTCGTGAATGAACTTTGGTCATCCCTACGGACGATCCGAGCGTTGCTGGCTTCACAAAAACCGGATAGCGGAATTTCTTCTCGATCTGTTTCTGGATGTTCTTAGGGTCGCGTTCCCAGTCCGCGCGATAGACCGTCACCCAGGGCACAATGGGAACTTTGGCGTGCTGCAGAAGTTTCTTTGCGACGTCTTTGTCCATGCCGATGGCGGAGCCAAGCACTCCCGCTCCGACAAATGGCAAACTGGCGAGATCGAGCAGTCCCTGGATGGTGCCGTCTTCGCCGTAGGTGCCGTGCATCACGGGAAAAACCACGTCGAGCCGCTGGCCGCGGCCGCTGCCGTCGAGCGGAATCAGCGCCGCATCGGTCGGGTCCGCCGCCATCACCACACGCTGGCCGGCTTTCAGGACCTCTGGCAGCATCCTTTGCGCAGCCGTGCCGATGAGCCAGTGGCCTTCCTTGGAAATGCCAATGGGAACGGCTTCGTATTTGTCTGGGTCCAGCCCGCGAATCACCGAAGCCGCGGATGCCAGCGAAACTTCATGTTCGCCGCTCCTCCCACCGAACAAGACTCCAACCCGCAACCGCTTATTTTCGCTTGTCATGAGCACTCGTGATGGGTGAGCGGCAGATGCAGCTCTGCAGTCAACCCCTGTCGACCTTTGACAGTTTACCGTCGAATCAGAAAACGTTTCGAATTTGTGCGCCAGCTGCGTTCAACTAGGAACCAGGTGAAGCGGAGGGAGTTGCAGGGAAGAAGCGCGGAAGGGACCAAGCAAGGAGACAGGCAAGGCGAGCGACCGGTGGAAGCCGTTTCCGTTCTGAACCAGGCGATCGTGACCCATAATTTCGTAAGTGGGCAAAGGGGATAACCATATGACAAAAGCTGCCGAGTCGCGTGTCCGCTTTGAAGGCAGTCAGCCGATCTTTCGGGTTGAGGACATGAAGGCTAGCCTTCAGTTTTACGTGGACGCGCTCGGCTTTGAGAACGTGAGCTGGGGCACCGACGAGTTCACCAGCGTGTCGCGCGATCAGGCCGCGATTTATCTGTGCCGGGGCGGTCAGGGTCGTGGAGGGGCATGGGTTTGGATCGGTGTTGAAGACGTTGAAATGCTCCACGAGGAGTGTAAGGCGCGCGGAGTGACGATCCGCATGGCACCTACCAGTTATCCATGGGCTCTTGAGATGCACGTCGAGGATCCCGACGGGAATGTCGTGCGGTTTGGGTCGGAGCCGAAGTGAGGATTTGCCACAAAGGCAGAGAGGGCAGAGATGTGAAAAGAATCGGGACTAGGGAATGGGTTACAGGATTTTTTGGCCGAGGGCGGAGAGGACCAGCTCTACGCCGAGGAGGGCTGTGCGGTTGTGCTCGTCAATGACGGGATTGATTTCAACGACTTCCAAGGAAGCCATGGCTTCGGAGTCGGCGATCATTTCCATGGCGAGATGGGCTTCGCGATAGGTAACGCCGCCGCGGACGGGAGTGCCGACGCCGGGCGCGTCGGAAGGATCGACGAAGTCCATGTCGAGCGAGACGCCGACGCCGTCTGTGTCGTCCATGGCATACTTCAGCGCGTCGGACATTACTTCGCGCATGCCGCGCTCGTCGATATCGCGCATGGTGAAGACGTGGATGCCGGATTTTTTGACAATCTTGCGCTCCTGAGCGTCCAGGTCGCGCGCGCCAACGATGACGATGTTACCGGGTTCCGCCTTCGGCTTGAATCCGCCAAGCATCACCAATTCGTCGGCACCATAACCCATGATTGCAGCCAGCGGCATTCCATGGACGTTGCCCGAGGGCGAGCTTTCCGGTGTGTTCATGTCGCCGTGTGCGTCGAGCCAGATGTAGCCGATCTGCTTTTTGTCCTTGCGAAAAAACGAAGAGACGCCGGCCGCAACGCCCGCGGCGATGGAGTGATCACCTCCGAGAACCAGCGGCACAAAGCCCTCCTCGAGGGATTTCTGCACGTTTTTCGAAATGTCCTGGCAAGTTTCGGCGATTTCCTGGAGATATTTCGCGCGCTTCTCGCCGACGTGCATTTCTTCGGGCTGGCGGACTTCGAGGTTGCCGATGTCTTCCACGGTATGGCCGAGCTGCTTGATGCGCGCCTGAAGGCCTGCGACGCGAAGGGCGGAGGGGCCCATGTCGACACCGCGGCGGCTTTGGCCGAGGTCCATGGGCACACCAATGATGCGAACTTTTTGTGGCATTGAGCTACCCGTGTTCCGTGATCCGTGTTCCGTCATCCGTCAGACGGACCGCAGCTTTCGCGCGGAATGCGCGCAAGCGGCGGATCACTCAGATTGCCTTACTTGTTGACCAAGACGCCTTGGGGGCGCCAGCTACCCACCGTTAAGGATATACCTGTCGGGGACGTAGGGGTAGCGGACCGGTTCGAGCGTAGCGCGGGTTTACCCCACCTTCGTGTCCAAGGTGAACACCGCGGCGCAATGCCGCTGCCGTATGAGGCTTAGGGATAAACCCTATAAATCATGCGCGGGAAAGGGATGACCTCCCGAATATGCTCGGTGCCGCAAATCCAGGCGACGGTGCGCTCGAAGCCGAGGCCGAAACCGGCATGAGGGACGCTGCCAAAGCGGCGGAGGTCCAGATACCACTGGAAGGAATCTTCTGGTAAGTTGTGCTCTTTCAATCGCTTAACGAGAAGCTCGTAGTCGTGGATGCGCTGGCTGCCTCCAATGATTTCGCCGTAGCCTTCCGGGGCAATCATGTCAAAGGCCAGTGCTTTTGCAGGGTCGTCGGCGTCCGGCTGCATGTAAAAGGCTTTAATCGCCGTGGGATAGCGGTGAATCATGACCGGGCGGTCGAACTCCTGCGAAATGATGGTTTCTTCGTCACCGCCGAAGTCGTCGCCGGATTTGGCCGGATTTCCGTGCTGGTTGAGAACTTTGACGGCGTCTTCGTAGCTGATGCGGGGAAAAGGCGTTTTGACGTTTTCGAGCTTTGTGACGTCACGCTTGAGCGTTTCGAGTTCGCGCGATTTGTTTTGCAGGACCGACTGCACCACGGCGCTGACGAGGCCTTCGCCGAGGGTCATCATGTCGTCGAGTGTGGTGTAGGCGGCTTCCGGCTCAAGCATCCAGAATTCGGTGAGATGGCGGCGCGTTTTTGATTTTTCCGCCCGGAAAGTGGGGCCAAAGGTGTAAACCTTGCCGAGGGCCATCGCGGTAGCTTCCATGTAGAGCTGTCCGGATTGGGTGAGGTAGGCTTTTTCGTCGTCGATGTAGTTGACTTCAAAGAGCGTGGAAGTGCCTTCGCACGCCGATGGAGTGAATATGGGCGCGTCGGTAAGCGTGTAGCCTTGGGCGTCCATGAAATTGCGCGCCGCGCGAACGGCTTCGGCACGAATGCGCAAGATGGCGGCCTGCCGCGGGGTGCGAATCCAGAGATGGCGGTGATCGAGAAGAAAATCGACGCCGTGATCTTTGAGTTGGATGGGATACGGCGTGTCGTCGGGAACTTTTTGAACGATCTGAATCGCGGCGATACCCAATTCATATCCGCCGGGGGCGCGTTGCTCGGCACGAATTTTGCCGGTGACGATGACGCTGGATTCCTGTGTAAGGCCTTTGAGTGCACCGAAGGCGTCGGGATTTTCCTTCAGCGAAACCACGCCCTGAATCACGCCGGTGCCGTCGCGAAAAATCGGGAATAGCAGCTTCCCCGATTCGCGCAAATTGTAAAGCCAGCCTTGAATCGTCACTTGCTGGCCGTCGTATTTTCCTGCCTGTTCGATGGTGATCGTAGTCATGGTTCGTTTCTGCGGCATGTTGCCAAACCAGCAGTTTATCAGATTCGCGGTGCGCGGCTGTTCTGCTCGAACGCTTCGTTCTGTGGGATACCGACGCCTCCTGTTCTTCAGCACAGGTTGCTGATTCGCAATGCGCAGCGCAAACAGAAAGCTGGGCTCGTGACCTTCAGCTAACATCGAGGAACACATCTAGCACGGAGGGAATACATGAAGCTCTTTCTCGCGGTGGCAGCCTTCTCGCTGATCGGTCCGGTGGGCGTGGGCGCACAGTCCGCGCCTGTCAGCGGAACCAGGACTCAAAGTCCAAGTTCGAAACAGCCCGCAGCTTCCGCGGCGACCTCCGGCGATCAGAAGATCGATCCCGCCAAGGAGGCTGACATCCGCAGTCTTCTCGACCTTGTCGGCACCAGGGACCTGGTGGTGCAATCCATGGATGCGATGAGCAAGTCGATCAAGCCGCTTCTCACAAACTCGCTGCCCCCCGGAGACTATCGCGAAAAACTGGTGAATCTTTTCTTCGAAAAGTTCACGACGAAGACAAACGTGCAGCACCTGTTGGATATGGCCGTGCCCATTTATGACAAGAATTTTTCCCGTGAAGAAATTCACAGCCTGATGGCGTTTTATCAGACCCCGTTGGGCAAGAAGACGGTCTCGACTCTTCCTAGGTTGTCCTTGGAGCTTCAGGAAGAGGGAAGAAAATGGGGGGAAAGCCTGGGCCGCGAATCCATGCAGGAAGTGCTGGCCGAGCATCCCGATCTTGAACAGGCGCTGATCGCTGCGCAGAAAACGCCTCCGCCCGCAGACAAGTAGCGTGAACCGCCTGGTGGCTCATCCATTGTAAACGCAGGGAAACGACCAGAAACCGGTTGTACCCGCCAGACGATTTGAAACGTCGCATCTTAGAAGACCTGGTGACGCGCGGTCGCTTTAGATGGACTGCGCGTTCGCGGATGCTCGTTCAACAAACACCGAGGGGAAGCACGTTTCTTCTACTTCGGCGCGTTTGGAACGATTGCGTAGCTCACGAACGCCAATTGCTTGCTGTCCGGCGACCAGGACGGCACGTTGATTGTGCCTTGGCCGCCGAACAGCTTTGCCAAGACTCTGATCTTCTTGTCGGAAAGCGACATCAGGCGCAGCATTACATCTTTGTTTTCGGGGTGCCCGCTTACCGACTCCTCGAAGGTCAAGAACACCATATATTTTCCGTCCGGCGAAATGTGCGGAAACCAATTGTTCGCGCCGTCGGAGAAAACCTGTTCCTGCCCGCTCCCGTCGGCCTTCATCCGCCAGATCTGCATGTGGCCTGTGCGCTCGGAATTAAAGTAGATGTACTGGCCGTCCGGCGAATACTCCGGGCCGTCGTCCAGACCTCTTGTTGTCGTCAGCCGGATCTCTTCGCCGCCGGTGACGGCAATCGTATAGATGTCGAATTCGTCGTTGCGCTGCCCGACGAAGGCCAGCGTTTTTCCATCAGGCGACCAGCCGTGCCAGTAGGAAGGGGAATGCTTGGTGATGCGTTTTGGAGTTCCGCCGTTGATCGGAACGAGGTAGATGAGTGACTTGTGGTCTTCCTGCGATTGGTCGCTGATAACGAGTTGCGTACTGTCCGGTGAAATTCCGTGGTCATTGTTACATCGAATTGCGAAACCCGTGTCGATGGTTTCAGGCTTGCCGCCGCTTACCGGAAGCCGCAAAATTCGGCCGTCGCGGTTGAACAAAAATGCTTTGCCATCGCGCGTCCAGTTGGGCGCTTCGAATCGTCCTGACGAAACGTAAACCGCCATGCGGTCGGTCGAGTCGACGGGAACTGTTTCCAAAATGCTGAAAAGCGTCGCGGGAGCCGCCGCGGCCGCAACGTTGGGAGGAGCCGTCGTCATGTTGACGTTGGTGAAGACGGCCCTTTCGACCACGTCCTTGTCGTGGCTGCACACGCCGATTCCGATGTAAAAAGGCTCCTTCAATTCGATTTTTGGCGAAGCGCCTGCCATCTGCATTTCGCCGTTTTCGCCGGAGAGCCACATCGTGAAGTACGCGCCGTGTTTTTCGATGCGCAATCGCTTCGGAGCTTGAACTTGAGATTGCACTTCCTGTGTGAGGGCGCCCTGCGCATCGCGGAATTGCAAGGCCGTCAGCCCGTTGCCGTGAAGGGCGATGTCCGCGTAGACGGAATCCGCGTCGAGGCTCTGGCGAATCATCAGAACGGCTTTCCGATGGGCGTTTCCTCCGGTGCCTAGAAAAGAAATGTCGGCGGTCAGAGTCGCGTCGCCGGAAGCTTTCGTCCAAACGAACTGGAAAGCGTCCGCGCCGAACCACATATTTTCGCCGCCTCCGGCAATCGTGTAGCTGCGCTTAGCCGCGTCATACTCCACCGATCCCGCATGCAGCACCTTCCCAACATCGCTGTGAGACTCGAACCCTCCAATCGCCGAAGCCGTCTCCTGTGCGGAGACTTGGTGTTCCGCGGCGCAAAAGACCATTAAGAAGCACATTCCCGCCGCTCCCAGATGTCCGAAAAGCAATCTCACGGTCGAACTCCTTTTTTGCGCGACTTGACGGTAATTCAGAGGCGCGACTGTCCGCTGAAAGGCCTTTTCCTGGTGAGGAAAGTGGCCGAGAACTTTCGGTGTTCTGGTTTGGAGAGCGCGATCGAAATAGACTCTCGCATTCTTGAAAAGTCTCGACAAACACCCATCGATAAAACCAATCGCAACGGCATCCGAAACATGGGCCTCCATACCGTCCGTTTGCGGCTGTTTGAAAATCGTAAATCGGCCTATACGTTCCTTATTGACAGGTTTTTCGTCGTACGGGTTGACGAGAGGGAGATAAACTTCGCCCCATAGGGCAGGCGACCCTGAGATCGGTCCGGTGAGGACTTCCGCACCCTCCGGTAAACCGGGGAAGAGCCCAATCGCTTTTGTGCGCCAATCCTCCAAGAGCAGCCTCCCGCCGCACTAGACTAGCTCCACTGCTGTTCAAAGCGGCCTAGCGAAGCGCGCGCGGCGGCGAGCTGTTCGGTGGGCGATGAAGCATCCTGCCCGAATTTCTCCTTGAGTTCAAGAACGACAGGAATGTTTTCAAAGGGAGTCGACTTCAGCAGAGGAATTGCGGCGTTCCAGTCAATCGTTCCGTCGTAGGGCGGCAGATGCTCATCTTTTTCCCCGTGATTGTCGTGCAGGTGCACGGAAACCGCGAGGTCGCGCATTGGCGCAAAACTTTTTTCCAAGCGCTCTTCGGCGGGGCCATCTGCCAGGTGCGCGTGACCGATATCAAAGTTGAAGCGCAACCCCGTCAAGCGCGTTTCGTCGACAAACGCCCGCAAGTACGCCGGATCGCCCATCTCGCTCGTCGTATTTTCTACAGCCAGCGTCACCCCTGCGTGGTGCGCGTGCAGGACCAGGTGTTCGAGCGTGCTGAATGCCGCGTCGCGCTTCCGCGGGTCCGCCGTTTCCCGGGAGCCGCCCATGTGCAGGACCATGCGTGAAAACGGCAAATCCTCCGAAACGTCAATGGCGCGCTTGAATTCATCCATCGCTTCGATGCGGCGAACCTTCTCCACTTCGCAAATCGAAAGAGGCGTGCCGCTCTCGCGCGTGGCGCTCAGGTCCCGGTTTGTCGGCGCGTGAAGGGAACTGAGTGTCATCCGATTTGCTTCAAGCGCCGAGGCCAGCGCGCGGATCTCCGGTTTCGAACCGTAGTCAAAATGCGCGCGCGAACAAAACACCTCGATCGCCGAGAATCCGTGCTCGTTGATCTGCGCCAACACTTCGGGAGTCAATTTTCGCGAAACGAAAAGATACGTAGACAGGACTTTCTGCATGGTGGCTTGGGCTCGCAGACGAAATTTTACTGCGGGGCTGGAATGCGCAGCTAGTATCCCACGGCAGAGCCTTCATCGCGAGGGTCTGCGGCGCCTAATCTTTCTCCGGTTTGCGAATCAATACCTATGGCGTTGACCAGGCCGATGTGCCCCCGGCGGCGGGTCGCGTGGCCCATGGCGTTCAGAGCTTGTTCGAAGGAAGCGGGGAATTGTTGCTCCATTACCAGGCGGTCGGGCAGCCATTGGTGGTGAAATCTTGGCGCGTTGATTGCCGCCTGGGCATCCATCCCGAGGCGCATCCAGTTGATTACCGTCAGCAGAACCGCGGAAATGATTGTCGGTCCGCCGGGCGATCCGGTGACAAAGCTCAGCTTGCCGTCGCGAAGAAGGATCGTTGGTGTCATGGAACTGAGCGGACGGTGGCCGGGCGCGATGGCATTTGCTTCGGACTGAATAAGGCCGAAGAGTGCGTTCGGCACTCCGGGTTGGGTCGTGAAATCGTCCATCTCATCATTCAGCAGAAATCCCGCACTTGAGGTGACGTGCGAACCGTAGCTGTTGTTCAGCGTGGTGGTGCTTGCAACGGCATTTCCGGCGGCATCCACTACCGAAAAGTGCGTCGTGTGCGGTCCGTCATTGAGGCTGATTGCTGCTGGGGCAGGCATGCCGGCCTCTTCGCCGCAAACGTGGGGCTCCCCTGCTTGAATTGTCTTGCTGGATGAGGCACGGCGCCGGTCGATCGTTCCCGCAATTTCCTTCGCGTAACATGCGCTGATCAGACCATCCACTGGAACTTTCGAGAAATCGGGATCGG
The DNA here is from genome assembly GCA_046724685.1 of Acidobacteriota bacterium. Classification (GTDB taxonomy): domain Bacteria; phylum Acidobacteriota; class Terriglobia; order Acidiferrales; family UBA7541; genus Acidiferrum. Next base: position 23,675 of record JBKOXA010000021.1, on the reverse strand, counting down.
CAAGATAGGCGGCACGGTCGGCAAAAACACGGCGCATGGTTTCCGCCACAAGATGCACGCTTTCGATATCGTCCCAGCCTTTCAGAGGAAAATTCTTCAGCGTGTTCAGCGCCTCGATCATCGCCACGCCGCCGGAGCTTGGCGGCGGTGATGACAGCACTTCCCATTTATGCCCGTCGATCAAATATTTTGCGCGCAAGACTTCGCGTACTTTCGGCTGGTACTGCGCCAGGTCATCGAGCGTAATCAAGCCGCCGAGCGAAGACATATCGCGCACCAGCATGTGCGCCGTTTCGCCACGATAAAATTCCGCGGCGCCATTTTTTGCGATCCGCTGCAGCGTCGCCGCCAGTTCCGGCTGCTGGAGCGTTTCGCCGGCTTTGTACATTTCTCTGTCCTTCAAAAATATTCTGCTGCTGACGGAAAATTGCTGAAGCTCCTTTTTCTCACCCTGAAATTCGCGCGCGAGTTTTTCGCTGATAGGAAAACCATTTGCCGCAAGCCGGATTGCCGGCGCCATCACCGCGGCAAGTTTCATCGTGCCGTAAGTCTCCAGCGCCAGTTCAAGTCCCGCCACGGTCCCCGGCACGGCCACGGAGCGGTATCCGATTACCGATGCTTCCGTGTCGAGTTTTCCGTTGGGCTTGATATACATATCGCGCGTAGCTTTCCCGGGGGCCACTTCGCGGTAGTCCAAAAAGCTGGTGCGACCATCCGCCATGCGGACCAGCATGAAGCCGCCGCCACCGATATTTCCCGCCGCAGGTTCGACGACAGCGAGGGCAAATGCCGTCGCCACAGCTGCATCCACCGCATTTCCGCCCTTTTGCAGAATTTCGACACCTGCGCGCGAGGCCAGCTCCTCATCCGTTGCGACCATGCCGTGCGCGCCGCGCACCGCTTCTTTGGGCCATGAATTTTCAGTTTCGGAGCGCTCTTTGTATTGCGCCGCATTTTGCGCGTAGGTGGAACGGCAGGAAGCAAACAGAAAAAGAGAAAGGAGAAAGGCAAACTGCCGCCAGAGTGTTCGATTCATAGGAGAACGCAATTTAACAATCTATTACGCTAAATCTCCGCAAGAAATTCGACGGAGTCTGGGCCCGGGATGATGCCGGCCCTGGTACCGCGGGTGATGAGCTCCTGGACGGCTTGTCTTCCTTTTTCGCCGTAGCCGAGGGTCCACTTGTTGACGTACATGCCGACAAACTGATCGGCGAGTTCGGTTTCCATGTCGCGCGCGAATTGCATCGCGTATTTCAAAGCGTCTTCGCGATGTTCGAGGCCGTATTCGACACTTTCTCGAATCGTTCTGGAGATCAACCGGCCGAGATCGGGGCCAAGCGCCTTGCGGACGGCGTTACCGCCAAGCGGGAGAGGAAGTCCGGTCTGTTCCTGCCACCAGACCCCGAGATCCAGAACCTTGTGCAAGCCCATCTGCGGATACAAAAGCTGGCCCTCGTGAATCAGGAGACCGGCATCGGCGAGTTCGTCCTGCACGGCGTCCAGGATTTTGTCGAAGGGCATGACCACGGCTTCAAAATCCGGTTCGTAGAGCTTTAGGGAAAGATAGGCGGAGGTTTTCAGCCCCGGGACGGCAACGCGCTTACCCTGGATGTCTTCCTTCTTCATGGGCCTGGAAGCGACGACAATGGGGCCATACCCTTCGCCGAAACTGGCGCCGCAATCGAGCAGCACGTATTTGTCGCGGATGGAAGGATAGGCCGCAAAGCTTACCGCGGTGACGTCGTACGTTTCCGCGAGCGCAGCTTCGTTGAGCGTCTGAATGTCGGACAGAACGTGGGTGTACTTGCAACCAGGAGTGGGCAGCTTGTGCGTGGCCAGCGCGTAAAACATGAAAGCGTCATCGGAGTCCGGGGAATGGGCAAGTTTGATTTCAATGGTCTGTTCGCCGGATTTCAGCGTTGCAGTATGTGCTGACATGGGATCGACGTTCCTTCTGCCACGGCGGGCCACTCCGAAAGAGACGCCTCCTCGCACGGACGAACGAGAACTAGAAGGAAGGGCGACGCAGGGAACCTGCGTGGCGCAGTGCCGGTCGTTTTTTCTTTGCCGAAAGAAGGGTAGCACAGGACCAATGAAACGGGCTAGAGCGTACCAGCAATGCAGGATTGGGCCTTCCGGTATGGAAATCGTGCGGGTGAGATGAGACCGTGGTTAAATTGAAGCACCGGTTTGGGCCGCCACGCCGTCAGACAAGAAAACCCGTTAGTCCTGCATAAAGGAGCGCCGATGAAAATCGCCGTTTTGATAGCGCGAATTCTGTTGGGGCTGATTTTTGTATTTTTTGGTGCGAACGGGTTGCACCCCTTCCTGCCCATGGGGCCGATGCCGACCGGACTGGCGGGGCAGTTCTTCGTGGTGTTTTCCCAGTCGCACTGGGTGATGTTTGTAGCGGGGGCGCAATTCCTGGGCGGAGCGCTGCTGCTGGTGAACCGGTATGTGCCGCTAGCGCTGGCGCTGCTGGGGCCGGTGATTGTGAATATCATCTTGTACCACGCCCTTCTAAGTCCCGTGGGCGCCCAATTTGCTGTGGTTGTGACGATTCTCTGGATATTTTTGTTCTACCATTATCGCCGGTATTTTTCGGGGCTCTTTGTGCGGAAGACTTCCTGAGGTTCAATCGGAACCGCGGGCCTTTTTCTTGGCGAGGTTCGCGCTCGCGGCGGCGTTTTCTGTGACGTTTGGATCCGGCGGGGCGACAGTGCCGGCTGGCGGCGTCGTGGTGCTGGCATCCTGGCCGCCTGTACGCTTGATGATTTCTGTTGCGCGCCCGGCCACATCGAGAGTGGAGCAATTCACACCTACAAGAATCGCGTTCTGTTGCAAACGATCCTCGTAGCGCTTGGCTTCGAGTTCCGGGACGCCGATGTCGATGAGAGACCTGGCAAGGTCTCCCACTGCGCTTTTTACCCCGAGGCCGGCCAATCCGGCTTTCAGGGTGCCTTCGCCGACGAGGGGTCCCAGGCCAGGGATCGCCAACATGCCGAGGCCAGCCAGAACGCCGAGGGCTCCGCTGAGGACGTCTTGCGAGCGCGTGGCCTTCTCTGGGTTCTGATTTGACTTAGATTCAGGCGCGGAGACCGCATCGGTGAGCGAAACCTTGTCAGGAAAGAGGACCGAGATGTCCTTGGATGGAAAGCCTGCGCTGATCAGAGCATCCGCGGCAGTTTCGACGGCGGCGCGTGTTTCGTAGACAGCAAAGACGGCAAGTGGTTTTGGCATAAGGTCAGCCTTCAAACATTCTAACCGGTGGGTGAAGGGGCGCCATCGGGAGAAGAGGGTAAGGGAAGGGCGGCCCTGGATGTTCATTCTAATGCACTTAGATCGTGCAGGCTCACTGAAGACGGGCTAGCAATGTCCACAGGCCTCAGATCGCATGGCTGAGTGCAGAAGCGGTTTGTAGGAACGGGCGAACTACTCATTGCTATCTAGAAAAGGCCGGCCGAGCTTAGGGATGGAGAGCACGGGAACGAGGCGGCGAAGAAAGTTTACGTGAAATAGACAGTTTTTCCGTCCGAGTCTTGCTGCCTTAACCTTAGAAACATCTTTCTGAAAGATACGGCTGGTATTCCCTTGTGCAGCGCCGCGATGGTTGTGCGGGTACTCTGGCAGACCCGGAGGCTCCATCGTGGGCGTGAATCTCTGGTATGGGGGAATTCATGTCTTATTGGAAGCACCTAGGTGCGGTGGGACTGCTGGTGGGCCTGACCGTGGGCAGCACCAGCAGCAACGCTCAGGAAGTCAAGAAAGTGTTCGTCATCGCGATGGAGAATCATAACTGGACGCAACCGGCGAATCAGTTCACCGGGGGAATCCAGCAGATTTATCAGAACCCGAACGCGCCGTTCATCAACAGTCTGGTGAACGGAACGGCGGTGGCAATCATCGACGGGGCAGAGGTGAATATCAGCCAGCAGGTCGCATACGCCAAGGCGTATCACAACGTGCTGGCCACTTCGGATGGAAACAATCCCGACATTCACCCTTCGGAGCCGAACTACATCTGGGCGGAAGCGGGCACGAATTTTGGCGTGGCCAGCGATGCTGATCCAGACACAGGCGGAACGAACCAGGATACGCCGCTGCACTTGACCACTTTGCTGACGAAAGCCGGGAAGACGTGGAAGTCCTACCAGGAAGATATCGATCTGACCAAGAATGCCACCGGTCAGCTTACGAACGTGGTTTTGCCGAAGTCGGAATGGACAGTTCCATTGCACAGCTTTTCGGGAATTTTTGCGGCCGGAACGGTGAACGACTGGAACGACGGAGTGCAATACAACTATGCGGCGAAGCATAATCCGCAGGTGTTTTTCAGCGACAGCAATGGGGGAAACGACGCGACGCCGGCGAACGCGCTGTCTTTACACTATGCGCCGTTGCAGCAACTGGCTGCGATCTGGCGAACGACACGGTTGCGGACTACACCTGGATTACACCGAACCAGTACAACGACATGCACACCGCGCTCAGCGCCGGCTACAAAGGGCTGACCGGCGATCCGGCGAAGATCCTGCAGGGAGACGACTTCCTGCGCCAGATTGTGCCGATGATCATGGCGTCGAATGCGTACAAGAATCATGGCGTGATCGTGATCTGGTTTGACGAATCGGAATCGGACGGCGTGAATGGTGATAAAGCGGACGACTTCAACCACACGATTCCTGAAATCATTATTTCGGACCGAGCGCATGAGAATGTCGGGGGGCTGCCGTACGCGAGCCCGCTGAATTACTCGCACTCCTCCGATCTGCGCACCTGGCAGAACATCTTTCATGCGGGACCGTATCTGGCAGACGCAGCCAACGCGACGGATCTTTCCGATTTGTTTCAGGCCGGTGCCATTCCCAAAAAGCCGTAAGCGAGCGCTGAATGTAGTTCGCTAGCGGGACGACGTTTGGGGGCGCAGAGACTCTAGGGTCTCTGCGCCCCTGGTGTTCCTCGAGACGCGGATCCCGAATGCATAAGCGCGGGCCGACAGGCGCTCCAAAAAAGGCAAGAGCGGAAGAACCCGGCCCCAGAAAATCGCCGGGTGCACCACCGACAGTTCTCTCGAAGCTTGGGGAACGCCGGCCGGAACGTCGGCCACCAAAAGAGCCAGCCTAGAGGGCGGAGACCATATGAGCGATGGCGTCGCTGAATTCTACACGGCCGTCGAGATACGGTTGCCAGTATTGGGTGAGGACGCGGAGATAATTTTCCCAGCCGCGTTTGTAGAGGCCTTGGCGGACGGCGTAGGGGACGTAACCTGCCGAGGATGAGGAGGAAGGTGACGAGTCGCCGGCATTTGACGCCAGCGGCCGGATGACCTCTCCGGTCGTGTAGAAAAGCAGAGCGTGCCAGAGGTCGCGGGGAATAGGTTTGTCGCGCTGGCGGCATTCGCGGAAGATGGCATCTTGAACGCCGTCGGCGATGCCGTGTGAAGCCTCGTGAAAAAGAACCTCAAGAGCTTCGGCGCCCTGGTTGCGAGGGTCGGAGCTGGAAACGGTGACCCGCAGCGGATCCAGCGTGGTGTATGCTCCGGCGGAACTGGCGAAGGAGGCGACGTCCACGCGAATGCGTTCTTTCGGCCAATTGGTCTGGTAGATTTCTGCGAGCCGATGAGATAAATCGAGTCCATTGCGGCGGACAAGTGGAGCGACCGCGGCAATCCACCGGCGGTTGGCGCGATCGTGTTCCTGCCAGAGGTGAGCACGATAGACCGGAGCCGCTAAACCAAGCGTCTCGGTGAGCTTGACTGGAAGGCCCGCGTCGCAAGATTTTTTCTTGATGCCTGCGAGGTCTTCGCAGGTTTCAAAATCGCCGAGCTGGTTTTTGACCAGAATCATTTCCAGACTGACGGTAAGGTCCTTGTCGGCGTAGGTTTTCGAGTAATAGGCAATGGCTGAAGCCCAGGCACGATGTTCCGCGGGAGAGAGAGTACCCAGTCCAAAGTTCGTTGCGGCAGTGCTCGCTGTTGAGGTGGACGCTCTTTGCAAGCGGGCCATGCGGTAGAGTGTGTGGTGCAAATTCAGCCAAAAGCCACTGTGAAATTCGAAGACGGGAAGCGGTGCGGGAGGGAGTTCTTCCTGTGCAGCAGAAAGTTGCGGAACCAACAGCGTGAGCACGCAGACGCAGAAGGCAACAGCGCAGCGAACGGAGCTTCCAAATAGGCGCATGAGAAGAAGAAAGATGGTATCGCCAAATGAATAGCGCAGCAAACCGAGCCGGCTGGAGGGAAATCGAGTTTGTGAGGAGCGGGGTGTTCCCTACTTTGCTTCGACCAGCCAGCGATCGAGGACGGCCAGTTGTGCCGGAGGCAAGTCGTCATCGAAGCGAACGCCCATACCGAGTCCTGGACTAACGTACACGACGCGCGCGGGGAGCTCGAGTACTTCGCCGCCATGAGTGAGCCGAACCCGAACAACGGTTTTAGAGGGCGTGGGATTCAAGGTGTCGATGTAACAGCCGGTGCGGCTCAAATCACTGGTACGGGCCGCGAGACACGTTCCAGTGGCAACCTCGGTGACTTCTGCTATGGCAATCAACGGAACGCGAGGATCGGTGCGCTTGTCCTGCATTGTGCGTGACACCATCCAATCTCTCGGAGAATCCCCTGCGAGATTCAGGAGCACTGGAAAGACAGCCCGCCCGATTGTGCGGGGATTTCGCAACGAAAACAAGAAAGAAGGGGAAAAGGCGTTCGGAAGAGTGACATCGTAACGAGGAGTTATTTATTCAACAGCCGGATCGAGAGAGTGGCCGACTCCGCCTTGATGATCGGCAGCATGGATTTTGCCCTTGGCGTCGCGGAAGAATGACAGCTTGCCAGTGCGCCCATAGGTGACAGGGGTGGCGGAGACCTCGTACTGTGCCGGCGCACCCAGATCGTTCGCGCCGACGATGACCATACGGAACACGTAACCGTTGCTGGTTCCCGAAACGAGATCTGGTTCCAGCAAGCCGGCCGCGTCAGGAGAAGGCTTGGAAGCATGGCCAAGTCTTGAGAGCGATTCGGGGAGGCGGGAATAGGTCTTGCGGTAGGTTTCAATCGCTGCGGTGATCGTTTTGATGTCGGCAAGCGCCTGACGTTCGTTGCCGCCGATCGCCGCCTGGTCCCATTCCACCTCGAGCGACGGAAGATCAAAAAACAACATGCCAAGCGAAAGCACTTTCCAGGAGGAATTCTCGCGCACCATGCCAATCAAGATGTGGTGAGGGTCGCCTGCCCGGAGATCGGAAACGTCGCGGATGTCGAGAGGCAGGAGGGCGATGTTTTCGCGCAGTTCGGCTCCGCCAAGTTGGATCTCGGCGGCGCCATCTGGAGTGGTGCAACGAATCGTAGGGCGACCTGAGGGGTTGGCGGAAAGCGCAGCTCTGCCTGTGCCGTCGAGTAGCACGAAACGCTTCATGAGTTCCGTGCGGGCGCTCAGAGTGAGCCGCGCGAAGGCCTCTGCGTTCCGGGAAGTTAGAAATCTTGCAAAGAGCGTTTCATCGTGCGCGCACGCGGCAGCTAGCAGATCGCGGAGAGCGGCGGAGGGTGCATCGGGGGCTAAGGCGTTTGGCGAAGCCGCTGAGTTGTTCGCAGTCGGCAACCTTGGTGGCCCGGGTGTCGCAGTATCCGGACGAGAGCTGGACTCCTGAGCGTAAGTACCGGGAGCTCCGCAGAACGAGAAGAGAATTGCCGTGGCGACGACTAGATTCTTGCTCAGCATTCTTCGTTGGCCAGCGCAGACGCGAGAATTTCAGGAAGGTTCATGGAAAATTTTGAGCGCGGCATGATCTCGCTGAAGCCGGCGGATTTGGCCTGTTCGGCGAGCCCGGTCTGCACGTGAGATAGAAATCCGATTACGCGAAGCTGCGGTTGCGCGCTGCGAAGCAGCTGCACGGCTACGAGCGGCTGCGAGCGGGCGTTCAAATCCACAATCACGAGTTGCGGAGGCGGTTCAAGCAATTGCAGCAGGGAATCGGCATTCGAAGCGACTTTGACTTCCAGGCCGAGATGTTTTGCCGTTTCGGCAAGTTTCATCTGAAAAAACAAATCATCCATGTAAGCAACAACGCGTGGCATCGCTGGGTGTCTCCGTGTATCACGCAGGCAATAGAGTAGATGCGCAGAAAGGCGAAACTGCTGCCAGCGGAAAGCGGGCGACCGATGAAAGGGTCAATGGCCGGAACTGGGGCCGTGCGCTCCGACGGTTTCGTCCGGCACATCGCCTGCACGCCCTTTGACACGGTCGTAGACGGAAACCTGGCTGACCGAACCCAGCGCTTCGTTATAAAAAGTCGGGATGCCGAGAGCCGTGCGTAGTTCCTCGTTGAATTTACGAAGATTCTGCAAGTGCGAAGCCAACGCCGGGAGCTTCAGTCCGTCATCCGTGAGCAGAAATTTCTGGTACCCGGCGTCCCACAAGCGAGCAAATTGGCCCTTCACCATGATCGTCGGCAACACGGTGAGCTGGAATTTGGAATCGGTGCCCTGGCGGAACTCCGCCCCACAACCGAATTTTTCCACGCGCACGACGCCGCGCGTGCTTCCCACGGCAAAACCGAGGGCAGCGAGGCTCTCAATCGCCTTTGGTGAAAAACGTTCTTCGACATTCCACATGGCGCTTCAAGAGTAAAGAAACCGCGCAAGCCTGTAAAGTGCCGTAACGAGGGCCGGCACAGGCGTAAGCCGAGTGGCTCCTGACGAAAGCGGTTGGTTTATCCTTCGCGAGGTGAAAAGCATCCAATTGAGAGTAAACTGGTCGGATATCCGAGACGTCTAGTTGCTGCAAGGGGTTACAGCCACGGCCCAGTCAAACAAGCTCGGAGTTGCCTCCTCACCCGTTCGGGAGAAGCGTCTGGGTGAGGGTGTGCTCGAACGCATCGGCAACACGCCGCTCCTTAGGATCGAGCGTATCGCGTCGCATTTGGTGAATGTGCAAATTGCGGCCAAGGCGGAATGGCTCAATCCTGGCGGTTCGGTGAAGGACCGCCCGGCGCAGAGCATGATTCAGGCGGGGATCGCGAGCGGCGAGCTTCGTTCTGGCAAGACGATTCTGGATGCGACCAGCGGCAACACCGGCATTGCCTATGCCATGATCGGCGCGGCGCTCGGTTATCGGGTGAAACTGTTTTTGCCGCACAGCGCTTCTGAAGAACGCAAACGCATCCTCGAAGCCTACGGCGCGACGCTCGTCATGACGCCCGGCGATGAAGGGACCGACGGCGCGATCCGGCGGGTGCGTGAACTCGCCGCTGCCGAGCCTGAAAAATACTTTTATCCGGATCAATACAGCAATCCCGCTAACTGGCAGGCGCACTATCGCGGCACGGCCAACGAAATTTGGGAACAGACGGAAGGACAAATCACACATTTTGTCGCGGCGCTCGGAACGAGCGGCACGTTTGTGGGAACGACGCGGCGGTTGAAAGAATTCAATCCAGAGATTCGCTGCATCAGCTTACAGCCGGACGGCCCGTGGAATGGACTCGAGGGCTGGAAACACATGCCTACGGCGATGCGTCCCGCAATTTACGACGACACGCTGGCCGACGAAAATCTGGAAGTTTCGACGGAGGAATCCTACCGCATGGTGAAGCGACTGGCGCGCGAGGAAGGATTGTTGGTTAGTCCTAGTGCCGCCGCGGCGCTAAACGGCTGCTTTGCTGTTGCCAGCAGGATCCCCGCCGGCGAGCGGGCTTTGATAGTCACAGTTTTTGCCGATTCTGCGGCAAAATACTTGAGCGAGCGATTTTGGGATGAAGAGTAGCGATGGCCGAAAACTTTCAACTGTGGATCAGCCACGACTTGTCGGAGCGCATTCGTCATCACAGTGCGGAGACTTTTCCTCACGAGTGTTGTGGCGCGTTGCTCGGGCGCGATTCGGCTTTTGAAGAAAAATCGCCTGACCAGCCTCGCGAAGTTGTGGGATTGTTTCCGTTGGTCAATCGGCGCGACGATTCTCCGCGCAACCGCTTTGCCGTTGCCGCTGAAGACGTGCGCGAGGCAGAGAAAGCAGCCGGTGAACAGGGCCTGGAAGTCGTGGGTTGGTACCATTCTCATCCCGACCATCCGGCGCGGCCGAGCTCGTTTGACCGGGAACATGCGTGGCCATGGTACAGCTATGTGATTGTGAGCGTCATGGCCGGAGTCCCTGCAGAAATGACGTCGTGGAGGTTGAACGACGACCGGCAGGACTATGCGCAGGAGAATATCGAAATTCGCAACCGCGCAGCACTGTGAGTCCGAGGCGTGTGGCAAGATTCTTTAAGACGACGGAGAAAATGATGGCCGTGAAAGTGATGATCCCGACCCCGCTGCGGGTTTATGCAGCGAAAAAGGACTCGGCTGAGGTTTCCGCGCAGACCGTCGGTGAGGCGCTCGGCGGGCTCACCCAGCAATTTGCCGAGCTCCGAAAGCATCTTTTTACCGATGATGGAAGGCTCCGCAGTTTCGTGAATGTCTACTTGAATGACGAAGACATTCGCTACATGGCGAAGGAAGCTACGCCGGTGAAGGACGGCGACGTCGTAAGCATCGTGCCTTCGATCGCCGGCGGTAGGGAAGGGAATTAGCCCGAATTTATCGGGGAACAGGCGGGAAATCATGGCAACAAGAACGCAAACGCTTGGCGTGAATGCGCCGGCCGCAGGCTTATCCAATGAAGAAATTCTACGGTATAGCCGGCACCTGATCATGCCGGAGGTCGGCATGGAGGGCCAGCTCAAACTGAAGAATGCCAAAGTGCTGTTGATCGGTACGGGAGGACTTGGCGCGCCGCTTGGTCTCTACCTTGCGGCCGCCGGAGTCGGCAAATTGGGGCTGGTGGACTTCGACGTGGTGGACTTCACCAATTTGCAGCGTCAGGTGACATTCGGCACCAGCGATGTCGGGAAGCACAAGAGCGAAGCGGCTAGAGCACGTTTGTCGAACCTCAATCCCGACATCGAGGTCAAGAGCTTCGAGACCCAGCTCACCAGCGCCAACGCTCTGGAACTCTTCGAGGATTTCGACATCATTGTGGACGGCACCGACAATTTTCCGACGCGCTATCTTGTCAACGATGCGTGCGTCCTGCTCGGCAAGCCCAACGTATATGGCTCGATCTTCCGCTTTGAAGGGCAGGCTACGGTGTTCGGCATGGCGGATGGGCCGTGCTATCGCTGCTTGTATCCCGAACCACCTCCGCCCGGCCTCGTGCCTTCGTGCGCTGAGGGCGGAGTGCTGGGTGTGCTGCCCGGGATCGTAGGTTCGATCCAGGCGATGGAAACGATCAAGCTGATCCTCGGCGCGGGCGATCATCTCGTGGGGCGCTTGCTGCTTTTTGACGCGCTGGGCATGAAGTTTCGCGAACTCAAGCTGCGCAAGAATCCTGACTGCCCGATGTGCGGAAAAAACCGCACGATCCATCAGCTGATCGACTATTACGAATTCTGCGGCGTGCGCGGCGAAGAAGCTCCAGCGCCGGACTTACACGTTCCCGAGATGACGCCGAGGGAGTTGAAGGCACGCCTCGATCGCGGCGACGAGGTTTACATTCTCGATGTGCGCGAGCCGCATGAATATCAGATTTGCAACATCAAGGGGCATTTGCTGCCGCTTGGCGAACTGCCTCGCCGCGTGCACGAACTCGATTCGTCGCGCGAAATTGTGGCGCACTGCCGCAGCGGCAAGCGCTCGGCCGAAGCTGTGGACTTTCTGCGCAAAGCCGGCTTCCGCAAGATCCACAATCTGAAGGGCGGAATCCTGGCCTGGTCGGAGGAAGTCGATCCGAACGTTCCTAAATACTAATCATGCACAAAACAGCGGCGGGAACAGCCGTCGGCATCTTCGACGAGCTGATGGAACACAACAAGGCCTACGCCAAGCGTTTCGATCTCGGGCATCTGCAAACCCCGCCCGTGAAGAAACTCGTCATTCTCACCTGCATGGACTCGCGCATGGACCTCGAGCAATTGCTTGGCCTGAGCGTGGGCGATGCGCACATGATCCGTAACGCAGGCGGCCTTGCGACTGAGGACGCGATTCGCTCTCTGATCCTCTCGACTCATCTTCTTGGAACTCGCGCCATCGCCGTGATCCAGCACACCCAGTGCGGGCTGATGGCCATCACTGACGACGAATTTCGCCGGAGACTTTCAAGCGATACGGGAAGCGATGCGTCTCGTCTACAATTCCATGCGTTCCGCGATATCGATCAAAACATCGCGGAAAACGTTCTGCGCATCCGGCGAAATCCGTTTCTGCCAAGCGAGATTCAAGTGCGCGGCTACGCCTACGATGTAACCACGGGTGCGTTACGCGAAATTCCCGTGCCTTGATTGCGGCGAATGCCGCGCCGGAGATGGTCCGCTGCAGCAATTCGCGCTTTCTCGAGGGTTCGGCTATGATTTCGAGTGCGCGTAGGATCTGACGCGCCGGAGACGGAATGCCCGCGACGAAGATTACGATCAACAACAATGGCTCTATCAAAGTCGAGGGCGATTTCGAGATCGTCGATCCGCAGGGGCAGGCCTTCGGACTTGCCGGGCGAACCGTCGTCAGCCTGTGCCGCTGCGGCCACTCTCTAAACAAGCCGTTTTGCGACGGGTCTCATAAGACGACCGGATTTACCGACGCGGTATCCGCTCGGGAATTACCCCCTCCCAAGCCCAAAATCTGATCCCGCCCCCTAATTTTGCCAGGCCTGAGACTGTCTCAAGCTGAGACTCGCTGTCCCGCTTGAGGAATAGTGTCCAATGCTGATGTAACTGTCTAGAAACAAGTGGCTTAGTGAACCGCGGCCGGGCCTTTTGCTCTGATTCTCACGTCTCGGCTTTGCGATAAAGTCGTTCGGACGGCGTCCCGCTGTCTAAACAAATAGCTTATTTTCAAAGAGTTACGAACCGCCAAAGACTAGCAAAATAGGTCGCCGGCGTGCACTCCTCCGGACTTGCTGGTTTTTGTCGGCAATTGGGGGTTTTGTTTGCGTCTTTGGTCCAGAATCGCCGAGTTTCTCCGCCGCTGGCCTCCTGCAGCCTGGATCCTTGGGGTCTTTGCGTTAGGGTTGCCGTTTCTCGCGGGCGTGACTTATCTCCGCGGCGCGAATTTCACGGGAAATTATCAGACCTATCTTTATTTGGAAGTCGGCGGCACGCTTTTGAGTTTTTGTTACGCGGCCAACGCCCTGGTTCGTTTCCGCGGCACGCATGACCGCACGGCGCTCATTCTCTCGTTCGGATTCGTGCTTTCGGGTCTGATCGAAACGGTGGGTTATTTTCAATTCAATCAAATCCTTCACATTGGCGGGGCCGGGCTGCACATTCCGCTGGGCTGGATGGTCAGCCGTACGCTGCTTGCCGTACTGTTGCTGGCAGCACTCGCAGTGGAAAAATACACGCCGACTGCTCGGCAACCCAGCAAGGAAATTGCGGTCGCGCTGCTGGTCGTGGCGCTGGCCGCGTACGCGACCAGCGCAGCATTTCTCGCCGCGCCTTCCGCTCCAACCGCGCACCCATCGCGGTGGCTTTCTCGCTCGTGGGATTTGCTTCCGGCGCTGCTATTTTTCGGCGCAGCCGTTGCTTTCCGTTTCCGTATCAAGCAGGACGAAAAATCGGCCTCCGTTTACGACCATGCGCTCTTTCTCGTCGCTTCGCTCAACGTGATCTGTCACGTTTCGGCGGCGTTCTCGCGGCATCTTCTGGACGGGCCGTTCTTTCTGGCCGAGTTGAGCAAGACCGCAAGCTACGTGGTCATGCTCTGTGGGGCGCTGCTCGACCAAGCCAGGCTTTTTGATCAGGTGCGGATACTCGCCGTCAGTGATTCCTTGACTGGTCTTGCCAACTACCGCCGCCTGCTTAGCGTGATCGAGGCCGAGCTAGACCGTTCGCGCCGCACGCAGCGTCCCTTCAGCGTTGTGCTCTTCGACATGGACGGGCTGAAGGCCATCAACGATCAATATGGCCATCTGACCGGCAGCCGGGCCATCGTGCGCCTGGGCAAAATCTTGCGCAATCATTGCCGTGCTATTGATACCGCTGCGCGTTACGGCGGCGACGAATTCGCCATCGTCTTTCCCGAAGCCGACTCGGAAATCGCGGGCCGCATCGTCGCCCGCGTTCAGGAAAAAATGGCTGCGGATTCTGAAGTGCCAGCCGTCTCCGCCAGCGCCGGCATCGCCACGTATCCAGCTGACGGCGATACTCCGGAAAAATTGCTCGCGGCCGCGGATCGGGCTCTGTACCGCATGAAGCATCGAAGCAGCAGCATTCAAAATCTTTCGCGCATCGCCGCGTGTCTCTGAGGATTGGACCAGTCATGAGCAAAACTAGCAGCCAGGTCCATCCCTTCCACCGCGCTGAGCGCCGCATTCCCATGGAGATCGGCGTGTATCTCGAAGGCAACCGGCAGGTGCCAGGCGCCGAAGCAACATTTACGGAAAACGTCAGTCAACGCGGAGCGCGGGTAGTGAGCTCGCGGCGCTGGGAGCCGAATGACCAGCTCAACTTCATTTCGCGTTCCGGAGAGTTTCGCTCCTCAGCTCGGGTGGCCTACTGCCAACCAATGCAAGGCGACGGCTTTGCGGTTGGTGTGGAGTTCCTCGAGCCGCGAGGACGATGGGTTGTTCAAAATGCCAGATAGCTTGGCCGAACGGCGTAGCGGACGGGAGGGAACAGACGGAACGCAAGAAAGCAGATAACTAGCGCGAAGTACAATCTTGAAACGCCGAGCGGCGTGAGAAGGACCCGCTCGGCGTTTCATTTTTCCGCTTGCTCCTTGGCGCTCGTTCTTCTTACAAGTCCCCTAACCGCAATTCGACGTCGGCGTTTTTCCAGGCCGCTCGAAACTGCCGGTCCACCCACGCCGCATCGGTGTCGGCGTGTTGCGCCGCAAGACTTTCCCTCAGTCCAAACAAGGATCGCGGGTTGCGCGGGTTCCGCTTCAAATCATCGCGGAAGACCTGTTCCGCTTCCTTCGCCTTTCCGCTGGCAAGAAGCGCGACGCCCAGCGATTCCCGCACCGGGTAATACCAGTCCGGTGGTTCCGTATAGTTCAGCTTATCCGCGGCTTCTACGGCCATTCGCCAGTGCTTGATTGCCGAGTCCATGTCGCCTCTAGCGGCATCCAGCTTCGCGGAAGCGATTTCGGTCGCAACGGCAAGCATCGCGTCGTTGGGGTTCATCTGTCCGATGGGAGCTTCCTTCGGCAGAGCTGCGGCTTCCTTCAGGAAGAGCGCTTGTTCCCCCTCGGCCCTTGCAGCCTGTTTTTGCGAAGCGTATGCCAGGATCCGCGAGTATCGCCACATAAGGTGCGGCACTTTCTGATGAACGGAAGGCTCGGGGCGCGCGAGAATTTCCGGCCACTTCGCGAACCGCAGATCGACCCAGATCGGCGTCCAAACAAACGAATCGAGCATCGGCATCATGTCAGCATGTGGGACCAGGCGTTTCTCCATCCCATCGGCGGCTTTTTTCGCTTCCGAGTACCGGCCCTGCATCGCTCTGGCGAAGGCTAGGAAGTGCTCGTTGTGGCTGTGATACATCAGGTCATAGATGCTGCCGGATTGCTGGGCTTCCCTTGCGTATGTAGTGTCTGCCTCGATCGCCTTCACGTTGCTTTCCGCGGCGCTCGAAAAATCTCCGACCCTGGAGTGGATGTGGGCAGGCATGTGCACCAGGTGGCCGGCCCCGGGCACCATAGTTTCGAGACGCAGTGCGCTGGGCAAGGCGCGTTCCGGCCACGGAGACGCTTCCACCGCGTGGATGTAGTAGTGATTTGCTCCGGCGTGCGTCGGATCGCGGGCCAGCACGCTTTCAAGCACGCGCACAATCTCTTCGGTGTTTTCGTTGGGCTTGCCGTCTGCGCTCCACAGCTTCCATGGGTTCAGATTCATCAAGCTTTCGGCGTAAATCGTCGCGGCATCCAGGTCTTCCGGGTATTTTTGCGAAAGGCGCCGCATTTCCTCGGCGTAGGCTTGAGCCAGCTTCCTGTAATCCGGGTTGGCTTCGCCCGAATACCTTACAGCCAGTGCGTTCACGTAATCCTGTTCAACCGCGGGAGAATGCTCTGCCAGCTTTTTCGCCTTTTGTATTGCTTCAAACGCTGCCTTTTCACGCGATGCGTCCACGTCCATGTTGTAATTCGGTCCGGCAGCGAAAGCGACGCCCCATAACGGCATGGGCGACGCTGGGTCAAGCTCTGCGGCTTTTTGAAAAGCTCTCGCAGCCTCTTCATGATTGAATCCATAGAGCAGGGTAATGCCTTGGTCGAAATATTCCTGCACCTCTTTGTTGGCGGTTTGGATCGGATGGTGCTGCCGGCCGACGGCGGTAAGGGCAAGGTCCGCAGATTTGCCCGGAGGAGCTGGGCTTTGCGCCGAACAAAAATCTGCGACAAGGCAGAGTGAGAAAAAGAAGAGAATTCTTCGCATGGGCTCACCTCAAAGGAAAAAATGTTTTTGCCTAACTTTCCATCAGCCGTGCGGCGCGCGCAAGCACTTTCGGATCAGCGGCTCATCGGCACGCTTCGCGGTACAGGCTCAGCGTTCTTTCAACCATCCGCTCCGCCGAAAAGACTTCCTCGATTCTTTGCCGCCCGGCAGTTCCCATTTCACCGGCTGCGCGCGGGTCGCGAAGAATACCTCGAATCGCCGTTGCCAATGCTTCAGAATTTTGCGGTTCTACCTGCAGGCCACTCTTGCCGTTCTCCACAATTTCGCCTAGGGCGCAGCCGAAATAAGTTACGGATGGCACGCCGTGAGACATTGCTGCCAGCAGCGAGGTTCCCAGCCCTTCAAACAGCGCGGGGAAAACAAACAGGTCAATCGCGCCGTAGACCGATTCCATGTCCCGGACAAATCCTGCAAAAATCACCGCGTCTTGCAGTTTCAGCCCGGCTGTCAAAGCTTCCAGCCGAGGCCGGTCTGCCCCTTCTCCTGCCAAAAGCAGCTTCGAGCGGGGAAATTCCGCCCGAAGTTGCGCCAGCGCGCGTATCACCCATTCCTGGCCTTTGTTCTTTACCAAGACGCCAGCGCACGCCAGGAGTTGCTCGTCATCCTGAACTCCCCAGCGAGCACGATATGCACGCCGCGCCCCTGTAGCGACGGTTTGTGGAATTTCAACTCCTTCATAGACGACCGTAACTTTGTTTTTGGGCGCGCCCGAAGCGATGGCTTGCTCGGCGACCCAATTCGAGTTCGCAATAATTCGCTCAGCTGCTCCGAATCGCGCGCGCGAAAAGTAATTTTGGCCGAGTGGATATCCCACGCGCCGCGAAATCAAAAGTGCGCCGTGCCGGTGAGCCCGGGCAAGCCACGCAGCCGAAAGAGCATGGGATTCGTTCACATGCACGACATCGAATCGTCCGTCGCCCATCAAACTGCGAATTTTTCTCGCTGCGGGGAGGCGGAGCTTGTCTTTCGACGTGTAATGGACGCAAAAACCGGCCTTCGAGGCTCGATGGCCCAACGAGGAACCCCTCGCGGCGAGCAGTTCCGCAGCTTGACCCCGCTCGTACAATCCCTTCATCAGCAGGAAAAACTGATTCTGGCCGCCGCGCCATTCGCGTTCGAGGTCCACCAACAAAGGAATCACCGCGCAACCTCTCGGGCATTCCTGTGCGCCGCGATCAGTTTTCCGAGCTTCCAGTACTTCAAACGCACTGTCCGCGCGGCCATTCTCGCAATTAGCGCACCGCGATATCCATCCAGAAACCCGCCTCTCAGGAGGAAGTTTTGAACAAAGCTCCACGGCGTAGCAAAGAACAGCGCTCCGAGCCATCGGCGCTTGCCTTGCTCGAACATTTGCCGCGCAGCCAGCGTCGAGTACCGCTCCACGTTTGCCTCGTGTTCCGCGAAATCGTGGACTGTGTAATGAAGCAAATCACCGGCCAGCCTTCCACGCGGCCGATCAAAACTCAGCGTTTCATGCAGGCCGCCCGCGAATTGGGCGACACCCTTTCGATATAGTCGCGTTTTGAAGTCTGGATACCAGCCAGAGTGCTTGATCCACGCGCCCAGATACCAAGTCCGGCGCGCAACTTCGTACGCTTCAAAGCGCGGCGGTCGTTTCTTCCAATCGAGGATTGCCGTCTGTAGCGCGCTGCTCAGCTCTTCGTCTGCATCCAGCGAAAGAATCCAATCCATGCTCGCCAGCCAAGCTGCATGATTCTTCTGATCAGCATAGTTGGTCCATTGACGAAAGTGAAATGTTGCTCCGTTTTGTCGCGCAACGGCTTCCGTGCGATCCGTGCTGCCCGAATCAAGCACGATGATTTCGTCGGCAATCGCGCGTAGCGACGCCAACAGACGCGGCAGATTATGCTCTTCGTTCAAGGTGATGATGCACGCGGAGAGGCAGTTCATGACGGCGGGCGTTGCGACCTACGGTCCAAGTATCTCACAATCGCACCGGCGGTCCGCGCGACCCTGCCCCTGTGATAAGATTGAAGTTTAGTTGACTGGCAGGAGAACACGGTGGCAGATCATCTTTCGCGCAAGGAACTGAAGCAGGACCGGATTCACGACGCTATTGAGCACGGGGCGGAGGCAGTCTTTTCCCACAGTCAGGCCGCGGCTATTCTGGTTTCCGTTGTGATCGCCGTCGCCCTGGTGTATGGCGGATGGAAGTTTTACACTGACCGCCAAACCGTCATCGCTTCCGGTGCTCTGGATGACGCCATGAAGGTCTACAACGCGCCCATCCGCCAGCCAAACGTACCCGTCGAGGCGGGTGAACTGACCTACGCGGACAGCCAGACGCGCGCGCAGGAAGCCTTGCAAAAGTTCTCGGTGGTCGCGGACAAATATTCCAGCACAAATCCCGGAAAACTAGCTCGCTTTTATCAGGCGCTTACTCTGCTCGACCTTGAAAAGCAAAACCAGGCATTGGAATCGTTGAAAAAGGCTGCGAGCGGAAGCGACAAGGAACTTTCCGCGATGGCGCAGTATCAGATGGCCACGATCTACGCGCGCAGCGGCAAGACGGACGACGCTATCAAGACCTATCGCGCCGTTGCTGAACAAAAATCCGTTCTCGTGCCGCGGCCTTTCGCGCTTCTTGAACTCGCTGACCTTTTGCGTACAACCAATCCTGCCGAAGCCACAACGCTTTATCAGCAGATCAAGAGGGAATACCCGAGTACTGCAATTGGTGAACGCGCCGACCGCGGCCTCGATATGCTCGCTCCCAAATCTTGACAACTTTCTAAGAACGGCACGACGGAGCGGACCATCCCGAATCCCTCCTCACTTGCGAACCTGGCGATGCGCGAAGAACATTCACGCGGTCGTCGGTATCACGAACCTCGCCATCCCTACCGCAGCGAGTATGCGCGAGACCGTGACCGCATCATTCATGCGCGGGCCTTTCGGCGCCTGGAAGCCAAGACGCAGGTATTCACGACGCGCTATTCCGATCATTTTCGGAATCGCCTTACCCACACACTGGAAGTCACACAGATCGCGCGCACAGTGTCTGCTGCTCTCGGCCTCAACAGCGAACTTGCCGAAGCGCTGGCGCTGGTGCACGACATTGGTCACCCGCCGTTCGGCCACGCCGGTGAACGCAAACTAAATGAGCTGATGCGTGCTCATGGCGCTGGGTTCGACCACAATCTGCACGCGTTACGCATCGTGGAGCAGTTCGAACATCGCTATCTCGAATTCAGTGGCCTCAATCTAACCTTCGAAGTGCGCGAAGGCATCATCAAGCACTCCCGCGACTATGAACTCGGCTCCTGCCCGGAGCTTGCCGAATACCTTTTGGAGCTTCGACCGCCGCTCGAAGCGCAACTGATTGATTCGGTGGACGAAATCGCCTACAACACCGCCGATCTCGACGACGCTCGCGAAGCCGAACTCCTCGATCTTGACCTTCTTCGGGCGGAAGTTCCCTTGTTCGCTCAGGCCTATGCGGAGGTCGACCGCGCTCATCCATCTGGGAAGGAAAAACTTAAGTTCAGTGAAGCGCTCAAAGACGTTCTCAACGTTCTGGCGTCCGATTTGATCGAAACGACGGCGGCTCGCGCGAAGAAATCCGGAGTTGCCTCGGTCGAGGAAGTGCGTCGTTCACCTCAGCGCCTGGCCATTTTGAGCAAGGAAATTTCGCAGGAAAACGTCCGCCTGAAACAATTTCTGAGAAAAAATCTCTACAAGAACCCGTTCATCACTGAAGATCGCGATCGTTCGGTCGAATACCTGGAGCGTCTTTTTCACTTTTATCTGGAAAAACTGGATTCCATGCCTCCTGATTTCGAAGAGCTTGCCGTTTCGGTTCCCCGGCACATTGTGGTTTGCGACTACATGGCGGGCATGACCGACAAATTTCTCTTGAAGCAGTACCGCGATCAGTTTGGGATATCCACCGTGGCTTCCAACGCCGCACGCTGAGCACTTGCACACCGGGCGGGCCCAAATCCATCATGGATAAGTATTCTTCGGCCAGTCAGGAGCCTGGAAATGGACAGACTTCGCCTCATCTTGCTTGCGGCATGGTTGTTACCCTCGGCCGGCAATGCGCAAATTCCCGGCCTCACGTCCAAGCCCGCGGCAAAGCCGGAGGTTGCGGCGACCGCTTCCGACGCCCTTGGCCGCGAAACGCCGCGCGGCACCGTCATGGGCTTTCTCAGCGCGGCGCAGGATGAAAACTACTCGGTTGCCGCTAAGTATTTCCAGCCGCTTCCCGGACATCGCCGCCTCGGCGCAGCCGAGGAGCAGGATCTTGCCGCGCAACTTCTTGCAGTCATCAATCAGAAGATCCTCGCCTCTTCGCTCGACTCGCTCAGCCCCGACCCCCAGGGTCGCCTCGATGACGGCTTGCCTCCGAACCAGGAACTGCTTACCGGTGTCCGCGAAGGCTCCGGCACTTTTTCGATCGCCCTGCTGCGCATGGACGATGAGCACGGCAACAAGCTCTGGTTCATTTCCCGCAAGTCTCTGGAAACCATTCCGGAAATCTACGATTCGTTGCAGTTTTCCGAAGTCGAACGCAAGCTTCCGCCCTATCTTGCCAAAACGCACTTTTTCTTCATGCCGCTGTGGCAATGGATCGCCATACTTCTCGGGATCCCCCTGGCCGTTCTAGTCGGCTGGATTCTCTCACTCATCCCGCGCCTGGCGATCCGCTATTACAGAAAGAAGCTCGATCCGAATGTGGTTCTGGGGAAATCGCTGTTTCATATCGGTCCAGGTACGCTCCTCCTCGCCGCCCTGGTTCACTATGTTCTGGTGTTCCAAATCGGCGCGTCGATTGTCTACCGGCAGCACTATCGCCGCATCATCTGGATTTTTCTTGCATTCGCCTTCTACTGGCTGGTGGCCCGGATTATCAGCGAAGCTTCGGACCGTATCAGCGCCCGGCTTACTTCGAGCGGCCGCATGGCGGAGCGCTCGATCGTCTCGCTGGCGCGCCGTGTTTTGGAAGTTCTGGTCTTTATCGCAGTCGTCCTCGTGGTTCTGTCTGGGCTCGGCGTTAACGTTACGGCAGCGCTCGCCGGTCTCGGCATTGGCGGCCTGGCCATCGGTCTCGGCGCGCAGAAAACGTTTGAAAACTTGCTCGGCGGCATTTCGGTGCTGACCGACAAGGCTCTTCAAATCGGAGATGCCTGCCGCATTGGCGACCAGCGCGGAACGGTCGAAGACATCGGCCTTCGCTCCACGAAGCTGCGGACCGAAGAGCGAACCGTCGTTACCATTCCTAATGGCATCGTCGCTGCCGCGGTGCTCGAGAACTACCGCCAGCGCGACAAGATCCTCTTCCGCCAGCTGATCCGCCTGCGTTACGACCTCTCTTCGGAACATCTCCGGTACGTCCTGGACGAAGTTCGTTTGGTTCTTAAGCAAAACACCCGGGTGGAAAACGCGTCCTCGCGTGTTCGTTTGCTACGTCTCGCAGAATACGCGATTGAAGTCGAAATTTACGCGTACATGCTTGTGCGTGATTACACTGAATTTCTCACGGAACAAGAAGCTCTGATTTTTTCGATTTTGGAGGGAATCGAGCGGACCGGAGCCGCAATTGCCCTGCCGTCGCAGTCCACCCTGGTTACTCAAGACTCCTGGGTCGATCCGGAAAAGGCAAAGGCTGCCAAAGCCCGGATGGAAAAAAGTCGCGATACGGGTTCTCCAGCTGACCGATAAAAGCTCGTACCTTGCTGAATCATTGACTGCTATCGAACGTATTGCACGCTGCGATCGACCCGCTGTCGAGACCCTTCTGAAGCCACTGCATCCGTTCTGCCGACGTTCCATGCGTGAACGACTCGGGACTCAAATGTCCCCGCGACATTTTTTGCAATCGGTCGTCTCCGACTGCTGCAGCTGCGCCGAGCGCAGACTGCACATCGCCCTGTTCCAATAGACTTCTCTGTTGCGTCGTGTGCGCCCACACCCCCGCCAGACAGTCCGCCTGCAACTCCATTCTCACAGACAAGGCGTTCTCCATTCCCGGATTCCCGCGCTGCAGCTGTCGAACGCGGTTCTCGATGCCGGTAATTTTCTGCACGTGATGGCCGATTTCGTGTGCCAGCACGTAAGCCTGGGCAAATTGACCGGGAGCCCCAAATCGCTGGCGTAACTCGTCGTAAAATCCGAGATCGA
Source organism: Acidobacteriota bacterium (assembly GCA_046724685.1). Taxonomy (GTDB): domain Bacteria; phylum Acidobacteriota; class Terriglobia; order Acidiferrales; family UBA7541; genus Acidiferrum. The sequence continues at coordinate 1,113 of JBKOXA010000021.1, read as the reverse complement.
TATAGACCTTCTCATCCGACGGGCAGTAGAACGGACCGGTCGCCGATTCCGCACCGCCGCATCCTGACTGTGTGTAGTTTCGGAAGAGCACCAGCTTCGCATGCCGGTAAGGCCTGCTGGCTTGTTCGGGCAAAATCTGGTCCCACGTTCTTTGTGTATCGTCCAGGACGAAGGACACGAACTGGACCAGAGGCTGTTCCTGCTGGTCCCGAGCCGTGTCCGGCTGGCTTATCGCGGGCGAGCTCGGGCCAGACGTTCCGCCTCCGAGCAGCGCGAAAAAATTCTGTTTGAAAATCAGGCTCAGCACCAGCAAGATCAGTGCGCCGCCAATGCCCAGATGCATCCCTCCAAATTGGAATCCTCCGCCTCCACCGCCCTCATTGCGGCGATCTTCAACATCCTGGCTAGTACCCCCGGGTGTCCATTTCATGGAATTCTCCTGCGGCGCGCTTTCCGAGCGATGGTATCACTACACATTTTCGTTGGCGCGATTTAACTTAGCCGTGCTATTGGTGACGTTCCGGCAATGCGTCGATTAACTGCAGGATGTTTTCCCGCGCGGCGTCGAGTGATACTTGGGTTAAATCGATTTCGTTGATTTTTCTCGCTAGTTCATCCATTCCGAGCTTGTCAGCCAGCCAGATGGAAAAATCATTGCTTTGCAATTCGAGCCTGGCGTTTGACGCCACAAAGTGCAGGTAAAAAGTTTCGTTGCTCATGGTCTGAATGCGAGCGCGAAACTCGTCCAGAGTTCGAGCGGTCTGATCGAGCGGTACGCTCAGGTCGAGGCCCTCGCAAAAAATAAATGGTGCCGCCGCCACTTGCTCTCCGCACTCGGGATAAGCCGCAAGGTAGGCGTTAATCGTTGTCCAAAGATCGTTCCTCATTTCTTCGATCGAAGAGTAGTAGCGCTCATCCAATGCGGCCACTTGTTCCGACAAGCCGCCGCAATTCGCGGCTCCGTCCAGCCATTTGGCAAAATCGTTCGGGGAGTTCGCATTCGACGATTCTTCGTTCCCGAGCCCCCGCACCATATGGTGATAAATGGATTCGTCCGAACAGCTCTCCAGGCCATTGAGAAGTTCGCGAACCGTACTAGCGGTTTGTGAGCCA
>JBKOXA010000010.1:0-33933 GCA_046724685.1 Acidobacteriota bacterium | reverse complement strand
GTCCAGACCACCAACGAATCACGGAAGCAATGCGGGAAAGATCCTGCGCTTTCGCGGATTTCAGAACACAAAGAAGATTCAGATCGGATTTGCGCTCGTGAAAGTCGCCGCGGGCGGCAGAGCCGTACAAGACAATGGATTGCAGGTTGTCTCCGGCGGCTTCCTGAAGCCTGCGGACGACCTCGGCTAGTTTTTCCTCGCGTGCAAGCATTCGATCCTCGTTCGACACGAATTCATTGTTGCATATTACCAACTGCCGGATGCGCCGCCTCCGCCGCTCGAACCGCCACCGAATCCGCCGAAGCCACCGCCGCCGCTACTTCCACCGCCAAAACCGCCACCGCCCCAACTGCTGCCTCCACCTCCCCAGCCGCGGCCACCGCCCCCACCTGCGAGAAAGGGAAGAATCCACCAGCAGCCGTTCATTCCGCTGCCGCGGCGGCGAGTTGAGCCGGCAACACTCGAACGAAAAATTTGGAAAAGGATGAACAGAACGAAAAAAATCCAAAAAAAGCTGATCGGTGATTCACGCTGCTGCCGTGTATTTGCGGCAGGACGAGCGGGAGGTTGGCCCGAGAGAGCGACGCCGCGATCGTCCGCGACATATTTTGCGAGTTGCCAGGCAGCGACCTCGACCGCAGAGCCGAAGTCATTTTGGCGGAGAAAGGGAACCATGGCGCGGCCGGCGTCTCCCGCGCGAGCGTCGTTGATGATGGGTTCGATGCCGTAGCCGACTTCGATACGGTACTTGCGGTCGTTCGGCGCAAGGAGCAACAGGATTCCGGAATCTTCCTTTTTTGCGCCGACTCCGAGATGTTTGAATAGATCGACGGCATAGTCTTCGACGGGACGATCGTCGAGGGATCGGACCGTCACGATGGCCAGCTGCGCGCCGGTTTTTTGTTCAAGTTCGCTGCACAGCGCCTCAAGGCGTTGCTGCGTGCTCGGCGGAATGACGCCTGCCAGATCGGTGACATAGCCGGTGGGAGAAATTTTCTGAATGTCGTCGGCCAAGGCTCGGTTCGCGACGACGAGCAGTGCAAACAAAATGCAGAGGAGTGACGAGCGCGGCCGTGTCATGGAGCGATGAAGAATGATCCTCGTGATTCTTGGGACCGAGTGAGCGAAGCGGCGAGAACAAGCATCGCGATTTTCGGGGAAAAGTGCAAGCGAGTTCGCGTCCGCGAAGAGAGACGAAGAAACGACAAGCAGAGGGACGCAGGGAGCGCGGAGAACGGAATTTGCCGAGGCGGGGACAGGGCCGACACTGGACCCGCGTACAGGTTCAGATGAGAAAACTGCGAGAAAGGATGGGCGCATCCAAACATAGAATCAAAGAAGGGAATATTGGAGCGTTCTTTGGCCACTCTACAACGAGGCTGGTATCAGCGGAAGAAGCGGTTGCTGGTAGTCGGAATCTTCGCTTTGGTTTTCCTCGGGAATTGTCCCACATTGCGAGCGCAATGCACTTCGCTGAAAGCCGGAGAGACGCTGTGGGTTAGGCTTACGGAGCCGCTGTCATCGTATAGCGGAAAGGCGGGCGGGAGAGTCCGTGCGATGGTGATCGAGTCGCCGTCTTGCGAAGGTGCGCAGGCAATTCCCGTCGGCAGTGTCGTTGAAGGGGAAGTCACATCGGTAAGAAAAGTGGGAATGGGATTTGTGCATGATACCGCGTCGATACGCGTGGAATTCCGGACCTTGAACGTGAAGGATGGAAGCGAGATCGCGATTTCGTCGAGGATGCTCGAGGTCGACAACGCGCGCGAGACGGTAAAGGAAGGAACGATTCGCGGCGTAAATGCAACGGACACGCCGCAGGGAAGAATTACAAGTCGCTTGAAGCACCTGCCGACATGGAATCCTTACAGTGACTTGACGTTGCTGGCGTATCGCTTGGCCTTTCCAATTTTTCCGGAGCCGGAAATCTATTTGCCGAGAGGGACCGATGTAAAGCTGGAACTTACAGCTGCATTGCAGGCACCGGCGAGTGTGACGACCGCAGTCGTCAGGACGACTGTGAACCAAAATCAGAAGGCACTGATGGAAATGATGGCCGGAGAATTGCCAGGGAGGACGACAACAAGCAACGGCCAAGCGGCGGACTTGGTAAATGTGGCGATCGTCGGAAGCCAAGAACAAGTGGACGCTGCGTTTCAAGCGGCAGGTTGGGAGCATGGCGATCCGACGTCGACAAAGTCGGTGATGCGAGAGATGCACGCTTTTCTTGCGTTCAAGAATTATCGGCAAGCTCCCATTTCCAAGCAGTTGGTGGAAGGCGCGCCCGTGACCACGACCTGGGAAAAAGGATTGAACAGCTACGAAAAGAGAGAGCACCTGCGCTTGTGGGAACGGAATGATTTAGTGGAAGGGCAATTGGTGTGGCTCGGGGCGATGACACGAGAGACGGGAGCGACACTGTCCGTGAAGCAGCACAAATTTGTCCATCACATCGATGGGGACATGGACCAGGGACGCGGGATGGTGGTGCGCGACCTGAGCCTAGCCGGTTGTGTTGCCTCTGCAGTTTACCTGCGACGACCGGAGATGCCACGGTCCGCGATGAATGCCACGGGGGATCCGATGCGGACGGATGGTTCGCTGGCAGTTGTGCAATTGAAGGATTGTGAAAATCCGATGTTTGAACTAAAAAGCGACGAACCGGCGGTCGAAGGACGGCCGCATTCGAAGCTGGCGCGATACTTGCGGATGCAGGTGCTGAGTTTTCGGAGCGATCTGATTCGAGGAAATGTTGTGTACGGCACGTTTGATCTGACCCGTATGGCGATTCGCGCTCGGAGGCATCGGGCGGAAAAGGTCGCGCTGACGCGGCTAACGCGGTCAGAGAAGGAACTGGCGCCGCAGACAGCCACGGGCGTTGCGGCGCTAGGGGGCGTTGGACGGGGAAATTTTGGGACCGTTTCCGAAATCACATCAACCGCCAGCCGGGCGATTTTGAGATGGGCTGAGACCGTGCGGTGCTGAGTTTGAAATGGTCGTCTCCTAAAAAATCCAAAGAAAATCATATGGGACCGGCTTAAAGCGAAGGTTCGCGCGTCGCTAGTTCGCCTTCCCAGCGGGCAATGACAGCGCTGGCGAGGCAGTTGCCGGTGACATTGACGGAGGTGCGCGCCATATCGATGAGCGCATCGACGCCCAGGATCACGAAGATGGGTTCGGTCGGAAGGTGAAGGGTGGAAGAAGTTGCGAGCAGCACCAGGAGAGTGGCCCGAGGGACGCCGGCAATGCCTTTGCTGGTGAGCATCAGGGTGAGAATCATGAAAAGCTGGTGTGACCAGGACATGTGAATTCCCGCCGCTTGCGCAACAAAGACTGAGGCGAGAGCCAGATAGAGTGTCGAGCCATCGAGGTTGAAGCTGTAGCCGGCGGGAATGACGAAGGCCACAATACGGCGGGGAACGCCAAAAAATTCCATGCATTCCATAGCACGGGGAAGAGCTGCTTCGGAAGTGCTGGTGGCGAAAGCGATGGTGGCGGGCTCGGAAACAGCAGCAAGGAATCGGCGGAGAGGGATGCGAGCCAGCAGAGCGATGGGGAGAAGCACCAACAACAGGAACGTCAGAAAGGCGCCGTAGGCGGTGAGCAGAAGTTTGCCGAGGGGGAGCAGTACGCTGATGCCCATGCGGCCGACGGTGTAAGCCATAGCAGCGCCGACCCCCACCGGAGCGTAGTACATGACGATGTTCGTGAAGCGGAACATGACTTGGGTGAGGGATTCCGCGAAGTTGAGGATGGGCTTTTGCAGATTTTCGGGGACACGCGTCAGAGCAATGGCGAAAAGGATGGCAAAGACGGCGACTTGCAGGATCTGGTTTTCGCCGGCGGCTTTGACAATATTGTCGGGGAAGATGTGCAGCAGGAAATCGGTCCAGTGAAGGGGAGCGGGTTCCGGAGGAGTTTGCGCCGCGGCGCTTGCCGGTATGACCAGGCCTTCACCGGCTTTGGTCAGGTTGATGGCAGCGACGCCGAGAAAGAGAGCGATGGTGGTGACGACTTCAAAATAGACAAGGCTTTTCCAGCCGATGCGGCCGACCTTGCGGAGGTCACCGTGGCCGGCGATGCCGGTGATGAGAGTGCCGAGGATGAGCGGCGCGACAATCAGCTTGATGAGGCGGAGGAAAATGTCGCTCAGGATGCGGAGCTGAGAAGCAAACGCGGGAAGGTCGAGGCCGAGCTCGAGACCAGCGAGCATGGCGAAGAAAATCCAGAAAGTGAGGGAGCGTTTGCGGAGCCCGGCCGCGGCCAGGGTCAGAAGGCCGAGGCAGCGGAGGATGATGAGGGACTGGTGACCGGGAAGGAAAATAGGCAGCAGGCAGCCTGCGAAGAACAGAACAAGCCCAGCGCGGAGAAGAAGCTTGAATTGGCGGGAGGCATGTTGTAACAAGCGAGACCTCTCGAACGGCCGAGCGAGAACGGACATCATAGCCGAGAACTGGCTAGAGGCAGCAGGACCCGTGAAATAAATAGCGGCGGACGGAATGCCGGCGGAGTGCGGGAAACGACACTCTTATAAAGCAAAACGTTCGACGCCCGCACAAGACGATGCCAAAAAGCTGGGAGGAAAAGGAGCGCACCCGTCTTACGCTACGCTCGGGGTAAAAAGGCGGCTGCTACACCCGGCAAACGTTTTTCGCGGCGGCTTGCACGGGTCTTTGTGGCGCTGTTATCGTGCAGTTATGCCCCCGATAAAACATTTTGAATGCTCGCGGTGCGGAAGGACGGTTCCGGCCGAAGCACCACAGACGCTTTGTCCCGGTTGCGCGGGATCGTTGTATGTGCGCTATGACTTCAGTGGGCTTGGCGGAGAAAAAAATCGCGCGAAGATCTCGAGCGATGCAGTAAACGGCGGATGGGCAGGGATGTGGAGGTACCGGTCGGTGTTGCCGGAAGTGGTACCGGTGACGCTGGGCGAAGGATGGACACCGGTGTTGCGGAGCAAGCGCTCTGCGAACCTGTTTATAAAGGAAGAGGGAGCAAATCCGACGGGGAGTTTCAAAGCGCGGGGGCTGGCGCTTGCGGTGACGATGGCGAAGCACTACGGGTTGAAGAAACTGGCCGTGCCGTCGGCGGGAAATGCGGCAGGGGCGCTTGCGGCGTATGCGGCGGCGGCGGGGATTGAAGCAAATATCTTTATGCCGAAGGACGTGCCCTTCGCAAATTATGTGGAAGCGAAAATGTACGGAGCAAATGTGACCCTGGTAGACGGGCTGATTTCGGATTGCGGGCGGATGGTGGCGGACCGGAGAGAGAAGGAAGGGTGGTTTGACATTTCGACGCTGAAGGAGCCGTTCAGAATTGAGGGAAAAAAGACTATGGGGTACGAGCTGGTGGAACAGCTCGGATGGGAATATCCGGTAGCAGTGTTCTATCCGACGGGCGGTGGTGTTGGATTGATTGGGATGTGGAAAGCGTTTGCGGAGTTGGAGGAACTGGGTTGGGTGAAGCCGGGGAAACGGCCGAAAATGATCGCGGTGCAGTCGGCCGGATGCGCGCCAGTGACACGGGCGTTCGAGCAGCACGAAAAGGTGAGCCGGATGTGGGAAAACGCGGCGACGTTTGCGTCGGGTCTGCGCGTGCCTAAACCTTACGGGGATTACATCATGCTGGAGATTTTGAAGCAGTCGGGTGGCGTCGCACTGGCGTTCTCGGATGAGCAGATTCTGGCGTCGTTGCAGGATTGGGCGAAGAACGAGGGGATTTTTCTGTCGCCGGAAGGAGCAGCGGCTACGGCGGCGTATGAGCATTTATTGAACACGGGATTTTTGAAGGCGGAGAACCGCGTCGTGCTGTTCAACACTGGCGCCGGATTGAAGTACACGGATGTGACGGCGGAAGCCGCGGGGATTCAGCGGCCGAGTTGAGCGCAACGGACCGCGGAAACTTCGGGAGAGTAGGGATGGCCGGATTACCGATTTTTGGAAAGCTGCCTCCGGGAACGCAGCCGGAATACTTGCATCCGCCGTATCGGTCTTCGGTGAAACGAGCGCCGACACGGCCGCTGATTGTATTGCCTCACACGCTTTCTGAAAGGACAGGTCCTGTGTTCGGACAGAACGCGATCGGTGCCACCGATCATGATTTGACGGCGCAACAAGCGGGGGCGCCGCTGGGGGAGAGGATTATCGTTAGCGGGCGAGTGCTGGATGAAGAGGGAAGGCCACTACGGGGCGCGCTGGTTGAAGTGTGGCAGGCCAATGCCGCCGGGCGCTACCTGCACAAGTTGGATCAGCACAACGCGCCGATCGATCCGAATTTCAGCGGATGCGGGCGAACGTTGACGGATGGGGAAGGACGCTACAAATTCATTTCGATCAAGCCCGGGGCCTACCCGTGGGGGAATGATCACAATGCCTGGCGGCCTGGGCACATTCACTTTTCGATTTTTGGCGATGGACTGCTGAGCCGGCTGGTGACGCAGATGTATTTTCCGGGAGATCCACTGCTGCTGTACGACCCGATCTACAACAGTATTGCAGACGAGAAAGCGAAACAGAGGCTGATAGCGACTTTTGATTGGGAAAATACTTCCCCGGAATTCGCGTTGGGCTATCGATTCGACCTCGTGTTGCGCGGCCGTGAAGCGACGCCCATGGAGAAGTGAAATGAGCCACGTGCCGACAGCTTCGCAGACGGTTGGGCCATTCTTTTCGATCGGGCTCTCCGCGCTGTGCCGAGAGAACATAGGTTGTGCGGGTGAAAAAGGGGAACGACTGACGATTCGTGGACAGGTGTTGGATGGAGACAACAAGCCGGTTCCGGACGCGGTACTGGAGGTCTGGGAGGCCAGTGAAGCCGGTCGCGAGAATTCGTCAGAAGGCGTGCCGAACGGATTTGCGCGGATTGCGACGAACGAGAGAGGCGAATTTCGATTTACCACGAGCAAGCCAGAGGCAAGACGAGAGGCGGACGGAACCATTCATGCGCCACATGTGGTTGTGCTTGTTCTGATGCGCGGTTTGCTGCGGCATCTGTTGACCAGAGCTTATTTGGGCGCCCGTGCAGAGATCAGCGAAGATGCTGTGATGAGGTTGGTCCCCGCTGAACGCCGAGAGACGCTGATTGCGTCACCATCGCCGGGAGTCGGAGACGAATTGCGGTGGGATATTCACCTGCAAGGCGAAAAAGAAACGGCCTTCTTTGAAGCATAATCCGGTTGCGGGAAGTCCGGTCTACCGACGCGGATAGACCGGCGTCGTGGGCGACGGAGTCTCATAGTCCTCGCCATACTTGTTTTTGTGAGGCTGAGGAGCGGTTGGTTGTTCGGCGATGCGGACGACGCCAAGAGAGCGCAGACTTTCCGAGACGAGAATCGTGCGGACTTGCGAATCGAGCGAATCCGGAATCGCGCGCTCGTGCCAGACATGCAATTCGTAGCGGCCAGGTGGAACGTTAGGAATGATGATGGAGCCATGGGCGTCGGAGACTCCGTAGTAGGGAGTTTTCAGGGCCACCACCACAGCGCTCATTTCTGGATGAATGTTGCAGAAGATATAGCTGATGCCTTCGCGGTCGAACATTACACTGCGGCTGGTTCCTGCTTCATAGAGACCGAGGTCAAAGCGTTTCCCATCGAACAAAGAGAAGACGTTGTGGAAGAAAGGGTCTTTGTTGGGAAAGACCACAGCACTTCCCACGGGTACAACGACCAGGTGAGGAGCGAAACTTTTGTTTCGCTGCACGAGCTGTTGTCGAGAGCCGGCCAGAGGCGGCGCCGTCTCGCCTGGGTCTCCGAGCCGGGACAGCCAAACGACGCCGCCGGAGGCGTCGCGGACAGCCGCTGAACCATCGCGGAAAAGTTCGAGCTTTCCCGTCACGGAGACCTGCGAGAAGGATGCAGCCGGGAAAGCAGCGAAAGAAAAGAGCGCAAAGGAAAGGACTCGAACACTCAAGCGCGCAGTCATTTCGCGAGAGTTGAAACTCGAGGTCTCCGAGGAGAAAGCTGTCATTAGAAAAGGACTCCGATAGCGAGATTGATGTGATCCGCGGACTGAGAATCAAAGAGCGAGATGGTTTGCAGACGGCGGTACTCGACTGAAAACATGAGATCTGACCGAGGGCGGTAAATGAAGTTGAGGAACCCAGAATGATTTCGCGCGAGAGAAGAATTGTAATTACCGGGAGCGGATACCGGATAATTGCGCAGCTCCGCAGCGGTTGAATTGTCGAGACCATAAGCCGCATTCCATTCAAGTTTCTCTGTTTGACGGAATTTGAGCTGCGTCCATCCGCCGACTGCGTTCAAGGCCTGAACGTCGGAGGCCGGATCCCCTAGGGGACCGGTGAGAACGACACTCCGTCCGAGACCCCCTCCGAGACCGCCGATGCCGCGTCCGCGATAAAATTCGCCGGATAGCTCCCAGCGCGGCGCGATCGGCACCATCCAGTCAGCAGTGCCCGCCCAGGCGTCGACGTTGCGACCGAACTGCCAATTCTGGCGGCTGTAGAAGCTGCCGACGCCAATGGTCACATCGCGACTAAATAGACGATGGCTCCAAGCAATGCGCAGCGCGTAGGCGGGCTGGCGGGACGCTTCGCCCGCCACGGGCGTGCGCAAATATTGCGAATAACTCACTTCGCCCGAGAGCGGGTCGAGAATTCCTGCTTGCAGGGCGAGTCTGGAGTTTTCGCCGAGCGGAATGCGCCGCTCCAAGCGAACCTGCGGTATCCAGCTCCATAAGTTCCCAGAATAGGCAAACGCCGGCTCAGCCAAGGACGCCAGTGAAGTGGGAGAGAGCGGAGAAAAAAAAGGAGCATCCTGTCCGGCAATCAGCGAAGTATTTGGCGATTCAAGACGAATGGCTCCGGTACGAAGCCGGACCAGGCCAAACGTGGAGCCATTCGGCGCATATGGAAAGCCTCCGGCAAAATCAACTTGCACGTCGCCGCTGATTCGTGCGCCGTGAATCTCCGGACCAAAAACTTCGAGTCCCAACATGGATTGCCGAAGCGTCGCTCCGAAGCTTCCCTGCGGCATGCCGGGCGAGGCTGCGAGCGCTAGCGAAGGGAAGTCGAGGTTGTCAACGGCGCCGCGATTTTCAAAGACGTTCAGCAGAACGGCGCCTGAAAGGCGGACGCGATACTTGGATGCGCTTTCTACTTTTGTTTGGTGAAGTTCAGCCAGCTTGGCGTTGGTGAGTTGTTGAGTCTCGCCTGGGGTCTGGGCGTTTTGTGCCTCGCGGACAGCCGAGGAAGCAATGGTTGAGCTCTCACCCGAAGCGCTGGCTGGTTTCGACTCCGCGGCGAGGAGCAATCGCGTGGCTTCCATTTCAAGGCGCAATTCCGCGGACTCCGCACGCGAGCGCAGAATTTCGTCATGCATCGCGGCCATCGCCGACTGCATCTGCGCCAATTGTTCTTGCAAAGCGTGAAGGCGGTCATCCAAGGAAGCTTGGACTTGTTGAGCCGCGGGCGCCTGCGGCTCCTGAGAACATACTGAGGTGGAACAAGACGCGAAGGCTGTAACGAAGAGCCAGAGGTTCCGTAACCTGAAGAGTCTTCGAGACACGAGAGATTGAGAGCGCACGACTCACCCCCTTGGTGCATCATCAAGTTCTTGAAATGCCTGAGCTGTCCGGCTAACGAGATTCCGCGTTATCTCCGGCAACGCGCATGGGCAGCGTCAATCGAAAGACGGTTCTGCCCGATTCGGAGCTTTCCAGGCAAATTCCGCCACCATGATCTTGCAGAATTTTCTGGCTGATGGTGAGGCCCAAGCCGATTCCATTTTGCTTGCCGTAGCTGGTAAACGGCTGGAAAAGCCTTTGGCGCACGGATTCAGGCACGCCCGGTCCATTGTCAATGACGCGAACCTCGACGTCGTCTTTGGCCTCACGAAGGTTTACCTGAATGTTTCCGGATGGCGGCGGTGCCGCTTCGCAGGCGTTCAGGACGATATTCGAAAATACCCGTTCCATTTTTCTCTGATCGAACCAGGTTTCGCATTTTCCTTCGCGAACAACGGAAATCTGCAGGCTCTGGAAATCGGGCCGCGCGCGGACGGTTTGAATGGCGCGTTTGACGGCCGGTTCAACGGGACCGAACAAGCGTGTCAACGATTCCCGCGCCTTTGAGAATTCGAGGAGCGATTCCACCAATTCCGTCATCTGGTCGACGGCCGCGCGGATTTCGTGATAGAGCTCTTCGCGCTGCGCGGTATCGAGGTCGCGTTCGCACAAGAACTCGGCGTTTGCCATGACCGCAGTGAGCGGATGGCGGAGGTCATGCGAAATCGAGCTTGCTACACGGCCAATGGTAGCGAGCCTTTCCGCGTCGAGAAGTTTCTGCTGGCTGCGCCGCAAAGTGCTACGCATACGTTCGAAAGCACCAGTGACTTCTGCAAGTTCGTCGCGAGAGCGACTTGCGAGGGGATAGGCAAAATCACCTTTCTCCAGCGCGCGAACGCCGGAGACCAAATTTGCGAGGGGTCTGGTGAAAGTGTCGGAAATCAGAAAGATCAGCGTGGTGCCCGCGAAAACCGCCAAAACTCCCAGGCCAAGCAAGACACGATTGAGGCTGTCCAGGAACGCGACGGCTTTGTCGTAAGACTTGAGGACTGTAAGGCGCACCGATTGCGGCGCTGCGGGATCCAGGTCAACGCTGGTGGAAAGAAATTCCTCGCCGCCGAGGCGGATTGCAGCGGTCGGTTGTCCGGCATCGCCGGTCTGGCCAGAATTCATCTGGGCCAGATCGGATTGCTGGTCGGGCTGAAGGGTACTGACGATCATCCGATTTCCGTGGAAGAAAGCGACCTGGCTCGAAGCGACCTTACCGACTTCGCGGGCTACCGTTTCGGAAATTTCGTGTCCGACGCAGAGAACTCCGAGCTGGCTGGCATTTTTGGGCGCGCCGAAATAAATGGGGCGAAGAAAAACTTCGTAGAGATGCCCGGAGCTCTGCCACCAGAAACTCGGCTCCTCGGTCCCGAGAGAGTCTTTCAGGAGTTCCTGCGCAGCGTTTTTTGTGATGCCCGGTGCGGAGGTTTGCAGGGCCTGAACTTTGCCCTGCGGGTCAGCGAGAAGGAAGATGTCGCTCGGGGCGAGGCGCCAAATTTCGCCGGAAGCGTCCTGAATGGTCGCCGAATCGCGCGTGGTCATCAGTGCCTTGAGGCTGGGTAGGCTAGCGAGGAGTTCAGCCGACCTGGCGAGCGTAATTTCGCGCTGGCGCTGAAAATCCTGGAAAACGGAGACGGAGTTTCTGAGATCGTTCGCGATTTCTTTTTGGAGCTGGTCGCGGACGCTGCGATGGACCATCCATAGCGTCGCGGTGGTGAGACCGGCCGAAACGAGAAGGAAGGAAAGCAGAAACTTGGTCCGCAACCGAGCGCCGGACATTCTTGCTTCCATGTTGCCCCTCGCGTGGTTTGGAATCCTAGTGTTTAGGCGACGGAACGAATTTGTAGCCGGTTCCGTGGACGGTCAGGAAGTATAGCGGGTTGCCAGGATCGTCTTCCAGCTTCAGGCGGAGCTTCCAGATGTGGTTGTCGACCGTGCGAGTGGACGGATAGTTTTGATATCCCCAGACCTCGTTGAGTAGTTCGGAGCGAGAGAAGACACGGCCGGGGCTCTGGACGAAATATTTCAGAAGCTTGAATTCCTGCGTGGTCATGGGGACCGGACGATCGGCGCGGGTCAATTCCATCTTTGCAAAATTCACGGCAACGTCGCCGAACACAAACTGGTCGCTCGGCTCAGTCCGTTGGGTCCGCCGGAGCGCCGCCCGGACGCGAGCGAGGAGTTCGCGTGGGCTAAAAGGCTTGGTAACGTAATCGTCCGCGCCCATCTCGAGGAGAAGGACTTTGTCAGCCACGTCCGTCTTCGCGCTGAGGACGATAATCGGAAGAGATGGAGACCTCTTTTTGATTTCCCGGCAAACGTCGTGTCCGGGCAAACCGGGCAGGCGGAGATCAAGAATAACCGCAGCCGGGCGCGTGGACTGGAAGGCGTCGAGCCCGGCCTGGCCATCGGGCTTCACTTCGACGGCGTAGGCTTCGGATTCGAACAGGCGGCGAAGAGCCTTCTGCACAGCGAGGTCATCTTCAACGACGAGGATTGTCTCCATTGCTTAACCTACTTTTTGGCGTGCCGCACTGTATCGAGCGGACGATTTATTAGACGTTGTTCCCAGTATTTAAGCTACCAAACCGGGCGGCTGGCTCAAACTGATTTTGCTTTCTGAAGCCTTGCGGATGAGAATTGTTGCGAGACAATTCAGAGACAAGTTTGTCCAGACAGACTAGTCGCGCGACTTCGCGAGTGCTGCGCGTAGTTCAACGAGAAAAAGCTGGACAAGCATGAAAGGGCTGCGTAAAAGGATTGCGCAATGAGGCCGAGACGTGGCACTGATTGCGAATCGACGATCTGAAACCAAAATGATGACACATTTCCTGCGTGACGTTCTTCGCCAGCCGAAAGAATTGCAACGGACAATTGATTTTCTCACTGGACCGGGGCGCCCGGCGTTGGATGTCGCCGCAGGCGCGATTCGCGGAACTCGACACGTTTATCTGACTGGGATCGGCAGCAGCTGGCATGCGGCTTTGAGTGCCGGGACGCTGTTTTATCTTGGTGCACACCCGGTTTACATGCAGGATGCGGGAGAGCTGCTGGAGTTCGCAAATTTCCGCCCCGGCTCGGTAGTTATCGTGATTTCACGAAGTGGTCGCAGCATCGAAATCGTGAAATTACTTGCGAAGGTTCGTGACAGCGAAGGGACCGTTATCGCCATCACCAATTCTGCGGATGGGCCGCTCGCACGCGAAGCGCAGATTCCGATTGTGGTTCCAGTCAGAATGGATCATGCGATTTCAGTCAACACGTACTCGACGTTGGCCGCGGCCGCCGGAATGCTGGCGAGCGCGGTGGTCGGAACGCTGGATGGAAAGCTGACAGCCTCTCTATCCCGCGTTTTCGAAGAGACTCAGGCCGCAATCGACGGCTGGCAGCGACAGATTGCGGACACGGCCTGGTTTGCGCCCGGAGCCGTTACATACTTTTTGGCGCGTGGATCGAGTTTGGGAACCTGCCAGGAGACGCGGCTGCTGTGGGAAGAAGGAGTCAAGTCATCCGCGACTGCGATGAGCACGGGCGGTTTCCGCCACGGACCGCAGGAAATGGTGACGGCGGGCGCACGATTCGGAATCTGGATCGACGGGCAGCTCATGCGAGCGCAAGATTTGGCGGTGGCGCGCGATCTCGGGAAACTCGGCGCTTCGGTGATGCTGATTGGCCGGGATGTTCCACCGGAAGCCGGCGATCTTGTTTTCCAGCTTCCCGAGACGCCTCCCAACTGGCAATTCCTGAGTGATATTGTTCCGGCGCAGCTGGCGGCCGAAAAACTGGCAAGGCTGTCCGGAGTCGACAGCGACACGTTTCGCTATTGCTCCTTTATCGTTGAAGATGAGTATGGCTTGATGCGGAACGAAACGAAGTAAGCCCCGCGAGTTACGAGCGAGACGCGACAAGGACCCAAGGGAACATTGTGATAGGCGCAATTGACATTGGCGGGACGAAGATTGCGGTTGGCATGGTGGACGACACCGGGAAGGTGCTGTCCAAGCTGGAATGTCCCACAGACGCGAAAGGCGGTTACACCAGCGGACTAGCGAGAATCATTGCAATGTTGCGGGAGACCGCGCGGGCCGCTGGCGTCGAGATCACGGGCATCGGAATCGGATCTACGGGAGTGGTGTATCCGGCGAGTGGTGCGTTTGGCGACGCTGACCTGTTGCCCGGATGGCAGGGAAACAATCCGGTACAAGATCTGGCGCGCGAGTTCAATGTCTTGGTGGCGCTGGAGAACGACGGGGATGCGTCGGCGCTCGGCGAAGCAAGCTGGGGTACCGGAAAAGTGAAATCGCGATTGATTTATGTGACCGTCGGGACGGGAATCGGCGGGGGAATTATTCTTGATGGAAAGCTCTATCGCGGCGCGAATACTTCCCATCCTGAAATCGGTCATCACGTGCTCGATCCATCCGGACCTCCTTGCTCGTGCGGTTTTCGAGGTTGTTGGGAGTCGCTGGCGACCGGGCCCGCGATGGCGGCGTGGTTCCGGGCCAACCGAGGAACGAACGGTCGCTATGTTGCAGACCTTACCGCGAAACAAATCTGCGAGCGTGCGAAACAGGGAGACGAGTTGGCCGTGCGTGCAGTCGAACGCGAGGCTTATTATCTGGGACTCGGCCTGGCAAACCTCATCAATCTTTTTGTGCCGGATGTAATTGTGCTGGGCGGCAGCGTGATGAAGAGTGCTGAGCTTTTTCTTGCCGGGATTCGAAGAGTCATCAGCCAAGGCTGCCGTTTCGTTCCGTTTGACAAGACCGAGCTGGTGCTGGCTTCGTTGGGAGAAGACGCGAACCTGATCGGTGCTGCGCGCGTATGGCACCACCGATTTGGGCAGGACGTCCGTTGACGCGTGGAGGAATGATCCGTTGCCGTCGTGATTTACGACGCACGAAAGATGACGTCGAGCGGCCCGTGAGCCGGCTGGACAGCTACGGGCTCGAAACTCTAAGAGAAAAAGAAAGGCAGACGGAAACCGGAATTAGCCGAAAATGGTGCCAACGATTGCATGTCGGCGCGAGCTCGCTTTGCTTGAAATCATACCGGAGGCTCGGCGATGCCTGTTCCTTCTACCAGTTCGATGTACCGGTCGACGGGCAAATCTGTGAACCGATCGACACGCGTGGATGGGGCGGGCCAGCGAATCTCGAGAGAGTCCACTTTGGTTGCCGATCCGAGACCTAGAACTTCGCGTGGGTCGTGAGAAGACAAATAGCTGCCGCCGCTCGTTTTCAACCGAGATCGTTTCTTGCCGCCGACGGTCCAGATGATCCGCGCTCCGATTGCGTCGCGGTTGCAACCGACGCCGCGCAATTTGACTCCCAGAAAGTGATTGCCGGCATCTGACCGGTTTTGCAGCAGCAATGGCGCTCCGCCGTTGACGCCGACGAGCACGTCCAGCCGGCCATCGTTGTCTAGATCGCCGACGGCCAAGCCACGAGCCGCGTAGCTTCTCGAAAATGCCGATCCGGCTTCGGCGCTTACGTTGCGGAACTTGCCGCTTGACTGGCGAAAGAGAAGCAACGGCTCGCGGTAGGTCACGCTTTGAGAGCGCTGGCTGACCATATCGTCCGGGTGACCATTTGCAAGGATCAGGTCGACTTCCCCGTCGTTGTCGTAGTCGAAAAACTTCAGGCCCCATCCGCTCAGAAGGCGAGTCGCTTGCGCGATGGACTGTGGCTGCGCAACGTCTATGAATCGCTCGTCCTTGATGTTGCGATAGAGGGAAAACTTTTCTTGGTCGACGTTGGCGACAAAGAGATCCTGCCAGCCGTCATTGTCGTAGTCCGCCGAATCCACGCCCATTCCAGAGCGCGCTTGGCCGTTTTCGCTGAAGCCCACTTCGGCGGGCACGGCGATTTCTTCCCAGCGATTCGCGCCGCGATTCACGAAGAGAAAATTTTGAACGGTGTCGTTGGCGACAAAGAGGTCCATGCGCCCATCGTTGTTGATATCCGTTGCCACGACCCCAAGAGCTTTGCCAAGAGTTTTGCCGATCAAGGTGTTATGGCTGACTTCGGTGAATGTGCCATCGCCATTGTTGCGGAAGAGGTAGCTCGCCGTGGGATGAAATGCGCGCGGGATACAGTAGTATCTCTGACCGGCTTCGTTCCCTCCGCATGACTGGCGGTCTTCCGGTAGGTACCGGACAAAGCTGCATACAAACAGATCCAAACGGCCGTCATTGTCGAAGTCAAACCACACGGCACTGGTCGTCCATCCGGAGATTTCAATTCCCGCTTGCTTTGAGACATCGGTGAAAGTGCCGTTACCGTTATTTCTGTAAAGCACGGCGCGGCCGCAGGCCGTGACCAGCATGTCCGGGAAACCGTCGTTGTTGTAGTCGCCAACGGCTACACCCATCCCGAAGGTGCCTCCTAGAACGCCGGCCTTCTCTGTTACATCCGTGAAAGTGCCGTCGCGATTGTTCTTGTAAAGAGCATTTCGAAGCGGTTTTTTCGGCACGTAAAATTCCGAAGGGCCGCTGTTCACGAGGTAGATGTCCATCCACCCGTCATTGTCGTAGTCGAGAAAGGCGCACCCGGGCCCCAACGTTTCTGGCAGGAAATGCTCCGGCGACATGGCGTTTTCGTGTTTCCAGGAAATGCCAGTACGCTCGGGAGAGATTTCTTCAAAGATGGGACGCGCTGGAAGGGCCCCGGGGATCTTGCTGGGGATGTGGCACAGGGCAACCGTGCCTCCGAGTCCGGCCAGGAATTGGCGCCGATTGAACGACTCTGAACACGGCGGCCGCGGTTTTTCGAGAAACGGCGTAATCGGTGTGGCCCTCTCCGACGAATCAACATCGAACTGAAGTACCTAGAGACTGCTCCAAGCCAATATTTTCTGAGACCTTGCCGGTTCGACAGCCAATCGTAAAGAGGAGGAAAGAGACAAGCAAGGAAATCTATGCACACGATTGCGATCTTCTGGAGCCAGATCGTGGCTTGACCACTTAGATTCTGGCTACGTCTAAGCCTAATTATATTCGGCACGCCGCTCCTGGAGATCGATTTCACCGCGGTCCGGCTCGATCCCGGCGGCCACTAAGCACCCTTGGAAAACCAGCGAAAGTCCGGGGAATGTGAGCAATTGTCGGACCGAGTGAGGTCCCTGGTCGAAGGACCTAGCCGGAGGAACCCTGCCGCGCCGAGGGCCAAAGGGAGCGGTAGCAAGCGGGCACAATCGTGTTTACAGGAAAATGGGTTCATGATAACGTTTGCGCATTCTTGGGGCTTGTTGGACTTCGATTTTCAGGGGGTGTCAAGATGGGAAGTTGGGCTCGCTTCCGTTCGCAGACCGTCAAGTTGCTGTTTTTGGCGATTTCTTTTCTCCTTCCTTCCGTGATCCATGCACAAATTGATACCGGCTCTATCGTTGGGGTGGTGAGAGATCCCAGCGGAGCAGCCATCGCAGGGGCAACCGTAACGCTCAAAAACAACGCCACCAGCGTGACTCGCGTTGTGACGACAAACGAGGAGGGCGGGTACCAGTTCGCCGCAATCATTCCGGGTACGTATTCCGTTCAAGTGAGCGCGGCAAACTTCGAGTCAGCGATCAGCACGAACATCGAAATCAACGTTCAGTCGCGTCCAGCGATTGACTTTGCGTTGAAGGTTGGACAGTCGACGCAAGTGATCGAGGTTTCCTCGATCAGCCCGGTCCTGCAGACCGAAACAGCAGACGTGGGCGGCGTGGTTCAGAGCCAGCAGATCAACGACTTGCCGTTGAACGGGCGGCGATACTCCGACCTGGCGCTGCTGGAGGCAGGCATCCAGCGGAATCAGGTCAACCAGAATAACCAGGCACCGGACCGTTTCAGTTCGAACGGGAACCTGGAAACACAAAATTATTTTTCGCTCGATGGAGTAGACAATAACTCCGGTTCAACCAACTTGCAGGAAAGTTCGGTGCAGGTGATCCAACCACCTCCAGACGCTTTGCAGGAATTTCGTATACAAACACGGACCTACTCATCGGAGTTTGGCACCGCTGCAGGAGCGGTTGTGAATGCCAGCATCAAGTCGGGAACGAATCAATTTCACGGCGACGTGTGGGAATTTCTGCGCAATAGCGTTCTGGATGCGAATTCGTTCTTCAATAAAGCATTCTCGCCAACGCCAACTCCACGAGGACGATTTTCTCAGAACCAATACGGCGCCACGATCGGCGGTCCGGTATTCAAGAACAAGACATTTTTCTTCGCCGATTTTCAGATATTTACAAGTCGCAAGGCAACCACAGTTCAATCCACAGTGCCCACGCCGCTCATGAAAACGGGCAATTTCACCGAATTTGGCCAAACCCTGAACGACTCACCCGTCGCGGGGCAGGCCGGATGTGTCGTAGGAAATGTGATTAATCCCAACTGCATCGACTCCACGGCGGCTCAGCTGGTCACTCTATTCCCCGATCCGAACATAAATACCGCCAACCTCGGGGTGCCTGGGAGCTGGAGCGGTGCTCCAAACTACCAATTCCAGTATTCGGTACCAAAGGACACCAACTCATTTGATGTTCGCATCGACCATAATTTGAACGACAAAAACCATATTTTCGGGCGATACAGCCAGTTTATTATCAACAACCAGGACCCACCCTGGACCAGTGATCCGGTCCCAGGGAACGGCAACTTTGCGACGGCCTACAACATTCATGAACGTTCGGTGGCGATCGCGTGGGACGATACGCTCAGCTCCTCTTTCTTGAATGAAGTCAGATTCGGCTTCAACCGCGACTTCGCGCACAGCGATCCGATCGGGCTCCAGCTCGGAACGTCGCTGGCTCCAGACTTCGGACTCACTGGAATCCCGGTCACCGCGAACAGCGCGGGAATCCCACCGATCGAAATCAACGGGCTAACGCGCATTGGCACGTCACCGTGGCGGCCGCAGTTCCAGATTTCGCAGGTGTGGCAGGTTCTGGACAATCTGAGCTGGTTCAAAGGAAACCACAGCTTCAAGTTTGGCTATGAGTATCGCCACTGGAGCAATAATTTCCTGGACATCCGCGCACCGCAAGGCGAAATCGGTGTGAACGGCCTCTATACAGCTGACGGCAACTTCGGCTTGCCGGATTTCTTATTGGGCGACGTAGATTCCACGGTGTTCGTGACTCCGACCGTGGTGCATAACTACACGAACGGAAACAGTTTTTACGCGCAGGATACCTGGCGCGCGCTGAAGAATCTGACTGTTACGTTTGGAGTTCGGTACGAACTCTACTCCCCGCTGCTGAACCACCAGAATCTGCTGAGCAACTTCAGCCCGGCCAATGGTGGCGAGCTTGTTACACCTGCGTCGAATGCGTCAGGATGGTTTGAAAGGTCGCTGATCCATCCGGATAAGAACAATTTCGCACCACGGCTCGGGTTTAGCTACCATCCGTGGGAGCGAGTCGTTCTCCGGGGCGGTTTTGGCATCTTTTATCAGCAAGGCGTCCGCATCGGTTCAGAGAGCATCCTTGCCTTGAATCCCCCGGCGGTCTTTTCTTACAGCTTGTCGCAGTCGCTGGGGAGCAGCACGCCTATTTTCCAACTGCAGGACGGCTTCCCGATCGATCTATTCACTTCAACCGTGGTCGATCTAACACAACTGCAGACCCGCGCGCAGGATCCCAACCAACGGACCGGTTATGTTGAGCAGTTCAGCTTCGGTCCGCAAATTCAAATTACGCCAAACCTCTCCCTGGATGCGAGTTACGTCGGGAATTTTGCGAGGAAAATGAATCGTTTGCGCGACGGTAACCAGGGCATTTTTACCGGCAATTTTGACGGCAGCGGGAACCCCATCAACATTTACCCGTACGCAAATCTCAACACCACTAACAGCAGCTCCACTGGAAGTCACGGCTTCCTGGAACTCGCCACCAACGACGGAAATTCCGATTACAACGCGCTTTTGGTCTCGCTGAGGCACCGCTACAAAAAGGGAGTGTCGTACGGCATCAGCTACACATGGAGCCACAACATTGCCGACTACGTCGATAATTTGACCGGAGGGGCATTCCCCCAGAACGCATACAATTATGCGGCAGAACGTGGAGACTCGATGTTTGACGTCCGCCAGCGGTTCGTAGGCTTTCTGACCTATGAACTCCCTGTGGGCAAAGGCAAAAAATTCCTTAATCAAGGGGGCGTTGCCAGTTACATTCTCGGTGGCTGGCAAGCCAATACCATCGTTACCAAGCAGACCGGGACCACGATCCAACTTGGTGCAAGCGACCACAGCTTCTCAGGCGGGGTGCACGTTACGCGCCCGGATTGCATCGGAGACGGGCGTGCCGGAGCTTCTGACGATCCAAGAACCGGGTTATGGTTGAATCCTGATGCCTTTGCGACGCCGGCGGATGGCACCTTCGGGAATTGCGGTGTAGGTCGATACCACGGTCCTGGACTGACAAATGTGGACATCAGCTTGTTCAAGACTTTCCCCATCAAGGAAACTATGAAACTCGAATTTCGGACCGAGTTTTTCAATGCATTCAACCACGCCAACTTTTCGAATCCCGGATCGTCTTTTCCGCTTGGGTTCGGCGTTATCTCTTCAACCATTGGCGACCCACGTGAAATTCAATTTGGGTTGAAGTTCTACTTCTAACGTACGGCCGGCTTCCGACCCGCCAGCTCACAGAGACAAAGCTGGCGGGTCGGTTCCATCTCACCCCCAGTACTACCTGACATTTTATTCGCAGTGCTAGCACGAGATTGTAAACCGCTGACGAGGTTCTATATGAAGCGCTATCCATTGCTTGGACTCTCTCTGCTGCTTGCTTCGACTCTTGCCCCACAAACGCCGTACGACTCTTCGATCAAAGCTTCCACAAACCCGCACGAATTGCCGATCAACCGAGGTTCTTCGGCACTGTGGCAGAGCCTGAAGAAGCTGCACACACGAGCAAGCCTGATCATGGTGACGGCGCACCCTGACGACGAAGACGGAGGGATGCTGACCTATGAATCGCGCGGGCAAGGCGCACGCGTCACGCTGTTGACCCTGAACCGCGGCGAAGGCGGCGCAAACGTCATGTCGGCGAACTACTTCGACGGACTCGGACTGGTTCGAACAGAAGAGCTGCTCGCTGCCGGACGCTACTACGGCGTAGACCAATATTGGACCCGCGTCGTCGATTACGGCTTTTCCAAGACGAAGGCGGAATCCATTGCCAAGTGGACGCACGATCGCGTGTTCTATGACGTGGTTCGCGTGGTTCGAATGACACGCCCGCTCGTCATTACCTCAGTTTTCGTTGGCGGACCGACCGACGGACACGGCAACCACCAGACGGCGGGCGCAATGGCGCAGGAAGTTTTCAAAGCCGCCGGCGATCCGAACGTATTTCCCGATCAGATTGCCGCGGGGCTCCGCCCTTGGACGCCTCTCAAGGACTATGCAAGAACCCCTTGGTTTGGAAACGATGACGGTAAGCTAGCCGTGAATGTGAGCGTATCTGAAGGCGATTACGATCCGGTTCTCGGCGCGTCGTATGTTCAGGTTTCGCGGGAAGGTTTGGGCTTGCAAAAATCGCAGACTGGCGGCGGCATGATTCCAAACGCCGGAGCAACGAGCACCACATATCACCGGTTTGGTTCCGTGGTGCCTGCCCAGGATAAGGAGAACTCATTCTTCGACGGCATTGACGTGTCGCTCACGGGAATCGCGACACTCGCACAGGGTGGCCAAGGCGATTTCCTCGTCGCAGGATTAGAGAGGCTGAATGGAACGGTAGAAAGCATGATTGCGGAATTTTCAATGGCGCAGCCAGAGAGGATTGCGCCGAAACTGGCTGAAGGATGGAAGCTCACCGGGGAGCTGATCCAGCAAGTGAAAGGCAGCAAACTATCCGAAGCAGACAAGTACAACATAACGTTCGAATTGGAAATCAAGAAGGCACAGTTCAACAACGCTCTGGCGCAGGCTCTCGGACTTTCCGTGGCCGCCGTGATGGCGCCGGAACATGAGCCTGATCCGCGTTTTGCGATGTTTCTGGGAAATCCAGAGACCACACGGGTGGTCATTCCCGGACAAAAATTTGGTGTGAAGGTTCATGCAGTGAACCAAACTTCCGGGGCCGTCAAGCTGGAAGAAATCAAGATCCAGGCGACGGACGGGAAGGACTGGGGAGCCAGGAGCTCCGGCGCCACGGGCGCGGATCTGACGAAGGACAAGCCGGTCGACGCGCGGTTCGATCTGGTTGTGCCGAAGGACGCACCCTACACGCGCCCCTATTTTTCGCGGCCGGACATCGAGCAGTCGTATTACGACATTTCGGACAAGCGGTATCTCAACTGGCCCGTTTCGCCATATCCGGTCGAGGCGTGGGCCAAATTCATGTTCGCGGGTGTGCCGGTTCACGTTGCGCAAGTGGTCCAGAGCAGCAAGCGGACCACGGGAATTGGCGAGGTGCTCGAGCCGCTGGTGGTTGGTCCCGCGGTTTCTCTCAATATCTCGCCACGCGCCGGTATTGTGCCATTGAATGCCAAGACCTTTGATCTGACGGCGAGCCTGCACAGCAACATCAAAGGTTCTGGAAAAGGAACAGTGAAGCTTGAATTGCCAAAGGGCTGGACAAGCCAGCCTGCAGCCGCCGATTTCTCGACAAAGGCAGACGGAGATGAGACTTCGGTGACGTTCCAGGTGATGCCGGCCGGCCTGGCGGAGAAATCCTACGAAATTGCGGCAGTCGCCGAAGTCGATGGTCAGACCTATCGTGAAGGCTACGAATTGACGGGCTATCCAGGCTTGCGTCCGTATTATCTCTACCGCCCGTCGGTACTTCGCACTTCGGGTGTAGATGTGAAGGTTGCCGCAGGGCTGCGTGTTGGCTACATCGCCGGAAGCGGCGACGATGTTCCGGCTTCGCTCCAATCCCTGGGGATTCATGTGAATTTCTTGGCGCCGAATGATGTGGCAAGCGCAGACCTGTCCAAGTACAACGTTATCCTGATGGGAGTCCGTGCGTATGCCGCCCGCGAAGAGCTGAAAACGTACAACGGCAGGCTTCTCGATTATGTGCAAAACGGCGGGGTGTTAATCGTGCAGTACAACACCCAGGAATACGATCACAACTTTGGGCCGTATCCTTATGTAATGGGGCAGTTCCCTGAAGAAGTTACGGATGAAGCGTCAAAGATGGAGATTCTGGCGCCTAAGAATCCAGTTTTTCTCTGGCCCAATCCGATTACACAGCGCGACTTTGAAGGTTGGGTCGAGGAGCGCGGATCAAAATTCCTGAAGTCCTGGGATCCCAAGTATGAAGCCTTGCTTTCGACAGAAGACGAAAGCCAGGAACCACAGAAAGGCGGGTTGCTCTACACCCGCTACGGCAAAGGCGTCTACATCTACAACGCCTACGCGTTTTATCGGCAGCTCCCTGAAGGTGTTCCAGGAGCATTCCGGCTCGTCGCGAATATGATCAGCTTGCCGAAGAATCCTCACCGCGGTGAAGGCGACGCAAAGAACTGAATCGCGCACCAGAGCGCCGACAAAAAGCGCCTTAGACGAGCAAAGGTGTGGGCTGCGCAACCTCTTCGAGTTGGACCGGCCTGCGCTGTTCGAAGGATTTGCGCGCTGCCAGGCCCATAATCACCGCCGCGCGGCCATCGCTTCCTGTCACCGGTACCGGTTTGTCGTAAAGGACCGCCTCCACAAAAGCACGCAGTTCATTTTCAAAGCTTTCAGCGTAGCGGTCCATGAAAAAGTTGAGCGGCAGGTCACGCTGAATGGCCGAAGCAGTGCTTACGATGGCCTGATTAGGGTAGCGATTTTCCGTGGCGATCGAACCCTTACTACCCAGAATTTCGACGCGCTGATCGTAGCCGTAGACGGCCTGGCGACTGTTATCGATGGTGCCGATCATTCCGCTCTTGAAGTGCAGCACGATCAGAGCCGTGTCGAGATCGCCGGCCTTTCCTATCTCTGGGTCTACGCGAACGGCTCCGGCAGCGTAAACGCTTTCCACTTCCTCGCCCGCCAAGAAACGAGCCATATCGAAATCATGAATAGTCATATCGAGGAAAATGCCGCCAGAGGCCTTGATGTAGGAAATTGGCGGTGGAGCGGGATCGCGACTGACGATGTGCATCAGATGCGGGGTTCCGATTTCGCCCTTGGTTATGGCCTCCCGGACTCGTGCAAAATTGGCGTCGAAGCGCCGGTTGAATCCGACCTGGAGCTTTACCCCGGACTTTTTCACTTCATTTAAGGCGAGATCAATTTTCGAAAGCGAGTGGTCGATCGGCTTTTCGCAGAAGACGTGCTTCCCGGCGTGGGCGGCGTCTATCACAAGATCGGCATGAGTTTCCGTGGGCGAACAAATCAAAACGGCATCGATCGTCGGGTCTCGAAAGATGTCGTCGCTGCCCTGTAGTACGCGAGGAATTCGACATCGCTGAGCGACTTCGCCGGCCGCCTGCGCATTCACATCGGCAATCGCCGAAGGCGTAGCAAGGGGAAGCCGAAACGCCAGTGTTTCAGCGTGAACTTTTCCGATACGCCCGGCGCCAATGATTCCGATTCGAAGTTTATTCACCGTCAAGCGAGTCTCCTTGGCTCTTGGTTATTCGTAATGTTTTTCAATCGACCGCAAATATTGGCGATTGCGCAAAGCGCTTTCCCGCGGTGCGCCCATTCCCGGCAGCACGTCCTGTTCCACCAGGACGTAGCCGCCGTAGCGTACGTCCTTCAGCCAGCGAAGCACTTCGGGAAACGCCACACAACCACGTCCCAGCTCGCAGAAAATTCCGTGACGCAAGGACTCGAAATAATCCCAATGCGCATTGCGAGATTTCTGCGCCACTTCCTGGCTGCAATCCTTTAAGTGGATGTACCAGACGCGGTCCCTGAAACGCTCAAGCCCTGCGAGGACATCGCACTCGCCGGATCCAAAAACGTAGTGGCCGGTGTCGAAGACCAGCCCCATGGCTTCCGGGTCGGTCAACTCGAGAAAGCGTGCGATCTCAGCCGGCGTTTCAACATATCCCGCGCAATGGTGATGGAAAACAGTGCGCAACCCGGTGGCTTCCGAAACGGCTGTGGCGATGGAATTGGCTCCATCGGCAAACGTCTTCCACTCGGATGCAGACAATGACATCTCGGCAGTGATTCGGCCGGCATTCAACGTTCGTTCCGGAACGGTGCCGTTATTGTCCGCAAGCACTAGAAAGGGAGCGGGATCTCGTGCGACATCGGCGAGCAGTCGTGCCGTCTTTACGGCAGCTTTCCGTCCTGCTTCATGCGCGGAACGGTTTTTCAATGCGACCGGCACAAATGCGCCCAGGATGTTGACCCCGCGCCTGGATAGTTCGCTCTCGAGGGCCCGCGGATCGGTGGGCATGTAGCCCCAGTCTCCCAGCTCCGTGCCGGTGTAGCCGGTCTCCGCCAGTTCATCTAGCATGCGCGCGAAGCCGATCTGTTCGGACTTTGCCGATTCAAATTCCAACGTACCCCACGAACACGGGGCGTTCCCCACGCGCAATTTCGACATCTTCTCTCCGAAAAATCAGTTCAGCGGTCGGCGAAAAGGGCCCTGCATTGCGGCCAGGTCTATTTCTTGTCCGGATCGGGCAGCATGAAGTCGCGCACAAAGCTCAGCAATTCATAATAAGAGCCGATAAATGCGCGTAAAGTCCGAACCGTCGCGCCGTAGCTGTCAAAATCTCGCGCTGTCATCCCGTCCTCGTCGTATGCCCTGCGAAAATCGGCAAACTTGTCGTACAGCTCCGCAACGATTTGTGGATCGACTGCGTCCCGCATGCGTTCCTTGACTTCAAGATTCGATTGGTTGAACTGAACCTGCCAGTCGTATGGAATGGTCATGATGATGTCGCCGCCGATCAATTCGGACCAGTGCAGGTGATGACGATACGCCGCTGCCAACAAGCGCGTCCGGTATCCGCGCTGCCGAAAGATGCCGTAAGCTTTCTTGATGGCCGCTATGCCGGCCCAGTCCAGATGGCCCGGAACGATCGTTATGGCTTCCTTTTTTGTAACAACCTTTAACCAATCGTCGAGCCTGCCGATCATCATCGTGCACACCGGTGTGAGCGTGGAGGTGTCTTTGCCCTCGGCTCTGCGGCGTTCCAGGCCGCGCTCCACGGCCTCCGCGATGGCAATCGCTTGCGGAATTGTGAAACAAACGGTGGCATTGAGGTTTAAGCCGCGATAGGTCACTTCCTCGGCCGCGACTACCCCGCCATGCGTGGCGGGAACCTTCACCTGGATGTTGGGCGCAAGCGAGTCAAATCGCAGCGCCTGCTCGACAATGGCGGATGCATTCCGATAGAAGGTCGGATTGGTTTGCAGCGAAATGCGGCCCTTTCTGCCTTGCTCCCGCACGAAAACCGGCGTCAGAAGTTCGGCCGCTTTCACACCCATTTCTTCAATCAGTTTCCAGGTAATTTCCACCTCACTCGACGATGGATTCTCGGAAATAAGTTGGGCGATCCGTTCGCGCCAGGCTGGAAGTTCCTTCCTCAAGACGGCCAGCACGATCGTTGGATTTGAGGTCGCGCCCACCGCGCCGTTCGCAATGGCGTACGTCAGTTCTTGAATGGAGCAGGAATCATTCCAGAAGTCAGTGTGGCCAATTGCCGCCGTTTGCTGCAGCGGGCTTAGAGACGTCGTGATCACCGATTCTCCTTTCTGCCGTGTGCCGTGCCCACCGGGCGTCGCCCTCTCATTGCCGGACTGGCCGGCGAAACCCTCGCAGCCGCTTGCGTTTACTTCACTATCGGAACGCGCGGGTCCGGTTCGTTCCAAGTTGCTCGTACCCAGCCATAGTCGGGGTCATCCGAAGCCGCCATGGAATGCGCAGAGCCCGCCAGAACGTTCAGGTAGTAGACGTTGTAACCGTGGGCAGCGACGACCGGATGATAGCCCTCTGGAATGAGCACGAGATCCCCGTCGCGCACCGTCATTGTTTCGTCGAGCCGCCGGTCGCGTGTGTATACGCGTTGAATTGCGTAACCTTCGGGCCGGTCGATCCGGTAGTAGTAGAGTTCCTCGAGGTCAACTTCATCCGGCGGGTTGTGTACGTCGTGCTTGTGGGGAGGATAGCTCGACCAGTTTCCCCCGGGGGTATAGACCTCCACGATCAAGAGGCGATGAGCGGGGAATTCCGGCGTGATCATATGATTGATTTGGCGAGTGGCATTGCTCCCGCCACGAATTTCGACGCGCACATCCGTCGGCTTGATGAGAGCCGCGGGGTGCTCCACTTCGGCGCGGCTGTAACAAAAAGCCAAATCACAATCGGAGACCGCAGTAACAGCAAAGTCAGTCCGGACGGGCAGGTAGATCGCCCATGGCATGCCGCTGAACACGTTTGCACGCCCGCCGATATTATTCCAAGCTCCATGGGTTGAGCTTACGTTGATACGCCCGCCCAGAACGACAATTCCCAGCTCGTTCGTTTCCGTTCGTGCCTCATATTTCTCACCGGCTGCCAGTCGCGCCACTCGCAGCCCCAAGTAGTCGAACCCCACGCTTTTCGGCTCGATGTCCATCATGATTCCGCGTTCGCCCCGCGCCTGCGTCGCAGGGATCAGCAAATTTGTGTGCGGCGTCCTCACGCGTCCTCTCTTGGCGGCGCGGTCGACTCCCGCACGATGAGCTCTGCGGGCACCTTGATCGTGCTTGCGGAGTCTTCTCCGGCGATGAGTTTCAGTAGACTCTCCATAGCCAAACGGCCCATCAAGCGCCGCGGCTGGCGCACGGTGGTCAGTGGAGGCTGCGTGTACGATGCGATGAAAAGATCGTCAAAACCGATTAACGAAATGTCTTTTGGAACGCTTATCTTTCTCAAATTAAGTTGTCGCAACGCGCCGAGGGCGGTCATGTCGTTGTAGCAAAAAATCGCGGTCGGCGGTTTAGGCAGATTCAAAAGTACTTCCACCCCTGTCATTCCGCCCTCGCATTTTCCGTCTCCATGAACCACGAGTTCAGGGGCGAAAGGAAGTCCGGCGCGCTCCAACGCATCTCGATATCCTGCCAAGCGTTCCATGTCGGACTGGTAGCCGAATCGATCTCCGAGGTAGGCGATCCTCCGGTGACCGAGCTGGATAAGATGATTCGTTACGTCCGCGCTGCCTTTCACGTTGTCGATTAACACTGAGTTTACGAATTCCCCGGGGTGTTGGTTGTTGATAAGCACGATAGGAATTCTCATCTCCGACAAGAGCGGCCGATAAAGCGCTCCGACCCGCGACGAAGTCACCACAACGCCTTCTACACGCCTTTCGGAGAAAGAGTGGACGACTTTGGTTTCCCGATCTGGATCTGCATTGGAATTGGCGAGAAAAACCGAGTAGCCGTGGTCGTTGCCACATTCCTCGATGCCGTTGACGACTTCGCTGACGAAAGGATCGGCAATGGTCGTGACGACCACCCCGATGGTCTTCGTCTTTTGAGTCACCAAGCCGCGAGCAATGGCGCTCGCGCGATAGCCGGACTCCTTAGCGATGTGCTGAATCCGTTCGGCAGTTCTACGGCTGATCAGGTGACTGTTTTGTAGGGCTCGGGAGACGGTCGAGGACGACACATTCGCAATCTTGGCAATATCTTTGATGGAAGTGGGCTTATGCACGGAGTGGATCCCGGTTTTCCGCACACGTTTGCGGATTCGGCACATACTCTAATTCTCTCCACCCCCTATGTCAACTAAGCACCTACTGATTTCCCTCGATCCCGGTCCAAGGGCATTCTTTTGTTGAGCTTGCAGGCTGACGTCGGCCGCCTCGTGCGGGAACTCCCTTCAAGCCTCGATCTTTGACCGCGCTCGCTGCTTGCCGCAGGAGGGTCGGCTCCCGCGGTCCCTAATTTTCCAGATATCCCAGATGCAGTCGGTCAGAACCCGCCCAGGTCTTGCTGAGATTTTGGGCGATTTCCCACTGGCCAATGATCGGATATTCGAGCATCGCCAATTGCGCCACATGCCAAGACTTTTCCATTACCGCTCGGATTGCCGTGCGCTCATACGCTTTCACGGCCAGCACCAGTCCTTTTACGCTCTCCGGAAGCTTACCGACACGGCCAGGTCTTACTCCCTCTGCGCTGATTAGGGACGGCACTTCGACGACATCGTCAGGCGAGAGGTCTTCGATGGATCGTGTGTTTCTCACGTTTACGACGACCGTCCGCGGTTTTTCCGAAACGAGTCCGCTCATCACTTCCACCGCAATTTTGTGATAACCGGTCGGACTGTCGAAAGGATCCGCCTTCTCCTGAATATTGCGGAATGCAGTTCCGGCCTCTGCCTCGAGCTGCAAATACGACGCGTTGCGCTGAATTAGATAGCGGCGATAGGTCAGAAGAGCTTCTCTGGGAGGTTCCGATTGAAGTTGCGAAAAGAGCTCACCGTTCAACCGAACGAGTTCTTCGCCGCGGCTCGCGCCGGCACTCAACTGGTTGCGGTAGGCTTTGCGCTGGCTGTAGTAGAAGAAAAGATATTCCGAGGGAATGAGTTCTAACGTGCGAATTAGGGTCGGGTCAAATAGGTCCGCATGATAGAGCTGCCGCAGCAATTCTTCGCTGTCGAGCAATTGGGGCGTGACATCTTCGCCGCGAACGACCACACGGCGCACCCAGCCAAGGTGATTCAAACCTGCATAGTCACACTGAACTTCGGATGGAGGTTCTCTGAGTGCCTGCGCGATGCGGTGAAGCAGTTCGGACGGCGTATCGCAGATTCCGATGACCTTCATTTTCGTGTGCTGCAACAAAGCTTGTGTGATCAGACCGGCGGGATTTGTGAAATTGATGAACCAGGCATTTGGTGCGAGGCGCTCGACGACCCTCGCGTGCGCCAACGCGACCGGCACCGTCCGCAAGGCCATCGCCACGCCGCCCGGTCCAGTAGTTTCCTGGCCCGCAAGGCCCTCCTCGATGGCAATTCGTTCGTCTCTTGCGCGCGCCGCCATGCCGCCAATTCGGAGGCTGCTCAACACAAAGTCGCAACCTTCCACGGCTGCTTCGATCGAATCCACGGCGGCGATTCGAACCTCGGCATTTTGGTCACGCGCGATTTCACGACCGAGCGTGGCCATCAACTCGGCACGTCGCGGGTCAACGTCGAAGAGTCGCAATTCACTGATATTCAATAAAGATTGTGCTCGCAGCATTCCGTGAATCAGCAGTGGCGTTCGAACCCCGCCGCCGCCGATCACGCTTACTTTACGGTGCATAGAATATTTTCCAGTTCTTCCTTGGAAGGAAATCCGGCAACGCCGCCGAGAGCCCTGGCCGACATTTCCCCGCAAGCCGTCCCGACCTTCAGGCACGACTTCGGATCCATTCCGGTCAGCCGCGCGTAGAGAAAACCAGCGTCGAAGCAGTCGCCCGCGCCGGTGGTGTCTACGGCATCAATTTTTCCGGGCTTCTGGAAGCGTATCTCCCCATCCCACAGCAACGCACCGCCAGCTTTGCCCAGCTTCAGCGCGACGCGCTTTAGCCCCATCCGTTGAAACGCTTCGAGCATGCGACGCGGCTCCGTTTCTTGAGTCATCAGCTCCGCTTCGCGTTCATTGGGA
Source organism: Acidobacteriota bacterium (assembly GCA_046724685.1). Lineage (GTDB taxonomy): Bacteria > Acidobacteriota > Terriglobia > Acidiferrales > UBA7541 > Acidiferrum. The sequence continues at coordinate 3,831 of JBKOXA010000010.1, read as the reverse complement.
AAGAATACATCCGCCAGCTTGAGCGCGGCGATCGCGCGCGGGTCGGCGTACCATTCAGGATGCCAGCCAACATCCACAGACAAAGTGCTCCCCTTGGCTGCGATCGACTCGAACGACGCCTGCACGCGCGCAAGATTCATCGCATGCGCCAAATGGATATGGCGCGCCTGAGCGGGTACATCGGTCGCCATAAGCTGCTCGACGAGCCCCGGCAGCTCGCGATTCGCTCCGTTGTAGGTGAGGAATGTCCGATCTGCAGCCGTGGAAATGCTCACCGCGAATGCGGTTGGCTCAGCAGCGGTAGTTCGGATTGCAGCTGTGCTTACTCCGTGCGCGTTTAGTTGATCCAACATCCAGCGGCCATCCGCACTTCCAACGACGCCTGCTACACCCACGCGAAGCCCAAGCTTCGCCAGGCCACAGGCGGTGATGGCCGCACCGCCGCCGATTTCTTTGTGGAAGCTAGTTGCAAACGCTTCTTCGCCGGGACGCGGCCAGTCCTGGAAGCCGCTCATGACCAGATCCTGAAACAGGTCTCCCAAGGCCAGGACATCGAACGAAGCTTGATGCGTCATGGCGCAACCTCGACCGGCTGTGCTTCGAATGGCCATTCCCGCTGCGTGCGAGCTCGCCAGAGGTATGCACATATGCCAAACACGGCCAAAGCGAAGCCCCACAGAATAAATTTTAGACCGCTGGCCGCCAGGATGTATGCCCAACCTGCAAGCGCAATCACGCTCGTGACCGGATAAAGCCACATCTGGAACGGACGGTGAATGTCGGGACGATAGCGGCGGATCAGGGTTACGGCGATCACTTGCGCCATGAACTGCACAAGCACTTGGATCACTATCAGGGCGGTGATCAGGTCCGAGAGATCCAGGAGGCTGGCAAGGGCCGAAGCGATTCCGATGAAAGCCACGGAAAAATAGGGGAAATTCTTGGTGCGATGAAGCTTTCCAAAGACTGCGAAGAACCTCCCATCAACGGCCGCAGCGTAAGGAACCCTCGAATAGCCCAGCAGCACGGCGAATAGCGAAGCGAAAGTCGTAAAGAGAATCAGTCCGGTCATTACTTGCGCGATTGTGGAGCCATACAAGCGTTGCATGAGATCCGAAACGATGAACGTGGAATGCATTGCTTCCCGCCAGGGAATCACGCCAATAATTGTGAAATTCATCGTTAGATACAATGTGGCGACCAACGCGATTGAAACCAAGATGGAACGCGGGATGACCCGTTCGGGCCGGCGAACCTCCCCCGCGAAAAAACAGGCGTTGTTATAGCCGCCATAGTCGTACATCGCCAGCAACGTGGCGCCTCCGAGGCCGACAAAAAATTGTTTCGAAAGAGTGAAGGCATGCGGCGGAAAATCGAAAATGCGGTGCGCCTTGAAATTTACCAAGCCTGCGATGGTCACGGCAAGCGCGGTAAAAATCACGACGATCCACAGCGCGATGGACAACCGTCCGACGGAACGAATGTCGCGGTACAGCATGACTGTGATGGCTAGACAAACTGCAACGGCAACCACTTTCCCCTGCCCTTGACTCATGCTGGGCCAGAGGAATTTGGTGTATTGGGAAAATCCGACCGCTCCCGCTCCGATCGACAGCGGCGCCAAAAAGATGGTCTCCCAGATGAAGAGGAAGCTCATTAGCCTGCCGAGGCGTTTCGGACCGTACGCCTCGGACAGGTAGCGGTAGGGTCCTCCGGACCCGGGCATTGCGGCTCCGAGCTCCGCCCAGACCAAGCCGTCGCATATGGCAACCGCCGCTCCCAGGATCCAGCCCAACATGGCCTGGGGGCCGTTCATAGTACTCAAAATTAAGGGGATAGTAAGGAACGGACCGACGCCAATCATCTCCAGCATATTGGCGGAAATCGCCTCGAACAGGCCTAGTTCTCGGCGTAAATGTGGGGCGGGGGTGCCGGACACCGCGGAATTTTCTCATACGTTTGCATGAACAAGCAAGATTTCTCCCTCTGGCCTACCGTCATTTAACGGAGCCTTGCTTCGGGGCGGTATCGCGAAGGCCCATCGGTAGGCAGGTACCGCAACCGTTGGAGCGGGGAAGAACTGCGGTAGGATGTCAGGACGCACGAGAGCTGCGAGGTCCGGCGGAATTAATGAGTCCTGTGTTCAATACGGTCAGTTCTCGGCAAGTTGTGAACATTGAGGATCTGCGTCAGAGAGCCAAGCGACGGCTGCCGAAAGCAGTGTTCGACTATCTGGACGGTGGAGCGGACGGCGAAATAACATTGCGCGAAAATTGCCGCGCATTTGACGACCTGATCTTCCGGCCAAGGCATGCAGTTTCGTTTCCTGACTACAATTTGCGTACAAAGGTGCTTGGGACAGAAATTGCGTTTCCGGCATTCCTGGCACCGGTCGGTTACAGCCGCTTGATGCATCCGGGCGGCGAGGTCGTGGCAGCCGCGGCCGCCGGTGCAGCCGGCACGGGCTATACGCTCTCCACGATTTCGGGACACAAGCTTGAAAACGTGCGCGCAGCCACAAAGGGACCGGCCTGGTTCCAGTTATATCTGGTGGGAGGTCGCGCGGCATCCGAGGGGACCATTGAGCGCGCCAGGAACGCGGGTTTTAACGCGCTGGTCGTTACGATCGACACACCGGTCGCCGGAATGCGAGAGCGCGATGTCCGCAACGGCATGAAGGAGATGATCGGCGGATCGTTCGCCGCAAAACTTCCCTACATTTCCGACGTTCTCGCCCATCCGGCGTGGCTCGCTTCGTTCTTGCTCGACGGAGGCATGCCGCCGCTGGAAAACGTAATTATCCCCGGCAAGGGTCCGATGTCCCTGGTTGACGTCAGCTCCGCGTTGTCGCGAGCGGTTGTGACCTGGGAAGATCTGAAATGGATTCGCGATTTGTGGAAAGGGCCGATTATCGTTAAAGGGGTACTCACCGCCGAAGATGCCAGGCGTTCGGTGGATGAAGGAGCCGCGGCCATTGTGGTGTCGAATCATGGCGGCCGGCAGCTGGATTGTGTTTCATCATCGTTGCGCGCGTTGCCGGAAGTGGTGGAAGCGGTAAACGGCCGCTCAGAGGTGCTGATGGATGGAGGAGTCCGCCGAGGCAGCGACATTGTGATGGCCCTTTGCCTCGGAGCGAGGGCTGTCTTGATCGGACGTGCCTATGCTTATGGCCTGGCGGCGGCTGGACGAGAAGGAGTTGCCCGTGCGCTCGAAATACTGCGTGCGGGTGTCGAACGAACCGTGAAGCTGCTTGGATGTCCGTCGGTCGCTTCGCTGGATGCGACGTATGTGAACACCAGGTACAAAGGTGGCTAGGCCGCCGAGCTTCGCCGACAAGTCAACGCAGAACTGCAGGCGTTCCTGCGGCGAATCCATCAGGCATCCGCGTAGAGTTCGCTCGTTTGGCCCCGAGCACGTGAGCGTTGGGCTGCGTAAGCAAACGGCGCCCTGCTTGCGGTCAGTGACTTCCAAGTGGCTCATGATTCGGGAGCCATTCTGCGCCCTAATTGCCCAGCCGGTGAGGCCTCAATTCTACGAGTTGTTGACAATGTGTTTGGGCGGCGACCGGGGTAGCATAACCGGGAGGCAATCCCATGAGCGTCACCCAAGTTGAAAAGGCAACTCGTTTCCGCGCGCTTCACGACGGACCTGGCGCGTTCGTGATTCCGAATCCATGGGATGTCGGCTCCACTCGCATTCTAACGTCCCTTGGCTTCCGTGCGTTGGCCACATCGAGCGCGGCCTCCGCTTCTGCTATGGGTCGAAGAGATGGAGGGCTGACGCGAGACGACGCGCTGGCACACGCGCGCTTGATCGTGGATGCCACGGATC
>JBKOXA010000075.1:0-34489 GCA_046724685.1 Acidobacteriota bacterium | reverse complement strand
GGCTGACCCTCGATGCTGAACTCGTCGCGGATGAACATCATGCCGAACGGCGCCGAGTTGATCAGGCTCGCGGACTTCACGTCCGGCAGGTATTGGATGCGATCGAGCACGCCGCGGGCGAACGCATGGATGCGCTCGGGTTCGTCGTAGAGGCGTTCGGGCAGCGTCACCCTGACGGTCTGCACGACGCCGTCGCGACCGCTCAATTCGAAGCCTGGCGACACCGACGTGAGACGCACGAAGCTGTGAATCAGCAGGCCCGCGCCGATCAGGAGGACGAGCGTCATCGCGATCTGCGAGGCGACCAGCAGCGTCCGCAGCCGCTCGCCCTGACGGTCGCCCGTCGCGCGCGCTTCGCCGGCGTGCAGCGCGAGGCCTTCGCCAAACGCGGCCCCGCTGACGCGCAGCGCCGGCACGAGGCCGATCAGCAGAGTCGAGACGAGCGACAAGCCGAGGCAGAACGCCATCACGCGCGCGTCGATCACGATGCCGCCGAGGCGTGGAAGCGCGAATTGCGGCACGAGCGGCAGCGTGACGTCGATCGCGATCTGCGCGAGCATCACGCCGAGCGACGCGCCCAGCAGCGACAACACGACCGCTTCCGTCAGCAACTGATGCACGATCCGCCGGCGTCCCGCGCCGAGGCTCATGCGTACGGACAGTTCGCCGCGGCGTGCGCTGAGGCGCGCCATCTGCAGGTTCGCGACGTTGACGCAGGCGATCAATAGCACGAACGACACCGCCCCGAGCAGGATCAGCAGCAGCGTGCGCACCGACTCCGTGCCGTACTCCTGCAGGCCGACCGCGCGCGCGCGCGTGCGGACGTTCGGCGCGAGTGCGCCCTCGGGCGCGAGTGCGCCGGCGGCCACGATCGACGAATCGTTCACCAGCGCCGTCAATTCCGCTTCCGCACGTTCCTGCGTCACGCCTGACTTCATGCGGCCCAGCAGGAAGAGGAACGCGTTCCTGCCGGTGTCGCCGGGCCAGCGATTGAGCAGAAAGATGTCCGCTTCCGGCAGCGCGCCGAGCCGGACCAAAACCGGCCTGAAGCTGAAGTCCGGCGGCAGCACGCCGACGACGGTACGGGGGAGGCCGTCGATGGTGATGGACTGTCCGACGATCGCCGGATCGGCCTTGAGCGACGTGCGCCACAGCCGATCGCTGACGATCGCGCTGCGATCGTCATCTGGCGCCGCGGCGCCGGTGAGGAACGCGCGGCCGAGCGCGGGATTGACGCCCAGCGTGACGAAGAAATTCGGACTCACGTCGAGCGCGTGCAACTGCAGCGGCTCGCCGCGTCCGGTAAGCGGCGCGTCGATCGAGTTGTAGGCCGCGAGATGATCGAGCGTAGTGACGCGCGGGCGCAGCGCCTCGTACGACACGGGCGCCCAGGTCGAGAACGTCCTGGGGCCCGTCTCGGTCTGCTGCGCTGACGAGACGATGACGAGGCGATCGGGATTGGGATACGGCAGCGGACGCCAGAGCACGCCGTAGGCGACGGAGAAAATCGCGGTGTTGAGGCCGATGCCAAGCGCGAGCGTGGCGAGGGCGGTGAAGGTGAACGCCGGATCGCGCCGCATCAATCGCAGCGCGTGACGCACGTCCCGCGCGAACGTTTCGACCGTCGCGAAGGTCCACGGTTCGCGCGACTGTTCGCGCAGCCGCAGCGGATTGCCAATCCGCCGCCGCGCGTCCGCCCGCGCCTCTTCGCCGCTCATGCCATCCGCGTCGGCGAGGGCGTGCGCCTTCATCTCCTCGTGAAAGCGCAGCTCGTCTTCCAGATCCCGATCGAACTGATTCCGCTGGAAGAAGAACAGCAGACGTCGGAGCATAGAACCCACGGCACCCTCCTGAGAGTCAGGACATTACGTCGTCTTCATCACGCGCATGATCGCGCCGAACATCTGGGAGAATCGCGATTCCTCGACGCCGAGCTGCTTCTTCCCGGCAGTCGTGAGCGTGTAGAAGCGCGCTCGCCGGTTGTTCGCCGAAGTCTTCCACTCGGCCAACACCCATCCCTTGACGAGCATCCGCTGCAGCGCCGGATACAGCGATCCTTCTTCGATCGTCAGCACGTCCGCCGACAGCATCTGGATGTGCTGCGCGATGCCGTAGCCGTGCATCGACTCGATCGACAGCGTCTTCAGAATCAACATCTCGAGCGTGCCCGGAAGCAGCTCGTTCTTGCTCCTCGTCTTAGCTTCTTTCATCAGTTTCTCTTTGCATAGACGGACTATGGAAGTGGGAAGTATCCTCCCTTTGGGGAGACGCTGTCAACTGTTGGCGTTTGGCGTGATCCGAAGCAGATGACCTGGCCGTCGGCCGTGGCGACGACGACCTTGCGCTTGGCGACGGCCGGGGAGGACGTCACCGGCGAGGCGGCCTCGTATTTCCAAGACTTTCTTGTCGCTGGCGAGATCGAGCCCGTAGACGCGGCCGTCGTTGGAGCCGACGAATATGCGGCCGCCGGCCACAAGCTCCTTCAGATGTGGCAGCTGGCCATGCCGCGCTTTTCTAGATAGCGCTGGTGATACTCCTCGGCGCGGTAGAAGGTACCGGCAGGCGTAATTTCCGTCGCAATGGGACGAGGAAATTTCTCGCTGGCTTCGAGAGCGGCCTTGGATTTCTTCGCAATGGCTTCCTGTTCGGGCGAGTGCGTGAAAATCGCCGTGCGGTATTGTTTGCCGAAGTCGGGGCCCTGGCGATTCACCTGCGTCGGGTCGTGCATGTGCCAAAAGGCGTCGACGAGAGTTTCGTAACCGACCTTGGCGGGATCGAACGTGACTTGGACGACCTCGGCGTGGCCGGTTTCGTCCGTGCAGACGTCTTTATATGTGGGGTTTTCGGTGTGGCCGTTGCTGTAGCCGACGGCGGCGTCGATGACGCCGGGGATCATGCGGAATTTCACCTCGACTCCCCAGAAGCAGCCGGCAGCAAAAGTAGCGATTTCAGTCATTTGGGATTCCTTCCTGTGTTCGATGACCAGTGTAGCGCGTTTTGTTCTTGCATATTGATGCGCGGAAAGCTGATAGGTTTCCTGAGCGGAGGAAGCAGTCAGTGGCGGAATGAAGTGAGGAAACAACGGGCCCCGGGTACAAGAGTGATCGTGCCGATCTTGTGGCGAGATCTGGCCCAAGAGGAAGGCACCTACCCCGATGTTTTGGGGGGAAGAGCCCGCAAGTACAAGAAAGGGAGAGAGTTGGCGATTTGCTTGGGCAGGCAATCGGAGAGCAATGTTGGAGGAGGTCGGACGGAGAGGCGTCGATCAGGTCAATCAGCACCGTGTCGCTAGGATTCCGAAGGCCAGCCTTGATGGGCCTAGGCCCTAGCCAGAAAATTGATGTCTCTTATCTCCAAAATCTGTTTGGGATAGCCCTTCAGAACACTGTTTATCATGGCCAGGCCCACTTCCCGCATGGTGCTGACTTGGTTTGGAAACAACGCATGCACTAGCGGATACAACCAACCAACGGCCTTGTAATACGGTTTGATATTTTTCTGCCCGGGTGTTGGTTTCATAAAGCCGGGACGGAAGTTGTACACCCTCTTGAAACCGGATCTGATGAGCGCATTTTCGGTTTTTCCCTTCATACGGGCCCACATGATACGCCCTTTTTCCGAGCTGTCGGTGAGAGCACCTGACACATAGTTGAAAACCATTGGGGGGTTGAGACTCGCGAGCTTGTGGGCAAAATGAATTGTTATGTCGTAGGTGATATGACTGTACTCCGCTTCACTCATTCCCGCTGAACTTACTCCAGCACAATAGAAGCAGGCATCATAGCCATTGAGCCGACTGGTATATCCGTCGAGATCAAGGAAATCGGGAATAATGCACTCCTGCAGCTTGGGATGTTTCGCGCCGTACGGTTTGCGGTTTACCACAAGCACTTTCTCTATCGCAGGGTGCTCCAAGCATTCCAACAGTACGCCTTCGCCTACCATGCCGGTGGCGCCCGTAATGATGACTTTGATTTTCGTAGCTTCAATGCTCATTCGTCGACTCACCCATCATGGATCTGTTTCGCGGATCTGGTCAAAGCGGATCGACAATTTATCTGGCGGCTTTCTAGGCGGATGAGTTCTTCTTTGCCTGAGAAATAGTGATAGATAATGCCAGCGCTGACTCCCGCTTTTTTGGCCAGGACCGACATGGGAGCATCATGAAATCCGCGCTCGCCTACGAGGTCGAGCATTGCATTGAGGATGACGTCTCGTTTGCCGGGCTCTGCTTTGGATCGCACGCTTTTCATTTTCGGCGCCGAGTGGACATTGTACGCCATAGACACCTAGAACTCCGCCGGATCGTCGGAGCGACGATGCTCGTCCTATTTCTGCGCGAATCGTTCTGGTATGCTCTGCGCCGGAAGGAGACTCAAGATGACAGGAGAGAGGCTTTCACTCTACGAAAGACTTGGCGGCGTTTACAGCATCGCCACTGTGGTCGATGATTTCATCGACCGGATCATGGTCGACCCGAGGCTCAATTCCAACCCGCTGGTAGACGAGGCGCACCACCGCGTGCTGCCTGCGGGATTCAAATATTTGGTGACGGAGATGGTCTGCTGGGCCACGGGCGGCCCACAAAGATACACAGGCAAGTCGATGGCGCAGTCCCACAGCCACCTGAAGATTACCGCTCAAGAGTGGGAGGCATTTCTGGACGATTTCCAGCAGACGCTGGACAAGTTCAACGTGCCAGCCGAGGAGCAAGCTGAACTGAAAGCAATCGTCGACAGCACTCGATCGGATATTGTCGTCGCCGATTTAGCGATGGGGGCCGGCGCCACCTGAAGTCCGGCTAGACCGTCGTTGCGTTCCTCGAGGTCGCGACTCCGTGTGCGCGAAAGGTTGATCAAGCGGCGCTGTGGCCGGCGCACTGGAGCACCCCAAGGTAAACGCTCCACGGACCGACGGCATCGCGATATTGGTGGGCCATAACCCTTGAGATTTGGTGCAGATGAGTCAGGTCATGAGCGGCCCAAGTGGCCAGCAGAGCTGATAGGGTGACCGCTCCAAAGGCAGGATGCCGACCTCGCCTCTCGAGGTCCTCCGGCACGAGATTCAACGCCCGCAGTTCAAGCAGGTTATCTGACCGTAAATGAGAAAATTCATCCAATAGCTTGCCCAGCGATTTGCCTTGAATCGTGCGCGCATGTCCCCAACGGTCAAAGGGTTCAAACGCCTGAGTCTCTCCAAATTGCAGCACCATCTTCACGCGCGGCATCCAATCGGTGCGTTCGCAATGAATCAGATGGCCGATGATATCGAATGCGCTCCATGTGTTTTCACCTTCGTTCTGCAACGTCCACGTTTCCGGCAGGTCACGCAGAAGCGCATTGAGAGCCACGGGAGTGCGAGTGAGAAGCGATATTGTGTCTGGTAGATTTTGGTCCATGACCGTCCTCGGTTCCTGCTAGTCCCAAGATGTCAAACAAATTCGAGTGTCACAAGCCGGGGATCCGTGCCGCGTCTGTCGGCCGCATTCCAAAATGGCCGTCGAACCGTCGCCGCCTGAGTTTAAATCACGTACAGGGCCAAGCGGCGTCCCAACAGGAGGCGGGAAGGACTGGCGGAACACGACGTGAGCTCTAATGCTGCCAGAAAAGGGGTTAGATTCATTTTCCCGCGAGGGATGAAGGATTGACTGGAACCCTTTCGCTTCTTTACACTACAAAGTACTTTGACATAAGAACCGCGGCTTTGCTCGCGGCTGAGGTGGTGATGAATGTCTCCTTGACGAAGCAGCCGATCGCCTGGCTTCCCATGGTCATGTCCGTTGCTGCGCTTGCCACGGTGCTGGGCCATGCTGCGAAGTACGGCATTGTTCATGAAGCCGATGAGGGAACCGCAGCCCACATCTTTCAGCTTCTGATGGTTGGTCAGTTACCGCTGATCGGGTGGTTCGCGCTGACGTGGCTGCCACGGGAGCCGCGACGGGCGCTACGCGTTCTCGCCCTGCAAGCCGCCGCAGCGGTAGCGGCGTTTGCTGCCGTCTATTTTCTCACGTAGCTGGGTCGCTGCCGCCGGGCCGAAGACCTGCGGAGGATGAAGGAGTCCCGAGGACCACATGAATTCCCTGTTGATCCGCGGTCTCCGCCATGGATTCGAGATTGTGTTCGATCGAAAGGAGCGTGATTCGCACGATATCATCGAGACCGCCGAGGGTGACTATGACGCGCGGATGAAGCTGAACTACATCGCGGTGAAAGGGCGGAGTCGGTGGTAGCTGCGATTCAAGGGTGGCACTACACGCCCGCCTGGCATAGGATGCAGTCTTTCCATCCACTCGCCGATATTCGCGCTGATTTCGAGTCGTCGAGTTACGGGAAGCCCAGGAGAAGGAAACACGGATCGCGATCACGGGGACGGCTATCTGGGGACGGACAATGATCAGACCGAGATGCGGATTCGCTTGTGAGATTGTGATTGCCGCCGTTGGTCTTGGGAGCTTGAGCGCTCCTAGAATGAACGCTCAGACGGTGAAGCTGTACGTGTCCTCGAATGGCGGCGACAGACTCAGCGCGAAACCGGATGCGCAATTTTCAGAGGCGGAGAGCACTGGCGGCGCAGCTGTTCAGGTCAACACCTTCCAGATCAATGATTCCGTAAAGCATCAGAAGATCGACGGATTTGGCGCATCCTTCATGGAAGCCGGGCTGATGACTCTGAATACGTTGCCGACGGATAAACAGGAAGAAGTCCTGCGAGCGCTCTTTGATCCGAAACAGGGAGCAGGGTTCACGGCGATGAAGACGCCGCTCGCCGGCACCGATTTTCAGTCGGCCGGACCGTGGTTCACCTACGACGACACGCCGGGCGACATCGAACTGAAAAATTTTTCGGTTGAGCGCGATTTTGGCCAGAGTGGCGTCGGCACCTACATTCTCCGCGCGCGGAAGTACGGGCAGTTCGCGTTGCAGGCGCCGATGGATTATCCGCCGGACTGGATGCTCTACGACGTGAAGAAGCACCAGGACATTCCGCCGAAATACTATCCGGTGCTGGCTAAATATTTCATCAGGTACCTTGAGGAATACAAAAAGCGCGGGATCGTCATTGATTACTTGAGCCTATTCAACGAACCTGAAGAGGTCTATACCAAAATCAAGTATCCCGAAATCGCCGTGCTGATTCGCGACCATGTCGGGCCTGCTTTGCAGCAGTCAGGCCTGACAACCAAGCTCATGATCAGCGAAGCGCCCGAGCGCGGCGTGGCATTCAAGCGTTATCCGGTCATCCTCGACGATCCGGTCGCGCGCAAATTTGTCTCGGTCATTGGCTATCACGGCTACGATTTCAAGAATTTCGATAAGATTGCGCTGCTCGAGAAAAAGTATTCCGATCTTCCCTTCTGGATGGACGAACTGTGCTATGCGTACGAAGCGGGCTATCCGAAGAACAAGAAGCTGCCGATCTACGAATTCAACGACGGGGATGTTTGGGGCAACATTATCTTCAACGATCTGGAAGCGGGAACATCGGCGTGGCTCTACTGGAACGCAATTCTCGATGAAACCGGCGGCCCATGGGCTGTGTCTCCAGTCCACGGAAACCCGGATCCGAATATCCAGCACCCGGTTGTCATCATCAACAGGACGACGCACGAAATTACTTACACCGGAACCTATTGGTACCTGGCGCATTTCAGTAAATTCGTCCGGCCGGGCGCATTGCGGGTGGAGACGACGGGAAGGATCCAGGGCGTGCGCGTGATGACGTTCCAGACGCCCGATGGCGGCTACGTCGCGCAGTTGCTGAACAGCCTTGGTCGGAGCGTTAACGTCAGTCTGAAGTCCAAGGCGAAAATGCTCCATCTCACGTTGCCCGAGCGGTCGATCACAACAGCAAGCTGGTAGGTCCGCGAATTTTTCCCGGTCATTTTGAAATGGCGATGCAAGCTGCGGAGAAAGGCTCCAGCGTGCACCGTTGTCAGAGTCTCAAGGAACGCAGCCGCAGCGCGTTGGCGATCACGGAGACGGAGCTGAAGCTCATGGCGGCGCTTGCGATCATTGGACTGAGCAGCCAGCCGAAAATGGGATAGAGCAATCCCGCGGCGATCGGAATGCCGAGCGCATTGTAGAGAAACGCGAAGAGCAGATTCTGTTTGATGTTGCGAATCGTGGCGCGACTAAGTTTGCGAGCGCGAAGAATGCCGCGAAGATCTCCTTTGAGCAGAGTGATGCCGGCGCTCTCGATAGCGACATCGGTACCGGTTCCCATGGCGATGCCAACATCCGCGGCGGCAAGAGCGGGCGCGTCGTTTACTCCGTCGCCGGCCATAGCGACGCGTTTCCCTTCCCGCTTGAGCTGGTCGACGGCTTCGCGTTTTTGTTGAGGTGAAAGTCCGGCGCGGGCTTGCTTCAAGCCAAGCTGGCGAGCGACAGCTTCGGCGGATTCCTTGCGATCGCCAGTGAGAAGAACTACGGAGACCCCGTCCTTGTGGAGCGAATCGACAGCGAGACGCGCTTCCTTTTTCAGTGAGTCGGCCAGCGAGAAAACGCCTGCCAGGTCGTTGTTCACTGCAACGTAGATTTCCGTCAGAACGGCGTGGGAGGTTTGCGCAGCAGAAGCGTTGCCCGGCACGGCAGTAGCCGAGATCATGATTCCCTGTTCTTCGAGGAATCGCCGCGAACCGGCAACGATACTTTTGTCCCGCACCCGGGCGATCACGCCGCCGCCAGCCGTTGAGCGGAACTCGGTGACTGGAAACAGCGCGAGGTTGCGCTCCTGAGCTGCACGGACGACGGCTCGAGCCAGCGGATGTTCGCTTGGTTGTTCGGCGCTTGCCACGAGAGCGAGGACTTCGTTTTCGGAATAGCTGGCGGATGCGGGCGCAATTTTTGCGACGGATGGCTTGCCCTCTGTAAGAGTGCCGGTCTTGTCGACTACCAACGTGTCCACTGCGGCGAGCTTTTCGAGAGCTTCGGCGTTGCGGACGAGGACTCCGGCGTGTGCTCCTTTGCCAACGGCGACCATGATGGACATCGGGGTGGCCAAGCCGAGGGCGCAAGGACAAGCGATAATGAGAACGGCGACGGCGTTGACGAGCGCATGAGCGAGCCTTGGCTGGGGCCCGACGAGCGCCCAAACCGCGAACGTGAGAATGGCGGCGACGACGACGGCAGGGACGAAAATGGCAGCGACTTTGTCGGCCAAGCGTTGCATGGGAGCGCGGCTGCGCTGCGCTTCGCTGACCAGTTTGACGATTTGCGCGAGCGTGGTTTCGCTACCGACGCGTTCGGCGAGCATTACAAAGCTGCCGCTGGCGTTCAGCGTGCCGCCGGTCAGTTTGTCGCCGGCAGATTTTTCGACCGGCATCGGTTCGCCCGTAATCATGGACTCGTCCACGGCGCTTGCACCTTCAAGGAGGATGCCGTCCACAGGCACACGTTCGCCGGGACGGACGCGAAGTCGGTCTCCCGGTCGAACTTGATCGAGGGCCACGTCGCTCTCGGCGGAATTGGAATCCAAGCGATGCGCAACCTGCGGTGCGAGCTTCAGCAGTGCGCGAATGGCCGACGAGGTTCTGGCGCGGGCGCGCAATTCAAGGACTTGTCCGAGAAGCACCAGCGTGGTGATGGCGGCGGCGGCTTCGAAATACACAGGGACGGAGCCGTCCATTGCCCGAAAGGAGGCCGGAAAGAGCCGCGGAAAGACTGTAGCAGCGACGCTGTCAAGAAACGCGGCGCCGGTCCCAAGGCCGATGAGCGTGAACATGTTTGGACTTTGGTTGACAAGCGAGGCCCAAAAACGCTGGAAAAACGGCCAGCCTCCCCAAAGAACCACCGGAGCGGCAAGAAAGAGTTCGATCCAATGACGAACGGATCCCGATAGGTGCAGGCCCAATTTTTCGCCAAACATGCCAAGGGCGAGAACAGGCAGGCTAAGAGCCGCGCTCAGCCAAAGGCGTTTACGCATCGAATCGTATTCAGGATCGGGCGCTTCGTCAGCAACGACGTCCACGGGCTCCAGGACCATTCCGCATTTCGGACAAGTGCTCGGCCCCCACTGCAGGACTTCGGGATGCATGGGGCACGTGTAGCGAATTGTCTTTTGTTGCGGCGTCGCCCCAGGGATCGAAACGCGATGCTGCGCGTGCGAAGAGGACTCCGCCACAGGCGCCGGAACCGCTTGCAGATATTGTTCCGGAGTCGCTGAAAATCTGTGTGCGCAGCCTTTTGCACAGAAATAGTAGGTCTCGCCGCGGTGCTCGACGTGAGCGGCTGCCGTCGCGGGATCCACGGTCATTCCACAAACAGGGTCACGTGCCATTCATTCCTCTCGACTTTCCAGTATCGTTAGCGCAGATGGGTGTAGATCATGCCGAGCAACTCGTCATACATCGCATCGGCTTCTTCCTTTTTCGCGGAGCGAAGCGCTTTGTCGGCACAGTGGTGAAGGTGATTTTTCATCAGGTTGCGCGCTACGCCGCGCAGCGCCTCTTGAACAGAGGCGACCTGGGTGATTATGTCTGCGCAATAGCGGTCCTCGGCCACCATTTTTTGCAGGCCCCGGATCTGCCCTTCAATGCGGCGAAGACGCTTCTGATTGACCTGTTTGATTTCGGGATCCACGGCAAGCGCTTTGTGCCCGGGGCCAACGATGCAGGCGCATTCGGCAGAATGCGCGCCAGCAGTCTTGGAAGACATATCCTATATACCCCCTGGAGGTATTTATACCCCCACCTCCTATCACGAGTCAAGAGCCCGGCTGCGAAGATGAACGTGCCGAATCCGGTGGACTGGACGACGCTGGTATACTACGGCCATGACGCTCCTCGAAATCAAATACGCATTGGCTTCACCGCTCACGGCTGAGCAGCTGACCCGGCTAGGCGGGTTTGCAAACACCTACGGACTACGGAAATTCCGGCTGAACGAAGCGAAGACAGAATTGTCGTTTGAATATGATGCGTCACGCCTGCGGGAGACGCAGGTGGCTCATGTGCTGGGACAAGCGTCCATTGCGGTCGCAAAGAGGCTGACTTAGGAACGCCCTAACGATGGGCGGTGAACAAAGAGGGCTTCCTCGCAGACTTGGCTGGCCATGACAACTCCAGTTGGTTTGATGGCGTGAGGCAGGTGAGAACGGGCCCTTGACTTCTGCCAAGCAAGCCCGCTCCCCTCCCTTGGCGTCCATTCTAGACCGTGATCTGAAACGCGCCCACACGGTCGCTCCTGTAATGGGATAACCAGATTCGTTGCGGTCGTTCCGTTGTTAACTTGTTAGATCAAGGGCGGTTATCGGTTCGTTTGTGTTTTGATGGCTGCCCCGGTTTCCGCGTGTAAGAACCACTTTCGAACGCGGCGCGCGCCGTTTCGGGAACCGGCTCAAAAGGCACCCTCTCGAGGGCCTAGTCCTAGCACTCTGGTTTCGAAAATTTTTAGCTTGGCGGCCCATCGGTTTTTTGTGAAGCCCGGCAGAGAATCCACTTCATGAGCGGGATTCCCACTCGCCTGGTCGCAGCTGTTTTGTCGGCGCGGTTCACGACCGCCCTAGCCCTGACGCTCATTGGTGCGACGACTCTTCTTGCGGACACGCCGGGAGCCCTCCGGCACGTTACACCGGCAGGGTGCTACTGCGGATGTACCCAATCACACGCTCGAGCCGGCTGCGCAAAAATGTGCGAGACCCCGAAGCGTGCGGCACGCTGGGGCGCCAATAGCTGCGCAAAACCTCGAATCAAGCTGCCGAAGGAAAACCCAGGCGCAGGGCCGCGCTTTCCTCGGTCGGACCGCGCCGAACGCGCCAGCCGATAAATCCACGCCTAGTTTGCAACTCTGGCCACGCTGTGTGAATCGGCGCGCAAATCGCTCTGTGCGGACACTAGCATCGAAAGAAAATCCGCAATCTCAAAGACCGCTCGATTGTGAAGAGCACCGACGTTTTCCCTAAGCGCGGTTAGCCTGCCTGGTTCAAGCAGCTGCCGTACTGCCGGAACCACATCGGCAAAACTCTTGATGACAATGCCTACGTGCTTTTCGGTTACCCATTCGGTGTTGTAGCGCTCCTGCGGCAGCGTGCTGGAGTTGCATTCGACAAGCACGGGCAGCCCGGAGATCATCGCTTCCGCAATGCTGCCGGGACCCGGCTTGCCAATCAGAAAGTCCGCCGCACGCATCAGACGATTCACCTCACGAGTGAAACCAACGATATGTAGCTTCAAATTCCATTTCCTCGCTCGTAGACGGGCCGCGAGTTTTTCATTCTTTCCACAGACAAGAATTATCTGAAGGGGCGGGCGCGCCGCATCGAGCTGCCGAACGATGTCGTAGATCACATTCGAACCGTACCCGCCGAACAGAACGATTGCAGTGGGAAGTTCGGGATCGAGGCCAAGATCCTTTCGAATGGCAAGCGGCGTTTCTCTTTGCTCAACGTAAAATTCTGGGCGAAGAATCATTCCAGATGCCAGGAACAGATTCCTTTCTGTTTTGCCAAGGTCGCGCGCTTGCTGAGCAGCACGCTCAGATCCGGCGACAACAATCTGCTCGGGGATCGGCTCAATCCAGAAGCGCGGCGGAAAATCCGCGATGTCCGTGATGATCGTGACAAACGGCCGGCCGGGATAGACAGAATTCCAGCTATCGGCAATCTGGCGGTTAAAGTGAGGGATCACGGAAACGAGCGCATCCGCGGGATGTTCGCGCCAGTAATTTGCAAGCAGCCTAACCATCGGCTTGTGAAAGATGCGAATGGTGAGTTGCAAGACGCGAAGAAGATACTGGCTGCCCCATGTCCAGCCGTTCCGCAGCAGGATGTTGTACTGCTCCTGGATGCGGATACCTGTAAGGCGCCGTAGGACGTCCAGGTGGTCGGTAAGTTCCTGAAACTGGACAAAATTGATTTCCCAGGGGCGGAGTTGCTGTTGACACACGGTCTTCAGGGCTGTCGCGGCATTGCGATGGCCGCCGCCGGCGTCGTGAAAAAGGACGTGAATCTTCTTCGGCGCGGGATTCATAACGGGCATGTTACATGCAATTTTTGCACCCTGCGAAGAGCACCCCTCATGCCATGTGGATAAGTCCAGAAGTCATTTGTCTTCAATAAGTTCCAAGCGCACATTCACCTAGATTTCTCTGCCGCTTTATGGGCTGTTCATATCTTTGACTTACAAAGGTAGCATGCGATGCGACCTTCACATCCATTCAATCGCTTCGGGAATGTGCACCACTCCCTTGCTCGACCGCGTGTCGAAGGAGTCCTACAACTTGCCGGACCAGGTTTATATCCGATGCAAGGAACTGGGCATGTCCATCGTCACCCTGACCGACCACGATTCGATTGCCGCCGCGGAAGAGCTGCGCTGCCACCCAGATTTTTTCGTCAGCGAAGAAGTGACCTGCCAGATGCCGAGCGGCACAGAGGTTCATATCGGCGTCTACAACTTATCCGAACGCCACCACACGGAGCTGCAGCGTCGGCGCAAGGATTTTGTTTCGCTGGTGATGTACCTCACCGAACAAAAACTGTTCTTTAGCGTGAACCACATCTTCTCTGGATTAACGGGCCGGCGGGAGGCGGAAGATTTTCACTGGTTCGCGTCGTACGTGCCGGCGTTTGAAACCCGCAACGGCCAAATGTGCACCGAAGCAAACCGACAGGCTCAGGCGCTGGCACGGAAGCTCGGAAAAATCGGGATTGGCGGAAGCGATTCGCACACGATGAGGGGCGTTGGCCATACGTACACAGAAGTCAGGGGAGCGCAGAGCATTCCCGAGTTTTTTGCGGGCTTGCGTGCAAAGCGCGGCCGCGTTCGCGGTGCGAATGGCAGTTGCGCGGGGTTGACCGCGGACGTTTACCGGATCATTCAGGGCGTGTTTCAGGAGAAGCCCGCGACGCTGGCTCTGCTGCCACTGACCGTCCTGGTGCCGGTCTTCACGGCGGGACATTGGATGAACGAGCTGTGGTTCTGCAAAAAGTGGGCTGCACACTTTGAAAATGCAGGCGCAGCGCCGCGCATGCTGTGGGACCTGAGTCCCAAAGCGGAACGAGTTTGAGATTGGTGCTAGGCGGGAGTTAAGAGCATGACCGTCGGACGCCAAGTCTGGGGATTCATTGAACGGCGCGATCACCGTCTGATGCGCCGGTTGAACCGTTGGCGCGCGCCACGGTGGGTTCGTTATTGGATGATTGCGGCCACGCGGCTCGGCGATGGGTGGCTGTGGTACTCGCTCGCAGTGCTCCTGCTTCTATTCGGGGGACCGCAACGATATGCAGCCGTGAGCGCGGCGGGAAGCGCGGCGCTGGGAGGCGTCGCGGTCTTCAAAGCCCTGAAGCGCCTCAGTCACCGGCAGCGGCCATGTCAGCTCGAGCCGCATTGCTGGTCGAAGGTTCTGCCGCCCGACAAGTTCTCCTTCCCCTCCGGCCACACAATGACGGCATTTTCGATTGCGCTCGTCCTGAGTTATTTCTATCGCGGCGTCGAGGTGCCGCTATACTTTTTTGCCTGCAGCATCGCCGTTTCGCGCATCGTTCTGGGCATGCACTTCCTGAGTGATGTGCTGGCGGGCGCGATTCTCGGCGTGGGGCTCGGCTGCTGCGCGCTGACCGCGTTCGCAGCGATGGGATTCATCTAGCGGGCCGCCGCTCGCGACCCACTCGAACCCCATAACGGGAGTAGACCGCTCATCCTGGCACCGATTTTCCGCAAAAAAACTTGCAATTGATGCTCTATAGCACTATCCTCTCGCATCCGGATGAACCAGAAAAAGTCTCGTCCGGCCCAGCGATTCAACGAGAGGACTATGCCGCTAACCACAACGGACTGGGTAGTCATCGTTGGATATCTGCTCATCAACCTGCTGATCGGGATCTACTACCGCCGCCGGGCCAGCGGGAACACGGCGGAATTCTTCATTTCAGGACGTGATGTTTCCTGGTGGCTGGCAGGCACCAGCATGGTGGCCACCACGTTTGCGGCCGACACGCCGCTGTTGGTGACGGGTCTCGTGGCAACGCAGGGAATCGCGGGGAACTGGCTGTGGTGGAACCAATGCCTGACGGGGATGCTAACCGTATTTTTCTTCGCCCGGTATTGGCGTCGAGCGGAAATCATGACCGACGTCGAGTTGACGGAGTTGCGATACTCCGGGAAGCCGGCGGCATTCTTGCGCGGATTGAAAGCCGTTTACCTCGGCCTGCTGATGAATTGCTTCATCATCGGCTGGGTAACGCGGGCAATGGTGGACATCATCGCAGTGCTGCTGGGTCCGGCAATTGCGGCTGGCAAGGTGTGGCAGCTCTCGCTCGGCAACCACGTTTTGCTCCATTACACGCTGGGCGAGCCGCGCGGCACCGCGCTATTGATCTGTGTCCTGGTATTGATTCCCTTCACGGGACTTTACACATTCATCGGCGGGCTGTGGGGCGTGCTGGTGACGGACTTGTTCCAATTCATCCTGAAGATGGGGATGGTCATCGTGCTGGCGTGGATTGCGGTGACCAAGATCGGTGGGATTGACGCGCTGCGGTTGCGTTTGCAAGCCGTGAGCGACTCGACCGCCGGATCAGGTGCCACGATCGCCAACCCACTGGCATTCTTTCCCGATTTCTCGCACGGATTCACGAGCGAGGCGGTTTGGACCATTCCCCTAATTTCATTTGTGCTTTTCCTGGGTGTGCAATGGTGGAGCAGCTGGTATCCCGGCGCGGAGCCGGGAGGCGGCGGATACGTTGCGCAACGCATTTTCAGCGCTAAGGATGAGAAGAACTCACTGGGCGCAACGCTGTGGTTCAACATTGCGCACTACGCGCTGCGGCCGTGGCCGTGGATTGTGACCGGGCTGGTGGCTCTGGCGCTTTACTCGCCGCACGGGGGCATAACGCCGAGCGCTGATTTTGCGGCGAGCCCACAACAGGGTTACGTAATGGTGTTACGCGATTTTCTACCGCCGGCATTGCGTGGATTGATGGTGGCGGCGTTTCTTGCAGCGTTCATGTCCACGATCGGGACGCAGCTGAACTGGGGAACGTCCTATCTGGTGAATGATTTTTACCGCCGCTTTCTGGTGAAAGCCGCGACGGAACATCACTACGTCAACATGGGAAAGATTTTTACGGTCGTGCTGGTGCTGGCCGGCGGATATGTGTCAAGCCAACTTGCCTCGATTTCAGAAGGCTGGGAGATCGTACTTGGAATCGGGGCCGGCACCGGCGCGGTTCTTATCCTGCGGTGGTACTGGTGGCGGATCAACGCATGGAGCGAAATCATTGCGACCATCGGCGCCGCAGTGCTGACGTTCGCGCTGGCCAAAATGAAGTTTGGAGGCAACGGCGCCGTGGTAACGGCAAAAACTACGCTGATTACCGCGGGCGTAACCACGATACTGTGGCTCGTAGGAACCCTCGTGACGAAGCCGGAACCAACGGAAAAGCTCGTGGCTTTCTACAAGCGCGTGCATCCGAGCGTTTACGGCTGGGGGGCGGTGGCGAAGCTTTGCCCGGAGTTGCCGCAAGTGCGGGACTTCGCGACGAATTTTGCGAATTGGATGGCCGGGTGCGTGATGGTGTATTCGGCGCTATTCGGAATCGGGAACCTGGTGTTTCATCGATTTTTGTTGGGAATTTTGCTTCTGGGTGTGAGCGGAATTTCCGGTTGGATCATTTTTGCGAATCTTTCCCGTCAAGGGTGGGGGACCCTTTCAGGAGCGGTGGAGGTCAAGAACGCAAAGGAGTAGCGCTCACTTCCCCCAATGAAAAAATATCCCTTACTGGAAATTTGTGTTGAGACACGGGAGGCGGCGGTTGCTGCCGAGCGCGGCGGAGCTGATCGCATCGAGCTTTGCGAAGATTTGCGCGTGGGAGGCGTGACTCCCAGCGCAGACCTGATTCGTGCGACACGAAGCCAGGTTCACATTCCGATTTTTGTGATGATTCGGCCGCGCAGCGGAGATTTTTGCTACTCAACGCGCGAATTTATCGTGATGATTCGCGCCATCGCGATGACGAAACAGTCCGGAATGGATGGAGTTGTCCTCGGGTTGCTCCACGCGGACCGGCGCGTGGACATCGAACGCACGCGAGAACTGGCAGAGCAGGCTCGGCCGCTGCCAGTGACATTTCATCGCGCGTTTGACGACACGCCAAATTTGTCGCAGGCTCTCGAGGACGTGATCGCCGCGGGAGCTGCAAGAATTCTGACCGCTGGCGGAAAAGCCAGTGCGGAGGAAGGCGGCGGCGCGGTCGCAGGGCTTGTCGACGCGGCCCGCAATAGAATTGGAATTTTGCCGGGCGGCGGAATCAGCGGCGTGAATATCGAGCGCGTCCTCGAATGCACGCGTGCGCGTGAATTTCACTCCGGCTTGAGTTCTGTGCTGCCGTTTCCTCAAACTGACCACGTTGCATTTGAAGCTGAAGTGCGCAAGTTGGCTGAATTGTTGCGGAGGCACCCCATCGAACGACAAAGGTAATCGGCAGGCACCTGGATTGGCCAACGCCAAGCGGAGAAAATAAACGATAGCGACAATGAGGGAGATGCGAAGCAAAAGACTCGCGACGCTCGAATCACACCCGGGAGCGTTCGAGAAAGTACTTGCCGTGAACGCAATTTCCAAGAGGAGGCAGGAGGGCGAGGGAGATTCGCGGAGCGGTGATGTCGGAAGAGATTGAACGAAAGAGGGCGCGACCCAAAGGTCCACAATTCGCAAGGTACGCCGCGCCCAAAGAAGGGTTCAAGAGGACCGGAACCTATGCCTCCGCATCCCTCCTTGCCGTGCTGGCGGCGGTGGATCAAACCTTTTGCGCTTGCCTCCGGAGGAACGTCGGCACGTCCAGATCGTCGGCAGGAACTTCGTGAGCCGCATCCCGGATGTTCTGCTGAACCTGATGAACGACCGTTTGCGGTTCAGAACTGGTCGACGCGGAGCCTGCGCCTGCGGCGGCAGCCGCGGCGGCGGGTACGTCCCTGCCCGCTTTCCACGTCTTCGGCAAGAACTCGGGCCGCTTGGCGACATTCTTCTTATTGGCTTCCTTAAAGCCGGCGGCGATCACCGTGATCTTGACGGAGTCCTTCATCTGCTCATCCTGAACCGCTCCAAAAATGATGTTCGCGTTTTCGTGCGCGGCCTTCTGGATGATGGAAGAGGCTTCGTGAACTTCATGTAGCGTGAGGCTGGGGCTGCCACAAATGTTAATAAGAATGCCTTGCGCGCCCTGAATCGAGTTGTCTTCGAGCAGTGGGCTGGCGATGGCGCGGTTGGCGGCATCGACCGCGCGGTTTGAGCCGGTAGCCACGGCGGTGCCCATGACGGCGTAACCCTGGCCGCTCATGATAGCTTTCACATCGGCGAAGTCGCGGTTAATGATGCCAGGAACCGTAATGATGTCGGAGATGCCCTGCACGGCCTGGCGAAGAATGTCGTCCGCGATGCGGAAGGCGTCGAAAAAGCTGGTGCCGCGCTCGACGGTTTCCATCAGGCGCTCGTTCGGAATGACGATGACAGTGTCGACGGCGCCGATCAAATCCTGCAGCGCTTGTTCGGCCTGAAGCATGCGACGCTTCCCTTCGAAGGCGAATGGCTTGGTGACGACGGCGACCGTCAAAGCGCCGAGTTCGCTGGCTAGGGATGCGACGACGGGAGCGGCGCCGGAACCGGTGCCTCCGCCAAGACCGGAGGTAATGAAGATCATGTCCGAGCCTTCGAGCGCTTCGATGATCTTGTCGGTGTCTTCAAGCGCAGCTTTGCGGCCGACTTCCGGATTTGCGCCAGCGCCGAGACCTTTTGTAAGCTTTGCGCCGAGCTGAAGCTTCATCGGCGCCTGACAAAGTTTGAGCGCCTGCAGATCGGTATTCGCCGCGATGAATTCGATGCCTTCGACCTTGGCACGAATCATGCGGTTGACGGCGTTACATCCGCCGCCTCCCACGCCGATCACTTTAATCTTTGCGGGCGACAACTCCTCGCTGAAGCTCATGCGGATTGCGTTATCTTTCGACGTCATTCGTTTCCCCCTCACGGACTGGGTGAATCCGTTCTACAGCGAGCCGCTCCAGCGGCTCAGAAATCTCATGCCCCGGCAAACATCGCCTTGAGCTTCGCAACGAAATTCGTGGAGCGCAGCGATTGCGTACGGCGGGCTCTTGCGCCGTACAACACCAAGCCGACGACGGTTGCATATTCCGGCTGTTCGACTTGTTCAGGCATGTCCGCCAGGCCGCGAGGCTCTGCAATGCGAACGGGCAAATGCAATGCCTGCTCCATCATTTCCACAAGACCATTCAGACGCGCGCCACCGCCGGACAAAACGAATCCCGCGGGAACCTGCGAATCGAGGCCCGCGCGGCGCATTTCGTCGCGGATCAGCGAAAGAAATTCATGGGTCCGCGGTTCGATAATGTCCGTCAGCATGCGCGCAAAGATCGTGCGCGGCGGGCGGTCGCCAACGCTGGCAATTTCAATTGCCGTGTCTTCCTGAAGCAGTGAAGCTGCAGCGCAACCATGATGGCGCTTGATGCGTTCGGCTTCAGGGATCGGCGTACGCAACCCGACCGCGACATCGTTGGTGAAATGGTCGCCGCCGATAGGCACGGCTCCGGTATGGCGGACAACCCCGCCGCCGTAGACGACGAGTTCGGTGGTGCCGCCACCAATATCAAGCAGGCAGGTGCCGAGATCGCGTTCGTCCTGCGTGAGGCACGCTTCTGCGGAAGCTAGGGGCTCGACCACGGTGTCACTGATCAAGATTCCAGCGCGATTGGCGGCGGTCACGAGATTTTGCGTCGCGGCCATCGAAGAGGTGACCACATGCACGTTGGCTTCAAGGCGATGGCCGACCATGCCGATGGCGTCGCGGATGCCGTGGTGGGCATCCACGGTAAATTCGTGGGGCAAAACGTGAAGCACTTCACGGTCTTCTGGAAGCGAGATGTTGCGCGCGGCATCGATGGCGCGGCGGACATCTTCACGCTCGATGTCGCGGGGACGAGTGCCCAGGGCGACGCCGCCTCGGCAATTCAACCCGCGCACATGACCGCCAGCGACACCGATCAGAGCGGACTCCACAGGAACGCCGGAAACGCCTTCCGCTTCTTCCACCGCGCGGCGAATGGAGCTGACCGTCGCGTCGAGATTAACGATGGAGCCTTTTCGCAAGCCTTTCGATTCAGCAGCGCCGAGAGCGAGGAATTTCACTTGCTCCTCGGCAAGCTCCGCGATAAGAACACAGGTTTTAGTGCTGCCGATGTCCAAACCGACAAGATATTTATCCTTTTTCGACAATCGCCGCCCCCGCCGCAAACCTACTCGTTGTTCTTCTCGACCGTTACATGCTCGCCGCAGCCGCTCGAATCGGGATTCAGAACGACCTGGCGTGCGTATTGCAAATCCACGGACTGGACGCAGCCGGCATTGGATTGCCACTGCGCAAAATTCTCGACCAGCATCCGGTACTTTCCGGTGAATTCGCCGGAACCAAAATGCAGTGTGACCGCCTGTGCTGCGCTCGCTCCCGGAAAACCCGCCATCACCACGCGAAGATCGCGCGGATTGCCGAGATCGACTTCGCTGACGTGCTCCGACGAGCCAGATCGAACCAGGTCGGCATCTCTCATGAATTCCTGAAACGTCTGCATGCGTTTCTGGCGCTCCGCGCGGGACATGCTGTCCGCAAGCCCGGTAACGATCGGGAAATGGAGATCCTCCCCGCGCGGGCGATCGAGGATCACCCCAAACTCATCGATCAGTGCAAGGTCAGTGCCATTTCGGACGAATGCCATAGGCGTGCGCTCGGAAATGTCGACGCGAATACGATTCGGCAGAATGCGCTGAACGCTGGCCGTCTGCACCCAGAAAATTTGCTCGACTTCGCTGCGTCGCGCATCGAGGGGAATGCGCAGGACGCTACGTCCGCGGTCCTTGTAAAAAGGCGCCAATACGGCTTCGCGCGAGACAATGTGATTGCCCGTTACCTCGACCTGCTCCGGTTTGAGCAGAAGCACTTTCGGCGAATGAAGCAGAAAATCACCGGCAACGTATGCGACTAGGCCCAGACACGATGTCAACAGCAGCCAAACAAAAATCGTTCGATAGAGCGAAAGCTGCTTGCCGCCGAATTTTTTGCGGCGGATTTCTACAGGCTTTTGACGCCGGAGATAACGCGGCTCGTCCCCCTCGACAGGCTCCGGGCGGTACGCGTCCGCGACCGCAGTGGCGTTTTTTTGCATGGCCTTCATGCGTTCCACACCACAACCTCATTTTCCAGTTTCACACCAAAAGCCTTTTCGACCCGCCCACGGACGTCCGCGATCAAAGCCAGCATGTCGCGCGCCGAAGCCTGCCCGGCGTTGACGAAGAAATTTGCGTGGCGATCGCTGACTCTCGCGTCTCCCACGCTCAAGCCTTTCAGCCCAAGTTCATCGATCATGCGACCAGCGGAGGCCCCGGGCGGGTTCTTGAAGATACAACCGGCGCTCTTTTGCCCGAGTGGCTGGCTCGAACGGCGCTTCTCGTTGCAGATACGGATCCCTTGAAGAATTTCCTTGAACGGTTTGGAGGGAAGTTCCAGCGTCACTGCGAGCATCATATCATCAGGTCCAAAAGAAGTGTGACGGTATTCGAATGAAATTTCGTCGCCCCTGAGGATTTCGATCTTCCGTTCGGTGGCCCGATAGAGCTTGACTTCGCGGACGTAGCTTCCGATTTGCATACCGTAGGCTCCGGCGTTCATGCGAAGGGCTCCTCCGACCGTACCCGGAACGCCGATCAGACCTTCCATGCCGCCCAAATCATTCTTTGCGCAGAAGGTGACCGTACGGCCGAGGTCCGCGGCGGCATCCACGTGTGCCAGATTCCCGTCGAGAACCACTTCCGGCTCAGGTTTCGCGAGCTGGAGGATGACCCACGGTAGTTCGCCATCGCCGACTAGGAGGTTCGAGCCTCCTCCAAGGAATTTGTGCGGGATGTTGTCGCGTTCGAGCAGCGTAATCAGTGCCGGGATAGACTCGTGTTTCGTGACTTGGAGCAAATCGGTGCTTCCTCCAATGCCGAGAGAAGTCAATTCGGCCAAAGAAGTCCCAGAGCGGCGGTCGATTCCAAGGCTGGCGAGCTCGGTCTGGAGCTGTGGATCCTCAATGCGCATGGTGGGTCGGATGCTCCGTACCGAGCAGCAGCATGAGCTCGTTGCTGGCTCGACTAACGTTTCCTGCGCCAACGGTCAGGATCCCGTCGCCGGGCCGGGCGTTTTTCAATAAAAACTCGATGGACGCCTGCATTGACCGCACATAGTGGACATTCTTATGTCCAGCTTCGCGGATCGCCGCGGCCAGAGTTTCACTGCTGATGCCCGGGATGGGCGCTTCGCTCGCGGCGTAAATGTCCGTTAGAACCAGCAGGTCGGCTTGGTTGAAGGCGCGAGTGAACTCTTCCCAAAGGTGCTGTGTGCGGGAGTAGCGATGCGGCTGGAAGAGAACCAGCAACCGGCTGAACTTACAGCCTCTAGCGGCTTCGAGCGTGGCACGGATCTCGGCAGGGTGATGGCCATAGTCGTCGATGACCGTGATCTCGTTCACCGTGCCCTTGATATCAAAGCGCCTTCCGACTCCAGCAAATTTCGCAAGGCCTTCGCGGATCAACTCGGCAGGAACGTTGAGATATAGGGCCACGGCAGCGGCCGCAGCAGCATTCCGGACGTTGTGAATGCCGGGGGGATGGGCTAGGCGGAACATTCCAAGGTCTTCGCCTTTGTAGGTTAGGCGGAATTCGCTTGAAAAACCCTCGAGCTGGATGTCACTGATGACCAGGTCGGCTTGGCTCGAGGTGCCATAGGTGAGGATAGGGCGCTTGACGCTGGGGATGATGGCTTGAACGTTGGGCTCGTCGAGGCAAAGAATCGCTGCGCCATAGAAGGGCACACGATTGACGAACTGGACGAAGGCTTCCTGGATGTCTTCGAGCGAGCTGTACTGATCGAGGTGTTCGCGGTCGATGGTGGTGACGACCGCGACAACAGGAGCGAAGAGCAGAAAGCTGCGGTCGCTTTCGTCCGCTTCAACAACGAAGTATTCGCCGCGGCCGAGACGCGCGGTGGTCCCCGCCTGGTTCACCTTGCCGCCAACGACAAAGGTCGGGTCGAGATGGGCGGCGGTGAGGATCGACGCGACAAGCGACGTGGTCGTGGTTTTGCCGTGAGCGCCGCCGACGGCGATGCCGTATTTCAGGCGCATGAGTTCCGCGAGCATTTCAGCGCGGGGAATGACGGGAATCTTGCGCTTGTGCGCCTCGACGACTTCCGGGTTATCAGACTTGATCGCCGATGAAGTGACGACGACGTGCGCACCTTTCACATTTCCGGCTTTGTGACCTTCGTGAATCACCGCTCCAAGATCCTGCAAGCGCTCGGTAATCGTCGAAGGTTTGGTGTCCGATCCTGAAACCGAATAGCCGAGGGTAAGCAGGACTTCGGCGATGCCGCTCATTCCAATGCCGCCGATACCCACCAAATGAATCCTTTGAAAGTTGCGGAACGAGACCATCATGAATCTTTCCCCTGCCTTTTTGTCTGCACGCCGGCAACCGTTTCCACTAGGTCCACGATGTCACGCGCGGCATTCGGCTTTCCGAGCGCTCGCGCACGCGAAGCCAGCTGTTCAACCTCCTGCGGATGGTCGACGAGAGAGAAAATTTCGTTTGTTAACCGTTCGGCGGTAAGGTCCGGCTCGGTGATCAGTTTTCCGGCGCCGGCTTTGCACATTTCCTGGGCGTTGCGAAGCTGGTGGCTATCCGTTGCGCGGCCAAACGGAATAAAGATGGCGGCTCTGCCCGCGGCTGCGATTTCCGAAGCGGTAATCGCACCTGCCCGGCAAACGATCAAGTTCGCCCAGGCAAAGCGTTCGGCCATGTTGCCGAGAAACGGAACGACTTCGGCGTGAAATTCTCGCCGGGCGTAGGCAGTTCTTACCGCATTGTAGTCGCGCTCGCCTGTCTGATGGACGACCCTTAATTCATTTTTTCGCCCCGCGAGGCGATCCATGGCATCCACAAACGTCCGATTGATCGGAAGCGCTCCCTGGCTGCCGCCGGTGATTAGGAGCCGAAATGGTTTTTCGGGCTTATGCGGCTCAATGGCAAAAAATTCCGCGCGAACTGGATTGCCCGTTACAACGCCCTTACCGCCCAGCGCATTTGCCGTAACTTCATAACCAGTTGCGATCCGCCTAGACAGTTTCGCGAGAACCTTGTTCGTGAAGCCGGGTTCGGCGTTCGGCTCAAAAATGACGTTGGGGATACCGCGCAGCCACGTCGCCAGCATCATGGGTCCTGCTGCGTACCCGCCGACACCAAACGCCGCCACCGGCTTGTGCTTGCGAAGAATGGCGAAGGCGTCGAACATTCCAGGAGCGAGCTTTGCAAAATTTCTGACAAGCATTAGCCCGCCTTTGCCCTTCAAACCGGCTGCGCGCAACGTTTCAAGAGGCAACCCGGCCTGTGGCACGAGCTTCATTTCGATTCCGCGCTGAGTTCCCACCAGCACCACTTCCCTTTCAATCCCTCTGGACACCCATTCCCTGGCGATGGCAATCGCCGGAAAAACGTGGCCGCCGGTTCCGCCGCCCGCAATGAGCAGCTTCATGGCACTGTTCCGCGCGCGCTCATCGGGCGGTCGATTGCTGCGAAATGTTCAGCAGCACTCCCGTCGCCAGAAGCATCACCAGCAAACTCGAACCTCCGTAACTGACGAACGGAAGCGGGATGCCCTTCGTCGGCACCATGCCGAGCACCACGGCAAAATTGATCAGCGTCTGGAAAATGACCATCGCGGTAATGCCCAGCGCCAGCAAACGGCCAAAATTATCCGGCGCGGCGAATGCCGCGCGCAGTCCGCGCCAGCCATAAATGACGAACAGCGAGATCACAATCATCGCGCCGATGAATCCGAGTTCCTCACAAATGACTGCGTAGATAAAATCTGTGTGAGCTTCCGGCAAGTAGAACAGCTTCTGTTTGCTCTCCATCAGTCCGACGCCGGTGAAACCACCGGAACCGACTGCGATGAGTGATTGCAGCAATTGGAAGCCCGCACCTTGCGGATCGTTGTCCGGATTGAGGAACGCCGTCAGACGCGCCTGCCGGTAGGCTACATGGGAGATCAGGAGATAAAGAGCAGGAATCGCAGCGGCGGCCCCCGCGGCGATCCATTTCCAAGAAAGGCCCGCAACATAAAGGACAGTAGCCGCGACGAGCATGATGTCGACCGACGTGCCGAGGTCGGGTTGAGCGAGAATCAGCGCCACGCACGCCAGAGTCGGGCCAATCGCCGGCAAGATATTCTGGAGAAAATCGTCCTTGTGAAACTCCATGCTGGCGGCGTTACGCCGTTTCAAATCCAAAAACCATGCCAGATAAAGAATGACCGCCAGTTTGGCAATTTCCGATGGCTGCAGGCCGAAAAATCCGCCAAAACGAATCCAGCGATGTGTTGCGTGCGACTTATCAAGAAAAAATACACCGACGAGCATCAAACCGACGAGGCACAGGACGCTGTAAACGACAGCAGGCTCACGCAGCCTGCGATAGTCGGTGCGCATCAGCAAAAACATTCCGGCCAGGCCGATCACCAGCCACACTGCCTGGCGCACCAGGAAGAAGTATGAATGACCGTACTGATGTTCCGCTGTGACTGCAGACGCGCTGAAAATCATGACCGCACCGAACAGGCACAGTCCGAGCGTCACCCCAAACAGCCACTTGTCATTTTCCAAACGTCTCGGCATTCCGTTTCTCCGTGTCGGCTGAATTCCTGGGATCGTTCTTCGACTGGGCCGAGGTGCCTGGTAACCTGTGCACCAGCTCCTTAAAGACCCAGCCGCGGTGCTCGAAATTCTGAAACTGGTCGAAGCTGGCGCAGGCTGGTGCCAGCAGAACGATATCTCCCGCGTGAGCCGTCTGCGCAGCGTATTCGACGGCTTGCTCGAGCGTTTCGGCGCGCTTGATGGCGACGCTGCCCTCAATCTGGCGCTCAATTTTCTCGGCGGCACTTCCGATCAAGAGCGCCAGAATGGCCTTGTCCCGCAAGGTGGAACGCAGGGTTGTATAGTCGCTGTCTTTGTCCTTGCCACCGAGAATCACGATGATGCGTCCCGGAAAAGCTTCAAGCGCCTTGAGCGTCGCGTCCACATTGGTGGCCTTCGAATCGTTGTAATAGCGTACCCCGTGAATTTCCGCGACGAATTCAATGCGGTGTTCCACTCCGCGAAAGGTCCGAATCGCTTCTCCGACATGCGCGGGCTGCGCGCCGGCGAGCCGCGTCGCCACTACAGCCGCGAGAACATTCTCGAGATTGTGTGCTCCGGGCAGAGGTACATCCGTGCTGTCAAGAATTTCTTCCTCTTTGCCAGCCTGCCGGATCAGGATTTTTCCGTTCCGGACGAACGCTCCCTGTTCAACTCGCTTCTTTCTGCTGAACCAGCTGACTTGTGGCCGCGAAGGAGCGTACTTGGCGCACTCTGAATCGTCCGCATTCAAAATGGCGAAATCTTCTCTGGTTTGATTTTCGAAGATCCTGGCTTTCGCCGCCCCGTACGCCGCAAAAGTCTTGTGCCGGTCGAGGTGGTCGGGCGTAAGGTTCAGAAAAACCGAAATGTTCGGCCGGAACGTTTCGATCAGCTCAAGCTGAAAGCTGCTGAGTTCGGCCACCGTACATGTGCCTTCAGTTGTTTCGCCCACCAGCGCGATGAGCGGCACTCCGATATTTCCCGCCAGCTTCGTTGCGAACCCGGCGTGACGCAAAATGTGCTCGATCAGCGAAGTTGTAGTGGTTTTCCCATTGGAACCCGTAATCCCGATGAGTTTGCCGTTCAGGAACCGAAAAGCCAGTTCGATTTCGCTCCAAACTGGAATCCCCAACTCACGTGCTTGGATCAGCAGAGGCGCATCGGCGGGAACGCCGGGGCTTGGAATTACCAGCTGGCGGTCGTCGAAGACGGCGCCGGAGTGTCCGCCGAGTAGCAGCTTCACCCCCGCCGGGTGCAATTTCGCGATAGATTCGTCCAGTTCGCGGGCCGAGCGCGAGTCCGTCGCGGTCACGGCGGCTCCGCGTTCGGCGCAGAATAGCGCTGTGGCGACACCCGTGCGCGCCAGCCCGATGACCAGCACTCGCTTCCCCTGCAGCGCGATTTCTCCATTCATTGACTTCGCGATCCTTCGGTCTCACCGCAACTTCAGCGTGGTGAGCGCAAACAGCCCGAACACCAGCGCTAGAATCCAGAATCTCACGATTACCTTTGATTCGCTCCATCCCAGGAGTTCAAAGTGATGATGAATCGGCGCCATGCGGAAAATCCGCTTTCCGCGGAGCTTGAACGATCCCACTTGCAAAATCACCGACAGGGCCTCGATCACGAACACGCCGCCGATGAATAACAGAAGTATTTCCTGCTTGATGATGACCGCGATAACGCCGAGCGTACCGCCGAGTGACAGCGAGCCGACGTCACCCATAAAAACCTCGGCGGGATGCGCGTTGTACCAAAGAAAGCCGAGCGACGCTCCCACCAGCGCCCCGCAAAAGACCGTCAACTCCCCGACCCGCGGAATGTACTGGATGTCGAGATAACTGGACCACCGCGCATTGCTGCTGACGTAAGTCAGCACGGTAAGAGCGCCGGCCGCAATCACGGTGCACCCGATCGCCAAGCCGTCGAGGCCGTCGGTCAGATTCACGGCATTCGACGAGCCGGTGATCACGATCGTTACAAACAAAAGAAAGGGCAGGAATGCGAACGGCCACAAATGCCCGGCGGACACCAGCGAATGAATCACGAGATCCGGATGGAATTTCTTAAAAAACGGCACAATCAGTTGCGTCGAATACGCACTGTGCGTCGAGAGCTCCAGCAACCCAATCCCCACGATCATGCTGACCATCACTTGCAGGAGGAACTTGCGCTTGCTGGTTAGGCCAAGGTTGCGTTTTTTGGCGATTTTTGCGTAATCGTCAATGAAGCCGATCGCTGAGAATCCCAGCAGTGCAAACAGCGCGATCAGCACAAAGGCATTCGTCAGATCCGCCCACAGCAGCACCGGAACAGCGGTCGAGAGCACGATTAACACGCCGCCCATCGTCGGAGTGCCGGCCTTTTTCTTGTGTTCCTGCGGGCCCTCATCGCGAATGTATTGGCCGATTTGCAGTTCGCGCAGACGCCGGATGAGCCACGGTCCAAAGACCAGCGCCAGAAACATCGCCGTCAAGCTCGCATACACCGTCCGAACCGTGATGTAACGAAAAACATTCAGCGGGCTGAAATATTTTTGCAAGACGTGGAAGAGGAGGTAGTACAGCATTTAGTGGCCGGCCTCCAGCTTCGGGTTAGGCGCGCCATGCTGCATCAGCAACACCTCGACGATGCGCTCCATCTTCACCCCACGCGAGCCCTTGATCAGGAGCAAGTCGCCGGGCTGCAAAAACTTTTGAAGGAAATCAGCTGCTTCTTCGGACGAGGCAAAGAACTTGAGGCGATCGCGCGGAATTCCGGCCCTCGCTGCGCCTTCCAGCAATTGTGCTGCATCTCCAGCGACGCCGACGATCCAATCAACCAACCCCGTCTTTGCTGCAAACGCACCCGCTTCGTGATGCAATTGAGCTGAGCTGGCGCCCAATTCCCGCATTTCTCCCGCGGCCAGAATCCGGCGCCGGAAACCCGGAGTCGCGGCAAGCAGTGCCGTCATTGCCTGCAGGGCCGCAGGACTTGAATTGTAGCTATCGTTGATCAGTGCTGCTCCATTTGAAAATTGCAAAAGCTCGCCGCGCATCACCGGAGGCTGGAGTTGCGGCAAGACGAGACGCGCTTCCTCAATGCCGAGTTCCCAGACGCTGGCCGCCGCGAGCGACGCCAACGCATTTGCGACGACATGTCGTCCAGGCAAAGCCAGGTCCAGCCGTACTCGCCCTTCCGGGCTTACATAGTCAAACGTCGTCCCCAGCGCGCCGCGATCTTCGATGTTCTCGGCCATAAAAAAAGCTGGTTTCTCGATCCCATAGGTCACGACGCGGCCCGGGGCGAATGCTCCAAATGCAGCCACGCGCGAGTCATCCGCATTCAATACTGCAGTCGAATCCCTACCATTCAGCCCTTCGATGAGTTCGCGTTTCGCCAGCGCAATCTCATCCACAGACGCGAAAAATTCCAAGTGTGCCGGAGACACCCGCGTCACCACAGCAACGTCGGGCCGTGCAATTTCCGCGAGCCGCGACAATTCGCCCCGGCGCGACATCCCCATCTCCAGCACGGCCGCCTGGTGCGTTTCGTCCAGTCGGAACAGGGTCAGCGGCAGCCCATACTCGTTGTTCAGATTCCCTTCGGACTTCAGGACGCGGTACCTCGCGCCCAGCAGTGCCGCCAGGATCTCTTTGGTCGTGGTTTTTCCGACCGAGCCCGTGACTCCTGCAATCTTGCCGC
This sequence comes from Acidobacteriota bacterium, assembly GCA_046724685.1. Classification (GTDB taxonomy): domain Bacteria; phylum Acidobacteriota; class Terriglobia; order Acidiferrales; family UBA7541; genus Acidiferrum. The sequence continues at coordinate 5,094 of JBKOXA010000075.1, read as the reverse complement.
CCCATGCTTCCCGTACGCCGCGCGCAAGCCGCTTGAGCGCGACGAAGGTGTCGTCCACGACGATGCACTTCGCCCGAATTGCATCCGGATACTGGCCCAGTTTTTCCGCGGCCACCAGGGCCGCGACTGCGCCGCGTTCCAGCGCAGCGGCAACATGATCGTGTCCATCGTGACGCGGTCCGTGGATGGCGATGAACAGGTCGCCGGAACGAAGCGTGCGAGAATCAATCGAGACGCTGGCCACCCGGGCCACGGGGTCGAGGCCCGCTCCCGCCCGCGCCACCAGAACGTCAGCCACTTGTGCAATCGTCCACCGCATAAATGCCTCAGAGGGTTAGCTTTATGGGCATAATCCAGGGTTCGCCTAGTGCTCACCGGTTCGCTGGGCTCCTCCTTAACAGGAGGACCGCAAGGCGGTCACTCCGTCTCACTTTGCTTTTGGCTGTTCCAGCCACGCCGGAACCCCAGCACGCTGCACACTATTTTGCGCGCTAGGTGCCAAACCCTGCGCCGGTCTTTTGGTTACCTAGACCAGGCGTATCGAACCCGCGTTTGCGCAGCTCCTGTTGCGCTACTCTTCGGTCGTCCCAGCTGAGCGTCTCATCGGCGAGAATCTGATAATCTTCGTGTCCTTTGCCAGCCAGCAATACCAGGTCGCCTGCGCGCGCCTCATCAAAGGCGAGGCCAATCGCTTGCTCTCTGTCTGGCTCGATCAGATATCTGCCGGTGCTCTTCTGCAGACCTACAACAATGTCGCTGATGATTTTCAGCGGATCTTCCCGCCGCGGATTATCGTTCGTCAGAATCGTCAGGTCGGAGAGCCTGCCGCTCGCTTCGCCCATCACCGGCCGCTTGGTGCGGTCTTTTCCGCCGCCGCATCCGAACAGCGTGATGACGCGGCCCTTCGGATTCAATTCTCGCGCGGTCTTGATCAAGCTTTCCAACGCGTCGTCGGTGTGCGCAAAATCCACAATCACCAGGAACGGCTGTCCCATGTCGACGCGCTCGAACCTTCCCCGAACGCTTTCGAGCTGGCGGATTCCCGCTTCTATCATTTCGTTTGCGATCCCCGCAGCCTGTGCGGCGCCGATCGTTGCCAGAATGTTGTACACATTGATGCGGCCAACGAGTGGCGAAGCGATTTGCAATTTTCCGTTCGGCGTATGCGCGGTGAAGTTGAGTCCTGAAAAGGCGAGGTCAAATTTTTTGGCGGAAATGTCCGCGGGATTTTCGACGCCGTAGGCAATCGTCCGTTTCGCCAGCCCCGCGAGTCGTGCGCTATAGGGATCATCCGCGTTCAGGATCGCGTTTCCCGGCACACCGGCGCCTGTGCCTTCAAACAGGCGGCGCTTCGCGGCGAAGTAATCCTCGAAATTCTTGTGAAAATCCATGTGCTCGCGCGTCAAGTTGGTAAAGACAGCGGACTGAAAATGGCACCCCCACAGCCGGTTCATGACCAAAGCATGCGAGCTTGCTTCCATTACGGCATAGGTTCCGCCGGCATCCCGAATCTCCGCAAAGAAGCCTTGCAGGTCCAGCGACTCCGGCGTGGTGTTCGGCGCCGGATATTCTCCGACCGGCGTGTGGTAAGCAATCGTCCCAAACAACCCGGTCTTTGCGCCTGAAGCTCGGAGAACTGAATCAATCAGCGACGTGGTAGTGGTCTTACCATTTGTTCCGGTCACTGCAATCAGTTGCAGCGCGTCTGCAGGACGCCCGAAGAAATTCGCCGCGGCGACCGCCAAGCTCTTCCGGCTTTCCGGGATCCGCACCCAAGCGACGTTCGCCGGCAAGTCCTCGGGCGCATCACTTTCGCTTGCAACCGCGATCGCACCGCGTTTGATTGCATCGCGGACGTAATGGTTGCCGTCCTCCTTCGCCCCGGGCAGCGCGAAGAACAGCCACCCGTCTTTCACTTTGCGCGAGTCAGCCGCAATCCCTTGGATCGCCAGGCTTTCTGCCTGTGCGGGCAGGGCGGCGTCAGTCTGCGCAAACAGTTCTGCCAGCGTCATAGAGCGGCTTTTAGGTTGCCCGGTCCTCTCCTTGCCATCTTCCGCCACTTTGCCGTTTTCTGCCGCGGTTGTTGGCTCCTGCGCTCTGGTGGTCATCAGCGCTTGCTTTTCCAGTTGAATTTCACAGCCTTCGCCGCTTCCTCCGGTGTCCCAAATCGCACTGTGATTCTTGCACCGCGCCGGACCTTGGCCCCGTCGGCCGGTGATTCCTCCACTGCAAGACCGCTTCCAACGAGCACCGGCTCCAGCCCCAGGCGGATGCACATCTCCGTGACCTCGCGCATCGTCTTGCCGCGAAAATCCGGTACCGCAATATCTCCGCCCTCGTCGAGCGCCACCGTAACGGAGGGCTTTGCGGGTTCCGCCTGGTCATGTAGCTCCTGCGAAGGCAACTGATCCGGCTGAGCCGTGAAGTCTACCGGCGTGAAGTCTTCAAGGTCTGCTCCCTCATGTATCGCGGAGTTCTTGTACGAGGCCTGAATCAATTTGGGGCTCAGCGGAACGTCGCGAGGTACGTCGAGATACGGCAAAATCTGTTCCGCGATTCGCTTGAAGACGGGAGCGGCCACCAGTCCGCCTTCGTGCTGTCCGACGGGAGAGTCGAGCGAAACCAGAATGGTCACTGCGGGATCGTTGATCGGCGCGAAGCCGGTGAACGATGCGATCAGTTGGGTCGGTGAATACCTTCCCGTGGCCGGATCAATTTTTTGGGCCGAGCCGGTCTTACCGGCAGCCGTCCAGCCGTCCAACCGCGCCAATGGCCCGGTTCCGTTCAGGATTACGCCCTCCATTAAACGCCGTAATGTCGCAGCAGTCTCGGGCCGGATGACTTCTTTTGGCTCGCTCGCCGCCATCAAGCCCGGCATCGGCAAAATCTGCCCGCTGCGCCGCACTTCGGCCACGACCTGCGGCTTATACAGGGTGCCACCATTGGCGATAGCCGACACGGCTGTCACAAGTTGCATCGGCGTCACACCAACTTCTTGTCCCATGGAAATCGAGCCAATGGATACAGGTGTCCAATTCTCCAAACGGCGCAGCAGGCCTCTGCTCTCGCCGGGAAGTTCGACGCCGGTTTGCTGCCCAAACCCGAAGGCTCGAATGTAGTCGTAAAACTTCGGTGCACCGAGCCGCAAGGCAATCTTGATCGCTCCTACATCGCTCGACTTGGCCAGAATGTCTGAAACCGTTAGCAGTCCAAAAGGCTTGTGGTCGCGAATCCGGTGCCCGGCGATATACACGGCGCCGTTCTCGCAGTTAAAAACTTCGTCCGGACGCGTCAGGTTCTGGTCAAACGCCGCCGCCAGGGTAATCAACTTAAAAGTCGAACCCGGTTCGTAGATCGCGCTCACCGCGCGGTCCATCCGGGATTCGGCCTTTACGTCGTTTGGCGAATTCGGATTGAACTTCGGCCAGTTTGCCAGCGCCAGGATCGCACCGCTGTTGGGATTCTGGACGATCACCGTTCCGGCCATCGCGTGGGTTTTCGCGATCGCCGCCGCCAGCTCGCGTTCCGCGATGTATTGAATCTTTTCGTCAATGGTCAGGACAATATTCGCGCCTTGGTCCTTTTGCGCTGCGCCGCCATCAAACCAACGCTGCCGCGCATCCGCCATTACTACGATTTTTTCGCTCTTACCACGAATAGTGCTGTCCAGCGCGTACTCGATGCCGCCAAGTCCCTTTTCATCCATGTCCACAAAGCCAAGAACGTGTGACGCCAGCTCCCGCTTCGGGTAGTAGCGTTGGTTCTCAGTCTGCAGATAGACGCCCTTCAGATTCAGGGCGCGCACCGCCTCCGCTTTGTCCGGCGGGAGCTTCCGCAAAATCCAGACAAACGATGCGCCGGCTTCCAATCGCGTTTCGAGCACATCGCGCGGAATTCCCAGCACGCCCGAAAGCAGGCGTGCCGCCATCGCCTTGTTGTCGCCAATTTCCGTGGGTACTGCAAACGCGGACTGCACCGGCACGCTCATGGCCAACGGATGCATGTTGCGGTCGTAGATGGCGCCGCGTTTTGGTGTGATTTCGATGGTGCGCTGCTGCTGACGCTGCGCCCGTGCGAGGTAATCGCTGTGCCGGATGAGTTGCAGATACCCGAGCCGCCCGAAAATCGCGGTCATCCACAAGAGAGCTACGCCGGCGACAATCAACAAACGGACGTGGACTTTTTCTTCTTGCATGGCCCGCTAGGTTCGGGATTCTCTCCGACTGTAAGAAGTTTGGGGTTTAAGGATTTGTCTTAGCAAACCCTTGTTAAAACAAGCTGCTTTACAAATCGTGACGTGAAGCTAAACGGCACTTCCGAAGCTCGTTCCATTCTGTCCGGTCCGCCGCTACTGGCCGTGATTCCGCCGCCCAAATCGCACCGCCGCCACCTGCATCGCGCTCGGCGCATCGTATTCGCGCACCTGAATCGGCAGTGGCTGCGTCAGCCCGAGCTGTCTCCGAGCAATCACGTCAATTCGCATCGGGTCGCGCAGGTTGGCAATCTCTAATTTCAATTCTGAATTCAGGGAGGCTGTTTTCGCCTGCTGCGCCTTCAAATCCTCAAGCTCGAAACTCAGGTCGATGCAGCGGAAGTGCTGAAAAATGTAGAACAGAAAAAAAACCGCAACGATTCCGCCCAATCCCGCCGTCTTGTACAAATTCTTCTGTTTCGCCGGTTCCACATGGCGCACCAGCCGTGAATTATCAATCCGCTTGACCGTCCGGAACTCCCGCATCGCTGCTGTCTTTTGCTTCCTCATACTCATGCTCTTTCCGCACACCGCAGTTTCGCGCTTCGCGAACGCGGATTCGCTCTCTCTTCCTCTTCGCTGGGCCGCACCACATGTTTCGTCAAAATCCTCAGCGTCCCTTGCCGTTCTGCTTCCCGAAACGCTTCCTTTACGATGCGGTCTTCCCTTGAGTGGTACGTCAAAATCACGCACCTTCCCCGTGGATTCATTGTGGCGGGGACCCGAGAAAGAAACTGCCCGAGTTCCTCCATCTCTCGATTCACCGCTATCCGCAGCGCCAGAAACGTTTTTGTCGCGGGATGCAGTCTCTGCCTTCCCCATTGCTTTCGGGACCCTGCCAC
>JBKOXA010000044.1:0-18514 GCA_046724685.1 Acidobacteriota bacterium | reverse complement strand
AAAAATCGAGATCCGAGCTCCGTATTTACGGCCGCGATTCCAGAAGCAAGCATGGCTGGACTCTCTTACTATCCGTCCAATCTCAGGGTCTCTGACCGACTAACCGCGCCGGATATTCAAGATAGGCTGCGCTCGCACAATGCTCGACTGTCAATTTTGACACATGGCCGTTAATCATCCGGGATATTCGCATGAAATCGCAGGTCAATTTCGGTCCAACACGCCGGGAGAGACAAAGACACGTCCTGCCAGAGTCTCCCGGATGGCGTGGTCCAAATCGGTTGCCATTCGAGGCTTGACAACATAACCGAGGGCGCCCGCGGATAGGCAGGCTCGCACGAAGTCGGAGTTTGAATGAACAGAAAGAAAAACAATCTTCGACGCACAACCCAAATTCTTTAGTTGTAGGGCTGCTTCTATGCCATTGAGAATCGGCATCGAGATATCCGTAACTATGACGTCCGGCTCTAGCTGCATCGCTTTGTCAATTAGAGAACGGCCGTTAGAAACACTACCGATGATCTCGAACGCAGGCTCCAACAGGCCTGCCACCACTTTCGGGACGCTTTGATGGTCATCTCCCAATAGTATTCTGATTCTGTTCAAGGCCCGCCTGCTCTAAGCGCGCCGGGCGGAGCAAAACTTCGCTCATATTTTCGCGCCCAATGGGACCTCCCAAAATGAAACAACGGTCTTGCGCCCGAACCTTCGCTGCCTTAGCGACAATACTCGTCAGAAATTGAGCTTGGATGCTGACAATTCTGCCAGTCCCCGTGGACTAACTCGCAGGTGCCAGGGAGCGAATAATTTCTCTTCTACCATGAGGCTGGGCGCAAAGGGACTAAAAGGGAATTCTCTGCAAAGAATTTGCGGCCGCGGAGTTCAAATGTCATGCAAATTCTGTGCATCAGATAACCTGCTGAATCTGACAGGGGAGCTGACAGCGAGTCTCCCGACTCGAAGCACCTAAGTGCCGCTCCAATATACGCCTGCCGCGAGATCCTAGTGTGCCTGGACTGCGGGTCCACCGAACTTCGCTTGTTGGCACCCGAGCTGGAGCAACTCAAGAAAAGCAGGGAAGCAGACACGTAAACCGACCAATCAAACACCGAGCTCGCGGGAAACCTCTTCTCGCATTGTTGACGAAGTCCTATTAAGTAATGTACTCCTGCGGCCCCCACAGTCTGGGGCCTTTAGAAACAGAGTGGTTGCGCTGTTTTCTGACAATGAATCAAGGTGATCCCTCATTAGTCTGCGTGCCCGAAAGATTCGACTCTTGATCGTTCCAGTGCTGACTCCCATTGCATTAGCCAGTTCTTGCTGCGTCCATCCGTCAGCCTTGCAAAGAACGAACGTGTCCCGGAGGTACGGACGTAAGCAACCAAGCGCTTTTGCCGCGAGGTCGTTCGCGATGCAGTGATGTTCGGGATTTGGTCGGTCATCCGCCACCTTCAGTGTCTCGAAATCCTCATCCCGCGGCGAAGCTGTCATATGCCGAACAGCGCTGGCAAGTCCACGTTTGCGAGTCTTCATCAGGGCTTCGTTTATGGCGATGCGAACTAGCCATGAAGATAAGCGGGAGCGTCCTTCAAATCGGTGGATATTATGGTAGACCTTCACAAGGACATTTTGCAGATTGTCTTCTGCGTCAGCATGATTCTTCAGAATGCCTAACGACACCCTGTAAATAAGCTTCGAATTAGAGCGCACCAATTCTGGAAACGTTTCCAGCGTTTGTCCAGCTGCGACGTCTACCTCCTTCCACTTACAATGCTTGCTTTCCCTCATGCATACTCTCTCGGCGATTCAACGATGCCCTGAAATTGACCTTGTTAGCGCTGCCTCGCGATATTTTCCGGGCCGGCAAAGACGCGGGCTGTTGTAGGCGGAATTCGATGAGCGTTTCGCTCGGGACGCTGACCTTGTGGCCTTTTTGTACCAAGGCCGCTGTCGTTCCAGCTACTGCACCAATGGCAGCTCCCATTCCGGCGTTTCCAGCGATTCCGCCAATTACCGCACCCAATTTAGCTCCGCCGACCACGCGCTTGGCAGTTTGCTCTAGGCGCGTATCTCCGCCGGGGCTTTCTTTGCCGTTACGTTTCTTGAGGCTTGCGTAAGATCACACAAGCGTTGATCGAGGTTGTACTGTCAAAAATATCAGCCGCTTTGGAAGGGCCGAGAAGCGTGTAACGTCAAATGGCGGAGCCGTCCTTTTGCAGAAGGATGCCCGCTGCAACCAATAAGCTTGGCGGACCAAGTGCGTATGGCGTACATAGCAACTTCGAACTTCGGCGTAAAGCAAGACTAAGCATGCCTCGCAGATCTATGCTCGTGTACATCGCTCCACCCTGGCGGAATGGGTCGGTAGATCCAGCCGGCTGCTTGCGCCAGTGGTGGAAGCGTTGCGGCGCCACGTGATGGCGGCTGGGAAACTCCACGCGGATGACACGCCAGTTCCGGTGTTGGCCCCAGGGTTGGGCAAGACGAAAACAGGCCAGTTGCCGTCCCGTCTGGATCTCGCCATCGCCAGGGCCCACACACACGATATTTTCGCTGACGAGATTAACCCGCCGGCAAAATAGCGCCCCTAGCCGTTGCATCCCTTCGAGACAAGACGGCCGGAAACGAACGCTTACTTTCTTCTGGTGTCCGCCAGTGCCGAAATTCGGATAACGGCCGCCGCAATGAGTCTTTGCACAGGTCTTCTTGTCATTTGAGATAGGGCAGGATCAAAACGACGCTGGCGTCTTTATCTTTTCAATGCTTCCTTTCCATTGGGGGGTGGAGTCGTTGTCACCCGACTGCCCAGTGCTAAGGCCGCGGGGACCCGAACGGCGGGCTTCCTGTTCGTTCGACACTCCTGCGCCATCTTTGCCGCACGAACAATGCCCTCCCAGGAGGCCCAACGTACGCACCGCATCCCAGTGCGATCCTTTACACTTGGGGTCTTACGCGCTTTTGTCTCCCAAGACCTCTGCACCGGATTCTCAGCAATCCCGGCCTCGGCGCGCGTAAGCACTAGGACACTCAAGACTCCTAAAGCCGCGATCCGTATTAGGCCCAGGCCAATCAACAAACCTTTGTCTTTGGCATACAGAGTCCAATGGATCAGAACACCGACGGCAATACCGTCGGGGGAGGGCCAAAAATATGACTGTCAATACTGACAGTATAGGAATTAGACCTCTTTCCGCAGTATGCAAACAGATGAGTGAGGTCTTCGTGACGCCCCCACGAATCATGCTGGCTGATGACCATACGATCCTCCTTGAAGCATTTCGTAAGCTCTTGGAGCCTCACTTCGAGATAGTGGGCATCGTGTCTGATGGGCGCGCCTTACTGGACGCAGCGCCTAACCTCAAGCCCGACGTCATTGTCGTCGATGTGGGCATGCCGTTATTGAATGGCCTGGAAGCTGGCCTACGGTTGAAAGAAATGATGCCCTCTGCAAAGATTATTTTCCTTACGATGAATGATGATCCCGATTTAGCGGTGAATGCAATGCGGTCGGGGGCATCTGGTTATCTCCTAAAGACGTCCGCAGCTGCCGAATTGATTCACGCTATCCATTTGTCGTTGAAAGGGAAGTCCTACGTTACGCCGCAGATCGCGCGCGGAATGGAGAAGTCTTTTATCAACAATCCTAGTCCGAAAGGTCGCGCAAAAGCCTTAACGCCACGGCAGCGGGAAGTCGTCCAACTCTTAGCGGAAGGTAAATCCATGAAAGAGGTCGCTAGCGTCCTGAATGTTACCCCGCGAACGGTTGCCTTTCACAAATATCGCGTCATGGAGGAGCTGAATCTCCACTCAACTGCAGAACTGGTTCAATTCGCGATTAAATCGCGAATTCTGGTGACCTAAGCTTAGGAAGGCTTTCGATAGAATCTCGATTCCTTCGAGGATTTTTCGATCTTCGAAAGAGCAGCGATCTGATTCCACGAGATGAACTATGGGCTCACATCACTCGGCGGATCAGTGGGGCGGGCCTAATTTCTTTTGGCTCAGAGGTCAGACTTTCAGTTGCGTTATCCACGGCCAAAGGCTGATCGAGTAAGGAGTGCCTTGTCGCTCTTACTCTTGGCCGCTTTCTTCTGGACTGTCCTGGCTACCTTTGCACAAGCACGAGAGTTGCAATCCGGGGAAGGAACGACAGGGGGCCAGAAAAGCTCTTCTCAAAACAACCCGACACCTGAGGAAGTTCCTAGCGACCCTAAAGCGCCTGCACAAGACACACCCGTCGAGAAGAAACACGACGGACAAGAATCCTTCATCGTAGCCTCTTCCAATTTCAAGTCCTGCCGTGGGCACCGGCATTGTGCCCGTTCTTGCTTATATCTTCCAAATAAGCTCGCGTGACAAGACATCTCCTCCTTCGGTAATCGGAGGGGCTGGCCTGGTTACAAATAACGGCAGCCGAGCGTTCGTTCTTGCGGGGGATTTGTTTTTTCACGAGAACACTTACCATGCCACCGCTGTGTATGGTCACGGCAATCTAAACTACGACTTGTATGGGGTTGGGATTGATGCCGGCAAGGCAGGCATTAAATTGCCTCTCAAACAGACCGGCCAGTTCTTCTTCGCCGAATTCTTGCGACGAGCAGGTTGGAAATTCTTTCTCGGCCCGCGTGTTCTCGTGGGAGAGTCGACGATCACGGTCAGGTCGAGCGGCGCTAGCACAAAACCGCCTCTTCCCGATGTTGGGCTTCGCACCAACTTGAGATCCTTAGGCTTCCGGTTGCAACGTGACACTCGCCCAAATCGCTTTTACCCAACGACAGGGACTTTCGTGGACTTCACGGCTGACTTCTTTTCACAAGGTTTGGGTAGCAAATACTCGTTCCAATCCTACAAATTCACTTTCAACAAGTTTGCGAATTTGAGTCAAAAGCAAGTGCTCGCATTCGATCTCGGCTTCTGTGGCACCGGTGGAAAGCCTCCGTTCTATGGAAATTGCATCTACGGAACTAATAATCAACTCCGCGGTTATACGGCAGGGCGCTATCTTGACCGCTATATGCTGGTGACTCAATTGGAGTACCGTCTTGTTTTGCCCAAGCGGTTCGGTTTGGTTGGGTTTGGCGGGATCGGCGGCGTAGCTCCGGGAGGAGGTCAACTATTCAGGGTCAACAATTTCCTCCCGAGCGCTGGGGGAGGCATAAGGTTTCTATTGAGCAAGAAATATCACGTAAATCTTCGCGCTGACGCTGGCTTCGGAAAAGACAGCCACACATGGAGCATGGGAGTCGCTGAAGCGTTCTAGCAGAACTTTGACGCCAGGAGTGACCGGTAACAATTGTCAAAAACCGAATTCCTGGTGAAGCTCATTCGTAGTTCCTTACGCAAGTCTTCATCGGCCCCTTCCACCGCCCAGCCAGTGCGATCGATATCACCGTCTTGTTCATACTGCGCATCGGTTACGAATCCGCTTCTTCAGCCCACCCGTAGCCTTCTCTACCTTCTTCATGGTTCGCGTGAGCACGCGCGCTCCATCTCCTAAGAAACCGCTGTCGGTCGGACAGTGGATGTTCGTCTCCACCACCGTGGCGCCTACCCTCATCTTCCGTCCTTGCACCACGCCCCGCTCTCGCGCCAACTCCATCAATCGTCCGTGCAGCTCACCGATCACTTCTGGCCCGATGACTTGCCCCGGTTGGCCCAGCGTGGAGTAACTCCAGTTCCGCACGTGCTTCAACATCAACGATCGAACAGCCACTTCCGCCGGCGTTTGCGTACGTCCATGCGCCCGGCTCTTCCGATGTTGATTTCCTTGTGCATCGTACACACTCTCCACCAGTGCGGCGTCTTCCGGCAGCTGGTCTACTTCTTTCACCTTCTTTCATCCAGGGTTCCCACAGATCTCGGTGTCTTTCGCTAGTCCGCTGTGCCACTAGCTTGGTTGCCGATGTCGAAGTTGGATCACGCTGCCTCCTTAGTTTCTTCAGACGTCACCAACACGAAAAGCTAGATTTCAACCGTGCACTAGAAATCGACAGTCCATAAATATCGGCTACGATGCTTCATTTTTGCGACGGAAAGTAGCTAGGGTGATCACTACCGCCAGAATCTGTTTTAGTCTCAGCTGCAAGATGACGGAGGCGGCCTCCTCTTGGGGGGCGTAAGGGGTCCTGCTTGAGAAAAGAGAGCTCGCCTCCGTCTCAAGAGACTTAGCCGCAAATTCATATGCGAAGGAACTGTCAAGACCCACAGGTCGGAAAATTCGGGCGGGCAGTCAGAGGCCCTAGGCTCTGGCCGATACCTGTCAGTTTTGCCGGTGGTCCGCTTCGGCAATTCTGGCACCCTTTCGATCGGAGGATCCCCAGAAACCTGGAGGATTTTATGAATCATAACGCTCCCCTGCTCTCCTGCCTTATGCTCTGGCTCTCGGCCAGCTGCACCTTGGCACAATCGGAACGAAATGTGCCGGCGAAGGATCTTGTCACCAAGTCCGTCAACGCGATCGGCTTTCCAGTTGGGGGTGGCGGTGTCAAGGTCGACCTCAAGGGGACAGAGCTGATGACCCAGGCCAACGGCGAGGGCAAGGTCGAGGCCAAACAAGGCAAGACCAATATTGAAGTATCTGTTACTGGTCTCGAGCAGCCCACGAAGCTTGGTGCAGAGTTCTTGACGTTTGTGCTGTGGGTCGTTACCCCCGATGGGCGCACTGGCAATCTCGGCGAACTGATTGTTAACAAATATGGTGAGGCAAAGTTAAATGCCACTACACCGGCGCAGACATTTTCATTGATCGTAACAGCGGAACCGTATTTTGCGGTTCGTCTCCCAAGTGAGATTGTGATCATGGGGAGCGAAGCGAGAAAAAACACGAAGGGCAAACTGTTTCCCGTCAAGGAATACAAGCTCATGAAGCGCGGGCAGTACGAAAAACTCGGCAACCCATTGGCACTGACGCCCGATATTGAGAACGTCCCATTGGAGTTGTATGAAGCGCGCAACGCTGTAGATATCGCGAAGTCGCGCGGGGCTGAAGCGGATGCTGCGGAAATCTTTTCAAAAGCAAAAGGAAGCTTGGAAGCTGCCGAGAATACCCTCGCAAGGAAAGCAGCTAAAAAGGAAATCATTTCCGCGTCCCGGCAGACTGTGCAGTTTGCAGAGGACGCACGTGCTCTAGCGGCGCAGCGCCAGGAGGAACGGCGTATCGCTTCAGAGCGCGAGGCCGCAGCCGCGCAGGCCAAGGCAGAGGCAGAAGCAAAGGCTGCAGGCGAAGCGGCAGATGCAAAACGCAAGGCTGACGAGGAGGCCAAACGCCAAGCTGAATTGGCTGCTGCCAAGGAAGCACAGATGAAGGCCGAAGCGGAAGCCGCCGCGACAAAAGCCAAAGCGGAAGCGGATGCCCTGAAGGCGAAGGAAGAAGCGGCTAAAGCAGAGGCGGAACGGGCCCAAAAAGCGGCAGCAGATTTGCGTGCCCAGCTGCTAGAACAGTTTAACCGCATCTTGGAAACGCGAGACACTCCACGCGGACTCGTGGTCAACATGGGAGACGTTCTCTTTGATTTTGGAAAATACGATTTACGGCCCGAGGCACGAGAAAAGTTGGCAAAACTTTCGGGCATTATCCTGGGCCATCCTGGTCTGAACTTGGCAATAGAAGGCCATACGGACAACGTTGGGAGCGACGAGGTAAATCAGAAACTCTCCGAAAAGCGTGCGGAAACCGTGCGCGGCTACCTCATCGAACAGGGACTGGCTGATAAAACTGTAACGTCATATGGATTTGGCAAGACTAGCCCGGTTGCCGACAATAGTTCTGCCGCTGGCAGGCAGAAAAACCGTCGCGTTGAAATCGTTGTGTCTGGCGAGGTCATTGGCACGAAAATCGGCAGCTAAGTTCAAGATTGTGCGCAATCGAAGGCGCCGGCGGGTGACCATCCGGCCGCATAGGGAGAGTGAATGAACTCTCGCGCAGATTCTCTCGATACCCATCAAAAGACGCTGGCAATCAATTTGGATCAGAGCTGAATCAGCAAATGTCGTGTCCGAGCCGCTAAGTCTTTTCGCTCTCGGCACCACATCCCTTGATACACCTCCGCGCCCGCGGACTCTGCCGCTCTCTCACGCCGCGTGTAAGCCTTGTGCGCGAGCTGTAGTGATGTCCTCGTTTTTGGCTACAATGAGTTCTACCGGATGACGTCATTCGTCAACTCAGGCTCCAGTACGCTTTGCAATTGAAGCCGCTGCTCGAATCGATTTTCTCTCCCGGACCCATAACAACCTTGAAGGTCGACTTCTCGACGGCCTTTCCAAATTGTTCGCGCAGAATGTACGTGTTTATGTTTATCCAACGGCAACTTCCGCCATGCAAGATTCGCTCGTATCCGCATCAGCGGCTGGCTGGCAATGGGAAGAAAAGGACGGCTTGATCACGGCTGATGCGCTAAGGCCCGCCGCACCTCTAAGGTATCTTTACTCGTACCTCATTGCTAGCGGCTTTGTCGTACCGATGCCTAGCATTTCTCTGCCACCAACAACACGAATAACTGCTCCTGCCACTGCACTTCTAAGGAATGGTTTTTCAATTGGTTATCGAAGACTCTGTTTGCTTTGCTCCTTACTGAATTTCGAAAAAACAAGAGGCTCGAAGACCTGCTAGTTTTGACAGTTCACCGTCAAGTCCGTCACCAGCATCATCTCGCGGTGAGCGCTGGTTGATTAGGGAGATGCGCCCACTCATGCAGCGCCAGACGCCCACCATTCCAGTTTGTGAAAGCCGGCACTTGCGCCTCGCGGAGCGTACAAAATGCGAGAAAAGCCATTGCAATTTGGAGAAGGTCTCTCCGTGCTGCCGATTTTTCCCCCGCGAGTCTCCACGCGACAGCTGTGTACTTTGGGCGTACTTTTTACGGTTCTGATTATCGCTAATGGTTGCTCGTCAAGCGCTGAAAAGCCCGCTCCTCCGCCTCCCGGCGTCACGGTGACACCGGCAATTCAAAGGGACGTTCCCATCCACCAGGAATGGGTCGGAACCATGTCAGGTAATGTGGACGCCGACATCCGGCCCAAGGTGGAAGGCTTTTTGCTGAGGAGGCTCTACACAGAGGGTTCGTACATAACGAAGGGCACTCCAATGTTCCAACTTGACAGACGCCAAGCGCAGGCGGCTGTCGAGCAGGCCGAGGGAAACCTCGCCCTAGCCCGAGCTGCATTAGGACAGGCCCAGATTGATGTGCGTCGGTACACACCTTTGGTGGCCCAAAAGGCCGTAAGCCAAGCCGAACTAGATAAAGCATTGAGTTCAGAATCCGCAGCCAAGGCAGGGGTGGATGCGCATCAAGCGGCTGTGGACAATGCCAAGCTGAATCTGGGCTGGACGACCGTGGCCTCTCCGATTTCCGGAATCGCGGGTGTCTCCAAAGTCCAAGTCGGCGACCTGATGACGCCGACCACGACCATGACGACCATATCGAGCGTGAATCCAATCTATGTCGACATTAACGTCGCTGAACAGGACTACCTCCGGTTCGTCCGCGAAAAAACGGGCCGCAAAGCAGGCCAAGATATCGAGCTGACTCTAGGAGATGGAACGATTTACCCGCGCCGCGGTCATGCACTCTTTGTGAACCGCGAAGTAGATACCCGAACCGGAACAATTCAGGTGCGAGGAGAGTTTCCCAATCCAGGCAATGTGTTGCGCCCGGGACAATATGCTCGCATTCGCGTCGTCACCGAGTTGCGCAAGAGTGCAGTCCTGATTCCGCAGCAGGCGGTTTCCGAACTCCAAGGAGTCTATCAGGTTGGAGTCGTCACGTCGGACAACAAGGTCACGATCAAGGCCGTGAAACTCGGCCCACAGTTCGGCAATATGTGGGTGGTCGAATCCGGTCTGCAGGCCGGGGACAATGTTGTCGTTGATGGACTGCAGCGTATCAAGACCGGCATGACTGTTGCTCCCACGCCATTTAAGGACACACAAACCGCTTCGCCGAATGGTGGGATGTAGCTATGTCGAAATTCTTTATCGACCGGCCGATCGTCGCCATAGTCATTTCCATCCTCACCGTGGTCCTAGGCTTTGTGTCGATGGCGAAGCTTCCCGTAGCCCAGCTCCCCGATATCGTGCCTCCGCAAATTAACGTGTTGGCCACCTATACCGGTGCGGACGCGCTGACGATTGAGCAGTCTGTTGCCACTCCACTTGAACAACAAATGAACGGTGTGGACAACATGCTCTACATGATGTCCACGAATGCGAATGACGGAACGATGAACCTCAAGGTCACCTTTGATGTGGGCACTAACGTAGATATCGACCAAGTGAACACGCAAAACAGAGTCTCCCAAGCCAGTCCGAATTTGCCCACGTCGGTAAATCAGTACGGTGTGACTGTCAAGAAACTGATGGGACTCCCTCTGCTTGTGCTGTCCGTCTATTCGCCAAAGGAGACCTACGGCGGACAATTCTTGGGAAACTACGCAACGATCAATATTAACGACGCATTGCTGCGCGTTCCTGGAGTTGGGCAAGTAACCAATTTTGGCGCCGCAGACTATGCCATGCGCGTATGGGTGAAACCAGACCAGCTGACCAAACTAGGTCTCACCGTTACCGACCTGAGCAATGCTGTCCAACAGCAGAGTGCTGTAAATCCGGCTGGGCAGATCGGAGCTGAGCCCGCTCCCAAGGGCCAGCAGTTTACTTACGCCGTGCGCGCCCCAGGCAGACTGGCAAATGCGGAAGAATTCGGAAACATCATTGTTCGACAAAATCCCGATGGCTCAACCGTCAGGTTGAAAGATGTATCCCGCATCGAATTGGGATCAATTGTTTATCAGCAAATTGGACGGTACAACGGGAAGTCCGCAGTCATCATTGCTGTTTATCAAGCCCCGGGTTCCAACGCATTGGCTGTGGCGAAACAAGTCAAAGCCCAGATGGAGGATCTGAAAACCCGGTTTCCACAAGATCTGGATTACATCGTTTCCATGGACACCACGCTCCCTATCACGGAGGGGATGAAAGAAATTCTTACGACGCTTTTTGAAGCCACCGTCCTGGTGATCATTGTGGTGTTCCTATTTTTGCAAGGTTGGCGCGCAACTCTCATTCCCCTGATTGCCGTGCCAGTATCACTGATAGGCACATTTGCTGTTTTCCCCTTGCTCGGTTTTTCAATCAACACACTCTCACTCTTTGGGTTAATCCTTGCCATTGGGCTCGTAGTGGACGATGCAATCGTCGTTGTCGAGGCTGTTGAGCACAACATCGAGCATGGAATGACGCCCCGAGAGGCAACCATTAAAGCGATGGAGGAAGTTACAACTCCGGTCATCGGTATCGCCCTCGTTTTGTCCTCCGTATTCATCCCCATGGCGTTCATGGGAGGTATCAAGGGCCTGCTAAACCAACAGTTCGCAATAACCATCGCCGTGTCCGTTCTCATCTCGGCATTTAACGCATTGACACTCTCACCGGCGCTCTCGGCCCTTTTGCTTCGTCCACGCAAGGAATCAAAAGGACTTGTCGGCAAGTTCTTCGCTGGGTTCAATCGGTGGTTTGCAAAAATGACGGGAGGCTACGTTAGTTGGAGCCACGTTCTCATTCGCCGATGGGGAATCGCGCTGCTCTTGCTCTTGGGAGTTTCGGTTATCGCAGTGATGATGGGCAAGAGCCTTCCTAGTAGCTTCGTTCCAGAAGAAGATCAGGGATATGCTTTCATTCAGCTCCAGCTTCCGGATGCTGCTTCTTTACAGCGCACTGACGCCGTCATGCGCAAGATGGATGATATTCTCGCGCACACTCACGGCATTCAGGGATTCGATGCAATCGTAGGTTTCAGTCTTTTATCCAACACTTCCGCCAGCTACACCGGTTTCTATTTCCTTCAGTTTGATCCGTGGCACGAACGCGAGGGCTTCGAACTCTCTGCCAACGGTTTGATGCAGACCTTGAACAAGAAAATGCGTGAGGAAATTCCGGAAGCTATCGGCTTCGCTTTCGGTCCGCCAGCCATTCCTGGTCTTGGCACGGCCGGCGGATTCACTTTCATGTTGCAGGACCGGTCTGCTGGAACCGTTCAGCAGCTCTCGGAGACTCTTGACAAGTTGAGCCAGGCGGCGCGGAAGCGGCCTGAAATTGGTTCCATCGTGGCTACCTTCCGGCCTTCGGTGCCGCAGCTTTTTGTCGACGTTGACCAGGATCGAGTACTAAAGCAGGGGCTGCAGTTCAGCGACGTCTATCAGACATTGCAGGCCTTTTTGGGCGGGGCTTACGTTAACCAATTTAATCGGTTTGGTCGCCAGTGGAAAGTTTACCTGCAGGCAGAGCCGGAGTACCGCATCAGCGCAGACAAAATTAACAGCTTTTACGTCAGGAATTCGAAAGGTGAAATGACGCCACTGGCCTCCTTGGTCACTGTGAGGCGCGTTTCGGGACCGGAATATACCAACCGCTTCAACCTGTTCCGAAGTATTCAGATTAACGGCTCACCCGCACCGGGATATAGCTCAGGCCAGGCGATGGCTGCGATGGAGCAGGTTTCCTCAGAAGTCTTACCTGCTGGTATGGGATATGCCTGGAGCGACATGTCCTATCAGGAAAAGAAAGCTGAAGGCGGACAAGCGATTGTTTTCGGCATGTCCATCTTTTGCGTATTCCTCATTCTGGCTGCTCTCTACGAGAGTTGGTCTCTGCCTTTCAGCGTACTCTTGTCGGTTCCTGTGGCTGTTCTTGGGGCAAATGCCGGACTGCTGCTGCGCAAGCTCGATAACAACGTGTTTGCTCAAATTGGTCTCGTTATGCTAATCGGGCTGACGGCCAAGAACGCGATTCTGATCGTCGAGTTCGCGATCTTGGAGAACAAGAAGGGCAAAGGGCTCGTCGAAGCGGCCCTCGAAGGGGCTCGGCTTCGCCTTCGGCCTATTTTGATGACCTCGTTTGCCTTCATTCTTGGATGTGTTCCTCTTTGGACGGCGAAAGGCGCCGGCGCGATTGGCCGCAGAGTGCTAGGAAGTTCTGTCATTACTGGGATGACTGCAGCGACCGTCCTGGGCGTCTTCCTTGTGCCCGTCCTATATGTGGTGGTTGAACGCATTGCCGGCAAAGAGAAAAAAGCAGCTGAGGACATTCCCGGGTCAGCCGCACTCGAGGGAGGACACGATTGATGCGCAAAACCATCGTCGTCGCGCTTCTTCCACTCTTCTTGGCGGGCTGCACGGTTGGTCCAAAGTATGTGCGCCCGGCAGTTCAGCCTCCCGCCAATTTTTACGCCGAGCAACAGGCAGCCGCGAACTCCGCCGCGGACATGGCGTGGTGGGATCTGTTTAAAGATCCCATCCTGCAGGATCTTATCCGCGAGGCGTTGAAAAACAATTATGATCTGCAGTTGGCGATGGCGCGCGTTGAACAGGAAAGGGCACTTCTTGGCGTCAGCCGTTCGCAGTATTACCCGCAGGTGGGATACGGCGCGAGCATTTCGGGACAACAGTCTCCTACAATTCCGAATCACACATACTACTCTTACAGTTTCAGCACCCTCTGGGAGATTGATCTCTTCGGGCGTATCCGAAAATTAAATGAAGCGCAGCGCGCGGTATATTTCTCCAGTGAGGAAGCCCGCCGAGATGTCAGGCTCGTGGTCTTGTCAGATGTGGCGCAAGGATACTTCCAGTTGCGAGCGCTTGATGAGCAATTGGCAATTGCCCATCGAACCGTCAAAAGCTTTGAAGAAACGCTTGACCTATTTCAACGCAAATTTGAAGGTGGGGCCGCATCGGGACTTGAAGTTGCCCGCGCTCAAGGCGCGCTTTCGAATGTCGCGGCTGTAATCCCGGATTTCGAACGGCAGATTGTTGCTCAAGAGAATGCTCTGAACTTACTGCTTGGCCGCAATCCTGGTCCGATCGCGCGGGGTGTCGCACTAGCCGATCAATATGACCCACCAGACATTCCAGCGGGATTGCCTGCGACGCTTTTGGAGCGACGGCCTGACCTTCGCGAATCAGAGCAGAACCTGATCGCTGCCAACGCCAATATCGGCGTCGCGAAAGCTAACTTCTTTCCCACGATTTCTCTGACGGGTTTATTTGGAGGCGTAAGTCCTCAGCTTTCTGAGCTTACGGCTTCCGGAAAAGCCTGGAGCATTGCTGGTAATTTGGCCGGGCCAATATTCACAGGAGGCCGGTTGAAAAATGA
The DNA here is from genome assembly GCA_046724685.1 of Acidobacteriota bacterium. GTDB lineage: Bacteria > Acidobacteriota > Terriglobia > Acidiferrales > UBA7541 > Acidiferrum. The sequence continues at coordinate 4,368 of JBKOXA010000044.1, read as the reverse complement.
ATACCGAGCATCGCTTGCCCTGCGCGATCAGGCAAAGATTTCCTTCGAGAAAGCCGTTACGCAGGCTTTCGGCGAGGTTTCCACGTCCCTGTCGGCACATCAGCAACTGCTGAAGGCTTACCGTGAGCAACTGAAATCTGTAGAGGCATACCGCGAATCGGTCCAGCTGTCTTTCGTACGTTACGATAGTGGACTCGCCAGCTATTTCGAAATTGTTGACGCTCAAATTCAGTTGTATCCGGCGGAGAGTTCCTCGGTTTCATACGATCTCGGGCGTAAACTGGCCATGGTCGACCTCTATCGCGCACTTGGCGGCGGCTGGAAACTAAACGATTCGCAGTGGACTAGCAACAGTGGAGCGCCCAGCTCGACCCAAGCTCCCACTCCCTAGTTCCGCGCTCGCGGTGCCCGCAGATCGTAGCTGTAACGTATTCTGTTGCAATGCCTGATCCCCATTGAAATAGTCCATGCGAACTTTTGGACGAAAATCGGATCTTTGCTGCGTGCAACGCTAGTCCAAAAATGTATCTGTAAGTTTTGACAGATTGTTCGTTCCCAACAATGTGGCCTTCTGTTTCTATGACGACTTACGTGCAATCTTGCGCAAGGCGTTGAATCTAATAGATTTACGAAGAAGCTGTAGACAGGCCGACCCGTTTGCCGTCGTACCAGGGGATGCCGGCAGCGAGGATTCATTCCAGTGTGTCTATGGTCCTGAATGAACCTGTTTTGCTCGACGGGTCGAATGGTCATGGGGCACGCTGGCCTTCTGAATTCAAGGAGATGCGAAAGTGTCTTTTTCCCGAGTAGGCTGCCCTATTTCGCTTGGGCGATGGTTGACGCTTTCTTTAGTAATGTTCGCTACCTCCTGCAGTCAACCACCAGCTCCAACTTCAGGAAATCCGTCCATACGAGATTGGCGAACCTTCGAAGGTACCTGGTCCGCCTCAGGTACGCGGCAGACGCTTAACCTCGAGCAGGACCACAGGGCCGCAATCTTTGATCTAACTGGGTCGCTGCTCCTCATCGGGAATCAGGCGCTGGGGATTGGATTCCAGGCGCAAGCTATAGGCTTCACGGACAGTCTCGCCGGCATGCAGGGTCGGTGTGTCTGGACTGACGAGCACGGCGATAAGGTCTATAGCGAATTGAAGGGTGAATTTGTAGCAACTGGAAACCGCATCGTGGGCACCATCCTAGGCGGAACAGGGCGCTATGCCGGGTTGACCGGGGAATACTCGTTTCAGTGGCAATTCGTCGTTGAGTCGGAAGATGGCGCCGTTAGCGGGCGAGCTGTCGACCTAAAGGGCCGGGCGCGGTTAGGCTCGGCGGCTGCCGTGCCTGGTGTAGAAAACAGAAAATGAACGCGGCCACTCGTAACCTCCCCAGTCTCCTGAAAAAAAGTTTGCCCTTTGCCCTGGCGCTTGCTATTTGGTTCTCGCCAATACCGGCAGGGCTAGCGAGGGAAGCCTGGCATCTCTTTGCCATTTTCGCGGCCGCTATCTTCGCCGTCATCTTGAACGCATTTCCACTTTTGACAGCCTCACTGCTGGCAGTATCTGCTGCCGTTCTTACTCGCACTCTCGATGCTGGTAAGGCCTTCGCTGGTTTTGCCAATTCGAGCGTGCTCCTAGTGGTTGTTGCTTTCCTGGTCGCCAACGCGGTCGTCAAATCGGGACTCGGACGGCGCATTAGCCTTCTGGTCGTAAGTCTATTCGGGCGATCCACGCTCGGATTGGGCTACAGCATTTTCTTCACTGATGCCTTGATCGCACCAGCATTTCCGAGCAACACCGCGCGCGGCGGCGTGCTCTACCCGATCGTCCTTTCCTTGGCCCAAAGTTCCGGCTCCATGCCCGACGACGAGAGGAACCGCCGGATGGGTGGCTATCTCATGTTCAGCGGGATGGCCAGCCTTAGCGTCTCGTCGGCCCTCTGGCTCACTGCCACGTCGGGCAACCCAATCGCGGTCTCGTTGGCGCAACACTATGGTGTGAAGATCAACTTCGGCTCATGGATCGTTGCGGCATCAATTCCTGTATTGTCGATGATCGCGTTGCTTCCACTCATCCTTTACAGGGTATTCCCTCCCGGCGTGACCAAGACTCCAGAAGCACCAAAGGCGGCACGCGAAGCCTTGCGCACTATGGGAAGGCTCACGCGCGATGAATGGATTGTTGCCGTGGCTTTCGGGTTCATGGTGACAGGATGGGTGTTGGCGGGGACATTGAATTTGAGCCTCGCTGCCGTCGCGTTTGCCGGCTTGGGTGCCCTGCTTGCAACCAATGTCCTCACGCTCGATGACATCAACCTGCAGGGAGGAACCCTGGTGACTTTCATCTGGCTCGCAGTGCTCTTTGCTTTGAGCGGCCAGTTGAACGAGCTTGGTTTCATGGGCTATGTGGGAGGACGGCTGACGTCTCTGCTCGGTGGTATCACTTGGCCGATTGCGTACGTCTTCCTCCTCCTACTCTACGTTTTCATGCACTACATGTTCGTTAGCCAGACCGCGCAGATATTGGCTCTTTTCGACGTCTTCCTCGGAGTTGGCGTGAAGACCGGTGTTCCCGCACCACTAATGGCTTTTGCGCTGCTCTTTGCCAGCAGTTACTTCTCGACGATCACGCCTCAGGGCGGGAGCCAAAACGTCATCTTCGTTGGGAGCAGTTACCTCACTCAGGGTGAGCTTTACCGACTAGGCATTCTGACCACGGCGTTCTGTCTGCTGGTGTTCCTGGTGATCGGAACACCGTGGCTGCTGTTCGTCGTCGTGCGTTAAAAAATAGTTACGGAGAGTCTGTAAGAAGTCGCTCGGCACGTGTGCAATGAGCTCGGGTAGAACGCTTAGAAACTGCGATTATTCGTGGGAACCTAGAAAACGTCTTCCAATATACAGTTTCTTTTTCTCTGGGCCGCAGAAATTGCTGCCGACGGTCTAAATGCATTTTCTCGTGCAAGTTCGCTCCTTCCCCGATTCGCAACGCGCTGTTTTCTTCCTGGATAAACAATGCAGCTTGAACACCAGGGGAATCAAAGTTGGTTAGAACCGGATTTGAATGCCCGCCTGATAGCGGAAGTTACTCTGGTTCTGGTTTCCGGAGGTAAATCCGTTCCCAAACCGCGTAAGTACGTAATCGGCCTGCACGGGCCGGAAGGCAATGGAATGCGAGAATGGGATGTCGATCCCGCCACCGATTACGAAGTCGAATGCATTGTTGCTTGGATTGTTGACGACGCAACCTGTAAACGTCTTACAAAGGTCGCTGTAGAAACTGGAATGGGCTCCGCCAAATAGGACTTCGCCGAATGGTTCGAAGCGGCCCGACCGGAGCTTAATGACTGGCCCCACGTTATACGTGAAGAGATTGGCCGTCGCATTGGCAGAAACCGAACCGCTTGTAAACGTGACTTTGTTGCCTTGATAGCCGGCAAATTCGGCTTTAACTCCAATCATTCTAGAGAAGTAAAAACTAATCTCCCCGCCGCCTCCATTGAGTGAATGGCTACTCAGAGTGCCGCTATTCTCGGGGTTGAAGCGAAAATACGAGTAGTAACCCGTTACTTCCACCTTTGGTTGGTCCTGAGCATAAGCCGCACCGCCGAGAGTTAAGCTAACGATGAATAACCAAGTGAACCGTTTCATGAAGATCTCCCTTTCCGAACTAAATTGATCGAGTAACGAGACTTGACCCCTAAGTCTGATTTCTACGTAGGCGTCAGAGCGGAACTAAATCAAGCGGAAGTTATTCGAGCGAGATCAATCCAGCGAGGGACTCAACGGTTAGGCCCAGTCACTACGCCAGAGTTGTCCAGCCCAATCTCCCGCCTAAAACAGCCAAGTCCGACTGTAATATTGCGAGGGTAAGATCGCCTTGGTACATAGACAATTGGTACGAATGACAGGGCGCCTAGGCGAGACCCGGGGAATAAGCTCCCCCGAATGCTTCTGGCTCTACGCTCGGACAAACAAATCAATTCTGCATCTCGCAAACTGGCATCTCTGAGGACTAACCGTTTCAGAGCGCTCTCGTTCGCTTCTGTTCGGCCTTCTGCTAGTTTTGACAGTTCCACCAGCCCTTTTCGAACCATAGGGTCATCCTGTCGGCGGCAGTTTTTCCCGTGCCCCGGCGCTGGGCCGACGTGACCATGTTGGATATCTTCAAGAAGTTGCAAGGTAGCTAATGCCAAGGTGCATCGATATCCGACGCAAGACAGGGACTAGATCCCCACTTCTGTTGATTGCTGTCCTATCCGTGGGGCTTCTGAGCGGAGGCTCGAGAACTCTTGCGGTTGATCAATCATCGGAAGTCGCATCGTCAACTCCGGAAAGCGACGGGGTCGTCTATGACAACTCGGAGCAGGGAAGTC
>JBKOXA010000056.1:0-29741 GCA_046724685.1 Acidobacteriota bacterium | reverse complement strand
GTTATTATGCGCCCCGAGTGGCGGCCCAATCCAGCGCAATCCCCCGGGGGTGGCGTCGAGTTTGGGGGCCACCGTAGGGAGCTTCACGGAATGCCCATCCGGGAGGGCAACCTCTTCGTAAACGCGCCGTTGTCGGTAGTGGGGATCTTCAAGCATTTCGGCGGCGGAATAAATTGGGCCGGCCGGAACCTCAGCGCCCTCCAGGATTCGAATCGCTTCAGCGGAAGAGTAGCGGCCGGTCCAGGCCGCAATGGCCGCGTCGATTTCCTCGACGTGCCGGGACCTGCCGTCGTTCTGTGACAGCCGCACGTCATTCGCCAAATCGTGCCGGCCGATTGCGGACATGAAGCGACGGAAAATACTGTCGCCGTTGGCTCCAATCACGATGTACGTGCCATCGGCGCAAGGATAAGTGCCGCTGGGGACGATGCCGGTCAGACGCATGCCTTCGCGTTCGCGCTTCACGCCCGCTAGGTCAAATTCAGGAATCGTTCCTTCCATCAGGTTCAGGACGGACTCATAGAGCGCCACATCAATAACCTGTCCGCTGCCGCCCTTGGAGCCGCTTCTTTTTACATCTCGATGATAGAGCGCCATGAGAGTGCCCAGCGCGGCGTGCAAGCCCGCTACAGAATCGCCCAGACTCAAGTTGGGCCGAACCGGTGGCCGGTCAGGCTCACCGGTGACATACCGCAAACCGCCGAATGCTTCCGCCACAGCTGCGAAGCCTGGCTTCTGCGCATTGGGGCCCGTCTGGCCGTAGCCGGAAATTCGCGCGAGGATAAGCCCGGGATTCTCTTTCTTCAGCTCCTCATAGCCAAGTCCCCATTTTTCGAGTGTCCCCGGCCGGAAATTCTCCAACACAACATCCACGCGTTTTGCGAGTTCGCGCGCGATCCGCTGCCCGTCGGCCGAGCGAAGACTCAGCGTGATGCACTTCTTGTTGCGCGCCATCGAATACCACCATAGAGAAGTCCCTTCGTGAACGATGCGCCAGTTGCGGAGCGGATCGCCCGTGCCGGGCGGCTCGACTTTGATCACTTCCGCGCCAAACCACGCCAGAAACGCAGCGGCAAAAGGCCCGGCGATCGCCTGCCCCAATTCGAGAATCTTGATTCCGGCGAGCGGGCCGGCGTCGGGCGTCTCCAGATTTGTTGTACTCATAGCGTTGTCTGAGATCTTAGGCCAAATTTTCCCGACTTTCCTTTATTACTTCCGTGCGTCCTTTCTGCTAGAGTTTTTCAAAGGGGAGGTTCCACCATGCGGAGAGCTTTTACAATTGGGAGTTTAGTTCTGGTTGCGGCGGCCGTCGCGGCAATCGCTATTCACGCACAACAGGACAAATCCAAGAGGCCCAGCCCACCGGCAACGGCTAAATGCGATCTGCCGGGCGGCAAGTCCATTACCGTGGATTATTCAAGCCCCCGGGTAAAAGGACGCAAGATCTTTGGGGCGGATATCGTACCCTACGGCGAAGTGTGGCGAACGGGAGCCAATGAAGCGACAACGTTTGTCACCACCGCCGATGTGATGGTAGGCGGGAAACATGTCCCGGCTGGAAAATACACCATCTTCACTGTCCCTAACAAAGACAAGTGGGTTCTGATCATCAGCAAGAAAACCGGCGAATGGGGAATTCCTTATCCTGGCGCCGACTCGGATCTGCTTCGCGCGGACATGAACGCATCTTCGACATCGACCCCGGTTGAGAACTTCACGATCGCTTTCGACAAGGGCGACAAAGACTGCACGCTACGAATCGAGTGGGAGAATACCCGCGCGACGATTGCCATTTCGCCTATGTGACCGGCTCTTTTCCACTTTCTTCTTGTGGTAACGCGAGGTCGGGGCAGGCTCGGCCTCGTGCCGTTTCACGAGCTGGCGTCGAGTCGCGCCATGCCGCGGTCTACCAGGAAAACCGCAGCGATCACCATTGCCGCGGACAACATTACGTTGAACGAGAGATGTTCTTTCGCGAGCCACCAGCCTAGCAGCACCGCCACGATCGGATTGACGTAGGTGTGCGTCGCGACCAGAGTCGGCGAGTAATGCTCAAGCAGCCAGTTATAAGCAGTGAACGCAATCACCGAACCGAAGACAATCAGGTAAGCGAGGGCGAGCCAGGAACGTAGCGGAACGCTGTGGAATGAAAAGCGGTGATACTCACCGAGAAACGATCCGGTAGCGAGAAGCATCGCCGAACCCGCCAGCAAGGAGAGCGCGGACAAAAGCAACGGGCTCCCCGAAAGGCGGGAGCGCCGGGAATAAATGATCCCAGCGGACCAGGAAATTGCACCGATCAGGCAAGCCACGGCGCCCAGAAAGACATTGCTGCCTGCGGACCACACGTCGCGGCCGAGAAGTAGCGCGACGCCCGCAAGCCCGAGGGCTACGCCCGCCAGCAGCAGACCGTTCATCCGCCAGCGTTTTTCGGCAGCCGACGCCATCAGAAAGACCCAAATCGGCTCGGAGGCGATGAGCAGGGACGCTAGGCCGGTGGGAACCTGCGTTTCCGCCCAATGCAGCGTTCCATGGCCGATCAGAAAAAACAAAAACCCGATGACCATGCTGGCCCGGATTTGCGGCCAGGTGGGCCGCTGGCCCTTGGCCAGCGCCCAGAGAAGCAGAATCGTGCCGGCGATCAGGTGACGGAAGCCGGCGGTGTAAAGCGGAGGAATGGCCGCGACCGCATACCAAATCGCAAGGTAGGTCGAACCCCAGATGGCATAGATGGCGAAGAATGCGGCAAGGACAGCCAGGCGGCTTGCGGGCAGGTTATGCGCAGGGGCCGCAGCTTCCGTCTTCAGCTCCGGCTTTTCCGCTCCGGCCGAGGTCTCCGGCTCTACGGGCGCGAGGATCGCTGTTTTTGGTTCGCCACTCATTTTCATTCCCGGGCTGGCCTGTAATGACTAAAATGCGTTATACTCATTATCGAGGGTAGAACAGAATCCGTAATGAGTCAAGCAACTTTAGGTCATTAGCATGCTGGTTTCGCGCATAGAATTTCTCGCCCACGGCCACGGCAAAACCGGACCCTGGGTAGACCTGGTCAACAGCCAGGAATGGGATACGTTTGGACGGCTCACCGACCATTTGAGCAATCCTGCCTGGGTTCCCTACTTCCTCCGCCAGTGGCGCTTTGCCAAGCCGCTCGGCGAGCCGGCGCCTGTTGCCAGGCTAAGGACACTGCGTTCGGCACTCCGGAAGAGCTGTGAAGCGCTCGCCTCAGGTAGATCCGTATCGCCGGCTGAACTGCGCGCGCTGAACGCCGAGCTAAACGTACAAGGCAGGCGTCAGATGTTCGAGCGCCAAAATGGGTTGCAACTGGAGTTTGTGCCTAGCGCCAGGGGCTGGGATTGGATTCTCGCCGAAATTGCTCGTTCTTTTGCCGAGACGCTAAGCGGGGGCGAAAGCACGCGGGTCAAGATTTGCCGCAACGACGATTGCCGCTGGGTCTTCTACGATCGCACCAAAGGCAAGACGCGCTGTTGGTGCAGCGACAAAAGTTGCGGCAATCGCGAACGCGTCCGACGCGCGAGGGCGCGTTCCGCCTAACAAACGGAACGCCCGCTTCAGAAGTGCTTGGGGCGGACCAGGGCGAGGAATTCGTCGCGGGTTTGTTTGTTGTGGCGAAACGCCCCCAGCATGGCGCTCGTGACGGCTGAGCCGTGCTGCTTTTCGACGCCACGCATCTGCATACACAGGTGGCGCGCTTCGACGATCACGCCTACGCCCTGCGGCGCGAGTTTTTCTTCAATGGCTTTGGCGATCTGGCTTGTCATGCGCTCTTGAATCTGCAAGCGGCGGGCGAACATGTTCACCAGGCGCGCGATTTTGCTGAGACCGAGAACCTTGTTGCTCGGTAAGTAGGCGACATGCGCCTTTCCGAAAAACGGCAGGAGGTGATGCTCGCACAGGCTGAAAAACTCGATGTCTTTCACCACAACCATTTCGTCGTAGCTCACACTGAACGTAGCGCCATTCAGAACGTGATCGACGTTCTGGTGGTAGCCACTGGTGAGAAATTTCAGCGCCTTCTCAAAGCGCTCTGGCGTCTTGCGCAGACCTTCGCGATTCGGATCTTCACCGACCAGACGGATGATTTCCCGCGCGTGACATGCGACCGTGCGCGCATCGATCGGCTTGGTTCCTTCGTTTAGGAAAATTTCCTCGGCGGGCTTGCTCATGGCACCTCGGCTCCTTCCGGTCAATCCCCGGAATATTCGAAACTATTATTTGATGTTTCTTCCACACGGATGGATTCAAGCTTTGCGCCTGGAAAAGGCATCAGGCGCCTGAAGATTTCAATGCACAAGTTTTCGGTGGTTGGCACAACTTCCCGGAAGGCCGGAACCTCGTCCTGCAACGAGCGATGATCGAACGGCTCGATGACCCGTTCATCAACGAAGGCATCGAGATCGGCAAGATTGGCGATCATACCGGTCGCAGGATCAACCGCGCCGGAGACGCGCACTTCCACCGTGTAGTTATGCCCATGGCCATACGGATTGTTGCACTTGCCATAGATGTGGCAATTTTCCTCCTCGCTGAGCTTCGAAGTGTGCAGCCGGTGCGAAGCCGCGAAACGATAGCGGCGGCCAAGTGCAACGTGGAGGGCGTCTGACATCAGCTTCCCTTCGCGCCGTTGCGGTAGCAATCCGCGAAAAGATCCGGAGATTCATACAGCCGGACGCGGTGCAGATGCCCCTGCGGAATTTTCGGCTCGAGCAAATTCCAGATGACGCGGGCCACGTTTTCGCAAGTGGGAATCTGGCCTTTCAGTTCTGCGACCTCATAATTGAGGAAACGGTGGTCCATGCGCAGCGTGATTTCGCGGTCGAGTATTTCTTTCAATTCCTTGAGATCGAGAACCATTCCCGTAACCGGGTCAGGCTCACCCGCGATGGTAACTTCGAGCGTGTAGTTGTGGCCGTGGCCATGCGGATTGTTGCATTTGCCAAACACGCGCCGGTTCTCCTCGGCCGAGAGCGCGGGATTGTGGTAGAGATGTGAAGCGGAGAACTCGAGTTTGCGAGTGAGATAAATCATGCTGGCGGCCTATTTCGACACGTCACCTACACCGACGGAATACTCTCTGCCCTTCCAGGAGACTTTGCCTTTCGCATAGCTCTCGTGGGAGGCCCAGAGCACTGCAGCATACAGAAAAATCGCCGGTATATAGTAAATGATGAGCCTGAACGGAAAATGGTTACGGGAAAGCGCGAGGCCGTAGGAGAGTTGGCGGAGCAGCAGCAGGATGACTCCCGCAAAGAGGGCGAACGGCATCTTGATTCCGAACAGCAGCACTACGAAAATCATCCACGGAAACGCAGACTCAAATTCAGAGAAAACGGAGCCGGTCGTGCCGCCCATCAGCTGGTAGAGATTTTTCTTCCACCCTTCCCACATGGAAGAAAATGAGCGGTACATGCGCACGCGGACGATTCCGACGCCGGCTGCAAACCAAATTCGCCAACCGGCGAATTTCACGCGCCGCGCCAAGGCGACATCTTCGAGAACCGCTCCGTGGATCGCCGCGTGACCGCCGACGGCATCATAGGCTTCGCGCCTGATCATCAGAAATTGGCCATTTGCGGCGGCGGCTCTGGAAGCGGGATCGTTCACCTGATCGAAGGAAAATCGTTGCGCCAGCCGTAAGTAGACGAACGGTATGAGCGATTTTTCGTACCAGGTCCGCAATTCCTGTTCCGGAGAAAACGACACGAGCGCCGCGTCGTGCTGGTCGCCGAGGGCAATCGCTTTCGCAGTCGCGCCCCCGACAAGCACAGCGTCCGCGTCCGTGAATAGCAGCCAGGGACAGCTCGCCTGTTGCGCGCCGAACGATACTGCGTTGTTCTTGCCGACCCATCCCGCCGGGGGCGGCGGAGCGTCGACAACGCGAAGTTGGGGAAATTTTGCTGCAAGCTCGTGCAGGATTTCCGCGGTGCGATCGGAAGATTGGTCGTCTACCGCAATGATTTCCGCGATTTCCGGCTGTGCGACGAGCGATTCGATGCACGCAGCAATGACCTCTTCTTCGTTACGGGCCGGGACAATTGCGCTGACTTGGCTCGAGTTGCTCATGGTGAGGGGATCGGAAGCGTTTCGGTTCCCGGGCGGATACGTTAGTATAACACTGTATGGAAACGCTCCGCAGAGTGATGGTTTGGGCAGCTTTGGCGCTCGGCACCGCGGTTTTGCTGCTTTTTGCGCTGCCGAGCTACCGTCAGGGCGAGGCTTCGATTGCGGGACGGACGGCGGATGACTTTGCGCTCACAATGGACGGCAACCCGCGACGGCTTTCGGACTATCGCGGGAAAGTGGTGGTGCTGAATTTCTGGGCTTCGTGGTGCCCGCCATGCGTAGAGGAAGCACCATCGCTCAATCGATTACAGAGGCACATTGAGCCAAATGGGGGAACCATCCTCGGAGTGAGCATCGACGAGAGCCCGGCAGCTTACGAGAAGTTTCTGAAGGACTCTGCGATCGTCTATCCCACCTGGCGAGACCCGGCAGTGCAGGACAATAAGTCCAAGATTGCGCTGGGGTATGGGACCTCGCTGATTCCTGAGACTTATGTGATCGACCGTCAGGGCAAGATCGCCCGCAAGCTTGTAAGTGCTCAACAGTGGGACTCGCCGGAAATGCTGGCGTATTTTGACGCGATCCTAAAGAGAAAATAGTCAGCGGGTGTACGCACGCGGAGAGCAAATGGGCACATCCGCTGTCGCAAACCTTTTCCTCCTTCCCGCCGAAGCGTAGCATCGTAACTCAGGAAATGTTGCCGTGAAGACCAGCCTGTTTGAAATCTTCAAGATCGGAATTGGGCCGTCGAGTTCTCATACGGTGGGGCCGATGCGGGCGGCCGCCGCATTCGGCTCCAGCCTGCGCGACGGCGGCGCGTTCGAAAAAACAGCCCGCGTCGAAGCAAATCTCTATGGTTCGCTGGCGCTTACCGGGCATGGCCACGGAACCGACCGCGCTGTCTTGCTCGGTCTCAGCGGCGAACTGCCCGATCAGATCGCTCCCGAGAGCATTGAGCCGAAACTCGCCGCGATTCGGACGACAAAGAGTCTGCAGCTTGGCGGGACGCGGGCTATCGCCTTCAACGAGACGCGGGACTTGCTGTTTCACAAGGATAAGACACTTCCCTTTCACTCAAACGGCATGCGCTACCGGGCCATGGATCCTAGCGGCGCGGCGATTGCCGAGGAGGTGTACTACTCGATTGGCGGAGGATTCATTCTGCGCGAAGGAGAGACTGCCGGGGAGAATTCCAAGCCGCCGGCGAAGTATCCGTTTACGAGTGCGGCGGAATTGTTGAAGACCGCAGCAGAACACGGAATGGCTGTGTGGGAGATTGCTCTCGAAAATGAGAAGGCGTGGCACACCGAGCAGGAAATCCGCGAATACGTGCAGCGGATTTGGCGCGTGATGCAGGAGTGCATGGAGCGCGGACTGAAGACGGAGGGCATCCTGCCCGGCGGACTGAAGGTAAGGCGGCGCGCGCCGCGACTGGCAAAAAAACTGGGAGCCAGCGGGAGCGGCGATCCGCTGGCACCGATGGATTGGGTGAACGTGTTCGCCATGGCGGTAAACGAGGAAAATGCCGCGGGCGGGCGAGTGGTCACGGCCCCGACGAATGGAGCGGCCGGCATTATTCCTGCCGTGGCGCAATACTACATGAGGTTTGTGCCGGGGGCGGATGAAGCGGGGTTGCTGCGGTATTTTTTGACGGCGAGCGTGATCGGAGTCTTGTACAAGGAAAACGCATCGATCAGCGGCGCGGAAGTTGGTTGCCAGGGCGAGGTAGGAGTCGCCTGTTCCATGGCGGCCGGAGGATTGGTGGCAGCACAGGGCGGCGAGAACGGACAAATCGAATACGCGGCAGAAATCGGGATGGAACACAACCTGGGAATGACCTGCGACCCGATTGGCGGCCTGGTGCAGATTCCCTGCATCGAGCGGAATGCGATGGGCTCGGTGAAAGCGATCAATGCGTGCCGAATCGCGCTGCGCGAAGGGAGCGAACACAAGGTCTCGCTTGATCAGGTGATTCAGACGATGTACCAGACAGGTATGGATATGCAGTCGCGCTATAAAGAAACGTCCCTCGGCGGGCTGGCGCTGAACGTGATCGAGTGTTGAGCGAGGCAGCGATCACACGCTCTACTCGTAGCGAAGGGCTTCGACCGGGTCGAGCTTGGCGGCTTGCATGGCTGGAAGCCAGCCGCTGATGACGCCGACGACGATGAGAATGATGCTCGAGAGCAACATGGTCATGAACGAGAGGGTGAGGTGAATGTCGACCTTGCCTGATTCGTCTTCGTAAGCGGGACCGAGGAACGGCAGAGTCCCAATCGCGGAAGTGAGCGCCCAGGAGAGCAGCATGCCGATGGCGCCTGCAGCGATGGTCATTACCAGAGCTTCCAAGAGAAATTGCCAGCGGATGTGAGCTTTTCTTGCGCCGACAGCACGGCGAAGTCCAATTTCGCGAACGCGCTCCTCGACCGAGACGAGCATGATGTTCATCACGCCGACGCCGCCGATGCCGAGCGTCATCGCGCCAATCAGGAAGAGTAGAGCTTCAATGCCAATGGTGATGCCTTCCATGATGGGCTTGAATTCTTCGCGGCCGAACATGGTGATAGCGCGTTTGTCGGATGGCGAGAAGTGCTGGCGGTTGGCGATGGCGGTGCGGAACTGGGTCATCGCAGCGGCTTCAAAGCCGGGAGCGATCGGTTCCCACACAAGGACACTGGCGTATTTGGTGTCCCACAAATCGCTGGCGGAGGTATAGGGAATGAAGGCCGAGCTATCGTCGCAGTTGAAATAGCAACTGTCGGAAAACTTCATGTCCATGGAACCGATTACCGCAAAGGCGACACCCTTGATGCGGACGGTTTGGCCAACGGCAGGTTCGCCGCTGAAAAGTTTCTTGCGAAGCTCGGCTCCCAGGAAGACGACGCGGCGGCGCTCGGCAATATCCTCTGGCGAAATCCAACGCCCGTCGGTAGGCACCTCATTGCGCATTTCTCCATATTCGGGATAGACGCCGCGAACCGCCGAGTCCTTCAGACGCTCGCCGTAAGAGACCCCCTGAAAGCGCACGGTTTCACGCGTAACGCGCCGGATAAGAGGCGATTGCGCTTTGACCCATTCGGCGTCTTCGGCTTCAAAGCGGACAGGTTTGCCGGCACGTTCGCCTCCAGCTTGTTCGCTGGTGGTGCCTGGCCAGGCAATCACGGCACCTTTGCCAAAGACTTCGAAGGTGTACATAAGGACGCTGCGGAATCCCGCGCCGTAACTCAACAGCAGGGTGACGGCAACGATGCCCCAGGAAATTCCCGACATGGTCAGAAAACTCCGGACAGGATTGCGCCCCAGGGCTGTCCAGGCTTGTTTGAAGATTTCGGTCAGCACGGCTCAGCCCCCTGCCTCGAAGCGAAGCGCTTCGATGGGATCGACGGACGCGGCGCGATTGGCCGGGTACAAGGCAGACAGGAGTGCGATAACGGCAAGCAATGACACGGACATTGCTCCGATTTTCCAGCTCGTGAGCATTCCGGTGAAAAAGGGCGGCATGGGCAAAAGATTCACGAGGCCGCAGAAACCATACGAGATCATCAGACCGGCGCCGCCGCTGATCCCGACGACGAATACCGTTTCGAGGAAAAATTGCCGAAGAATCGAACGCCGGGTCGCACCGAGCGCCATGCGGACCCCGATTTCGCGAGTGCGTTCGCGGACACTGACGAGCATAACGTTCATCACACTGAGCCCGCCAAGAAAAAGAGTGGCGATTCCGACGGCGCCCATGAAGATTTCCATTCCAACGATGATCATACGGTTGGCTTGGGCATTCTTCACGGTGTCCCAGATGCTGGCGGCTTCTTCATCGCGAGGATCAAAATTGTGGAGGCGAGCCAAGGTTCGGCGAAGCTGGCGGACACAATCCTTGTGAGTTTCAAGGGACCACGGAGCGACGAGCAATCTATCCACGGTGTGCTCGACGGCTGGCGGCTTGTTGGGAAAATCCCGGCGCATGGAATTGAAGGGGATGAAGATCTTGCGCGTATCGAAGCCGTCGTAGCTGGAGTTCTGGTCCTTCGCCTTCATTACACCAATGATGGCGTAGGGGATACCGTTCATCCACACCGTCTGGCCAACAGCTTCTCGATCGGCGAAAAGCTGTTTTTTTGTGTCACTGCCAAGAAATGCCACATTCCGCGCTTCGCGGTTATCTTCGTCGTTGTAAAAGCGGCCCTGCGCCGTGGCGACGCTGCGAATCTCACTGAAAGGCGGGAGCGCGCCTACGACCGGGATGGTGCCGCTGTTGAACAGGCTGCGAACCTGTACGTCGTTGCCGAGTTCGGGCATGACGTGTTTGCACGCCGGCGATTCCGCCGCGACTTGGATGTAGTCATCCTCCATCCAATGCATTAGGCGGCCAGAGCGAGTGCCGCCGGCTTGCATGCTGGTGCGGCCGGAGAAGACGATCATGACATCCTTACCGAAGGTTTCCTGATTTTTTTGGATGCCATCGCCAAGGCCCTCGCCAGCGGCAACCATTACGGTGATGGAGATGATGCCCCAGGCGATCCCGAACATGGTCAACAGGGTACGGCGTTTGTGCGCCCAGAGCGTTGCGAGCGTATCGCGAAGGAGGTCGCCGAAGGACACGGTGCGCTCCTACTGAAGAACGACCTGCTGCTTTTCGTTGAGTCCGGCGAGAATTTCAGTCTTGACACCGTTGGAGATGCCGAGCTTGACGTCGACCTTTTTCTTTCCGTTGGGCCCTTTGGCGTCAGGAATTTCGACCTGAGCCTTGCGGTCTTTGTCGTAAATCATCGACGCTTCCGGAGCCATGAGAACGTTCTTCTTTTCTTCGAGGAGGATCTCCGCGTTGGCGCTCATATTGGCTCGCAATTCGCCTCCGGGATTCGAAATGGAAACGCGAACTTCGAAAGTCGTGACGTTGTCCTTTTCCTTGCCCTGCGGAGAAATTTTTGTGACTTTGCCCTCGAACTTCTTGTCCTTGAAGGATTCGACGACGATGCGTGCAGGCTGGTTCAAGTAAACCTTGCCGATATCCGCCTCGTCTACCTTGCCCTGAACGTAGACTTCACTCACGTCGCCAAGGGTCATGATGGACGTGGCCTGCGAACCGAGAACGAGAATCGAGCTGACAGCATCGCCGACGTTGACGTCGCGAGAAAGTACGAGGCCGTCAATCGGGCTGACGATCGTCGAGTTGCGCAGGTCCTCGAGCGCATTGTCGAGAGACGCGCGCGCCTGGCTTTCCTGGGCTTCGGCTTTGGCGATTTCCGCGCGCGAGACCGCGAGATTGCGCTGAGCACTCATCTGCTTGTTCAGAGCCAGTTGATAATTTTTTTCGGCATCCTCGACGACACTCTTGGACATGACACCGTCCTTGAGCATCTGATGAGCGCGTTCCATGTTGAGCTTGAGGAACGGAACGTCGGGACCTTCGGCGTCGACTTTATTGCGCTCCAGAGAGGCTTGCGCGGATTCCTTGGCGGCGGTAGCGGCTTCCAGGTTGGCGCGGGACTCGCGGACCACGGCTTCTAGTTGAATCTTGTCCAGTTCGGCGAGGATTTGCCCCGCTTTTACACGATCTCCGTAGTCCACATAGATTTTTTTGACGATACCGCTGGCTTTGGATTTGATTTCAGCCTTGGAGAGCGGCTGGATTTTCCCGGTGGCCACAACCACTCGGGCGAGATCGCCGCGCTCGACGACGGCAAGTTTGGAGGGGTCAATCTCGTGGCTGGGGCTTAGCGCCGCTTTGACGCCCAAGCCGGCTCCCAGCAAGACCACCAATCCTGCGACCGCCCAGAGGATGCGGCGGCGACGCTTTTTTCCATTCTTCCCGTTCGATAAACCATTCGTGCTACCGGACATACAGAGGACCCCCGCCACACTTTTCTCATCCTAGGAAGATACGCGAACCGTCCACGAAAGGTTCCGTACTCCACTCAGATAGACGAAACGGAACCAAAATAGTCTGAGCGACGTTGCACTCGTTTACCGTGAGGGGCGCAACTAACCGGCACCGACGCGTTTCCGTCCGTCAAGGATACGGAGGGCGACTGCCTGAAGGACGTAAGATCCGGTTTTTCAGTGGCTTTCGAGCGGCCGACTGCCCAGAAATGGGCGTTACCAATTTCAGCGAGTGTCCGTCTAAGGTTATGGGACGCAGGTTCTGAAAGGACAAGCTCCGGATCCGTCGTCAGTGCCCATCGCTCGTGTAACGGGACAGCGAGTCTTTTGAAACCGCTTTCGGCTTCAAGTCTGGTTGATTGCGCCACGCGGCTTGTGCGACGGGCCGCGAACGAGTACGCTCCGCTGGGCATCCCGTTAACACCGGCTGGCCTGGAGTTCCTGCGCTCGGTCGATTGTCCAGGCAGGAGAACCGGCGCGCTTCCTCGAAGTCAGAGAACACTGGTTTTTGTAGACGGAGAAAATGCGAGGAGTCTATTTTGAACGGGACCCACAGGCTTTCTTCCTCTGGCAGCGGGAACAGGTCAAATGAATCACCAGCTTACGGTCGTGGTCTATCCGGAGGCCTATGCGATTTGCCGGCTCGGACCGGATGCGCCTGTGCCCTCATGGGCAGCGCACGCGAGGTTCTTGTCGATTACGCGAACGGAAAGCGAGCTGTCTATCGTCTGTGAAGAGCAACCGGTTCCCGCAGACGTTCATGCTGAGAGGGACCGACGACTCATGCACGTAGAAGGGACCCTGGCGTTCGCGCTCACTGGCGTGCTCGCGTCCCTGGCAGGGCCACTAGCGACTGCAGGAATCAGCGTTTTTGCAGTATCGACCTACGATACCGACTACTTGTTGGTGTCGAACGAAAATCTTCAAGAAGCGACGGAAGTGCTCGAAACTGCCGGGCATGCCGTCCGGCAATTCCCAGGGCAGTAGAAGCTTCATTTCTCAGGAGAACATAGAAGAATGATGACAACGTTGGGTGACGGGCAGTGGAAGTGCGCCTCCAGGCGCCGATGTCTGATCGCGGGACTGATCGTCGCCGTAAGCTTGCTGGCAACGCACGCAAATGCTGACGAGCCCTACGCCCGCAGCCGAGATTACGATTTGCAGCATTCAAAGATAGCGTTACGGTTTGACCTCGAACAAAAAAAGGTCATCGGTGATGTGACCCACAGTGTTTCCGTTTTGCGAGACGACACGGCCAATCTGGTGTTTGACTCGGTGGGGCTGACCATTGAAAGCGTGACTCTGAACAAATCGGCGGCGAAATTCGAGACGACGCCGGCAAAGCTTGTCGTCCCGCTGGCCACCACCGCGAAGAAGGGCGATAAATTCGAAGTCGAGATCAAGTATGAGGGGAAAACCTCGAAGGGCGCTTATTTTATTCTGCCTGACAAGGATTATCCCGACCGTCCGAAGCAGATCTGGACTCAGGGCGAATCGGAGGACACCCGCTACTACTTACCGACCTACGACTATCCCAACGACCGGCTGACGACGGAAACGATTCTGACCGTTCCCGCGGCGTGGACCACCATCGCTAATGGAAAGCTTGTCAGCGTGAAGGATGCCGGCAACGGAATGAAAACCTGGACGTGGCAAGAAGCTGTGCCCAGCTCGACATACCTGATCACGGTGGTTGCGGGCGAATTCGACGAGGTCAAAGAGACCTGGCGCGGTAAGCCGGTGACGTACTACGCCCCGAAAGGGCGCGGCGATCGGCTGAAAATCAATTACGGCCGAACACCGCAAATGATGGAGCTGTTCAGCAAGAAATTGGGTGTGGACTATCCCTGGGAAAAGTACGCGCAGGTGATGGTAGACGACTTTGTTGCCGGCGGCATGGAAAACTCAAGCGCGACGACCAACACGAGTGCCTCGCTGGTTCACCCCTTGCTCGCGCCGGAATACTCGACGGGACAGGATCCGCTGATCTCTCATGAACTCGGGCACCAATGGTTCGGCGACCTGGTAACGTGCAAGGATTGGGGCAATATCTGGCTCAACGAGGGTTTCGCAACTTTCCTGGAAACCGTTTGGAGCGAGAATTATTTTCCAAAGGACCAGTCCGAGTATGAGCGCTGGAACAACATACGCGAGTGGTTCGAACAGTCGAGTCTGTGGACGAAGCCGATCGTACGTCACGACTTCGACGATTCGGGTGAATTCGATGGAAACGCCTATGGGAAAGGCGGGTTGGTGCTGGACATGTTGCGGCACCAACTCGGTGAAGATGCTTTCTATCGCGGACTGAGGCACTACCTGGAAGTAAATCGCGGGAAAAATGTGGTTACCGCCGACCTGGCGAAAGCGATCGAAGAAGAAACGCACTCCAATGTCGACCGCTTCTTTTCCCAATGGGTATATGGCGCGGGCGCGCCGAAGTTCGATTTGAGCTATACCTACGACGATCTGAAGCATCAAGTGACACTGAAGGTGAAGCAAACGCAAAAACTCGAAGGCCGGGTTGGATTGTTCCGCGTTCCAACGGACGTTGAAATCACAACTGCGTCCGGAGCGAAGACCTACCCCATCACTGTGTCGAAGGCCGAGGAAGCCTTCGCGTTGCCTGCGGACAGTGCGCCGATCATGGTGCTGTTCGACAAGGGCGGACACATTCTCAAAGCGGCGGAGTTTCACAAAGACAGGAAAGAATGGCTGTACCAGGTAAGGAAGGCGAGCGAGCTTGCGGACCGCGCCGACGCGGTGGAGGCGTTAGGAAAACTGAAGGACGATCCCGATGCGGACACGGCGCTCGGCGAAGTGCTGCGTAACGACAAAGCCTGGGGCGTGCGTGCGACGGCTGCGGATGTGCTCGGAGAACGCAAGACGCCCGCAGCCGCAAAGCAATTGCTTGACGCGCTGAGTGGCGTGACCGAACCGTGGGTGCGAAACCGCATTGTGTCCGCGCTTGGGAATTTCAAAGACAACCCTGAAATCATCACAAAGTTGGAAGCGGTCGCAAAGGATGACAAGTCGTTCCGCACGCGTGCTGCGGCGCTGCAAGCGTTGGGTAAGCTCAAAGCGTCGAACGCGCTGGCCACATTGAACGCGGCGGTCGCAACTGAGTCCCCCGACGGCTTCCTGCGCAATGCAGCGCTGCGCGCGATGGGCCCGTTGGGTGACGACAAGGCCGTACCGACCTTGAAGGAATGGGTTGCTGTCGGCAAACCGATCGACACAAGACGCGCAGCGATCGCAAGCCTCGCGCGGCTACAAAAAGACGATAAGCAGATTACGCAGCAGATTGCCGGATACCTGACAGAGCCGCGTTTCCCGGTGCGCATGTCCGCGATTTTTGCCCTCGGCGAGCGTGGCGACGCAACAGCCATTCCCGCGCTGGAGTCGCTCCTCAGCAGCAACGACCTGAGCATCGAGATGGCGCCGATGATCAAGGGGCAGATTGCGCGGCTCAAACAGGGGCCCGGCAAGAAGCCCGAATCAGGCGAAGCGAATGAAGGCGGCGAGGGAGGTGAAGCCGGCCAGGCCATGGCACTGCGACTGGACCGCCTGGAAAAAATGATTCAAGAAATGAGCGATCGCCTGAAGAATATCGAAGAGCGGCTGCCGCCGAAGAAGTAAGGGATTCGAGAACAAAGAGAAAGAGTGCGGCTGATCGCCGCCATTTCATTTCCCTGCGGAGAGGATTGGC
The DNA here is from genome assembly GCA_046724685.1 of Acidobacteriota bacterium. Taxonomy (GTDB): domain Bacteria; phylum Acidobacteriota; class Terriglobia; order Acidiferrales; family UBA7541; genus Acidiferrum. Next base: position 14,071 of record JBKOXA010000056.1, on the reverse strand, counting down.
GGATTCAGGCTCCAGGGATGGCGATGAGTAGCCGCAGGTCGCGTAGATTATTTCCTGTTGGGCCGATCAGGATTGCATCCCCGAGTGCGTCAAAGAAACAGAATGAGTCGCTCCGGCGATAGAAATTCTTCCAATCCAATCCGGCCGCCGATGCGTGACCAAAAGTGTCGCCATCAGCGACAGCACCGGCGGCGGGACTGTTGCCGTCCACTCCATCCGTGCCCGCGCTCAAGACTACAATTCTCTTCCCGGCCATTTTCTCCACACACGCCAGCACAAATGCTGAGTTGCGTCCGCCGAGGCCGTCGCCCGTCACAGTAGAGCTCAGTTCGCCGTCTGCGATGAGCGCAACGGGCTGCCGGGGATTCGCCGCGCGCAGCTCCTCAAGTTGAGCGAGCAAGAAGTCCGCAGCTTTTTCAAGCGGCCAATCGTCCGTGGAGTTGTCGCAGAACGCCAGACAATCCAGCGATTCCGCGATGCGATGCGCGGCGTGAAACAGTTCGTGCATGCCAAGGACAAGCTGGAATTGGGCGCGTTCGAATGCGGGATCGCCTGGTTTTGGCGTCTCGAGCATTGCGCCGCTCTCCATCCATGCGATTAACTGATCTGGAAGGCGGTTGCGCAGCTTGTATTTGGCCAGGACCTTCGCTGCGTCGCCGCAAGTGGTTGGATCAGGCAGGGTCGGTCCAGACGCGAGCGCGGATTCCTGGCCCACGGGCACATCGCTGATCGCGAGCGTGACAACTGTGCCGGGACTCGCTGCCTGCACCAGCCGGCCCCCCTTCAGGGCGGAAATGTGCTTGCGAATAGCATTGATCTCTGAAATCGAAGCTCCACAGGTCACCAGCGCGCCATTCAATTGTTGAATGTCGGCAATCGAGAGAGTTCGAAGCAAGGGAAGCTCCATCAATGCAGAGCCGCCTCCAGACAATAAGACCAGCACCAGAGTTCTGGGCGTGCAGTGGCGCAGTAGATCCAGGGCCGCTTCCCCTGCAAGCAAGCTCTGTTCGTTAGGAGTCGGATGTCCGCCGACAAAATAACGAAAGCCAGGGTGAAGCCTGGTGGGCGGCACCGGAGCGGAAACCATTCCCGTAAGGGTCAGGTGGTTCGGAAGAACGGACTTGAGGCCATCAAGCATTGCGTGAGCTGCTTTGCCCACCGCGATGACCCGCAAATCAGCAGCGCGGCGAAGGTCGTATTCGACTTCCCCGCAGCGGAGCACGTGATCGGTCGAACTAACGCACCGCGAAATGGAGGCGGAAACGTCCAACGCTTCCAGCGTTCGCTGGAAAATCTGCCGGGCGAGTTGTTTTCCGTCCATGGTGGCGGCAACCAATGCCGGTTTTCAGCCGTGCTTCAGCACATCCGGGTTCAGCAAATTTGGCGGGCGCTGGCCCTGAAATAGCGCAACGGCGTTCTGCGCGGCGACCAGCGCCATCTTTTCGCGCGTTTCCTTCGAAGCCGAACCGAGATGAGGCGCGAGGACAACATTGGGACGCTTCAGTCCGGCATGAACGAAAGGTTCCTGCTCGAAAACGTCCAGCCCTGCTCCGGCGATCTTTTTGGATTCGAGCGCATGGACAAGCGCAGCCTCGTCCACCACCGGTCCGCGCGAAGTATTTATCAGGAAAGCTGTCGGTTTCATGCGAAAGAATTTCGGCGCGTCAAATAATTGACGCGTGTCTGGGTTCAGAGGCACATGCAGCGAAACGAAATCGGCTTCGGCAAGCAAGGCATTGAGCTCGCGATGTTCCGCACGGAGCTCTTTTTCGACGTCCAGGGGAGCGCGCGTCCTGCTGCTATAAATTACCTTCATCCCGAATCCCGCAGCTCGTCGCGCGACCGCACGTCCAATGCGGCCGAAGCCAACGATCCCGAGCGCCTTGCCCCAGACGTCGGTTCCGCAAAATTGATCGAAATTCCAGCCCTGCCAATTCCCTGCACGCACGTACTGATCGGCTTCCACCACGCGGCGCGCTACGGTCAGCAATAACGCCCAGGTAAAATCTGCGGTGGTTTCGTCAAGCACACCGGGAGTGTTCGTCACCACGACACCGCGTTTCGTGCACGCCGGCAAATCGACGTTGTCATAACCGACGGCGACATTCGCAACGATGCGGAGTTTCGGCGCGACGCGGAGGACGTCGTCGCCGATCTTTTCCGTCAACAGACAAACCAGCCCTTCCTTGTCCTTCAACCGGCTCAGAAACTCCTCGCGCGTGGGACGCTCTTGTTTGGTCCAAAATTCGCAGTCGCAGGAACTCTGCAGAAGATTTCGCGCTTCGGGATAAAGCGGATGAGTAACGAACAGCTTGGCTTTCGGCATGTAGCCTCTCGAGAACGTCGAGCCAGTAAATTAGCATAGCCGCAAGCCCATGATCGCACGGAGACGTTGCGCGCGCAGCGCAAGACTCACTATATTTGGAGTGTGAACCGGAAAACACCTTGCCCATACCTGCATCCATAATTTCCGAGGTTCAGTCCATTCTCGGGTCGCGAAACCTTCTAACCGCCCCGGAGGATCTTGCACTCTACGAATATGACGGCTCCGTGGATCGCGCGCGGCCGGATCTGGTCGTGTTTCCATCTAGTACGGCCGATGTTTCGCAAATTGTCAGGCTGGCCGTGAAGCACGACGTACCTATCGTGGGACGCGGCGCGGGCACCGGACTGTCCGGCGGAGCGCTGCCTCGCGGCGCCGGGATCATGATCGCCTTCGCACGAATGAACCGTATCCTGGAATTGGATTTCGAAAATCGGCGGGCGGTGGTGCAACCAGGGGTTGTTAACTCGGATTTGACACGGGCGGTCGAGCACGCCGGCCTGTACTTTGCCCCCGATCCTTCCAGCCAAAAGTCCTGCACAATCGGCGGCAACGTCGCAGAAAACTCCGGCGGGCCGCACACGCTCGCCTACGGCGTGACGAGCAACCACATCACCGGCCTCGAACTGGTTCTGCCGGACGGCGAAGTGAAGCGCATCGGCGGAAAACTGAGCGATCCACTGGGATACGACTTGTGTGGCCTGCTGGTAGGAAGCGAAGGAACGCTGGCGCTGGTGACCGAAATCACGGCAAAGCTTTCAAAGCAACCTGAAGCGATCAAAACGCTGCTGGCGATTTTCGAGACGGTGGACGATGCTACTGAAACCGTGACGGATTTGACGGCGCGCGCGATTACTCCCGCGGCCTGCGAAATGCTTGATGGCTGGACGTTGTGCGCCGTGGAGGACTATGTCCATGCGGGATTTCCGCGCGATTGCGGGGCAGTACTGCTGATTGAGATTGAAGGCATCGCGGAAGCCGTTGCGGGCCAGGCGATGGCGATCGCAGAAGTCTGTAAGGCGCATAACGCCCGCGAAGTGCGAACAGCGAAGGATGATAAGGAACGCGAGCTGTTGTGGAAGGGTCGGAAGACGGCATTCGGCGCACTCGGCCGTCTGGCGCCGAGCAACTACGTGCTGGACGCGGTGATCCCACGTTCGAAACTGCCGCAAGCGCTGCGGCGCATTCTGGAAATCGGAAAAACGTACGGGCTGCAGATCGGAAATATTTTTCATGCCGGGGACGGAAACTTGCATCCGCTGGTTTTGTTCGACCCTCGCGAGCGGGCGCAATTCGAACGGGCGGTTCGCGCCTCGGAAGAGATTGTGCGCTACTGCGTTTCCATTGGCGGCGCGCTAACAGGCGAACACGGCGTGGGGATGGAAAAGAATGAATTGATGACCCTGATCTTTTCCGAGGCCGACTTTGCTCTAATGCGGCGCGTGCACAACCAGTTCAATCCCACGGCGCTGCTGAACCCTGGGAAGATTTTTCCGATGGGGAAAGGCTGCGGCGAGACGCGTGTCAGGACAAGCCCGATGCACGCTGCTGTGCCTGCGTGAATCCCATGACCGCAACCCCCTCGATTGTGGCGCGATTTGAAAGCATCGTGGGACGTGCCGATCTTTTGACAGAAGCGCATACGATGGCTGAGTACGCCGTCGATGGCGCGACGCCGAAATTCGTGGTTCGGCCGGAAAACGCCGGGCAGGCTGCGGAAACCGTACGGACGGCAGTGGAGGAAAGATTTTCTGTGATTCCCTGCGGTCAGCGAACGGCGCTCGCGCTAGGTATGCCGCCGGCAAGCTACGACGTCGCGCTGGACATGTCGCGAGTGACGGGAATTGCCCACTACGATCCAGGAGACTTGACGATCAGCGTGAATGCCGGAATGCCACTGGCCGAATTGGCATCGGAACTTGCGGAAAAGAACCAGTTCTTGCCGTTGGCGGTCCCTTTCTTTGAAAGGGCAACGACAGGAGCAGCGATTGCTGCGGGACTTGATTCGCCGCTGCGTCAGTTCTATGGAACACCGCGGGATTTTTTGCTTGGCGCGGAGTTCGTGGATGGCACCGGCGCGCTTGCCAAAAGTGGCGGGCGCGTCGTCAAGAATGTAACAGGCTACGATTTTCACAAGCTGTTGAACGGGTCGTTAGGAACACTCGCGGTGATCACGCGACTCAATTTCCGAACCTTTCCCTTGCCGCATGCACGGAGAGGCTTTCTCGCTTCGTTCGCCGATGCCAATGGCGCGCTGGGATTTGTAAAGGAAGTCTCTGATTCCGCACTGACGCCTGCGGTGCTCGAGGCACTGTCGCCCGAAAGCGCCAACCTGTTTTTCAAGGAAAAATCGCCCGTGACATCTTTGCGCTTGAACACGCTGGCGTGGACGGTCTGCGTGGGATTTGAAGGCAGCGAAGAAGTTTGCGAGCGCTACGGGCGGGAGCTGTCAAGGCTGGCGCGCATGGCTTCCGCGGAGAATGCAATCACACTGCATGATTCGCAGTTCGCAGCGTTACTGGAAGTGTTACGCGAAGCCCCCGTTACAATGAGCCGGGCCGCTAAGCAGGCAGTGGTGATGCGATTCGCGACATTGCCGTCGCAATTGCCGGATTTGTTGCGCGCTTTGCGGAGTTTCGCGGGATCCTCTTGGATGACGTCGGCAACACTGGTGCGGAGCGGTTCGATCTTGTATTTTGCGCTTCTGCCGCGGGAAGGCGACGAGACGGCAAAAAAGCAGGTGGCTTATTTCTGGAAGAGTGTTGGATCGCTCCGCGGGAAGGTGGACTTCCGCGGCACGCTGCTGTTTTGTCCCTCGGAATGGAAGGCCGGGTTGAGCGCCTGGGTTTACGTCGAATCCGACCTCGATCTCGAACGAAAAGTGAAGAAGGCGTTTGACCCCAATAACACATTCTCTCGCGGACGTTTTGTGGGGGGAATCTGACTTTCGTGAGCGAAAGGCAAACGATCCCTGGATTGCAGCCAACCTACGAGGACTATGCGCGGTGCGTGCACTGCGGCCTGTGCCTGAACCATTGCCCAACGTACCGGCTGTGGCATCTCGAAGCCGACTCGCCGCGAGGGCGAATTTTTCAGATGATTCGCGTGGACAACGGCGACGCCCCCGTCAACCAAACGTTCGTCTCTCACATTGACAAATGCCTGGACTGCCGCGCTTGCGAAACGGCATGCCCCTCCGGAGTGGAATACGGCAAACTCGTAGAGTTCGCTCGCGCTCGCATTCAGCGCGACTACCAACGGCCATTTCTCCGGCGTCTCGCAGACCATTTGGCCTACCGCCGCCTGTTGCCCTATCCTCAGCGGATTGCGCTACTCGCCAGACTCCTGCGCATCTATCAGCGATGGGGCATGCAGGCGATCGTGCGCAAAACCGGCGTGCTTCGGACGATCGGCCTCGCCGAACGCGAAGCGCTGCTGCCCCACGTTGACGATGACTTCTTCTTCCGCTTTCTCGGCACGACGTTTCAGCCGCGAGGCGAACGCCGGGCACGCCTTGCCTTCTTTGCTGGCTGCGTCGCGCAAGTCGCTTTTTCGGGGTTGAACGATGCAACCGTACGCGTTTTGATTGCCAACGGCTGTGAGGTATTCGTGCCGCCGCGGCAAGTCTGTTGCGGCGCACTCGCTTCTCACGCAGGCGTCCGGGAAGCCGCTCGTGACCTCGCTCGACGCAACCTCAAGGCGTTTGCCGGCCAGGAATTCGACGCGGTCGTCACAAACGCTGCCGGTTGTGGGTCCACTTTGAAGGAATATTCCCACTTGTTCACGCCAGACGAGCCTGAATACCAGGCTGCCAAGGAGTTCGAATTGCGCGTGCGGGACGTCACGGAATTTCTCGCGGCGCTTGGGATGGTTGCACCGCTCAAGCCGACTTCTCTGCGCGTCACCTATCAGGACTCCTGCCACCTGCTTCACGGGCAGAAAGTTCGCGAAGCTCCGCGCACGTTGCTGCGCGCCATCCCAGGACTTGATTTCGTGGAGCTACCTTATTCGGACATCTGCTGCGGTTCAGCGGGGGCCTACAACATCACGCAGACCGAGGCTTCGCTCGAACTGCTTGCGGAAAAAATGAAGCATGCGGCGAGCACGCAGGCGCCCACCATCGTGACCGCAAATCCCGGATGCCTGCTGCAAATGCGAGCCGGCGCGGAATTGCACAAGACCGGCCAGCAAGTTCTTCATGTAATGGAGCTGCTGGACCGCTCGCTCGAATGATTTCTAACGCTCGCCGATCAGGTAACGACAACCTCGCGGACCCATTCGCGCCGAGTGTGTTGCGCCCGCTCGTACATTGCAGCGCTCTCCCGCGTGGTACGTTTTCGCCTCTCCATTGACGATCAACGTCATCTCGCCGCTCACAACGATGTGCGCGGTCTCTTCCTGGTGCTGATGATCCGGATAGAACATGTCTGGCGGGTCTTGCCACACATACGTATGGCGAAAGCCTTCGCGCCGCAATCCGTCGGCGAGTTTCTTTTCGTCCATATGTATCTAGGATACGTCCGCAGTCTCCCTGGTTTCATCGCCTCGCATGAATTGTTTGTGAGCGATTTGTCGACAAAAACAGCAGCGCCCTCTTTTCCTTCCGTTTCTGGCAACGGAAGAATCAGGGGGCGCACTGTCTTCAGGAGAGAAGCTCGTTTTTACAATGGAACCTACATTTCCGGGTCAGCGCCGGGACCCGGGCCATCTAGTGGCGGCGGAGGCGGGAGTTCGTCAGCTTTTTTCATGTGGCCACGCTTCCCCGCTCCCAGGCCCGGTGCATCCTTGACGGTGTAGCCCGCTGGAACGCTGAACAAACTCGCGTTCGGCGCCGTGCGCTGAATGTTCGTCAATGAATAAACCGTTTGCCCAAACATCGGATCGTTGAGCTTGCTTTGCACAATCATCTGCAGGTCGGGCGAATACCACTCTTCCTTGACGACCGTTAGCGCCCGATCGTTGCCGATTTGTCCCACCGGAATTGTTCGTGTATACCGTGTACCTTCCGCGCTAACGCCGTTAATCGTTTGCGTGCCAAGCGGCTCTTTCCTCACATCTGATTCGGCGTCAATTCTTTTGTCGAATCTCTCGAATCTCACAGTGCCTCCGGGGCCCGCCTCAAACCTCACGTCGCGTCCCGTCTCAAACCTGACATCGCCCCCGGGGCCGAATTTCTCGGAGCCGGGGACACCGGGCTCACGCGCAACCATCTTGTGAGCAAGTTTCCGATCGGGATCAAGCGTGTAGGTAGTGCCAGCGACGGGATCGATGATTACGATGAATGAGTGGGACTTGCCGCTTGCCGCCAGAGGCCCGATCGCCGGGAGAGTCGATTCTTTGCGGAAGCGGCCGTCCGCGTCGCGATACAGAGTGCTTTCAAACTTGTGAGTAATCGTGGTGCCGTCGGCCAGCGTTTGCCTGGTTTCACTATATGCCAACGCCGTCAACGGCGCGCCTTTGACAACCTTGCCCCCATGGAGTCCGCCAAACCCTAACAACTCCACTTGTCCCCCGAACAACGCAACCGTCTCCGGTCCCATCCCTGCCACCCCTCGTTGAACCGTAACAACTGCGCCTGTTTCGGGACCTTCCTGTGCTTGCGCGTACAGCGCAAGCAACAAAGCGCCGCTCAAGATCAGCATCCATCGTGAAGTTGGTTTCATGCCTGTGATATCTCCTCTTCTCTCCCCGTTCTCGGTTAATCCCTACTGAAGCGTGGCCCCGGTTTGTGAATCCTGATGAAGGCGAACAGCTTGCGGCAGCCCATCTTCCCCAATTAAGAAATCGACTTGTACCCACTCCGCCGCGCGATCCTGAGCGACAGGGAATCCAAAACGTCCCAAGGCGCCACGTTGCATCCGCACTTGAAGAATCGCTTGGTTTTCGTAGGGACTCGGCATGCTTCCAGGCAACCGTGTGAACGCGCCGGTGTCTGAGTCGGCAAGCAACATGGCTGCGTCGCCTCTACTGGCCGCGGGTTTCGAAACGCTTGGAACCACGGTCCGCCCGGGACGAGCGTTCCCGTCTCGCCACTGCCTCCAACCCAATCCCGCCGCCAATACAGCAACCGCCGCCAATGCCCAGGTCGCAACCGCAACTCTGCGGAATGGAACCCGCACTTCCCTGCGCGTCCGCAATTCCTGCTTCAAGCGCATCTCCACGCGCGGCGGCGCTGAATGCAGCCAAGTGGCTTCGCGCAACAGCCGCAAGTCGCCTTTCACCTCTCGCCAGGATTCGAGCATCGCACGGCAACGCGGGCAAACTTCAGCGTGCTGCGCAGCAGCCGCGGCCTCTCGCGGCTCCGCATCCCGGCGGTCAAAATCGAGCCCGCAAAGTTCAAATTCCTCGCAATTCATCATCAGCAACTGCCTTCCTTGATGTTCGCCCAGTTCACTTCGCACCAGCACTTGCGCGCCGTGGCGTATCCCGCAATAGTTCCAGCTTGGCCAGCAATAATGCCCTTCCACGATGCAACCGGGAACGAATCGTACCGATCGGGCATCCGCATGCGTGGGCCGCTTGTTCGTAGCTCATCTCTTCCAACTCGCACAAGACCACCGCTTCCCTGAACTCCGTTGGCAATCCGAGAACGGCTTCCCGCACCTGCTCGATGCGTTCCCTCTTCTCCGTGATCATCATTGGCGTCAACGGATCCTCCGGCTCGTTGCGAGGACTTCCATCGGCATTCATCACGTCCAGCGACATCTCCCGCGGAGCCTTCTCCAGATGTTTCATCACACGGTTACGGGCCACGCCAAAGAGAAAAGCGCCCAACTCTCCGCGCTCTGGCTGATATTTGTGCGGCTCGCGGATCAGCAACAAAAAGACTTCCTGCACCAGTTCTTCCGCCGCCCAGGACGAACCCGTCATCCGCAAGGCGTACCGATAGAGAGCCGACTGGTGCCTCTGGTACAGCGCGAGGAAGGCTTGCTCGTCTCCGCGCACCGCACGCTTGAGCAGCGCGTCCTGCTTCTCATCCACGTTTTTCATTACTCGGATTAGACGCCTCGCTGCTCTTCAAAGGGTATTCCGGGCACCCGGGAAAAAAGTTCCCGCACCCCTCCTGGAATTGGCGAAAAACAAGCGAAGCCTGTGGCCTATTTTGGCTTCGTGGCAGTTGGGCGGAACATCCTTGCAGCAACGCGCGTGACAAACCGGCGCGGGACCAGTCGTTCTCCGTGTGCGCCCAGATAATTTCCAAAGCCGGAGATTACGTAGCTCTTCCCCAGAGCCAGGGCTCTCAATCCGGTCCGAGCGACGACCTCCGCCGATTGTTCCCGTCCTTTCGAGTGTGCCGGATGACCTGCGACGTCGTGGAATTCCGACGCGGTCGTACCAGGGCACAGCGCGCAAACCCGCACGCCATAGGGTTTCATCTCCTCGGCAAGGCCTTCAGCCAGGTACAAGTCAAACGCTTTCGTCGCCGCGTAGGTCGAAATGTAGGGCACCGCTTGAAACGACGCCGTGGACGCGACAATCAAAACGTCCCCAGATCGCCGCGTCACCATTCCTGGCAAAAAGAGCCGGGTAAGGTGCACCACCGCGCTGCAGTTTACCTGAACCATCTCCAGCAGCCGCTGCGGCTCAACCGACTGAAATTCTCCGTACTGGCCGAAGCCCGCGTTATTCACCAACAGCGCAACCTCTAAGCCCTTCCCTTCCGTGAAACCATAAATCTGTTCGGGTGACGAAGGTTTCGCCAGATCCGCCACAACGATCTCGGCCCTGATTTTGTATTCCGCCGCCAGCTCCCGTGCCAGCGCCTCCAGCCGGCCCTCGCGGCGCGCCGTCAACACCAAATTCGCTCCGCCGCTCGCAAGTTCCTTCGCCAGTGCCTTGCCGATTCCCGCGCTCGCGCCAGTCACCAGCGCCCATTTCCCGCTCCACTCACTGATCATCCGATGCCCTTGTTCCCCGGCTCAACGTGCTCACCCGCATCGCTCCTGGTCTCCTGCCGGACGGCGAACGGTTGGTCGGCGGCAGACGTTCGAGCTTCACCGCCCTTTTCATTTTCTGTCTTCCCAAGCACCGTGTCCTTAAACCGGCTTCCTTCGCGCCTGATGCGATCCATCAACCGGCGGGCCCACATGAACTCAGCAGCCAGCAACCCCAATCCAAGAAAAATTACCAACCAACCGGGTCCCGGTGTAACCAGCATCACCGCGCCCGCCGCCAGCAGCGTGAACCCCGCCACCACACGAAAAACCCGCCTGACCTGCTCAACCGTGTTTAAAGCCATAGTCTCCGCCGATCTACTTCTGCTTTGACGATGGCAGACCCAGAGCCCGTTCGCAAGCTGTGCCGCCGAGCAAAGTCTGCAACGTGATTTCTAAACGTTCAAATCGCGCGGCAACAAGCGCACAATCTCGGGAACCTCGACAACCCGCACTGCCCCGGCCGGTGATTCAACCGCTCGGACGAGTGCCCTGACCATTTGCGGAAGCGTAACAAGCCCCAGGCGCTCGGCACTGACCGTCGAAGCTGGAATCTTCCGCGTCATCCAATAAAACGGTTTCAGCAAGTACGGCCAATAGTGTCCCGGGCCCAGCACATACCATGGCCGGAGAATCGTCGCCGAAAGCCTGCTCTCGCGAATCAGCCGTTCGCTTCCTTCCGGACCTCGACGTAAGCCTTCATGACTGGCGCGGGGTGGGCAACGCTTACGTACACAAAATGGTGGACTGTGTTGGCAACCGCTGCGGCCAGCGACTCCTGGCACGACTTCAGATCGATCTGCCGAAACTCTCGCCCTTTCGTCGGGCTCGGATGCGCCACGCCGACCAGTTGCACGTAGGTATGCGTGCCGGCGAGATCATCCTTGAACGTATTGCGGTCCAGGGCATTCCCCGGAACCGGCCGGCAACCGGCAGCAATGCGCTTCTCTGAGCCGGGCCGCACGAGTACCGAAACGCTATGCCCTCTTCGGACCAACTCTTCAGAAAGCCGTCGTCCCATGTAGCCTGTGCCGCCCGCAACGAAAACGTCCTTCATCTCGACACACTCTGCAACTCGTCCGCTCTGCGCAGCCAATCCTTATGACCCATCGCATGCCGATGATCGCGGAATACAAAAATCACGGCGGCTTAGATTTTCCGTTGGCTCCGGCCGGAATGCTTCAAAGATGACAGAGGCCCTCGGACGAGGCAAGGCCGTCGAAGACCGTTGCATCGCGGGGCCTGCGGAACTAAGATTCGTTCAACTCTTCTCCGCGCCATGCCGGAAACTTGGAAGCAGCGCACCTGCAAGCCGGCTCGTTTCCTCGTATCCGCAGCCTGGCGGTTCATCGGAGGACCTATGAAGCTCTTCGTGCAGACTGCAAGCCTTGTTGCTCTTTTTCTAGCATGCACGGTCTCGGATGCGCAACAGATCGGCAAGTACGTACCCGTAAGCGCTGGCTCCGAAGCCGATCGCGCGATTGCCGAAATCAACGCAGCCACCGATCCAGCGCAAAAGCTCGCGCTGATCGACAAGTTTGCCTCCGGTCCAGGACAAGGAGACATGGCACTGGTCGCGAGCGATCTGTACGTCAACTACTTCCTCGCCCAGAAGCAGTACGACAAGGCTTTCGAGTATGGCGACAAGGTTTTCGCCATCGACCCCGGCAACTTCCAGAATGCGGTAAACATGATTCGCGCCGCGTCAGAAAAGGGCGACGCAGAAAAGCTGCTCGTCTATGGCGAAAAGGCGCAACACATTCTCGTGATCTTCAAGGCCTCGCCTGCTCCTTCCGGCACTTCGCCCGAAATCTGGGAACAGCAGAAGGCTCGCGCAATCGATAGCAACCGGGATAACGAGCGCTACGTGCAGCAGGCCGTTTATGGCGGCGCCTACCAGACCCAAGATCCCGCCAAACGCGCTGATCAACTCCTGCGCTTCGCAAAGATTTTCCCCGATTCGCCGTACGCGCTGCCGGCCATGGGAGTGGCCGCGACATCCTATCAGCAGGCTCAAAACACGCCGAAGATGCTGGAAGTCGCCAACGCGATCCTGGCCAAGGATGCGAACAACTTGGGAATGCTTTTGCTGGTCTCTGATTATTATGGAGAAAAGGGCGAACAACTCGACAAGGCGGAATCGTATGCTCAGAAGGCGGTCGCGTTGGCCGATTCCGCACCGCGGCCGGCGAACTTGACGGACGAACAGTGGAGCCAGCAAACAGCACTGCAGAGAGGTCTCGCGCTCAGCGCGCTCGGTCAAGTGAATTTGCAAAAGAAGAACAACCTGCAGGCTGTCCAGAATTTCCAGGCTGCCGCTCGGCTCCTGAAATCCAACGATGCCAGCTATGCCAGAAACGCTTACCGCATGGGGTTCGCGTTGATTAACCTGAAAAAAATCCCGGAGGCACGGGCTGCCTTCACGGAAGCGGCGTCAGTCAACAGCCCCTACAAAGGGCCCGCTCAAGACAAGCTCAAGACGCTACCGGCAAGGGCAGCCGCACCGCGCAAACCAAGCTAGGAGATTTCTCTCGACACGGTCGCCTTCGTTAGACCTGCATCCGGTACATTGCGTAACGTGTCCGGGCCGGACATATCTATGATGGCGGAGAGGTGGGATTCGAACTCACATTGAATCCGCACAAGTTACTGATTTTCTATGGCGCTACAATCGCCAGAACCGCAACACCCGCCCGGGTCGGGTACAATTTCGCTACTCCTAGTCTGTCGCGCCACATTTTCGAGGCGGCCGCATGGCTCCTGCCATCTCTCAAACTCCTGACAATCCGCGCGCTCAAATCGGTCCGGCGGCACTGCGAATACTTGTGTTCTTGGCTTTGCTTTTGTCAGTCTGCGCGAGTGAGTCCAAAGCGATTTCTAGGGTTCAATTCTGCACCGACACAAAGACTACTCATACGAGCGGAAACGCTACCTGCACCCTGAGCGGAGTGGGGACCGGTCATTCCTTGGTTGCTGCGATTTTCACATGCGGCCCGATAAGCGCCAATGACACTTTTGGCGTACTAGGGGTCACCAACAGTGTCACCAACAGCGTAAGCTGCAACCTACGCCAAAACATGACCACCCTCGCTGTTGGGAATACAGGTTCGAACAGCGGAAGCGAAACGATAACGGTCATAGTAGACGGCTCCGTGACTATCGGTGCATCCGTGATTTTTGAGGAATGGGATGTGGCCATAACGGTTGACCAGCACACCGCAGCGTCAAATACCAGCGGCGGAGCAGGAACCATCTCCTCCGGAAACGCTACAACCTCGAGCGGCGGGGAATTTCTTGTAGCGATAGGGAAAACTTTCGGCAATCAGACGTTGACTGCCGGAACGGGCTACACGTTCGCAGACAGTCTTGCAGTTCCCGATTATGGGCAAGACACCGGGCTATTGGCTATTGAAACCAAAGTAGGTGGTGCGGCTGGAACTGAAGCAGGAACATTCTCACAAACCGGTGCAGGTACTTGGGAAATTTGTTTTGCAACCTTTACCTTCTCTGCCGGTTCAACGAAGGTCCGATGTTGAAGCAGGCAGGTTGCCGCGACGGCTTTTGAGGTTCGGAAAAGATTAGTAAACAGCGGAACTCGAGACGCGAGGAAAGGTATGAGCATCAAGAAGTATCCCGCCTATCAGAAAGCCAGAGAGCACAAAGAATAGGTCTACGCCCGCCCAGCCAAGGATCGTAGGACGAATGTGAGCGTTCGGATCATCCCTTTACAAAACGTTCCGGAGACATGGTTTACACCTCCGTGCTGGACTAGTCCAGCACGGAGGTGTCCATGCCATGGAAGGAACGGTCTATC
>JBKOXA010000017.1:0-11805 GCA_046724685.1 Acidobacteriota bacterium | reverse complement strand
TGTTCCACCCGTAGTCTTGCAAGGGCTTAAACTTATCGCAGTTGGGACAGAGCCACAGCGGAATACCCTCCCGCTCGCCATCAGGTTCAGGCAACGCGACTGGCATATGGGAACCTCCATTCTCTCGAATCATTCGCAAGTCGGTAGTTTGTAGCAGCCGAGCGCGGCACATTCACGGCAATTTGTCGCAGCGCGGAGTCAGACTCCGCGGGGGGCGCAGCCAAAAATCACGACAGTATATTCCAAAAATAGTCCGCCCAACATTAGCGACCGTTCCTCTGGCAACGATGATTTTCCAATGTCTAGCGCCCAGTAAGTCGGGCGTTTACCAGGCATGTGGATTACTTCCGAATAGCGCTCGTCATCCGCCCACGATAAACCGGCACAGTCTCGGACCAGAGGGAAGGAAATTCAAGAACCGGACAGAGGGGCTCCAGCCACGGGGAAGTGTGTGAGAGAAGGCTACAGATCGCAAGTCCGCCCCAGCCGTCGATGTTTACTCCGAGTGTAACGCTTGCATGACATCGACGCGCGCTGCGCGTGCCGCCGGAACCATCGAAGCGACGACCGCGGCCGTCAGCAGCGCCAACGCAGAGAGGACCACGGGCAAGACGCCCGGCATCTTCACGTCCGGGAAATAGCTGCCCGCCAAACGCGCCGCTGCGAACCCGAATGCCGCGCCTGCGAGGACGCCGGCCGCGGCCATCAGGGCGCCTTCCGCGATCACGCCTCTGAGCAGTTGTTGCGACTGCAATCCAAGAGCTAGCCGGATGCCGAATTCCCGCGTCCGGGCGCTGACCGAAAACGCCAGCACGCCCGCGACGCCAACCACAGCAATCGCCAACGCGACAGCGGCAAACACGCCAAACACCAGTGAGTTCAACCGCTCCGGCGTGAGCACTTCGGCGCGGATGTCTTCGAGGGTGGCAGCGCGTTCGATGGGCTGATCCGTCGACATCTCTCGAATAATGCGCGTGACCGGCGTGACGAGCGAATAGGGATTTTCGCTGGAGTGGATGAATAGGCGTCCGCCAAACATCGGACCCTGTTCAAAGGGGTTGTAGATGGTGAGCGTTGGCTCGGGGACGAGATGCTCGTCGTCAATATCCCCGGCGACACCGATGATGCGCTCCGGCCGAGAATTTAGGCTTGCCCGCGACGCGAATTTCAGCACGGGATCGGTCCAGTAAATGTGGCGATTGATGGGGTCCTGATTGGGGAACATGCGCTGGGCAAGAGTTTCGCTGACGATGACGACGGGCTCTTTACTCTGGCCGTCGAGATCGTTGAAATCACGGCCGGCGATGATGGGAACGCCGAGCGCGGCAAAGAATCCGGGAGAGATGACGCGGAAGTGCGCACGGGGATCCTCCTCGCCCGGAGCAAGAACATGACCGTCAGGGGAGAATTGGAACCTGGGACCACCGACATCGCGCCAGGGAACGAGCCCGCCGTACGCGGTCTTGTTCACGCCCGGCAGCGCATCGATGCGATGCATCAATTGTTTGTAGAAACCGACCACTTGCTCATTCGTTTTTCCGTAGAACATCGCGGGAACATTAATGGCCAGGACGTGCTGCGTGTCCATACCTGTTTGCGTCCTCTGCAGCGCGATGAGCGTGGTAATCAGCATGCTCGCACCGGCCAGGAGCACGAACGAAGCGCCGATTTGGGTGACGACAAAGATGCGCTGACGGCGGCTGGTGCTGCCGGTGATGCGGACGCTGCCGCTCGATAGATGCAGTCCGCCGGACGTGTCGGCCGAGGGCAAACGCGGGGCGAAGGCGAGAATCACCGCGGCGATAATGGCGAGCGCCGCTCCTACCCAGAGAAGGCTGGAATCGACGGTGAGGTCGAGCGCGCGGACGGAGAAGCGCGAGGCGTAGCGGGCCAGAACCGCCACCATCGGCTGCGCGCTCATTACACCAAGCGCAGCGCCAGCGCCACAAAGCAGAAGGCTTTCAGCGAGAAGCATGCGGCGAAGCGCTCCTCTGCTGGCGCCCAGTGCCGTACGAACCGCCAGTTCACTTTCCCGGCGAATCGTGCGCGCCAGAACCAGGTTCGCGACATTCGAGCATGCAATGATGAAGACCAGAGCCGAGGCCGCGAGCAGAACGAGGAGCACAGTCCGGGCGCCCGAAGTGATTTGGTCGCGAAGCAGCTTGGAGGAGATCTGAAAGTCGGCTTGCTTGGAATATGCATCAGGGTGATCTTTCTTCATCGCGACGTAAATGGAGCTCAACTCGGCGCGAGTCTGATCCAGCGTGGCTCCGGGAGCGAGACGGGCGAACAGTTCTGTCATGCGATGAACGCGGCCTGTGACCATGGTTGCAGAAAGATGATGCGGGCTAGTGACGATATTCGCGATGATTTCGGTGTCCTGCGGATACGGGACGCAGGGTTCGAGGACGCCGATTACCGTGGCGGAGCGATCGCTCATGCTGCCGAGACGAACGGTTTTGCCGATTACCGAAGGATCTTTCTTAAGCGTGTTCGACCAGAAACTGTAGGTGAGAACAACCACGCCCGCGGCATTAGGACCGTCGTCTTGAGGCCCTATGAGACGCCCGAGGACCGGGCGGAGGCCCATGACGTCGAAGTACGTCCCGCTGACAACGCCAGCTCGAACTCCGCGAGGCTCGCCGAGGCCAATCATGGTAAATCCGATGGTCGAGAAATCGCCGAACGCGGTCAGAGTTTTAACGCTGGCGCGCAAGTCCTGGATTTCAGGCACGGAGAACGTTGTGTTGTCGTCGCCAATGCCCGTGGCGCTCTGACGAATGTAGATCAGCCGATCCTCGTCGCGGTTGACGAGAGGTTTGAGCAAGACGCCACGCACCAGCGTGAACATCGCAGCGTTGGCACCGATGCCGAGCGCCAGCGTCAGGATCACCGTGATCGCAAGCCCCTTTGTCCGCGTGAGCGAGTAGAACGCAACTCTTAGTTCGCGAAGAAATGACATGTGGTTGGCCCTGCCTTGTCGGTGGATGTAGCACCAGGCTCGCCAAATGTTAAGCAACACATGGTAAATCACTTAATATGCGATGCTATGGCCCGGGATGTTCGTTTTCGGACACCCCTTTCATAGATTCGGACACTAACGCTCGCCGACTGAAAGGATTGTTGGCGATGCCCTGGCAGGTTTCGGCGGGAGCCATCACAAAGATAACGGTCATCGGTCCATTATGACCAATTCGCGCGGCGGTAGGTCACCAACGCCTGATAAGTCATAACCGCATGTTCTACGGGGACCCCTTTATCGGTAACGCTGTCCCTCAGAGCGCTGCAACGAGTTCAATCTCGACCAGCGCATCTTTCGGTAGCCCGTCGGCCTGCACGGTCGAACCCGCCGGGGCGGCTACCGCGAAATATTTCGCGTATCCTTCGCTCATTGCCGCAAAATCGTTCATGTCTTTCAGGAACACCGTGGTCTTCACAACGTGAGAGATACCCAGTCCAGCGTGCGTGAGAATGGCCTTCAAGTTTTCGAGCGCGCGTTCAGTTTGGTGCGCCACATCCCCTTCGAGCAAGGTATTCGTATTCGGGTCTAGGGCGATTTGCGCGGCAAAGAGGAATCCATGCGCCCGAACTGCCTGCGAATACGGACCGATTGGCTTTGGGGCATGGTCCGTTGCGATTATGTCTTTCATGGCGTGGCCCTCCTCGTCGACGTAGCAAAAACAATAGTACGAGGTTTCAACACGGCTGCATCGTCGAACCGTCACGAATGATTGTGCCCATCCTATCGCGCCATTGAAGGTCCCGGTATGTCGGCTTACCGGAGATCTCTAACAGTGTCGGCTCTGTCAAATCCTTTTTTGAGCGCACTGGTCCGTTCACTCTAAAGAGTGGTCTTCCTTGTTCTTTTTCGACCTCTGTGCATCGACGACCAAGGCTCGCTCGTAATCTTTCGGTCAGCTTCGGTCCGAGCCTCCATTCCCACACGCACGCTGATACCTCGCTGCTTCAGGTCTCGATAGAATCGCTCGGCTTCACCATTGTCGTGGTTCAGTCGCCGTTCACCACACTCGCCCGTTTCTTGATCAAAAAAAGCAATCTGCTGAAAGCTCGGGTGATAATCTACGCCTATAATCATCATATTCGGCTCCTCTCTCCCAAGCCTTTGGTCGTCAGACAACCAAAGTTTACTCGGGTCTAGGAGCCGACACTGTTATGCAATCAAGTTGTTTGCGGTACTCACCAACTCCGAATTCGGCCCAACTTCCTCTTGGCTCCAATTCTTTTTTGGGAGGCGGAGTAGCACCGTGAAAACGCGGGACTTAGAAAATTCTTTTTACAATTCGATCCCCACCGCGGAAGGCGCCACCGAGGCGCAAATAGGCCAGACGGATTTCCTTCCGTCCTTTGCTTCATGAAGCTTACAAGAGATAGCATACCTGAACCGATTCGCTATCAGGACGGAGGAGGAATTCATGAGACTGAAAAGCGTTGCGGGACTGGCCTTGCTGCTTGGGACTTCAGTGGTTGTTGTTCGTGGACAGCAATGGACACAAGCTGCCGAGAACTACATTAAATTGAGTGAGCAACAATGGGCTGAGGCCAGCATGAAACGAGATACCGCCACGGTCGAGCGCATCCTTGCTGACGACTTTGTCGGCCTGGATCCCCTTGGCTCGTTCTTCCGAAAAGCGGAGGAGTTGGCAAGCGTCTCGAAGAATGTGGGCGATTACGTTTTCGCCAAAGGCAACGATGTGAACGTTCGCGTTTATGGCGATGCCGCCGTGGCGCGGGGCAGCGAGTCCTGGGAAAAGCGGAACGGCGAACGGGGGCGCTATGTGTGGACGGATACCTGGATACGCCGCAACGGCAAATGGCAAATCGTTGCCGCCGTAGACGTCAAAGTGCCAGAACCCGCGAAGTAAGCTTCGCGCAAGCTCTTAGCAAGGTGTGCGCCCGTTCGAGACCTTGCTGTGTGACCCTACATACGCGGCTCGTAAGCTGTGACCGAAATCACAAAGACATCATCCGCGCCGTTGGTATCGCCAGGAACCAGATTCGAAGCCGCAGAAGCGAAGGCAACGACTCTGCCGTCCGGCGTCAAGGCGAGCGCCCGCGTGTCCGCATCTGCCTCTGCCCCAAGACTGCCGTGGGAGAGGCGCCAGGTGGCATTTATGCAGGCATTGCCTGCGAGGCACGTTTCATGGACAAACGCGTCCGCGCGCTGATTCGCGTCGTCCGGAACAAGGTGAGAAGCAGCAGAAACAAAAGCCACAAACCGCCCCTCAGCGCTGACCGCTGGAGCACTTCCCCCGTCTTCGCCACCACTATCCTCCGCTGAGGCAGAAATCACCATCGTCGATGGCTGGCAAGCTTTCGTCGTTCCCATGCAGGTATCACGCAGAAAAATCTGGCCGGCGAGGGTGTTCTCTGCTTCTCCCAAGTTGGTAGCAGTCGACAGGAAAGCCACAAATCGTCCATCGGGGCTGATCGCCGGATGCAAGGTCGGCCCGTTAGCCGGCACACCCGTATCCGTGACCGACACGCCGATGGTCGAGGGTGTGCAATACTCCCTGGTTCCGAGACAGGTGTCTCTGAGGAAGACTTCCCATCCTTCCGCCTTCGCCGCGGGGACAATGTTCGACGCCTTGGAAAGGAAGGCAACGTATCGTCCGTCGGCGCTAAGAGTCACCATCGTGCTCGCCCCGTCCGCCTGCAGCCCAGCGAGCCCTACGGACACGCGAGACGTCGATGGGGAGCACGACTCTGCGGCGCCGGCACAAGTATCACGGACAAAAACGTCGTCGCTAAGATTCGTGTCCTCAGCAATCAGATTATCGGCTGCGGAAACAAACGCGACAAACCGCCCGGAGTTGCTAATCTTGCCAAAATAGCTGGTCGAATTGGCTTGGACGCCAGAGTTGTCCACGGACACTAGCGTCGTGGATGGCCGGCATTCAGCTCCTGCACCGAGGCATGTATCGCGCAGAAAAATGTCCGCACTTGAATTTTTGTCATTGCCGACGAGGTTGTCCGCTAGGGAAGTGAAAACCACGTAGCGGCCGTCACCGCTGATGGAAGGGCTAAAGCTCGCAGCCCTGGGCTCCGAGCTGTCGTTGCCCAGAGAGACGCGGACGGTTGAGGAAATACACTCCGGTGCGGCCTTTCGGCATGTGTCACGAAGGAAAATGTCGCTCACGCGATTGCTGTCTCCGAGAACCAGGTTGCTCGCTAAGGATTCAAACGCGATGAAACGCCCGCTGTCGCTCACTGACGGTCGCGAGCTCGACCCATTAGCCTGATTGCCCTGCGTGTCCACGCTCACGCGTTCCGGGACTATCGATGAGTTCGAGGCCGACGCGATTTCGAAAGCGAGACTGGAGGAAACGCCTCCGTGAGGGGCCGGGTTCCGCACCGCCACGCTCGCCATTACGCCTGGGGACAGGTCGCTTGCCGGAATTGCCGCCTTGAGCTGCATTGCACTCACGTAGATGGTGGGCCGGTCGATGGCATTCCAAGTAACCACAGACGTCGGCACAAAATTCGAGCCGTGCACCGTGAGATTGAAAGAGGGGCCACTGCCTGCAGCCGAGCTCGGCAAAAGCAGCGCGGCCACGGGAACAGGGTTGTTTACCAGGAGGCTCAAGTCGCGCGTTTTCGACCTCGGAGGAGCATCTTGATCGGTCACTTTGACAGTGAAGGGAAAGGTTCCGCCGCCGGCCGGCGTTCCAGCGAGCACGCCTGCACTGCTGAGGCTCATTCCGCCGGGAAGGCTTCCAGAGGCGAGGGACCAGGAAGGAGTGCCCACGTTTCCGATGGCGCTGAGCGAGAAAGGCGCGTAAGTTTGGTTCGCGTCTCCGTCGGGAAGAGCTTCCGTCGTTACATCCAGGATCAGTACAGTGAAACGCCGTGAGTCCTGGTTGGGAACATTGGAGTTGGAGGTCTCGACAGTGACCTCGAAATTGAATGTCCCGCCTACCGTTGGTGTACCAGAAATTCTCGAGTCGTTGAACTGTAAGCCGGGCGGAAGCTGCCCGCCGGTGATGTACCAATTAGCACCCAGATCATGGCTGGCTTCGACTCTGGCACTGTAAGCAACTCCTACCGTGCCGTTCGGCAGCTTCTCGGTGGTAATATCTGGCGAGAACAGGACATAGTCCAAGAAATGGGCGCAGCCGGACGCCCCAGCGGCAAGCATCGCAACCAGGGCCATCAGGAAAATAGCCGCGCGGTTTGAACGCGCCGAGGTGGGTGTATTCATGGGCGGCTTCCTACTATTGGGTGACCGGTGAGGCGTCTCCTCGTTAGGGCATTGCGGGTGGAATCCAGGACCCGCGACAAGTAGCTCTTAGGAAGACTCTTCAGGAGAGGATTGACCAACCAAGCGAACACCAGCGGTACGCTACGGCTGAGTCCGACAGACTCAAGCTCTGCGTAGACCCCACCGTCTCTTTCCTCGAGCCTCCAGTAGCTGCAAAGCCGCCACAAAAAGCCGTGATCCTTCCCGACCGGCCTTTCACGCTCCTCCGGTTGGTCCGGGTTTTCGACCTCGGCGATCCTCTTGGAACGGGATCGGCTGTGTGCCCGGTGCTCGTCCAGGTGGAAGTACGTCACCTCGAATTCTGCATTGAATACAGCAGTGACAATGGACTTCTGATAGAGACGGAGATAAATCTCGAAATGCGTTCCGTCGGAGCTCAACAGTCTCGAGCGTTTCACATCTGGCTGGTAAATGAGCGGATACTCTTCATAATTTTGTAACAGAGTAAGTGCCTGTTTGAGGGTTACACCAGGGATAAATCCAAGAGCGATCCAATGGTGGACGAGGCCGCCTGGCACTCTGACGATTCGTTGTCCGTCTAGCGTCTCCATCTGGTCGATGATAATTTCGCCTTGACGGAGTCGGATGCGGAGCGCGTCACGCTGCGGTTCCGGTTTGCCCTCCATCGAGTAGGAGGAAACGCCGTCGCGGAGCGACCTGGCCATGCGTTCTTCGGTGAGCTCGATGTATCTATCGAATGCTTTTGAGGTTTCTTCCTTCAGCTCCGCCGCTTTCACCTTCTCAGATGCAAGACAAATGAGAGCTAGACACAGGGTTGATATGATTCGTCGCATGGCTGGGCTCCTTGCGATTTCTTCAACCGAAAAGGACTTGAGGTTCTATTCGCACGTGGTGGTCCATGGCGTGTTACCTGCGCCTGCCACAAATAATCGACTTGCGCACGTGCGACCTGACACTGCTCCGCGGGAGTTTCCTGACACTGTCGTCCAGTTCAGGCAGCTAGGGTCTACGGATCGGGCGACACTAGTTGCTGAATTACCGGGATAGGCATTTTCGAGATAGTCCTGCTGAATTGAAGGATTTGCAATCGATTTGTTGACTTGTCAGGTCGCCCCAGCCTAATATGGCGCGCCAAGAGCAAGTTCTTCTCTCCATCATGGTCGGTCGGACCATTTCGCATTTTCGAATTCTTGAAAAGCTCGGCGCCGGCGGCATGGGCGTCGTCTACAAGGCGGAGGACTGCAAACTCCGTCGCACGGTGGCGCTAAAGTTTCTCCCACCCGAGCTTTCCAAAGACCACCAGCAAGTAGACCGATTTCAGCGCGAAGCTCGTGCAGCCTCGGCTCTGAATCACACCCATATATGTACGGTCCACGATATTGATGAACGTGACGGTCAGTATTTCATCGTTATGGAATTGCTGGAGGGGGAATCACTCAAGAACTATATCGGCAGAAATCCTTTGCGGATAGAGCTCTTGCTGGAACTGGGGATACAAATCGCCGACGCACTGGAAGCAGCACATGCGAAGGGAATTATTCATCGCGACATCAAGCCCGCCAATATCTTCGTAACAGCAAACGGGCAGGCCAAGGTCCTCGATTTTGGCTTGGCCAAGACGTTTCGGCCCCTTACCTTAGCCAGTGGCCTCGGAGTGTCCGAAACTGCAACCATGTCCACCGCGGCAGGCTTGCTCATTGGCACGGTCGGATATATGGCGCCCGAACAACTCGAAGGACAAGCGGTCGACCTGCGCATCGATATCTATGCGCTGGGGTTGGTGCTCTACGAGATGGCCACCGGACACAACCCGTTTATCGGTCAGTCGCCTTCTTCCAGCATCGCGAACATTCTGAAGGAGGAAGTACCGCCAATTGCGCACTACAATCCTGTGCCCCCGCCCGAATTAGACCGCATCCTGCGGAAGTGCTTGCGCAAACGCAAGGAAGAGCGCTACGGCTCGGCCCGCGATCTAGCGCTCGATCTCGCAGCACTGCGCAAGAGCCTCGAACCCCATGAGCGTGGTTCGGCTGTGATGCAGCAGGAACCGGCCAACCCCCTTTCCGTGCGTCGGGGCGCGGCCCGTGCGCTACTTGAACTCATTCAGATCGGCTATCTGGCTATGTATGGAATTGCTCTCTATAAGTTCCATGATGTGGTTCGGGTAAGCCGTGAGCTGTACGCATCGAACGCCTTAAGCGGCGCGCTGCTGCTAGTCTGTGTACTCGGTATACCGTTGCGCCTCTTTCAATTGACGGCCATCGCCTTCGACTATCCGGACGTTGGCCGTAAGTTCCGAAAGTTGTTTCCGGTTATGTTGTTAGTCGACTCGGTCTGGGCCGCGACCCCCTTACTCTTCCTCGGGCAGCTCCAGGGGCTTGTCCTGTTTTGTGCTGCTGCGCTTGCCTTCCTTCCCTTTTCGCAGCGTATTCTTGTTTACGCCGCTTATGCTCACCGTGGAGGCCGCTCGTCTGCCATCCAAATGCAAGCCTTGCACTGACCCAGACCGAGCACCGCCACATTTCGCTCCTTCCAGTCACCGGGGAAGTCTTTCTGTTGACTTTCCCCAGCTCCGAAAATTTCCATCAGGCGGCGCTGGTTTCGAGGGTGACCTTGTGACCGAGGCGTTCGAGGCGCTTGATGACGCGGCGATCGACGCCGGGATTGGCGTCCGGGCGCTCGATCTCAGCTGTGAAAGGGCGCGTGTGCAACCACAACCCAGGGGCCCCCTTGTGATGGTCAATCATCGAGCGGGTGGCTTGCTTCCCTTTGCCCCTCTTGTTGCCCATGGCATCAGACTTGCTTCGAACAGCCCTGTCGGAGCATTGCGGATTAACGGTCGCCGGTATACGTTATCCGCAATCCGGGAAGTGACACTCAAAATCCAGCACTCCGACCAGGGTGCTCGCCTAGGAGGGACAATGTTATTTCGCCTCGCGTCAGTGCTAGTCCTGCCACTGATCGCGAGTATGTCTGTTGGTGCTGCCCTGAACTGGGCGCAAGCGCCTCCTTTTCCACCGCCAGTTTCCGCCGCGGCGCGACCCACCGATCCAGGAAATTTACTGCGCGATTTCCAGACCTATTACATCCGCTCCCAGACGCCTTTCATCAGGCCCGAACTATTGCTCAAAGCTTGCGCGGATAGGGCCGATTTCGCCGCGTGGAATCTCAGCGCCGTCGAGGAAGATCGGGAAGCAGAAGTTGTCGTCGAAGTGGATCTCCCGCCATTGTCGTGGGAGTGGAAGTTCAAGATGATCGAGCGCGCTTCTGGCCGCGTGCTTGTGTCCGGTAGTGTGAGGGCTCTCGAGCAGCGTCAAGCTGCGCCACTCTTAGCCGCAGAAATCTCCAGGCAAATCCAATCGGTGCGAGGAATCCCTCAGGTTCAAGCCACTCCGGTGTCTCAACCAGTGGCTCAACAAGCTAGGCTGCAGAGTTGGCGTGTCACGGGGGGCCCGGGACCTTTTCAGGGCCAAGCAATGACGCTCACCCTTGGAGCGGAGTCCATCCTTCTGAACGGTAGTTCAGCGGAACGCTTCGAAATCCCAATAGGGCGTGTTCTGTCTGCCTACGATTTTGTTCCGCAAACTAAAGAGAGGGACGAGCGCGTTGAAAGTTGGGACAAAGGCTGGGACAAAGTATGCTATGGAATCGACCCAAACGGCGAGTGCTACCCGTTAGTTTTCGGCGCCCCGATCTGGCTCCTTGGCGGGGCCATCCTCAGTCAATCGCTCCCAGGCACGCACTTCGTGGTTGTTCGGTGGCGAGACGGACAAAGCGTTGCGGAGTTGTCAGTTCGGCCTGAATCATCCGAGTGGAAAGACATCCTTCAGCAACTCCAAGCGTTGTTGGGGAAAAACCAGCGCGAAGCAACACTCGAGGCGGACCGGCTCCGTCGCCAATTTGAAGGTGCGAAGCAAACGGATCTGAGAGTCTATCTAGAATCCACCGTCCAGATTGGCCGGTGGCCTCCCCTTCATGGTCCTAACAGGTATCGCATGATCGTTCTCGAGCGCGACAATGATCGCGCCGAAGTCTTTTTCTTCGATCTCGGCGATCCTCGGCTAGTTACGCCGCTAGCGGTTGCCGTGGCGCATTTTGAGCGAGTCCCGCACACGATCGCCACCATTACGGTTAGGCTTCGCGAAAGCGACAAGTACAGAGTCCTTGACCAAATTCGCTACGAAGATGTCGTGCTCCAATTTGCTTCAGACAACTAACGCCAGTGGCATCTGAGTTTTGCGTTCGCTTAGACAAATACTCGAGGACCGCATAAGCACGCCAGGTCTCGTTTTGAAGAGTTAGCCCTGACTCGTACAACTCTTTCTGACAAACGGTCTGAAATCGTTGACCTCCTAATGCACTGGTTTGTTTCAGGCCGCTCTTATCCGACTAGTGGGCTGGCAGAAGTAACGAAGCCGGTGTAGTGAATTCGTAGTAGTTCGTCGTCCAGAACGAGTCAAAGCGGACGCAGACCGCTCAAGAACCCTGCGTTGTAATTGCTTGAGGAATATAGTAGAGTCCGAAATTTTCAGAACGGGTCAGAAGAGTGGTTGTCGGATGAGGAA
>JBKOXA010000062.1:0-99343 GCA_046724685.1 Acidobacteriota bacterium | reverse complement strand
CGAACGCAAGATTCTTGAAACCACCAAGGGCGTGCGCATGGAACTTCTCGCGTGGGGCAACACCGCCATGGAGCCTCACCTTTTTCGCATCAAGTCCGGCGGCAGCAGCGGCGAATCCTATACCCACGAAGGCGAAGAATTCCTGCACGTTTTGCAAGGCGAATTCGAAATCTGGCTCAACACGGATGAACACTACCGGATGAAGCCCGGCGACAGCTTGTATTTTCAGAGCTCCACGCCGCACCGCTGGCGCAATCCCGGCAAAACGGAATCCTGGCTGCTTTGGATCAACACGCCGCCGACGTTCTAGGTGTCTTGGGCCGCCGAGGTTGTTGCCTAATTCTTGCGGAGGGTGCTCCCCATGAAGCTTCGGATTCTGTTCCTCGCGTCTTGCGTTACGCTGGCATGTTTCTTCGCCGCCCAACGGCTCGCCGCGCAGAAAAAATTGCAAACCGCCGACACGGTTGTCCTGCACGGAAAGATCTTCACGATGGATTCGAACAAGCCGTGGGCCGAAGCGCTGGCCATCAGCGGGGAACACATCGTCGCGGTTGGCACAGATGCCGAGATTGCCAAGCTGCAGTCGAAGGACACGAAAGTTATCGATGCAGGAGGCCGGCTGGTCCTCCCCGGTTTCACCGATTGCCACATTCATTTCCTCAGCGGCGCGCTGAGCCTCGGCCGCGTCAATCTCGAAGGCGCGAAAGACGCCGCGGACATCCAGCAACGCCTGCGCGAATATGGCGCGAAACATCCTGGTACCGATTGGATCCTAGGCCGCGGCTGGAACTATGCGATGTTCCCCGCAACGCTGCCCGACAAGAAATATCTCGATGAAGTTTTCCCGGACCGCCCGGCGCTCCTGGAAGGATTCGACGGCCACACCTACTGGGCAAATTCGAAAGCGCTGGCTCTGGCGAAGATCACCAAAGACACTCCGAATCCTCCGAACGGCATCATTGTCCGCGATCCGCAAACCGGGGAGGCGACCGGCGCGCTAAAAGAGGCCGCACAGGCTCTCGTTGCGGATATCGTTCCGAAACCGACTCGCGGCGACAAGCTTGCGGCTCTCCGCAGCGGCATCCACTGGGCCAACGAAAACGGCCTCACTCGCGTTCATAGCGCCGGCGGCGATTTCGAAGAGTTCGAACTGTACGACGAACTTTTTCGCCACGGCGATCTTACCTTGCGATTCTACATTTCCTATTTTCAGGATCCGCCCGAATTGCTGGCAAAGGATATTGCCGCCATCGAGGAGGCCAAGAAGAAATACGCCGGCGACTGGCTCTCGGCAGGTGCAGTCAAATTCATGATCGACGGCGTGGTTGAGTCCCACACCGCGGCGATGCTCGATCCGTATTCCGACGACCCTTCGCTTAAAGGGAAGCTCTTCTGGGATCCCGACAAATACAGGTCCGCGATCGCCGAACTCGACAAGCGTGGCCTGCAGCTATTCACGCACGCCATCGGAGATTACGGCATTAGAACCGCGCTCGACGCTTACGAAAACGCCGAGAAGCTCAATCGCGGATCGAGCCGCCGCTTTCGCGTCGAGCACATCGAAACCATGACGGCCCGGGACGTTCCTCGCTTCGGGAAACTCGGAGTGATTGCCAGCATGCAGCCACTCCACTCCTATCCTGACAATGACACTCTCGACGTCTGGGCGCGCAACCTCGGGCCGGATCGCGCTTCACGCGCATGGATCTGGAAGAGCATCGCCAGCAATGGCGGACAACTCGCATTCGGCAGCGATTGGCCGGTGGTAACGCTGAATCCGTTTCTGGGCATCCAGACGGCTGTCACTCGGCAAACGGCGGAGGGGCAACCGAAAGACGGTTTCGTGCCCTCGCAACGTCTCTCGGTCGCCGATGCAGTTCGCGGCTACACGCTTGGCGCCGCCTTCGCCGGCTTCCGCGAAAAGAGCGAAGGCTCGCTCGAACCCGGCAAGCTGGCCGACCTAATTATCGTGTCGCAGGACCTGTTTCAGATCGACCCGCACAAAATCGACGAAACAAAAGTTTTGACTACCTTCGTGGGCGGTCGCGTAGTATTTCAGTCAAAGCAGTAGCGCGGCTCTTCGCCCATGCTCGAACAGGGATCGTGGCATCCGCGCGCGATTTCACTGGAGGCTCGATGAAGCGCACGACTTTCGCCTTGACTGCTCTTTTCATCGCATTCTTCGCCAGCGCATGCAAAAAGTCCGCGCCAACGCTGAGTCTCCTGGTGTGGGAAGGCTACGCCGATCCATCGTTCGTGCACGACTTTGAAGTTTCTCACCACTGTAAGATTTCTGCGTCGTATATGGGTTCTAGCGACGAGCTTGTCGCAAAGCTGCGCGGCGGCAGCGCTGCAAACTACGACGTCATTTCGCCGTCGAGCGACGTCGCGGCTTCCATTGTCAAAGCAGGCCTCGCCTCGCCCCTGGACCTCTCCAAAATTCCGTCCTACACGCAGCTCTCGGCCAGACTTCGCGACTCTACCTTGGTTAAAGCAAATGGCCAGGTTTATGGCGCGCCGTTCATGTGGGGGCCAAATCCCCTTCTCTACGACACAACGGTATTTCCTCAGCCGCCCGACTCGTGGACCGTGCTGTGGGATCCCAAATATCGCGGCAAGGTTTCGCTGTGGGATGAGCTGTCGAGCATCTACATGGCGGCACAAATTCTCGGTTACGACAAGCCCGACCCGGCTCAGCTTTACAATCTATCTGACGCTCAGCTCGATGCGGCGAAGAGGAAACTTCTCGAGCTGAAACCCAACGTCAGGAAATACTGGTCCACGGGCGGCGAGCTTACCAATCTTTTCCAAAACCACGAAATCGTGCTGGCGATGGGCTGGCCGCTGAATACCGCGCAGCTCCGCAAATTGAAGTTTCCCGTTGGAGAAACGATTCCCAAGGAAAACACCACCGGCTGGATCGACCACCTCATGATCATTTCCGCCAGCAGGAACAAAGATCTGGCGGCCGAATTCCTGGCGTACATGATCGAAGCCAAAACGCAAAAGCTTGTGAGCGACGTCACTCACTACACACCCGCGAATCCTGGTGCGGCCGAATACCTTTCCCTTGACGAGCAAAAATCTCTCCATCTCGACAATCCCGAAGAGTACATGCAGCGCATCTACTTCTGGCAGGATGTTCCACGGCGTGCCAAATACAACGAAGTCTGGAACGAGGTTAAGGCGGCGCAGTGACGGAAGCAGTTCCGATCGCCGCCTCTCTCGCGCCCGGGTCAGCTTTGCTCGAGGTGCGAGGAGTCAGCAAGCGTTTCGGTTCGCGTGAAGTTCTGAAAACGCTTTCCCTAGCGATTGCCGCCGGAGAATTCTTGACCCTGCTCGGCGAAAGTGGCTCCGGCAAAACCACCTTGCTGCGTCTGATCGCCGGGTTCGAACAGCCCTCCGAGGGCGAAATCTGGATGCACGGATCGCGCCTCGATGGGCTGCCTCCCTATAAGCGCCGCGTCAACACTGTCTTCCAGCAATACGCCCTGTTTCCGCACCTCAACGTCAGTGAAAATGTGGCCTATGGCCTTCACGCTGCGAGGACTCCGAAGTCGGAAATCGCTGCGCGCGTGAAAGACGCGCTTGCCATGGTCCGCATGCAGGAATTTGCTGCGGCCAAACCAACAAAGCTCTCCGGCGGCCAGCAACAACGTGTCGCGCTCGCGCGTGCGCTTGTCAACCGCCCGAAGCTCCTGCTTCTTGACGAACCGCTCTCGGCGCTCGATGCCAATCTTCGCAAGGAGATGCAGTCGGAGCTCAAATCTCTCCAACGCGAAGTCGGTATCACGTTTCTCTTCGTTACGCACGATCAGGAGGAAGCCATGGCGCTCTCCGACCGCATCGCGCTTCTCCGGAACGGCGCGCTGGAACAAGTCGCTTCGCCGCGTGAAATCTACGCCCATCCGGCAACCGCATACACGGCTCAATTCATCGGCCAAACCAACCTGCTTCGCGCCAGCGTACGTAACGGAGTCGCAGACTGTGAGGTCTTTCAGTTTCCTTGTTCCCGCCCGGACGGCCCGTCGCTCTTTTCTCTTCGCCCTGAGACGATCGGGCTCGCCACGGATTCGCCGGAAATTCCCGATCCGGTTCGCTTCACCGCATCCATCTGCCGGCAAATCTATTCCGGCGCTACCGAACTTCTCGAACTGCAAACGTCCAGCGGCACGATTCTTCGCGCGCGTATCGCCTCGCGCGCTCCTTTCTCCGGTTCGCATGAATTCGTCTTTTCAGGCGAGGACGCGATCGCCGTGCAGGAGTAACGCGAAGTCCATGTATACACGCACGTACAAATTCCTCGTCGCGCTTCCGCCCATCCTCTGGGTTGCGCTCTTCCTCTTGCTTCCCTACCTGCTCATGTTTCTGCACAGCTTCTGGACCGTGCGCGACGGCATCATCCTCCGCCACTGGAATTTCGGCAATTACACCACGCTTTTTGAAAATCCGTTGTACCTGCAGGTTCTCTTTCGCACTGTGCGCATAGCAGCTTCTGTCACGCTCCTCTCCATTCTCCTCGGCTACCCGCTCGCGTACTTCCTTTCATTTCACGCCGGGCGGCGCAAGGAACTCCTCTACCAACTCATTATTGTGCCGCTCTGGGTCAGCTATCTCGTTCGCGGCTACGCCTGGAAAACGATCCTCGGCAGCGACGGTGTCCTCAACGGTTTTCTGCAATATCTGCACGTCACGCACGGCCCTGTATCCGCGCTCCTCTACAGCCCGTTCGCTGTGGTGCTGATGCTCACCCACATTTACACGCCGTTCGTCTTTCTTCCGATCTATGCGTCGCTTGAACACATCCCGAGTCCGCTCATTGAAGCTTCGCAGGACCTGGGCGCAACGCCGCACAAAACTTTTTTCCGAGTAATTCTCCCCCTTTCGCTCCCTGGGCTTCTCGCCGGAGCCACTTTCGCCTTCGTTCTCTCGCTCGGCGACTTTCTCGCGCCCCTTCTCGTCGGCGGACCTTCCGGCACCATGATCGCCAATCTTGTGCAATCGCTCTTCGGCGCGGCCTATGATTGGCCCCTTGGCGCGGCCATTTCCGTGTTCATCCTGATCCTCACGCTCGCATTGCTCGCGATAACGCAACGCGTCGAGAAGCGCTGGTCATTCGAATGATCGCTACCGCAACCACGCGCCGTCCGCTCCTTCTTACCGCATACGCGGCGCTGGTCTTTGCCTTCATCTACGTTCCCATCGCCGTGCTCGTCGTGTACTCCTTCAATCGAGATGGCGTCGGCGGTTTCCCTCCGCGTCATTTCACCCTGGATTGGTACCGCCAACTCTTGGCCGACTCCGCCATCTGGAGTTCTGTCCAGAACAGCCTGGTCGTCGCAGTGGGCGCAGTCGCTGTTTCGCTCACTCTCGGGTTGCTTGCAGCGCTCGCGCTCGATCGCGCCAACTTTCCCGGCAAATCTCTTTTCCGCCGCCTTGTCCTTCTTCCCTTGATCCTCCCCGGAATCATCACTGGTCTCTCGCTGCTCCTCTTCGCAGTACGAATCAACCTCCAGCTGAGCCTGGTAACCATTCTTCTCGGCCACGGCACCGCCCTCATTTCCGTCGCTACCACCGAACTCTTTGCCGGCTTGCAAAAAATGGACCGCCGCCAGGAAGAAGCCTCGCTCGATCTCGGCGCGACTCCCTGGCGCACGTTTTGGCTTGTCACTCTCCCTAATCTAAAGCTGTCTCTCGTCGCAGCCGGGCTGTTGGTCTTCACTCTATCGATGGACGAAATTGCGGTCACTTTCTTCCTCTACGGCCGCGACTACACGCTGCCCCTCGAAATTTGGGGACGCCTCCGCCGCGGCATCACTCCGGAAATCAACGCCATCTCCACGCTCATCCTCTTCGCCTCGATCATTCTGATCAGTGTCTGGTACCATCTCCGCACCCGTGCCGATCGCGAGTAGTTTCGAGGACGTCATTCTGGGACGCGGCGGCCCAACGTCTTGAAGGGCAAACGGTATGCATAATTCCCGACGCGTCGTTTCCGTCATTTTCTGCGCGCTGCTTCTCGTGGCCGCGGCTCCGCTGGCCTTTCATGCTGCGCCGCCATCGGACACGCTCATCATCCTGAATGCGCAACTCGCCGACGGCCTGGGCGGCCCTCTTCGCCAAGGCTCGCTGCGCATCCGTGGCGATCGCATCGCGTCCATCGGCAACCTTGTTCCCGCTCCCGGCGAACCGACCGTCGACGCCCGGGGCCTGGTTCTTGCGCCGGGCTTCATCGACGTTCACAACCACTCGGTCGATGGGCTCGACTCCAACCCGCTCGCCGAAACGCAAATCGCGCAAGGCATCACCACCGCCGTGCAGGGCCCTGACGGCTCCTCTCCCTGGCCCATCAAGGATTGGGTCGCATCGCGGCGAAAGAATCCGGCCGCGCTCAACCTAGCAGTCTTCGCCGGTCACGCCACCATCCGCGAGCAAGTGATGGGCAAGGATTTCAAGCGTGTTGCCACTCCGCAGGAAATAGAAAAAATGGCGCAGCTTACGTGGGAGGCCATGAATGAAGGAGCCATCGGCCTCTCGAGCGGGCTCGAATACGAGGTCGGAAGCTACAGCAGCACCGCGGAGCTCATCGCCATGGCCCGCAGTGCCGCGGAACACGGTGGCATCTACGGCACACACATCCGTGACGAAGCGGACAAATCCTTCGATGCTCTGGTCGAGGAAATCGAAATTGGCGAACAGGCTCGCATTCCCATCGATCACTCGCATATCAAACTCGGAACCGTGAATGTCTGGGGCAGGGCTTCTGAATACATCCACGTCATCGAAGAGGCGCGCAAGCGCGGCGTCGATTTCCTGGCCGACTGTTATCCGTATGACGCATGGCACTCCAACTTGAAGGTGGTCGTGCCGGACAAGCAGTACCAAAATCCCAAGAGCGTCGAAAAAGCGCTGGCCGATCTTGGAGGCGCCGATCGCCTGTCCATCTCGGAGTTCAAACCGAATCCTTCCTACGCGGGTCACACGCTGGCCGAGTTGGCGAAGGCCAACCGTACATCCGGATGATCCGGGAAGGGGATGCCGCCAACAGCGAAGCCAGCGTCATCGGACATTCCATGATCGAAAGCGATATCTGGGCCTTCTACCAGCGGCCGTGGGTGATGGTTGCGAGCGATGGCGGTATCGGCTCCGCACATCCGCGCGGTGCGGGCAGCTTTCCGCGCGTCCTCGGGCGTTTCGTCCGCGAAAAACATTGGTTGACGCTACCCGAAGCTGTTCGCAAAATGACTTCCCTTCCCGCCGAGCGGCTCGGCTGGAAAGATCGCGGCGTCCTTCGCGAAGGTGCGTATGCGGACCTGGTTCTCTTCGATCCCGCCACAATTCTCGACCGTTCCACGTTCGCAAAGCCTCAGGAACTACCCGTCGGCATCGAAAAAGTCTTCGTGAACGGCGCTCTCGTTTGGAGCGATAGAAGGGCCACCGGTCGGACTCCCGGCCTCGTCCTTACCCGGTAGAATCAGTATGTTCCTGTAGGAAAGTCCTCACCGTGATCATGCGTTTGACAGGGCCGAGGGCTGCGCCCTGCTGTCGCTTTTTTTTTGATCCTTGGTACGGTTCTTCTCCCGCTCGTCTGATCGCCGTCACGATTTTGTCATTTCTGGCGCTTTTGGAGGTTCGTGACCCGTTTCTGCGCATCCATACCGACATACGCACCGGCCCAAAGAGTCCTTGAAGGAGAGACTTCCCCATGAATTCTAGACACCCCTTCTCTAAGGCTTCGCTTTTCCTGTCTTTCTCGGCGCTGCTCCTGTTGGGCGCGGCATCCGCGCAAAGTCAGGAATATCATCAAGTGAATCTCGTCTCAGACGTACCGGGAGTCGCGCTACGCACGGATTCCCATCTCGTCAACCCCTGGGGCATCGCTTTCACGGAAACCAGCCCCGTTTGGATCGCCAACAATGGTACGGGCACGTCGACTCTCTATCTGGGTGACGGCACGCCTGCCCCGTCGCCCGCTGCACCGCTGGTTGTTACCGTGCCGGGAGCCGCGCCCGGTTCTCCATCCGCTCCTACCGGCCTCATTGTGAATACCTCCACTGGTTTCGTTGTTTCCGCCAACGGGAAGTCCGGCCGCTCGGCTTTCATTTTTGTTACCGAGGACGGCACCATCTCCGGCTGGAGCCCGGCGGTCGATCTGCATAACGCCATCCTGAAGGTAAACAACTCGACCTCCGGAGCGATTTACAAAGGCCTGGCGTCCGGCGCGAGCGCTGGAAAAGACTATCTATTCGCCACCAATTTTCACGACGGAGTCATCGAAGTGTACGATTCGAGCTTTCAATTTGTGAAATCCTTCACCGATACCAGTCTTCCCCTTGGCTACGCCCCTTTCGGCATTCGCAACATCAACGGAAATCTCTACGTCACCTTTGCTTTGCAGGACGATGAAAAGGAGGACGATGTCGCGGGTCCCGGAAACGGCTTCGTCGACGTGTTCAGCACCGACGGCGTCTGGCTCTCACGCTTTGCGTCAAAGGGTGCGCTAAATGCCCCCTGGGGACTTGCCCTTGCTCCCGGCGGATTCGGCAGCGCCAGCCATCATCTGCTCGTGGGGAATTTTGGCGACGGCCGCATCAACGTTTTCGAGTTTCCCGGCGGAGCATTCGTGGGGCAGTTGCGCAACACCCAGAACGCACCGCTTTCCATTGCGGGCTTGTGGGGAATCGACTTCGCCACCGGCGGACCTTCCGGCAAGAAGAATCATCTTCTCTTCACCGCAGGAATCGCCGAGGAACAGCATGGCCTGTTCGGGTTCATTCGTCCGGGCAACCTGGGCGACGCCAGCAATCGCGGCGACGAATAAACCTCTTCCGATTGCTCACCACACAGGGCTGCGTCTCGTCCGTTAGCGGGCGGGCCGCAGCCTCCCACCTCTTTCCACTGTCCGCCTAAGAGTTCAGTCCGCCCAGGCGGCATGTCAGCGCAAGGCCGGCTTCATGCTCACCCTTTCAAATTTCTCTTCCCAGCGGATTCGTCCCGTCATCTGCATCACCACAAAGAGCGTCAGGATCGCGCCAATGGTCACTGCCAGCCCCGTGAATCCTTCAAAGAAAAACGCATAGGAAAACAGGACGAGATAGATGAGCTGCGCGAGCCCCGCATCCACGAGAGCGAACCGTGCGTTCACCACCAGTCGCAGATAGGTCACCACCAGCAAGATCGAAACCGCCGACGAAACCGCAAACGCCATGTGAATCGACACGTGGTCGCACAAATAGGCCAGCAACAGGTGAAACGCAAAAAAAGCGCAGGCCAGGAAAAAATAATTCATCGGATGCAGGTCAATTCCGCGCAGCGTGGAAAGAATGAAGACCAGAAAGAAAAAGAAGAAGAGCGACACCGGAGCAAAATAGGAAATCCGCCCCGCCAGCGGCCCAGGCTGCAATTTCTGCGGCATTTTCAGCGCTACATTAAAACCGGAAACCAGATTCTGGTAATCCCATTTCAGTTCCCAGCCATTTGCGGTCTCCCGCTTCTCCGTGGGAGACAGCGAATTCTCCGGAAAATCGAACCCGCCAAAGTCCGTCTTGATCAGAAAATGAAAATCCTTTGCGCGCGAAACCTCATCGCCATTCGAAAATTTGTAATTCCAATTGTCCTGTCCCTGCGAACGATACGCCGCGCGCACCATCCCCGCGCTATTCGGTTTCAGCCGTCCATGAGCAGTCACTTCCGTGCCGCCGAAATCGAGCGGCAGCGGCTGCTCGTCCAGCGTGATTTCCACGCCGTCGTACACCGCTTGTTTCGCTGGCAAGGGCAGCCTGATCGTGAAGGTCTGCTCCTGGGCCGTTGGATTTTGGAATTTATAGTTACCGACGAACCCCACGCGGTAGGTGCTGAACCACAACAAACCTTTCTGCCGGTAGTCGATATGAAAGTCAGCCACAATCTGGCTCGAGTCCAACGGCACAGAGCAGGTCACGTCTCGAACTTCCGTCTTCTTGATCTTTTTCCCGGCTTCTTCCACTTCGAGAGTCTTCAGTTCGTGCGTAACGTAACTCACCGCCGGCGGGTGCTGCTCCTGCGCGGTTCCCCATGTCGAAGCCACGCGCCCCGAAAGTTGCGAGCCCGTACCTTCCGTTCGCAGGAAAATCGAAGTGCCCAATATCATCCAGGCGACACACGTGCACACAAAAATGGCGATGATCGCCAGAATTCGCTTCACCATGTGAGTTCTCTCCGAGGTTTCTCCGCCGCGCCGCAATACTGCCAAAAGCGATTGTCGTTGTCAAGTACTTTATACCACAAAGTTAAGTTACCTGGTTCTGCCGGTCTCTCCTGGTATTTCGCATTTCCCGGTTTTTGCTTTGCGTTTTTTGGTTATTCCCGCGCTTCTCTTCATCGACGTTCCGGCGTAGGATGACTTCGCTGTTCGACCCTCGGTACACGGAGCCTTACATGAAACCCTTCTGCTCTCTTTCTCTGCTGCTGGCAATGCTTCCCGCTGTCGGCCTGGCCCAAACGGCTGCTCCACCTTCAGCCGCTCCCGTCAGCGACGCTCTCCGCCAGGGCCTCGCGCGATCCTCCAAAAACATGGTCGCCGCCGCCGAAGCCATGCCCGCCGAGAAATATTCTTTTCGCCCCACGCCGGAGCAGATGACATTCGCCCACCTGACTCTTCACATCGCCGAGTCCAATAATCTGTTCTGCTCGAAAATTTCCGGCGTCGCCGCCCCGGAATCCGCCAAGCTTGCCGAAACCGACGGAAAAGAAAAACTTGTTGCGGCGGTCAAACAATCCTTCGAATTCTGCTCTTCCTCCCTCGCCAAAGTGGACGACGGGCATCTCTCCGACTCCATTCCGCTCTTCAACAATCGTCCCTTTTCCCGCGCCGGCGTCATGTTTGTGCTCTACGGCTCCTGGTCCGATCACTACTCCGCGCAGTCCATCTACCTCCGCCTCAACGGCGTCCTCCCTCCCACTGCCCAACCCGCGACACGCTAACCTTGCGGACGAAGCTGATAACCGTGCACGGCCGCTCCTGCCCTCTTGTTTTCTCGGGAGAGCCAATTCGAGACCATCTCCAAGACTTTCAGAAATTCCGCGCAGACCTTGACGACGAAATCCTCGGCTGCGGCCATATCGGCATCAAGCGATTCTTCGCGCTCGATCATCGGGCCTACCAACCGGGGCACTCGGCAGCGAGACCAAGGAACTGCCAGGTTTGGTCGCCAGCGCCGTGCTCCGCTGGAGACGACTGCATCCCCTATCACCTCCTGCGCAGCGCTGAAGGGGGATGGACAAGCGGCGAAGTCATCGACGGGCTCGTCGTCGGCGCCCGAGGGAGCCTCTAGCCAGCAAACTCAAAACAAAATGAGTAAACTCTATTGCCTAAATTCTTGACCATGCTGCTAATATGAGAGCGCCTTCGACCGCATGACCACCGGCTCCATTCCTCCGATCCTCCCGAGCGAAATGCAACGCGCTGGAGCTGTTTCATCGCTCACACGTTTTCGCGAATCCGTCGCCGATTCGCTCTTCTTTGTTTCCCGCGCGTTTCCGAAAGTGCTCACACTCCGCTCCACTCCACGCGCCTGGACCGCATTGAGAATCCTTCTCGGAATGGCGGGTGCCGCACTGGTGGTGCTTCCGCTCAGCCTGTGGAACGCCTGGGCTTTCGCCATCGTTGGTCTGGCACTGTTCATGCTGGCGGTGCTGCTCCCGCCGCTGCGCCAGGACCGGGGCACCAGAGAAGCCATCGAGCAGCTCGGTGCGTATCTGGTTCTGGAAGCCGGCCGTTTTTCCACCAGCGCGGAGGAATCTCCGGCCGTGAGTTTGTATTTGACTCCTACACGCATCTGGGCGCTCGACGATCAGCTCCGACCCGTAGTGGTCATTCCCGCAGCCGAAGTCTCCATGGCCGCAGCGTTCCCGTCGCAAAGCGATTGGATCTTGCATTTGCGATGGCAGGAAAATTCGGCGGAATTTATTTTTGACGGATTGTTTGCGGAGCGCCGCGCGCGAATCGCCGAATCCGGCCTGCGCCATGTGATTCAGCAGGTAAGCCCTCCGCGCGCGCGCGTCAAAGCCGCCGGCGCATGATGCCACTCTGGGCACTCCTGGCGCATTCTGATTTCCCTCATGCGCTCCGGACTGTGTCACAATTTGTTTACGGCATGCAGCCCGGACGCTGGCCGGCTGCTGAACGGCGTACGTAGGATTTATGGCCAGAGGCTGGGAAAGCAAGGACGTTGAATCTCAAGTAGCGAACAGGGAGAACATGGCAGCACCGGGTAAAGCCCCAAAAACTCAGGACCAAGCGGAAAAAGACCGAGAACGCGCGAACATCGAACTCTCGCGCAAACATGTCCTCAGCGATCTCGAAACGGCAACCCACCCCAATCACAAGAGGACTCTCGAAGCAGCGCTGGCGCACCTTGATCAGAAACTCGATCAGCTGAAGTAAGAGTTCCGGAAAATTATCGCGCCTGCCGCCGGGTGATTCCAAACAAGATTAACGTGTGGCTCTGTGCCTGCTACTCTGTAAAAACAATTCCCACCGAGCTGTGCCCTTCTTCCTCGTTGCTATCGATGCGCACCACGTAGCCTCGCAGTTTCATGACTCTCGGGCCATCCGCTCCGGGCGTGTCCATCGTGATCTGCAGCTCCGACTGCAGACGAGGACAATGTTCCATCGAGATCAGCGCACCCTGCAGAGCCAGATCGCGCACAATCGTCTCTTCTTCGAATACGTGGCCACCCTCGGTGATTCCGCAGACGCGCGCGCGGAATTGCGCCTCGCGACGCAACGCGGTGCGGGTCACCGGCATGTGCGCTTCCAGCGTGCCGTCCGCAGAGCCTAGCTTGATGACCATGCCCTCGCTGGCGGCGAATACGGAGTCAAACTCGTCGCGCGCCTGGCGGAGCAAGCCGTCCACCATCCGGTCGGTGGAATCTGGATCGTGGTGGAACATTACCAGGGTTTTTGCGCCGGCTTGGCGGGCGATCTTCACGCCTTCACGCCAGGAGGAGTGGCCCCAGCCCTTGCGAGTGGTGGCCAGCTGTTCGGGGGTGTATTGCGCATCATTGATGAAAATGTCGGCGCCCGCAGCGAGTTGGCGCAACTCTTCGTCGAGTTTAGGTTCGCCGGGTTCATTGTCGGTCGCGTAGACGACAATGCCGCCGGGAGTTTCGATGCGGTATCCGAGACAGCCTTGCGGGTGATTGATGTGCCGTGCGGTGATTTTGTTTTCGCCGACAGTGAAGGAATCTCCGCCGCCAATTTCCATGAACTTCTTTTTCGCCGTCATGGCGGACATGTTCACGGGGAAATACGGCATCGCCATTTGCGTTTCAAACACCTGTTTGAGGCTATCGCGACCAAGATGCTTCGAACGAAAACTATAGAAGTGGAACGCATTGTTCTCGACGTACAGCGGCGCGAAAAACGGAACGCCCTGGATGTGATCCCAATGGTAATGAGTCACCAGGATGTGGGTTTCAGGGTTTCGCACACCCGCGGCAGGGCTGCCCGATGCTGGCGCAGTCCAGCGGCTGCCGAGAACGCGGATGCCGGTGCCGCAATCCAGAATAAATTGCGTGCCGTCGGGTGCTGTGAGTTCGAGACACGGCGTGTTTCCGCCATAGCGCCACGTCGCCGGGTCCACGGTGGGTGTGGAACCGCGAACGCCCCAAAAGCTCAGTTTAGTGACCGGGCCACTCATCGTTACCTAAATCGGCGCCTGGCGATGTACCCCTGTAGCGCAGGTGTTACGTTTGAACGCGAAGCTGCTGCGTACTTCGATACTCGCAGTGGCGGAGAGAGGCGTCAAATGATTCGCGGAGTCGACGTGTCAAACTGCCCAATAACGACGAGGAAAGGCTCGAAGCTCCGGCGAGGACGAGTACAATAGCGAAGATGCGCGGGCATTCGCACAGCGAGGAAGCCGGAAGCGTCCACAAACACGCTCACGACGGTCATGCGCACGACCATGGCGGGCATGCCGGCCACGCGCATCCGCCGATGCAGCCGTCTGTGCTGGCCTGGGCGATGGCGGCCACATTGGGATTGGTGGTCGTGGAGATTTTAGGGGGGTGGCTCGGACATAGCATCGCGCTATTAAATGATGCGGTACACAATCTCTCGGATGTGCCGGCTCTGGGAATTTCGTGGTTGGCCATGCGGTGGGCACAGCGCCCTGCGGACAGCGAGAAAACTTACGGTTACCGCAGAGCCGGCGTGCTGGCAGCGTTCACCAACGCGCTTCTTTTGGTGATTCTTTCGCTGTGGCTGGGATGGGAATCAATCGAGCGGCTGCGTTCACCGGTGGACGTAATCGAATCGTGGATGATCTGGACTTCGGTAGCGGCTCTTGCAGTGAACGGCGGGATCACGCTGGCGCTGGTGCGCGGGCGCACTGATCTAAATTTGCGCAGCATCTTGGTGCACAACTTCGGCGATGCGCTGTCGAACGTGGCCATCATCGTGGGAGCGGTGGTGATCGGCTACACGGGCTGGCGCTCGGTCGACCCAGTGCTCGGACTTGCCATCGGTCTGCTGGTGCTATGGTCGAGCATCGGGATCCTGCGCGAATCGGCACACATTCTTCTTGAGGGACGCCCGAAACAGATGCGGGTGGAGGAAGTGGCTCGGACGATTCTGAGAGTGGAAGGCGTGATGGAAGTGCACGACGTGCACATCTGGTCGCTCGGCGGCGGCGAAGTTGCAATGTCGTGTCATGCCCGCGTTCCCGACATGCATCTGGACAAGTGCGAGAGCGTGCTGTCTCAAATTAAGGAATTGTTAGCGCAGGACTTTTCGATCGGGCACGTCACGGTGCAGCTGGAGCGGGCAGGATTGCCGGCGCAGTCTGGCTACGTGATGCCGGAGCCCGCCAAGGAAGCGAAATAAATCGGGAATACGTTTTAGGCCAACCGCTGCCCTCGACCCAGGATGGACTGATGAGCTTGGTGTATCCGCTCCTAGAGATTTGCGGGCGAAACCAGGCTCCATCCAGCCAGGGAGAACTCCGCGGGCAGGCGCCAGCCGCCGGCCTTCCCTTTGATTTTCGAAAGTTCCACAGCGGGCGAATCGGATTTCGGCCGTAAAGGCATTGCCCCGGGACAACCTCGAGCGGCGGGCTCTGGCGTCGCTGTATGCACACAGCCGTGGGCCGGCCCACACAGAACAACAGCGGGGCTCCGCAGTTTACTCCAGCTAACTAAATGAAACGACGGTGCTTGCGCTTGCTAGAGCGCCGGAACGGAGGTGGCTCGTCCGTTGCATTCGGGCATGGGTAGCGGTTTGAGGGGAGGGGACATGTTCGCGAAAGGTCTATCCAGCACTGTTTTCTGTCGGCGTTTTGCCCTGGCGTTGACGGCGCTTGCCACGATTCTTGCGGGCTGGGCAAGCGGAGGGCAAGCCGACGGCAGGCCACCTCAAGTGGGCGAAGGATCGTTCGTTTACCGTTCGCCAGTCTCGGGCATCTACACCTCCGTTCCGCTGATTCATACGGATGCCTCGTTCGATGTGCGCGGCCTGGTGGCAGCGGCAACGGTTACGCAGCAGTATGAAAATTCAACGACGGCGCCGATCGAAGCTGTCTACATCTTCCCGCTGCCGCACGATGCCGCTGTGTATGACTTGGAAATTCGAATCGGCAATCGCGTGATTCGAAGCGTGATCCACGAACGCGAGCAGGCCAAACGGATTTATGAGGCAGCTAAGTCTGAAGGCAAACGCACTGCACTACTGGAGCAGGAACGGCCCAACATCTTCACGGCATCGGTGGCGAACATCATGCCGAACGATTTGATCTCCGTGCGTTTGCGATACGTGGAGCCGCTACGATGGGAAGCCGGACGGATGCGGCTGGTTTTTCCGATGGTGGTGGGTCCGCGGTACATTCCTGGAACGCAGGCGACGGGCCATGAAGGAACCGGATGGGCCGCGGATACCAATGCGGTCGCAGACGCGTCGCGGATCACGCCAGTGGTAAGAAATCCAGAAAACCGCTCCGGGCACGACATTTCTGTATCCGTCGATCTGGACACCGGATTCGAGGCAGCCTCCGTCCAATGCGTCTCTCACGCAGTCAAAGTCGATCGTTTGGCAGGTGGCCGGCAGCGTGTGGAGCTGGCTGCGGGCGCGACGGTTCCCAACAGGGATTTCGTACTCGAATTCGAGCAGGCGGAGGGCACTCGGCCGAAGGCCGCGCTTTTCCTCTCACCCGGAAACGATTCCGGGGAAACGCATTTCTTGCTGGCGGCATTTCCGCCGGCAGTGCAACCGAAAGAGCGATTGCCAGTAGAGATGCTTTACATGATCGACGTTTCGGGATCTATGGAGGGAACGTCGATCGAACAAGCGCGCCAGGCGTTGCTTAAAGCGCTCGATCGATTGAGGCCGAGCGATCGCTTCGGAATCTTGGCCTTCAGCAGCGGTTATGACGAATTTGCTCGAGAGCCCTTGCCGGCAACGCCGCAATTCGTTTCGGCAGCGCGGCGCTATGTGCAAGGATTCCGCGCCGGCGGCGGAACGGAGATGCTGCCTGCGCTCCTCCACTTGATGCGAAAGCCGGAGATACCGGGCTACCTGCGACACCTTGTTCTGCTGACCGACGGCGACCTGGGCAACGAAGAGGAAATTTTCGCGGCGATGCGCCGGGACCTGGGCGGTGCGCGGCTCTATACAGTCGCCATTGGGAGCGCGCCGAATCTCTTCCTCGCCACCAAGATGGCGCAGTTCGGACGAGGGAGCTTCACGCACATCGCGGACATCGATGAAATCCAGGATCAAATGACGCGTCTCTTCGAGAGCATAGATAGCCCTGTCCTGACCGATGTGAACCTGACGTTTGAGGGCGTGGAGACGGCGGAAGTGTATCCAGAGCGCCTGCCTGACTTGTTCGTGGGAAAGCCGCTGCTGATTTTTGGGCGCTTCACCAAAGGCCGGGTTGGAAAGGCGCATCTGACGGCTCGCGAGGGCAATGGCTTCTATGGGGCGGACATCGAGTTTGATGTTTCGAAAGCGACGTTCCATCCCGGCATCACGACGCTGTGGGCGCGGCAGAAGGTCGAAGAGTTGATGGATCACTGGCGGCTGTCGGATGAAAACGGGCAAGCGGAGATTCGAGCGAATGTGATTGCTCACGCGATTCGCTACCGGCTTGTGACGCGATTTACCTCATTGGTTGCGGTTGAGGAAACCGTGGTCAACCCCGGCGGCCAATCGAACGCCCTTTCAGTGCC
The DNA here is from genome assembly GCA_046724685.1 of Acidobacteriota bacterium. GTDB lineage: Bacteria > Acidobacteriota > Terriglobia > Acidiferrales > UBA7541 > Acidiferrum. Next base: position 82,135 of record JBKOXA010000062.1, on the reverse strand, counting down.
GAGCGAGTTGCCGGCGGGTTGGCAAATGGACAAAGTTTTTGGCGCGCCCGCTACCGGCACAGCGGACGCATTTTTCGAGACTCTCGGCCTGGTATTTCTGTTCGCAGGTATCGCCTTGTTCTTTCTTGTGCGAAAAGCCGGGGCGCTCTCGTGAAGGCGCTACGGGTCTTGGCGGTGGTGATGCTGATCGCAGGAGCGTTCCTTTCGAGCCGTGCCGTGTACCTCCACCTAAAGGACGAGCTTGCGAGCGTGCTGATTCGCAGGGCTTGGAAACAAAGTTTGCATACCGGCGAGCCGCGCGCGCCGTGGCCGTGGGCCGACACACATCCGATCGCGAGGCTCTACATTCCGCGCCTGGGTTATGACCAGATTGTTTTGGAGGGGGCAACCCCGCGCACCCTGACGTTCGGTCCAGCGCACATGCTCAACGGGGCGGGACTGGGAAAACCGGGAAATTTGCTGCTCGCGGGGCATCGTACGAGTTGGTTTCGTCCGCTGGAGGGAATTGCAAAGGACGACGAGATTCGGATCGAATGGTTTGCGGGCCGGCATGGCGAGGTGCGTGAACGGAGGTATGTTGTCGAGATGATTCGTGTCCTAGATCCGGAGGATGTCACTTTGCTGGCGCCTACAACCGAAGACGCGCTGACGTTGATTACGTGTTACCCATTCGGACGCGGCCCGCGATCTCCGCAACGCTTCGTGGTGCGGGCTTCGCCCATGGAACCGAGCCACGCGGCGTTCGCGCCCGTTCACCGGCCGGAGCCGCTTGGTTCACTCTCGGCACGGCTTGCTGGAAAATCGAGGACTAGGACGGTGATGTCGTCTTCCTGCGCGCGGCCGGAGTTGTGGCCGGAAAATTTGGCGATGTCGTCCAGGAGAAGATTGACGAAACGGGCGGCCGAAGTCTCGCGGTGCGCCTCCAAGAATTCCATGCAGCGTGACTTCCCAAACTCCTCTCGCGCAGGATTACTGGCCTCAAAAACGCCGTCAGTGTAGAGGAGACAGCGATCTCCGGGGCCGATGCCGATTTCGACGGAGGAATACCCTGCGTCGGGAAACAGGCCCAGCATCAGGCCGTTCTCTTCAATTTCTCTGACGCTTCCGTCGGTGCGCGCGGCCAGCATGAGCGGCGGGTGGCCTGCAGCCGAATAACGCAACACGCGGTTTTCCAAATCCACAAAGAGATAAGCGGCGGTCACAAAGTGCTCTTCGAACTTGCCGCAGAGAGCGATATTCAAGCCGGTGAGAACTCGCGTCGGATCACCGGCATGCGGCGCCTGGCCCGCGAATGCCACTTTGAGCATGGAAGCGATCAGGGCGGCGGGGATTCCGTGTCCGGTGACGTCGGCAACCAGGACGCCAAGACGCCTGTCGTCAACGAGCAGGAAATCGTAGAAATCCCCTGCGACGGCGCTCATCGGGACGTAGCGGGCGGCCATGTCGAGGCCAACGAGCACGGGGATATTTTGCGGGAGAATGGAGGACTGAATCCTGCGGGCGATCTCCAACTCCTTGCTGATCGTGAGCAGCCGTTCTTCGATGGCGAAGATGCGATACGCAGAGATATAGCCAAGGCACCCGACAAACGCCAGGAAGCCGATGAACTCCAAGTTATTCCCAGACAAGAGTTTGAGGCCCAGCAGATTGGCTTGCACGATAAACAAGAACCAAGCGGCAAATCCGGCGACGAAAACGCGCATTTCGTGGCTCATGCGTCCGGGGGAATGTCGCCGGTCTGCGAGCAAGCACAACACCATGAGCGCGCACGAGCTGAGCACAACGATGCTGTTCGCGACATGGAGCTTTCGCAAGCTGACTCCGAAGGCGGCGGCAAAGATTCCGAAAACGGAGAACAGCATTTGCGCGGCCAGAAGCCAGCGAAAAAACTTCCTCAGGTATTCGCTGGTGACCTGGTAGAAAAACAGTCCCAAAGGAATAAGGATGGTGCAGGTGATCATCCAATTTACGTAGTCCCAAAAAGTGCGTGGTTCGTCGAAGAGCGAGCGGAAAAATCGCATGTCGGCCAGCAGGCGGACGGCATAAAGAGTCGAGAACAGGCCGAAGTAAACCAATGTGAGGTCGCGCGTCTTGCGGCGAAAACAGAACAGCGCAATGGCGATGAAAGCGATAGACAGAAGCGTGACGGCGGCTGCGATGTTGACGAACTCCCAGCGCAACTCCGAGCGCGGGAGGGAAGGAACGGCTTGAGCGAGAACCACGGCGCCTGCTTGCAAGAAATCCGGCATGCAGCAGTGAATTGTAGCCAAGTCGCGATTCGAATGGCCAGCGGGGCTGGGTGGAAGGCGCCGCCGATGCGTCCGGGGGCGGGATTCGATCCTGCTGGTTTTCCGTGAAGATTCTTGGGAAGATGGCAACCAGTTCCGGCAGTCTAGCGACTACGAACAGGTTGTGTTGAGGTGACGGAGGGATCCATGGGGAGATTCTCTCGAAGCTGGGATCTCGTGGGTCAGAGCTTTGCCATTCTCCGGAAAGACAAACAACTGATGCTGTTTCCGGTGCTGTCCGGCGTCAGTTGCATTATTGTGACGCTGTTGCTGGGGGCCAGCGGACTGGCGATTTTTTTGCCCGCAATTCGCGGAGCCGGAATTACTCCTGAGAACTTCCAGAATTCCGGCAGATCAGCGGAATTCATGGCAGCGATGTTTGTTTTCTACCTAGCAAATTATTTCGTGATCGTGTTTTTCAATGTGGCGTTGGTGGGAGTGGCAAACAGCAGGCTGACCGGCGGCACGTGGACGTTCGATCAGGGATTGCAACTGGCGTGGAAACGAAAATGGGTGATCTTGCAGTGGGCGTTCGTAGCGGCGACGGTCGGAATGTTGTTGCGAATGCTGTCGGAGCGAGCGGGTTTTATCGGGCGAATGGTGATCGGCATTATTGGAATCGCATGGAATCTGGCGTGTTATTTCGTGGTGCCGGTGCTGGCGTTTGAAGATTTGTCGCCGGGAGCGGCGATCTATCGCTCCGCGGAGTTGTTCCGCGAAACCTGGGGCGAAAGAGTCGCGGGGGGATTCAGCCTCGGCATGGTGTTCTTCGTGTTGATGTTGCCGGGGTTCGCGTTGTGGATCGGCGCGACGCAGTTTTGGGAGCAGAGAGGCATGGTGATCGGTGGGGTAATGATGGGCTTGTATTTTCTGCTGCTGGCGGTGATGAGTTCCGCAGTACAGGGGATTTTCAATACGGCTCTGTACCGCTACGCGTGCGACCAAGCTGTGCCACCGGGGTTCTCGCGGGAACTGATTCAGGCGGCGTGGAGCCCGAAGGATTGAAGTGGAAAGGACTCTGCCGCCTTCGGCGACTCGCTGGATCAGGCGATTCCCCCGCTACCCCGATCTTGCAGGTTGTGCTATAACGGTGCCGCCGTGCAACGAGGCGTGAAGCCGATTGGCGCGTCAAGGACGACTGAGGAACCCCGCACCGCTCCCTCAGGCCGGGGCACGGTCCCCGCGGGGAAAACAGGTCACCGGGTTTCAGGGCTGGGACTCACGAGCCCTGAGAGATTCGAGGACGCTTCGCGGTTCTGCCCAGTCTGTTCCGAGCGGCTGGAGTCGCGGCGCTGCAAGCTGGAGTGCAAGGTCTGCGGCTACTACATGTCTTGCGCGGACTACTACTGAGAGGGCTGCGGGGTTGTTTTGCGAACCCTGACATAAAGCATTTCAGGGTTCGTGCTTACAAGGCCCTGGCACAAAAAATGGTATGCTCTTGGGCTCCGGAACAGGCTGCCGCCGGACCCGCTTTCCGACGAGGAGGAAACGAACGTGGCATTGAAAATGACGCAACGCGAAGTGGACGGGGTGACGGTGGTAGCTCTTGACGGACGAATCGTGCTGGGCGAAGAGAGCAATGCGCTTCGCGAAAAAGTGAAAACCTTGCTGGCCGAAGGCAAGAAAAAAATCGTCCTGAACATGGACAACATCACGTTCATAGACAGCGCCGGCCTAGGCACGCTGGTCGCCTCACATCACACCGCGAAGAAAGAAGGGGCGGCGCTGCGGCTCTGCCATTTGGGAAGCAAGTTCCAGGAAGTCTTGCAGATCACCAAGTTGCTGACGGTGTTCGAGGTTTCGGATACAGAAGCGGCGGCGGTGGCCAGCTTCTCGAAGTAGCAGCGCGATTTCAGGGCATGTATTTTGAAGAGGCGTGCGCTTGCGCGTCTCTTTTGTTTTTTTCCGAAAGCTCCTCGTGATGCCAGGAGAAAACGGTTTCAGGGTTCGACGCGATACATGGTAATGCCGCTGAGGAGCTTTGGATAGAAGTCGGTGGACTTCTGGGGCATGACCTCGTTGGAGGTAGCGATTTGGACTACTTTCTCGACGTCCACAGGGTTCAAGAAAAAGGAAACCTGCGCGCGACCCTCGTCCACGGCGGCGATGGCCGAGTCGGCTTCGCGTTCGTAGGTAAGATTCATTTCCTTGGTTGTCGCTTGAAGCGTGATGCCGAGCGCGGGTTCGAGAATGCCGTCGTGGAGCAGGACCACATCAAGGTCGCGCTCGAGCGCGCTGGCGCCGGGCAGGAGCTGAGCGAGATCCGCGCCGTGACGCAATCCGAAAAGGCAAAAAGCCCGGTGTCCTGACGGAGCGCCTGGATATGCCCCGATCGAGCGTTGTCGCGAAGTGGAAGCCAGGCGCGAGAAGAATTTTTCACGAGCTTGCATTTTTTCGGCGTCCGTAGCGAACGGAAAAACTTCTGAGGCGAACCACGGTTCGAGATAGCGCCGTACAGCCGGCCAGGAAAAATCGTGCACGTTTGCGACCACTCGATGAGTGGCAAGAACGGCGAGACCTTCGCTTCGCGCATTGACAAACGTCATCATCGCGCAGTCGTAACTGCTGCCGGAATCGTCGGAGACAGCAGCGGCGCGGCGTTCATTTCGGTAGTTGAGCGCGGTTTCGTAGCGATGGTGGCCGTCGGCAATGACGAGTTTCTGATTGGACATGGCCTGCTGAATCGCCTGCACGCGCTCCGGCTCCGCGAAGGGCCAGAGACGGTGAACCACGCCGTATTCGTCTGTAAGTTCCGTAGCGGGCGAGGCTGAGGTTTCTACTTCTTCGATTACCGCGTCCGCCCGCTTTTGCGGGTCGGAATAGAGCATGAAGAGTTGGCCTGTGTGCGTCCGGGTGTGGCGCAGCAGCTCGAGACGATCCGCCTTGGGACCGGAGAGGGTGTGCTCGTGGCGGAAAATCACGCCGGCTGAGTATTCCTCAAGCCGACCCGCACCAATGAAGCCGCGGCGTGTACGTCTCTCCGTGGTTCCAGGAACGGTAAATTCCTGCGTGTAAGCGTAAAACGCCGGAGCGGGATCCTGCACGACAACCTGGTCGCGAATCCACTCGTCGACCTTTGCCGCGGCGCGCGTGTAGACATTGTTTTGCGGGGAATCGTCAGGGAAAACGCGGCCCTTTTCCACCGAGATCAGGTTTTGCGGATGCATGGCATAGTACTCCGCCTGGCGCTCCGGAGAAATCTTGTCGTAGGGCTGCGTGAGGACGCGATCGAACGGAGCAACCTTTGGATTGAAGCGGTACGCACGAAACGGGAATACCTGGGCCATGAGTTTCTCCGGTGGTCCTCGGAATGAAGTCGAATCCAGTTCAGTTCAGCGTTTATAAGTACAAACCCTGAAAACCTGTAGTTTACGCGAAGAGGCGCAGGGAATGCGACGCGCGTATTAAAATAAGAAGATATGAGTGAAAACTTTCGCGGCAATGTGAAGGCGCTGGTGTTTGATCTGGATGGCACGCTGATTGATTCCAAGCGGGATCTGGTGCAGTCCGTGAACGCAACGCTCCGTCAGACGGGGCGCGCGGAATTGCCGGAGGATTTGGTGGCCAGCTATGTCGGTTCGGGTGCGCCCGTATTGATTCGCCGCGCGCTCGGCGGAAATCCGATGCCGGAGGAACTGCAAATCGCGCTGCAATTCTTCCTTGCCCATTACGAGGAGCATAAACTCGATTTCACGCAGGCATACCCGGGCGTGCGGAATACCTTGGAGCAGCTTCGCCAGGTTCCGATGGCTGTGCTGACGAACAAGCCGGTGAACATCAGCGTGCGAATTCTGGAGGGGCTGGGGCTCGCAGAATTTTTCAGGGCCATCTACGGGGGGAATAGCTTTGCGACCAAAAAGCCTGACCCGCTGGGGGCAAACACAATTTTGGGCGAATTGGGAATCCCGGGCACGGATGCCGTGATGGTGGGCGACTCGGAAGTGGATGTGCAGACGGCCCGAAACGCGGGAATGATTTCCGCAATCGTGAATTTCGGATTCGGCACCCATGACCGCAAGGCGTATCCCGCGGACATTTACTTGAACCGGATGGAAGAATTGGTACCGCTGATTTCTAATGCGGCTCACTAGCTGGAGCAGCCGCAGCGGCAAGCATCTTTTTCACGTCAAGAACGAAAGCTTCCTGGTGATTCGTCAGGACTGACTTACGTCGTTGCGGAAACGGACGCTCCAAGACCTTGCCAAGGAACCGGGTACCAGGCAGACTCTGCGAGTGCTGATTGGACTTTTTCCCGAACTGGATGCGCCCGGCGGAGTGCAACGCGCGGGGCGGCACCTGGCGTCGGTGCTGACGGAGTTCGCCGCGAGCCGCGGGCTGGAGTGCCGCATTCTCAGCCTGAATGACGGACCGGAATTGAAGCGCCTGGAGGTTGCGGGCCGCGAGATTGTTTTTACGGGAAGCGAACGAGCGAAAGGGCGATTCCTTGCAGCGGCAATCCGCACGGCACGCCGGCGCTCCAGCAAGGGCAAAAACACTCCGAAATTGGTTGTTGCAGGCCATCCGAACCTCGCCCCGGTGGTCCGAGCGATGCGCTTGTCGACGCCGCGTCTGAAATCCATCATTTGCACGCATGGAGTCGAGGTGTGGGAACCGCTCAAGCGAATGCGACGCAGCGCGCTGCGGCGCGCCAACGTGGTGCTGGCGCCGAGCAGGTATACGGCGGACCATGTGGCAGCGGTGCAGGGTGTGGCGATGGAAAAAATTCGTGTGTTGCCATGGGCGCTCGATCCCCAATTCGAGGGACTGGCTCCGCATGCTGCAAAGGCCGTGTGTCCGTCTGCTTTTCCTGAAGGCCGCGTGATTCTAACGGTGGGACGATGGCAGGCCGACGAACGCTACAAAGGAACGGATACGTTGATCACCGCGCTGCCGAGATTACTGCCGCGCTGGCCCGAGTTGCAGTTGGTGGCCGTGGGGGATGGCGACGATCGCGAATGGCTCGAAGATCTGGCCGAAGAGAACGGCGTGCGGCGCCACGTGCATTTCCTTTCCGGGCTGAGTTATGAAGAGCTTGCTTCCTGCTACGGACATTGCGAAATGTTTGCATTGCCGAGCCGCGGCGAAGGATTTGGGCTAGTGTATCTGGAAGCGATGGCGTGCGGGAAACCGGTCATCGGCGGAGCGCACGGCGGAGCGCCGGAAGTGATTGACGACGGAAAAACCGGTTACCTGGTGCCGCACGGCGACGCGGCGCAACTGGCAACCGCGCTCGAGACATTGCTGGCCAACCCGGACATTGCGCTCGAAATGGGGCGACGCGGCAAACAGCGCGTCGAGAATGAATTCCGGTACAGTGTGTTCGCGAAATCGTTCCGGAAAATTCTGCGCGAGTTATGCGAATCCTGAATGTCACGCAGTCCTACGCGCCGTTCTATGAATTCGGCGGCCCACCGGCAAAGGTAGAAGCTCTTGCGAACGGACTGTCACAGCGGGGGCACAAGGTGGCGGTTCTGTCCGTGGATTGGGGACTCAAATCGCGGGAGGAAGGCGAGGGCGGCGCGTCGGCAGGGCGAACGGAGTTTGGATGGATGCGCGAAGCGAACGGCGTAGAAAGCGTTTACCTGCCGGCGCGGTTACGCTACCGCGCGGCGACCTGGAATCCCGTGGTGAAGAGATACTGCAGGGAACGGCTGGCAGGATTCGAAGTAGTCCATATTTTTGGATTATACGATCTACTGGGGCCGGCGGTTGCGGACCAGTGCCGCAAGCAGACGATTCCTTACCTTGTTGAGCCCATCGGTATGTTTGTTCCTATCGTGCGAAATATTTTCCTGAAACGCGTGTATCACAAGCTGTGGGGCGCAAGGATGCTCGGAGGCGCGGCGGCAGTCGTCGCAACTGCAGACCAGGAAGCGGACGAGCTTGTGGAGGGAGGAATTCCGCGGGGAAAAATTGTACTGCGGCGCAACGGAGTGGTTGTGCCTCGCGAGTTGCCGCCCCAGGGAAAATTCCGAACCGGGCATGGGATTCCAGCCAGTGCGCTGTTGATCTTGTTTCTCGGCAGGCTGTCGGAGAAGAAGAGTCCGGAATTGTTGCTTGAAGCTTTTGCGCGGCTGCCCGACAAGATAGCGGGACGAGAAGTCTGGCTGGCGTTCGCCGGACCGGACGAATCAGGAATGAAGGCGCGGCTTGACGAGCTGGCAGAGATGCGTGGCTTGAAGGGCCGCGTGGTGATGAGCGGACCCATATTCGGCGAAGAGAAATGGGGCGCATACCGCGATGCGAACGTGTTCGTGCTGCCATCCCAGAACGAAAACTTTGGAAACACGGCAGCAGAGGCCGCGGCTTGCGGCACGCCGGTAGTCATCACGGAGAATTGTGGGGTGGCTCCATTGTTGGCGGGGCTGGCCGGAATTGTGGTACCGCATGAAACCGCGGCGGTATCACGCGCTGTTGAACAGATACTGAGCGATGCGGTGCTGCGTGCGCGGCTCTCGGAAGGAGGTAAGAGGGCGGCCAGCCGCCTTGGCTGGGAAGAGCCCGTGACCGCCATGGAAAGAATTTACGAGAAGCTTGCGGCGCGGCGTGAGGTCATTGGACAATCGACAAGTTGGGACTAACCGTGTGTTGAGCCTGGGTCAAAGAACGTTCCGCTTCGTGTGGCGGGTAGCCAACGCGGCGCTGGTCGCGTCGCTGTTGGTCCTGGTGTATTCGGCCGGTTGGGAGTATTCGGTGCGACGGTATTTGGACGGGTTTAGCGATGCGATCGTCCCGGCGAACGTGTCGCCGGAACAGCGAGTGGAGGCCATCCTGGACTGGATGCGCAACGGACCGCCGCGTTCGGCCGAGCCCAGCCCCACAGGGCTGGCCTTTCGCGATCCGGAAACAACGCTTAACTACAAGCAACTGCTTTCGGTCTGCGGTACGGCGACGAACGCCTTTCTGAATCTTGCGCGAGGTTCGGATTTACAAGTGCAACGATTGTTGTTGATGACGCCGGATCGCAATACAAAGCACGTGGTGGCCGAAGTGCTGATTAACCAGCGATGGGTCGTAGTGGACCCTACCTACCGGGTGATGCTGCGGAATGCTCGCGGCGAGACGCTGACCCGGCAAGAACTGCAGAACCCGCGGATTTTCGCGGAAGCCACTGCAGGCATTCCCGGCTACCCGCAGTCTTATAACTACGATGTCTACGCGCACGTCAGGATCGCGCGGCTGCCTGTCAGCGGGCTCGGAATTCGCCCAGCGTTGGACTGGATGCTTCCAGGATGGGAGGAAAGGTTCGACTGGAGCCTTTTGCTGGAACGGGCTTCATTCTTTGTGCTTTCTGCGGCCAGTTTTGTAACGTTCTTACTTCTGGTCGTGCGGATGTTCCTCGGGTGGTACGCCGACCACCGGCTGAAGATCTCCCGCTTTCACCTGCGGACCCACTTGGCCCGCGCAGGTGTTGCTTTCCTGACCACACCGGAGATCAAATAACCGCGTGTGCGGAATCTCTGGCGTTGCACTCATAATTCGAAACGGTGGAGAGGAATCACGCGTTCGCGCGATGGCCGCAGCGATGCAGCATCGCGGGCCGGACGGCGAAGGATTCTTGGTGCAGGATCCGCGCGCGCCGGGCCTGGCGCTGGCGATGCGGCGGCTAAGTATCATCGACCTTCCCGGCGGCCAGCAGCCCATCTGGAACGAAGCGCGCGATGTCGCTGTTGTCTTCAATGGCGAGTTGTATAACTATCGCGAAGTTCGCGCACGTCTCACCCGGCTGGGCCATCGTTTCACGACCCAATCGGACACCGAAGTTCTCGTCCATGGGTGGGAAGAATGGGGCGAAGAGTGCCTGACGGAATTGCGCGGCATGTTTGCGTTTGCAATTGCCGATTTTCGCAAGCACTACACTTCGGGGCCGATCCTGTTTCTGGCGCGTGATCCGCTTGGCATCAAACCTCTGTATTACACACAGACGTCGGACGGGTTTGCTTTCGCTTCGGAAGTTGGCGCGCTGATGGCCAGCGGAATTGTATCAAAGCGAATTTCGCAGGACGCCCTGACGTCTTACCTCCTATTCGGCAGCGTCAGCGAACCGGTCACGATGTACGAGAGCGTATTTTCCCTGCCGCCAGGTCACCGTGTTCTGCTCTACATTCCTGACCGTCGCAAGTTGCCGCGACCACATCCGTGGTGGGATCCGCGGCGGAGTCCCGCAGCGAAAGATCCCAGGCGGCCGCAAACCTTTTCTGCTGCGGTGACTGCACTGCGGCCATTGCTTCAAGACAGCGTGCGCGCGCACTTGATCGCAGACGTTCCGGTTGGCCTCTTCTTGTCGAGCGGACTCGATTCCGGCGCGATTGCCGCGTTTGCGGGCCGCGAGCACAAAGGCATTCAGAGTTTTACTCTGGCGTTTCCGGGAACGACTTATGACGAGTCTGCGCTGACGCGCGTCGTCGCCAACCGCTGCGGAACGCAACATACCGAGGTTCCGCTGGACGGCGATGCCATTCCAGCGCGCCTCGATGAAGCGCTGGCTGCGCTCGACCAGCCTACGATGGACGGCATCAATACTTACTTCGTTTCGTGGGCTGCGCGCCAGGTGGGATTGAAAGTGGCGCTATCGGGGTTGGGCGGCGACGAACTGTTTGGCGGATATTCGACGTTTGCAGACTCGCCGAGACTTTCGCGTCTAGCATCCGCAGCGAGGTTTTTCCCTTCCGCGCTGCGCAGCGCGACTTCTGGAATGCTGCGATCCCTCTTGGCATCAAGGCGTTCGCCCGATGCGGCAATGAAGGCAGCGGCGGCATGGCGAAATCCCGACCGACTGCCACATCCTTACTATTTCGCGCGAGCGCTTTTTCCACCCGGGGAAATTGAAACCTTGATTGAGCCGCGCTTTCGGCCGAGCACAGTCGCGGCGGATGGCTACACACTGGAACCAACGTGGCTCGGTTGGTTGCAACTGGTAGCCGGAGAAGCGCGCTTGCTGGAGCCGGGCGCCGCGGTCGCTTGGCTGGAGATGCGTTCCTACATGGCCAGCACGCTGCTCCGTGACACCGATTCCGTGAGCATGGCGCGTTCGCTGGAAGTCCGCGTTCCGCTTCTGGACACGCCGCTGGTAGAATTCATCTCCGCGTTGCCGGACCAAGCCTGGCGCAAACCAGGAGTTCAAAAAGCGCTGCTCGTTGAAGCGCTGGGTGGCCTTCTGCCTCCGGAAATTACTGCGCAGAAGAAGCGTACATTCACTCTGCCCTGGGAACAATGGCTGCGCGGTCCGTTGAAACCGCGAGTCGAAGAAAGCTTTTCATCCATCGCTTCGTCGGTCTCTCACTTGATCAAACCCGAAGGCCTGCAATGCGTCTGGCGCGCTTTCCTTGATGGAAGAACGTCCTGGTCGCGTCCGTGGGCCCTGTTCGTCTTGAATGAGTGGGCGAAAAGAGAAAGCCGGGATCGCAACGACTAGGGATTCACCGTACAGAGAACCTGCGCTTGCTGGAGCCGTTCATTTTGTGTCCTGCGGTACACTGAAAGTTCGAACCATGAACATTCTTGGAATCAATGCCTACCACGGTAACGCTTCGGCGGCGATTGTTTGCGAAGGAAAATTGATTGCCGCCGTCGAGGAAGAGCGCTTTAACCGTGTGAAGTACGCTGCGGGATTTCCGGCCGCGGCGATTCGATACTGCCTGAAAGCAGCGGGAATCACGTTGAAGGACGTACATCACGTCGCTGTGCCGCGAAATCCTTACGCCCGCCTGGGTACAAAGCTTTTTTACGCGCTGCGCATGCCTTCGTTCGCCCGGGAGCGAGCAAAGGTTCTGGCGAAATTCACAGGAATTCCTGAAGCCCTCGCCGCCGCTTTCGATACGGACCCGGCAGCGCTACCTGCACGATTTCACCGGGTCGAGCACCACGTTGCGCACCTGGCCAGCACATTCTTCTGTTCGCCGTTTGAAGAAGCTGCGCTGCTCTCCGCGGACGGGCTCGGGGATTTCGCGAGCTCGATGTGGGGCGCAGGTCTCGGCCGGCGGATGAATATCCACGGATCGATTGCGTTTCCTCATTCGCTTGGGCTTTATTACAGTGCGGTCACCCAATACCTCGGCTTTCTGAAATTTGGCGATGAATACAAAGTGATGGGCCTTGGCGCCTATGGCGAGCCGGAATTCTTGGAAGAGTTCCGCGACATTGTGCATTCAAACGGCGCGGGCTTCCGTCTTGGTCTTGAATATTTCACGCATCACCGCACCGGCCCGGAAATGACGTGGGCCGACGCCGACAAGACGCCGGTGCTCGGAAAGTTGTATTCCAGCGCGATGGCGCAGAAGCTGGGGCCGGTACGCGATCCGGCGGCCCCCATCGAGGCGCGGCACAAGAATCTGGCGTGCTCGCTGCAGGCGCGGCTGGAGGAAGTTTATCTGGGAATGCTGCGGCACCTCCGGGCAGAAACCGGGCTGAAATCGCTGTGCCTCGCAGGCGGCGTGGCATTCAATTGCGTGGCGAACGGCAAAATTCTGGCGAACACCGGCTTTGAAAATGTTTACGTTCATCCCGCAGCCGGCGACGCGGGCCTGGCCGTGGGTGCGGCGCAATTTGTCTGGCACCAGGTGCTCGGAAATCCGCGGGAATTTGTGATGGATCACGCATATTGGGGACCTCAATTCTCGCGCGAGGAGATTCGCGCCGCAGTGCAGGCGTCACGATTTTCGGAAAATGGCTGCGCCGTGAGCGAATTGTCGGAAGAAGAATTGCTCAAGAAAACCGCGCAGATCATTGGCGACGGGAAAATACTTGGCTGGTTCCAGGGGCGCGCCGAGTGGGGGCCGAGGGCGCTCGGCAATCGCAGCATTGTAGCGGATCCGCGCCGCCGGGAAATGAAGGAAATTCTCAATCGCCGCATCAAGCATCGCGAAATCTTTCGCCCGTTCGCGCCTTCGATTCTCGCGGAAAAAACCGCCGAATGGTTTGAGCAGTCGCATCCATCGCCGTTTATGACCATGGCATATTCGGTGAAGCGCGAGATGCGCCACAAGATACCTGCGCCGACGCACGTGGACGGCACGGGACGGTTGCAGACTGTCACGGCGACTGCGAATCCACGCTACTGGAAGCTGATCCGCGAATTCGAGGCGCAGACCGGAGTGCCGGTCGTGCTCAATACATCCTTCAACGATAATGAGCCGATCGTCTGCAAGCCTCAGGAAGCGATTGACTGTTTTGAGCGCACGCAGATGGACGCACTGGTTTTGGGCGATTTTCTGATTACTCGGTGAACCTCTGAGAGCGATGCTTCCCCCAAAGGCTACTACGGTTCCCGCGATCGAATCCTGCAGGCTCTGCGCTTCACTTCTAGCAAAAACCAGGCAAGAGCCGAGTGGTCAAGAATCGCGCCAAACGAGCTTAGGGTGCAAGCGCGGCTTCTATGGTGCTGACTTCGTCGAAGGAATCTGCCTCAGGTTGTTTTGAGCGGAATGCCTTTTGCTTGTCTGCGCCTGAAGAGCCAGCGGTCGATCAACCAGCCAAGAAAGTAATACCAGCAGAAAATCAAAACCGGCATCGAAACCATGAATGTTAGCACTTCATCCCTACCCGCCTTGCTTAAGCCCATGACCACAGCCGCCCCGGCGAGAAATGCGGGAAGTGCGGAAAAAATAAGGGTCCTGTCCAGCCAACCGGGATGAACCGAGCGGTTTCGAAGTTCCGAACTCTCGCAGTTTTCAGTTCCGAAGCGGCAGGGAGCAGCAGGCGTGGGATGCTCGTTGAGCGGATCGGAATCCAAGCGCAGGGACGACCACCAATAATATCGGCGCGGAGCGTCCTGCTCATGGCGATTCAAAGGCATGGAGCGGTAGGTGACGGCCGCAAATAGAATCAGGCCGACGACCGGCAGAATCACGCTGCTGCGCAAGTGCATATCCTAAATAAGACACCAGAATCGGCTCGAATGTAGCGGCGATTTTGGGGGAGAGCGCGAATGCCGCACGATCATTGCTCTTCTCCAGACGATCGCCCCGCGGTCCGCGTGTACAATCGTGCGATGCGCATTTTGCTGCTGAACCTTTATTATCCGCCGGACACTTCTGCCACGGCGAAAATGGCGGAGACTGTGGTGAACGCGCTGGCGCGGGAAAACCACGTTACGATTCTCTGCGGGCGCCCCTCTTACGATCCGAGCGAGCGCCGCGCATGGCGGCTCGTTCAAACTGAAGAAATTGAAAACGTGCGAGTCGTACGGGTAGGCTCCAGCGATTTTCCACGCCACAAGATGAAGAAGCGGGTGCTGAACTATCTGACCTACACGGCGCTGGTCGTTCCCCGCGCGCTTTTTACCCGCTGCGACGCGGTGCTGGCTATGACCGATCCCCCGTTTGAAGGAATTATCGGCGCCTTCCTAGCCGCTCTGAAGCGCAAGCCGTATTTCTACAACATCCGCGACATGTACCCGGACATGGCGGTGGGCGGATCGATCGTCGCGCCAGGATGGCTCGCGCGCGTTTGGGAAAAGCTTCATCGCTGGGCAATGAAGCGCGCAGCGAGTGTGATCGTGCTGGGCGAGGACATGCGCGGCCGCATCATGGCCAAAGGCATACGCGCGGAACAAATCGAGATCGTTCGCGACGGCACGGAGATTCTGCCCGGAGCTCCGCAGCCTGTACTCGACCCCGAAGTAATCCGGAAGATTCGCGGCGATTTCCGTTTTGTGCTGCTCCACGCCGGCAATATTGGTTTTTACGGGGCCTGGGACACCCTGGTCGGGGCGGCGAAAAAACTCTCCGGCGATGGCATCGGTTTTGTGTTTGTCGGAGAAGGAGCCCAGCGGGCACAGCTGGAAGCGGCAGCGCGCGGCGTTTCGAACATTTGCTTCCTTCCGTTCTTTCCGGGCAGCAAGATTCCGTCGGTGCTCGCCGCCGCGGACGCCCATTTGATAACCGTTAAGCGCGGCCTGGAAGGTGTGGTGGTGCCAAGCAAAATGTACGGCATCCTTGCGGCGGGGAAACCAATTGTCGCGGTAGCACCACGGGAAACGGACGCCGTGTCACTGGGGGAAAAACAGGGATTCAGTGTGGGCGCTGACCCGGACCGCGCCGATAACTTGGCCGAGGTAATCCGCGAACTTGCCGTCGATCCGATGCGAGTCCAGCAAATGGGCCTGGCCGCGCTGGCCGCGGCGCCAGCCTATGATAGAGTCAAAGAGCTTCAAAAATTCGTGCAAATTGTCACTCGCCCCCGCTCGCGATGACAAATCAATAACCAAAGAAAGGAATAACGTGGGTCCTGCGGAGAGTTTCTGGACGGGAAAACGGGTGCTGGTTACGGGCGGAGCGTCGTTCATCGGTTCGACTCTCACGGATCAGCTGCTCGAACGGGGCGCAAGAGTGCGCATCGTTGACGATCTTACGAGTGGCCACCTGGATAATCTGCGCGAGCCTCTGGCGAAAGGCGAAATCGATTTCATTCAAGCGGACCTGCGCGAACCCGGGGTAACCCGCGCTGCGATGAACGGAGTAGATACGGTGTTCCACCTTGCCGCGGATCACGGTGGTCGCGGTTATGTGGATTTGCACCAGGCTGGACCCGCATCCAATTTTTTCCTGGACGGACTGGTATTTTCCGAAGCACTCCGGGCCAAGGCCAAGAAGGTTGTTTTCGCATCCTCCGGCTGCGTGTATCCGAATTTTCTGCAGTCGGACGTCAACAAGATTCTCTACCTGACCGAAGACCTGACCAACGGGCCGAACGACGCGGACAATACCTACGGCTGGGCAAAGTTGATGGCCGAATTCACGCTCAAGGCCTATCACAAGGAACACGGGCTAGGAGCGGCGTCGTGCCGCTACTTCACGGTATACGGCCCTCGGGGGGTGGAAAATCACGCTGTCATTGCCATGATCGCCCGCGCATTTATTCAGCAGACCCCGTTTGAAGTGTGGGGCGACGGGACGCAGATTCGCAATTGGACCTACATTGCCGACATCGTTGAAGGCACCATCCTCGCCGGCGAAAAAATCAACGATGGGACGGCCGTGAACCTCGGCACAATGGAGCGCATTCGCGTGATCGATGCGGTAAACATGGTCTGCGAAACCACCGGACACAAGCCCGAAATCAAGCTGCGCAAGGACATGCCGACCGGCCCGCTCAACCGCGTGGCTGACAATTCACTGGCCAGGAAGCTTCTCGGCTGGGAGCCAAAAGTCGCATTCAAAGACGGCCTGAAACGCACCATCGACTGGTACTTCAAGACCAAAGACCGTGAAGAAGTGAAGCGCATCTTTGCGCGAATGCTCACGGAGAGATGAAGTCCGGAACCGCAAGCCTGGCCTCGATCCCGGTCGCTAGAGTGCCATACCGTCTTAACTGTATTAATATTCGGTTAATAGTTTAGACTCCGAATACTTTTCTCTGGCTTGGCAACGTTTTCCGCGCTATGGTAGGGGCGCTGCGTGGGCAGCCGCCTGTTGACCGTTCACACGTTCACAGATGAAGTTGACCGCCCAGACGTCAACTCCCTTGCTTTCTACTTGGGTACCGGGTCCCCAAACCCGGCAGTGAGTCGCGTGGATTCCCGGTCGAGCCGCCCTGGCCGGATCCGTTGCTCTGAAATCAGAGGATGAATGGCCGCGGGCCTTTTGGCTTTTTGCATCGCACTACTTGCATCTCTGTTGCTGACCGTTCCGGTGCGCGCGCTCGCTTTGCGTGTAGGCATGGTCGATCTTCCGGGACCCCGCAAAGTCCATCTGCAACCGATTCCCTTGTTGGGTGGGTTGGCCATCTACGCCGGTGTGGTGCTCGGTGTGTTGTTGCTCTTTAACGGTCCGGCTCGCGCGCAAATCGAAGGTATCCTTACCGGCGCAACGCTGATCGCCGCGGTCGGTATTCTCGACGACCGAGGCTGGTTACATCATCAGGTGAAGCTTTTTATCGGGATGCCCTTTGCCGCCGGAATCTTGTTGTTCAGCGGCATTCGTGCTCAGGTTTTCGGCACGCTGTTTGGCGGTCGAACGGGCGATGTCCTGGATGCGCTGCTCACGGTGCTGTGGGTTGTCGGAATCACCGCCTCGTTCAGCATTCTGGACCACATGGACGGCCTCTGTGCTGGAGTTGCGGCAATGGCCTCCGCGTTTTTTGCGCTGCTGGCCTATCTAAACGGACAAACGCTGGTAACCGTTTTGGCCGCAGCGGTACTTGGCGCGGCCGCCGGATTCCTGCGCTGGAACTTCAAGCCCGCCAAGATCTTTATGGGGGACGGCGGGGCGATGTTCGTGGGATTCCTGATGGCAACGCTGGGACTGAAGCTCCGGCTGGCGAATCCGAACATGCTCTCTGCCTGGATTGTGCCCGTGCTAGTGCTGGGCGCAACGATTTTCGATACCACGCTGGTTACAATCTCGCGCAGCCGCCGCGGACTGCTGCCTTTTGCCAGCCCCGGTAAGGATCACGCCGCACATCGCCTTGCGAACATCGGCCTCGGACAACGCGGAGCGGTGCTCGTGATGTACATCGCCGGCGCCGTTTCTGGATCGCTTGCAGTACTCGTAAGCTATTTGCCCATCGCAGCTTCCTTGGTTGTGCTCGCCGTAGCCGTGATTCTTGCGTTTGCGGGTATTGCGTTTCTCGAGCGGGCGCCGTACGAGCGCCAGACCCACAAGCCAGCGCCGGCAACCGACTCATCTCTCGCGGTTTCCCGCTAACCCTGGATTCGCTATACTTTAGAACCAGATCGAAGTTTCTTTGGTCGGAAGTCCGTCGTCTTCGCGACAAAACCGGGCAGTCAAACAATTTGCCGTGGAATTTCCCGGCGCAGTGCTACCGTCAGCCGGGGTCGATTGGAAGAGCCGAACGAGTGCTTGATAACCAGCAAAGTATTCGAGCAGACAAAAAAGATGGCGGCGTGATTGTCGTGGGTGGCTCGGCGGCGGGCCTCCTAACTGCCGCGAGAGTGGCTGCGGGCGGGCGAGAAGTGCGCGTGCTTGATGCAAAATCCGGGCTGGACCCGGCGCCTCGCTCGCTGATCGTTACGCACCATTTCCGCGAGCAGCTCCGGGAGGTGGCGTCGTCCAGCATCGTTAACGAAATTCGGCGCTTCGAATTGTTCACCGACGGGCGGTCCGCCGAGGTCGCGCTGCGCCGGCCGGATCTGATTATCGAACGAGCGCGCTTGATTCCGGCTCTGGCAAACGAAGCTTCTAAGGCCGGCGCAAAGCTTTCCTTTGACTCTCATTTTCTTGCCCTCGGACCGAATTCCAGAGGTTTGCGTCTGGAGGTCGAAACCGGCGGCCGGCGCGGGGAATTGCACGCGGACCATGTAGTGGGCGCCGATGGCGCTACGAGCCGCGTCGGACGTTCCGCTGGATGGCCTCCGGTCGAGACGGTTCCTCTGGTCCAGGCCATTGTAAGGCTGCCGAGAGATTGCCGTCCTGACACCACGCGGGTCTGGTTTGTTCCTGACGACACGCCGTATTTTTACTGGCTCATTCCGGAGAACGAATCGCGCGGCGCGCTGGGCATTATCGGCGAAGGAAGCGGTCAGGAAACCAAAAAACGCATTGAACGCTTCCTTGAAAAGAAAAACATGGAGCCGATGGAGTGGCAGGGCGCTCGTATCCCAGTCTATCGGAGATGGGTCCCGGTGGAGCGGCGGGTCGGCAACGGGAAAGTTTTCCTGGTGGGAGATGCCGCGGCTCAGGTAAAGGTCTCGACCGTGGGCGGAATCGTTACCGGTTTTCGCGGCGCGCAGGGCGTAGCCGATGCGCTGCTTGGATCGGGGCGAAGCGGCGAACTTCGTGCCCTGCGCCGTGAACTGGATACGCACTGGCTCATCCGCAAAAGCTTGCATCATTTCCAACAGCGGGATTATTCCCGTCTGGTGGACTTGCTCAATACCGCTACGCGCGAATCGCTAGGCGAAATTCACCGGGATCATTCAACACGATTGCTTTGGAACGTCATCCGGCGCCAGCCGCGCCTTGTCCTGCTCGGCTTGCGCGGGTTGCTGATGGGCAAAAAGCCGCGCTGAATTCTTTGCGTGCTTCGAACTGCGATCGCGGCGCTTGCATCTGCCGTGGCATTCTGGAATCAAAGGAGATCCGGTGCGTTTATCGGTGATTGGCTGCGGCTACGTTGGCCTGGTGACAGGAGCGTGTCTGGCAGAGGCGGGCCACGAGGTCATGTGCACGGACATTGACGCGGCCCGCATTGCACAGCTGCAGGCCGGCCAAGTTCCCATTTACGAGCGGCATCTCGACAAGATTTTGGCATCCGCACGCAAGGCCGGACGAATTTCCTACACAGCCGATCCCGGCGAAGCGATTCGCTTCGGCGAGGCGATCTTCATCTGTGTCGGAACGCCTCCCCGGCCCGACGGCAGCGCCGACCTTTCCGCGATCGACCACGTAGCGCAGCAGATCGCTGCCGAAGCACGCTCGCCGAAACTTGTCGTTGAAAAAAGCACCGTGCCCGCACGAACGGGCATCGAACTGCGGCGCGCCCTTGCCGCCTACAGCAGCGGTAACGGAGGGTTCCGCGTAGCTTCCAATCCGGAATTCCTCCGCGAGGGCACGGCTGTCGAGGACTTTTTCCATCCCGATCGCATCGTTGTGGGAGTCGAAGATCCCACCGCGGCGGAACAGCTCCGCGAAATTTATCGCCCCATCCTCGAACGCAGATTCACTTGTCCCGTCCACGATGGAAAGTGCCCCGACTTGTGCAAGGCGGAATTCCTCGTCACTACCATCAGTAGCGCCGAGCTGATCAAGCACGCTTCGAATTCGTTTCTTGCGCTGAAAATCAGTTACGCCAATGCCGTTGCCGATCTTTGCGAAAAACTTGGCGCGAACGTCGAGGAAGTTACGCACGCCATGGGCCTGGATCCCCGCATTGGAACGCAATTCCTGAAGGCTGGCCTGGGATTTGGCGGTTTTTGTTTTCCAAAGGACATCCAGGCGTTCATCAGCCTCGCAGCGACCGTCGGCGTCGATTTTGAGATTCTGAAAGCGGCCGAACGCGTCAACAAGCAGCGGATCGATCGCTTCCTGGAGAAAGTCAACAAAGCGCTCTGGGTGGTCAAAGGCAAGCGCGTCACATTGCTGGGCCTGGCGTTCAAGGCGAACACCGATGATATTCGCTTCGCGCCCGCTCTGGACGTTATGAAGCGTTTACTCGATGAAGGCGTGGAGGTTCATGCGAGCGACCCGGAAGCTCTGGAGAAGGCAAAAAAACAATTTCCGCAAGCTCACTATCACGAAGATCCCTACAAGGCCCTCGAAGGCGCGCACGCGGCGCTGGTCTGCACCGAATGGGACGTCTACAAAAAGATCGACTGGGAACGCGCGGGAAAAGTCATGGCCCGGAAACTTGTTGTGGATGGCCGAAATCTGTACTCGCCGGAAAAAATGAAGGCGCTCGGCTTCGAATACGCGTCTTTCGGCAGGGACTAGGCGTGGCCGCCGTCAGAACCAGGTCTACATCGCAGCTTGCGCGGCGTACTGCGTCTGGAAATACTCGATTGTGGTGCGCAGTCCGTCCGCGAGTTGTATTTTGGGCTCCCAACCGAGCAGCCGCTTGGCCTTGCGAATATCCGGACAACGGCGCCTGGGATCGTCCTGCGGGAGAGGTTCAAACACAATCGGCTGCGCTTCCGGAAAATAGCCACGAACTCTTTCAGCGAACTCCAGGATTGTAATCTCCAAGGGATTTCCAATATTTACAGGCAAGTGTTCGTCCGATAGCATCAGCCGGTAAATTCCATCGATCAAGTCCGAAACGTAACAAAAACTTCTTGTCTGTTTTCCATCGCCATACACGGTAATCGGCTGGCCGCTCAGCGCCTGGAAGACAAAGTTCGGCAGCGCTCGCCCGTCGTTCAATCGCATTCGAGGCCCATAAGTATTGAAAATGCGCACGATGCGGGTATCCAGTCCGTAGTGGCGGTGATAACCCATTGTCAGCGCCTCGGAAAAGCGCTTTGCTTCGTCGTACACGCTGCGCGGTCCAACTGGATTCACGTAGCCCCAATACTCTTCGTTTTGAGGAGAGACTTCCGGATCGCCATAGCACTCGCTCGTGGATGCAATGAAAAACTTGGCGTTCTTCTCTCGTGCGAGTTCTAGCGCGTTTTGCGTTCCAACTGACCCTACCCGCATCGTTTCGATAGGATGGCGGAGATAATCCGGAGGGCTAGCCGGCGACGCGAAATGCAGGACGTAGGCAACATCTCCCGCGACACGCAGCGGATTAGAAACGTCGGCTTGTTCAAAGGAGAAGTTCTGATTCCCCGCCAGGTGCGACACATTCTCCGCCCGCCCGGTAATGAAATTATCCAGCCCGAGCACCGACCATCCTTCGAGGAGCAGCCGGTCGCAAAGATGCGATCCAAGAAATCCAGCCGCTCCCGTCACCAATGCCCGCATATTCCCTCCGAGCTTTCCCTTTGTCAGTGTATCGTTGCTTTCCCGGATTGACCATCGCTGTCGGGCGAGACTACCATTCGCTTTCTGAATGAATGAACGCTTCTCAAAGCTCTTGTCCAAGCGCAGGTTTCTTCTTGCAATTGGATCCGCCATTGGCGCGCTGACCCTTGTGGGTATTTACGCCTTCTGTCATGCCGGCACTTGGCTCGTTCGAGAAGATCCACTCGAGAAAGCCGGCGCTGTCGTCGTGTTGAGCGGTGGACTTCCCAATCGCGCCCTGGCTGCCGCCGAAATCTATCGCCAGGGCTATGCGAAAGAAGTTTGGCTGACCCAACCGCTTTACCCGCGGGCAGCGATGGAAAAACTCCGCCTGCCCTACGCCGGCGAAGAAGAATACAATCGCATGGTCCTGATCGATAGAGGCGTACGCCCACAGGACGTCCGCGTCCTCAAACCGGGCATTTCGAACACCGCGGACGAACTGCGTGCAGTCGCCGAATCTCTCGATCAGCGGCCTGGCACGGCCGCAATCATCGTGACTTCGAGGGCCCACACGCGCCGCGTTCGAGCGCTTTGGAAAAAGATTTCCCAAGGGCATAGCGGCAGCGTGCTCGTCCGCGCCTCTAGGGAAGAACCGTTTGACGCTGTGCACTGGTGGCGTACGACAAATGATGCGCTCGCCGTTGTCCGCGAGTACCTCGGCCTTCTGAATGCCTGGGCTGGTTTGCCGCTGAACCACGCGAAAGAAACCGCACAAAGGTAGAAGCAGGGGTCGATGGGTCGCCCAGCTGAAATCAGAACGACAGGAATCGCCTCTTCTTCCGCTGTCCTTCGAGAATTTCCGGCACGTGCGGCAGCGGTCGCCCTTCAAAAGCAGCCAGTGGATTTGTCACGAACAGGGCTTCGGCCTTTTCGTGCCCAAACTCCGAGCTCACGGCGTCGTATGAAGCGCGCAGTTTGAGCGGGCGTCCGGTCAAGTTATGGGCGTCGCTGGCCACAAAATGGACCAAGCCACGCGCAATCCATGCGCGGGACGTTTCCAGGGCACCCGGACCGAACGTCCCGGACAGCGAGCCGCCGGTCACTTGTGCGTAGCACCCGTTGCGAATCCATTTTTCCAGCCGCTCCGGCTGTGCCCTGATGATGCCGTTGCGCTCTGGGTGGGTGATGATCGGACGCAGGCCCGCCAATTGAATTTCGTAGAGAGTCTGGTCCACGGCTGGTGGAATTGAAAATTCATTGAGCTCAACCAGCAAATAGTCCCTTTGATGAATGCAAAATGGAGCTGCATTTCGTTTGAGCGCCGCAACATTTTCCGGGCTCAAATGAAAATCGCAGCCGGTGGCGAGTTTCAGCCTGTCGCCCACCGCTTTCTGCAGTTCAGCGGCAACCCGCCGGACGGCGGCAAAATCAAAACGATACCGGTTGCTCGAATGCGGGGTCGCCACAACGTGCGTGATTCCATCTGCGATCGCCGTCTCCGCCATGGCCAACGACTCTTCGACGCTTTTTGCGCCATCGTCCATCCCGCTCAAAATGTGGCAATGCAGGTCAATCATGATTTCGCGTGTTCATCAGCCGCGCAGCGCGTCGAAAACTTGCCAGGCTCCCAGCAAGAACATCGATGAAGCAAAAACCCGCCGCATGCCCGCAGCGGGAATGCGTCTGGCCAAATTGCCACCTGCAATTCCGCCCAGAAGAATTCCCGGTATCAGCAGCAATCCGGTCCGCCATGAGACGTAGTCCGCCTTTGCGTATGCCAGCACCGCCAGCAATCCCGTGGGCGGAATCAGCGCCACCAAGCTTGTTCCCTGAGCGCGATGCTGGCTGAATCCGAGCAGCAAGCCCAGAATGGGCACCAGAATCACCCCGCCGCCAATGCCAAACAATCCTGAGGCGATCCCTCCGGTCAGTCCCGCCAACAGCACGCCAAGATCCACGAGCAATTGCCGTTTCACGCGTCGCCTGCCTTCGGTGTTGTCGCGAGTGCGCCGGATTGCGCTGGACGCGCCTTCATCCATAGCAGCACGGCCGAAAACATCAAAAAGCCGCCGAACAAGCCTTTCAGAAGGTGTGCGGACATCGGCACGGCCACCTTCCCGCCGAAATACGCGCCCAGAATCATTCCGATCGCGCACAAGACTCCGGCGCGCAGGTCCACGTTTCCGGCCTTCCAGTATTCCCGCAATGCGCCCAATCCGATGGGCGGCAGAAGAATAAAAAGTGAAGTTCCTTGCGCCAGGTGCTGGTCCATGCGCAAGATATGCACCATTGCCGGAACCAGTACGATGCCGCCGCCAATGCCGAGAAGTCCCACTAGAATTCCCGCCACCACGCCCAGCAACAAAACTAGAAGAATCGTCACGCCATTCGCCCCGCATGGCCGCTACACCTTCCACTCGCTATTCATTTTGTCCGGGCTTTCGAAGCGAAGCAACGACCGCAATCTTTAACAACGCGTAACATGCACTTCGCCTGGCGACCTGGGCCTCACCGTGAACCTGCTATATTGTTAGTGCAGCCGGTTGCGTATGTTTCTTCCAGCTCAATTTTCGGGGAATGAGGAGCGAGTACAGTCAGATGCCGACCGACCGGAAACCAGAATTCTTCAAGGGTGCGCAATTAAAAGTAGGAATCATCGGATGTGGGTACGTGGGCCTTCCGCTGGCGCTGCGATTTGCTGAAGCAGGCCATAGAGTCACCGGCTTTGATACTGACCCGGCAAAAGTCTCGATGCTGAATGCCGGAAAATCTTACATCGAGCATATTTCGCAGACGAAAATCCAGCAGTTCGTTAACAGCCGCCACTTCAGCGCTACCACGGATTTTTCAAAGCTCAAGGAAACTGACGCCATCCTCATTTGCGTTCCGACTCCTCTCGATGAACGCCGCGAACCGGACCTGAGCTACGTCGAACAAACCGCCATCTCCATTCAACCGCACCTTCAGAAGGGCCAGCTTGTCGTTTTGGAATCCACCACGTATCCGGGCACAACCGAGGAATTGGTGCTGCCGATTCTTGAAAAAAGCGGCTTGCGCTGCCCCGTTGCCTCGGGAATCGAAAGCGAGAATATTCCCGCCGACTTTTTCCTGGCGTTCTCGCCGGAGCGCGAAGATCCCGGTAACAAGCAATACGGCCTAGCGCAAATTCCCAAAGTCGTCGGTGGCACGAATCCACCCAGCAGCCGCGCTGCCCTCGCTCTGTACGCCCAAGTCGTCGCCCGCGTGGTTCCAGTCAGCTCCACCCGCGCGGCGGAGATGGCCAAGCTGCTTGAAAACATTTTCCGCTGCGTCAACATCGCTCTTGTGAATGAGCTAAAACTTCTCGCCTCGCGTATGAAAATCGACATCTGGGAAGTGATCGACGCGGCGGCAACCAAACCCTTCGGCTTCATGCCTTTCTATCCAGGCCCGGGCCTCGGCGGTCATTGCATTCCTGTGGATCCTTACTATCTCTCCTGGAAAGCGCGGGAATACGATTTTGCTGCCCGCTTCATCGAGCTCGCCGGCGAAATCAATACCTACATGCCATATCATGTTGTGGAGGCGGTCGCCGCTGCCCTGAACCAGCAGAAGAAAAGCCTGAACGGCTCCAAGTTGCTGGTTTTGGGCGTCGCCTACAAAAAAGATGTGGACGACCTCCGCGAGTCGCCTTCCCTAAAAATTATGCAGCTCCTTCAGCAGCGTGGCGCGCAGCTCGACTACAGCGACCCGTACTTCCCGCAGATGCACAAGATGCGGCACTACAACTTTGAGCATATGAAATCCGTGCCGATCTCCGCGGCGACGCTTGGGAAGTACGACGCCGCGATTATCGCCACTGATCACTCAAGCTACGACTACAACGCGATTGTGGACGGCTCCAAGCTGGTCGTGGACACCCGCAACGCCACCCGCCGCGTGACTCGCAACCGCGAGCGCATCGTTCCCTGCTAGTCCCCTGGGTGTCCGTATTCCGCGATCCGCATTTCCGCGGGATGTGCTTTTCTCAGGCCTGTGCGACCGGCGCCGCTGCCGCAGCTGCCGTCGTCATCCAACGGCGCCAAGCATATCTCGCCGGCAGATACAGAATTGCCATCCACAGCAGGACCACAGGGCCGCGCCCGATGAAAAACAGCAAGATCGCCGAAATACTCGCGGCGGCCTGACCGAATCCGGTGGCGGCCGCGGCATGAAGTTGCGATCCAAGCGTTTCCGCAGGCTGAGAAATCTCTTCCCGCAAGGAGAATTGCACGTTCGCGAAAATCACGCGGTGCTCGGAGGCTAGCCGTTCCGCTTCTAATCGATTGACCTCCGCGCTGGCGCCGGCGATTTGCCTTTGCAGTTCCCGTACGTTCCCGTCCGGATAAGTCTGCTTCTTCAGGAGCTCTTCTAAACGTCGCAGGGTGGCCTGCGCGTTGCTCAGCCGAGCTTCCAGGTCCGCGCGTTGCTGAGTGACCTCGTCCGCACATTCCTCTTCCTGCTCCACATCGCCCAGCGATTTCAGTTCGCTCACCGTGGCGCTCAGCTCCGGCGAGGGAATTCGCAGCGTGGCAGAGAGGACGCTACCGCTTTTCCGGCCGGCCATGCGCAACCGCGCGGCATAGCCCCGGTGACGCTCCAGGATTTCCTCCAACGACGATCGCGACCTCGCAAACTCTTTCGTGGCCACGACAAGTTGTGCAGTATGGGCAATCCACGGCGTCGTAAAAGGCGCCTCCTTTCGAAGTTGCTGTGCCGCGGTCGCCCGCGGCTCTCCACTCGCATTGATTTGTTCCTGCAAATCCTTAAGTTTGTCCGCATCCACGAACAGATCCGTTTCGAGGGCATTCGTCTCAATCTCTTTCGTTTGGACTTGCGGGACGGCGTCGACCTTCTGTTTGGGATTCGGCTGCGTCAGCCGTCCGAGAACCACAAAACAACAGACAAAGACAGCTGCCAGGAGCAGCGTCCGCCTGACCCGGGACATTCCACGGACCTTCGTGGACAGCAAACTCAATCGATTTCTCATGGGATAGCCTCCATCGCCATCGTCATTAGAACGATGAGTTCTTCGTTTCTTGCAACGCTCTATCGGTTGGAGTCTTTGGGCTGGGTTCGTGGAACCCATTTCGAAGGGTACCGCTACTGTGGCCGTCTTTTCGTGAGCTCCACACGCGCCGCCGCAAACGGCAACACAGCTTCCAGCAAAACGGGCGTCCGCGCTTCGTCTTTCGCAAGGTAAAGCGTAAAGTGGGCGTCCTTCATTTCCGCTCCGTTGTCGAAAACTTTGACCTCGATCGTAGAGGTCGAAAAGTTCCCGGCGGGCACCTGCACTTCCGCGGAGCCGATCTTTTGCGCACGTACTTCATAGAGCTTGCGCCCGTCGTACACCGGTCCGTGCACCGCAGAGGCTTTCGCCCAATCCACCGAGCGCAAATATTGCATCATTCCCAGCGGATCGCGCGTTCCCGGCAGCACTCGCGCGCCGGTCATTCCAGAGGGCGCCGGTTCTCGGCCCGTCGGTGTGAGCCGCTGTACCGATTGCACCTTCTGTCCTCGCTCGCTCAAGCGCATTTCGTATTGCATGCTCGCAAAATCGCCCGGGATGCTGTAGGAATCAAATTGGTCGTCCAGTTCAAACACCATACGCAATGGATTCTGCGTGTGGGCGAATGCCTGCAAGTGCCAGGCATCCCTGCCGGCAATCTGTTTTCGTCCGTTGACCAGCAGCCGCAGGCTCGCGACGTTGCTCACTTTCGCTATGCTGCCGGTAAACTCCAGAACCTCGCCGTTTACCGGCGAAAAACCGGTGCCTAGCGCCGCGTCCGCCGGCGCTTTCGTTGCGCTTGCCGGAGGTGTCGCGCTCTTCTCCGGTTCCGGTGGCGCGGATGCTCCAGGATTCGACACGGGCGGATCGGGCGTGAAGTGCACCGACGTTTTACTCTGTCCGCCCGCGTGCAACCACACAAACGCGGCTGCTCCGCAGACCACGGCAAAAATAACGGCAAGTACAGCTACGATTCGGCGGCTCATAACCTTCCTGCGACGCGGACTCCTTTGAAAACTTTGCTCGCCAGGCTTTCGTCGTAAAATATGGCGTCACGCGAACCATTCCTGGCCGCGCCGATTCAGGTTACCAGAAGCATTTTCGCGCGTCTCCGGGAAAGCGGCCCGCGACCCGGCTGAGTACATCCCGCTGGGCGGTGGATCGTGAGGGACTCACGGAGGATGGCTCGAATGCGATACGTCGTTACCGGAGGCGCCGGATTTATCGGATCCAACACCGTCGATGAACTGGTCCGTCGCGGAGAAAGCGTGGTGGTCCTCGACGATCTATCCGCAGGGAAAGAAGATAACCTCGCCGACATCCGCAACAAAATCACTTTCATCAAGGGCAGCATCAACGACCTGGAGGCCGTTCGGCGCGCCATGCACGAGGCCGATTACGTTCTGCATCTGGCCGCGCGCACTTCCGTTCCCCGCTCACTGAAAGACCCGCTGGAAACCAACAAGGTCAATATCGAAGGCACCCTCAACGTTCTCGTCGCCGCGCGTGATGCCAAGGTCAAACGAGTAGTCCTTGCCGCTTCTTCCTCTGCCTATGGCGAAACGCCCACTCTTCCCAAAACAGAATCCATGCGCCCCGAACCGATTTCTCCCTACGGCGTCACGAAATGGGTTGGCGAACTATACGCCCAAGTCTTTGGGAAAGTGTACGGCCTTCAAAACGTCAGCCTGCGGTATTTCAATGTCTTCGGCCCGCGGCAGGATCCGAGCTCGCCTTATTCCGGCGTACTCTCGAAATTCTGCACGGCGTTCCTCGAAAATACCGAGCCGGTGGTGTACGGAGACGGCGAACAAACACGCGATTTCACCTACATCGAAAACGTGGTGCAGGCCAATCTGCTCGCCTGCGAAGCGCCGGCCGCGAGCGGCAGAGTCATCAATGTGGGCACGGGCGATCGGACTTCACTGAATCAGACCCTGCAACTTCTACGAGAGATCAGTGGCAATCATCTCGAAGCAAAGTATGAGCCGCCGCGCGAGGGCGACATCCGCGACTCGCAAGCCGATGTTAGTCTGAGCCGCGAGCTTTTGAAATACGAACCAACTGTCAACTTCCCCGAAGGTCTGAGCCGCACGTTCGGTTGGTACAAGGAATCCGGGGCCAAGGCCAACGCAAAACAACAGAGCGAGGCGTAACTCGCCCCGCTCTCGGTGATTTTTCTTTTGGATCCTCTGTGCCGTCTTACGGCGCTGCCGTCTTTCCGTACTGCAGTGGTTCGCCGGCCTTCGGCACGTCGTAGTTGTTCCAGAACCAGAGCGGTTCCAGCTTCTTTTGCTCCGGCCACACCTGGTTGAGCGTGTCTCCTTCAAATACCTCGCCATTCTTCACCACCCAATGGATGGTATTGGTGTTGTGAATGTCTTCAAGCGGACTCTTGTCGAAAATCACCAGGTCTGCGAGTTTTCCCGGCTCGATCGTGCCGAGTTCATCCGGACGGCCCACAATTTTCGATCCGTTGACCGTCGCGCACTTGAGCACTTCCATCGGCGTCATTCCGCCGCTGGCCAGCATCCACATTTCCCAGTGATAGCCGATGCCCTGAATCTGCCCGTGGCTGCCCACGCCGACCAGGCCGCCGGCCCTCTCGAGCTTCGCCATTTGCGCCGCCAGTTTCGGAAATTCGTATTCGTCTTTGCGGAACCATGCCGGACGCCGCTTGGCCTTTTCGTCGATAATCTTGTGCGGCGTGAAGCGGTTCAGCTTCGCGTTGTCGTGAACTTCGCTGTATTCATACCAGTAGTCTTCGCCAAATGGTCCGCCGTAGTTCACGATGAGGGTCGGCGTTTCCGCGATGCCGGACTTCGCGAAAATCTGCACAACGTCGTTGTAGAGCGGAGTTACCGGCAACGTGTGTTCGTTGCCGTGGAAACCATCGATGACGTGGGTCAGATCGAGTTTCAAGTCCAGCGCGCCTTCGGTCGTCGGCATCATTTCCAATTCCTTCGCCGCTTGCACCATGTATTGCCGCTGCTTGCGATTGCCGACGAGGTAGCTCTTAATGTTATGGGTGCCGTAGTATTTCCGGTACTTCGTCAGCACGCCCTTGACTTCTTCTTCCGACTGAAAATTGTTGTCGGAGAAGACTCCCGGCCCGGTAGAGAATGCGCGCTGGCCCAGAATGTCTCCGGTGTCCACAAGGTCCTGATACGCAAACATGTCGTTCGACCCAGTCTGCACATCGAGGCCGGCAGTAACGCCGTAGGCTAGATTGGCCAGGAACGCCCAGTTCTGGGTATCGAGGATGCCGCGCTTGATTTCGAACCAATGCGCGTGCGTGTCGATGAATCCGGGGGTGATCGTCTTTCCGCGGACGTCAAACACTTTCGCGCCAGAAGGAACACTTCCGCGCGCACCCGCCCGAGTGATGCGATTGTTCTCGATGACAACGTCCGCATCCTTCAACACTTCGTCGCCCTTCATCGTTACGACGGTTGCGCCGCGAAGCACGATGGTTCCCTTCGGGGTCTTGCGCGGAAGCTCCAGGTCGACGGTGACTTCCTGAACGTCTTTTTCCTGTTCTTTGAATTTCTGCGGCTTTTTCTCTTCCTTCTTTTCATCTTTCTTGGCGTCCGCAGACTCTTTCTGGTCCTTATCCTTGTCTGCGTCCTTCGCGTCGCCGTCTTTCTTTTCGTCCTTCTTTTCGCCTTCCTTTTTCTCGTCCTTCGGCGGTTCAAAGGAAATTGAGCTGAGTGGCTGACGAAAATAGCTCGAACCCACGGCCCACCCGATGGTTTTTCCATTGTCGGCCCATCCGTAGTAATCCGCCCCAATATCGGTGACCTTCTTCAATGGCACCGAAGGCCCTGTCACGCTGATCGTCGGCGCTTCGCCGCCGACTGCAGGCATCGCGACAACGTAAAGCTGATTCATGACGTGCGCCAATACCCATTGGCCATCGGGACTCGGCACCAGGTCGTCGGCGGGAATCGGTTCTTCGAAGAAGTAAAGCCCCTGCCCCTTCACCTGCAGGTGCGTGCGACGATCCGTTCCGTCGTAGCGGAGCGAGACCAAGCCGCCGGGCGTGTACACATAAATGCGGTCTTTCTCGTTCGTGAAGTGCGGGCCGCCCGCACCGCGTGCCGGTAGGATCAGGTTTGGCTCGCCGCCATCCGCGGAAATCCACACTAGATCGGCATTGCCGGTCTGCCCTCCGTCAAAAGTACTGTTTTCCCGGTCGTAGGCATTGCCGCGAAGGAAAACAATTTTTGTGCCGTCCGGCGAGAACGCCGGATTGCTGTACACGGCCAGCGATTTTGACAGCTGCACCGGGGCGCCGCCGGCCGAAGAAATTTTCCAGAGCTGGCCGCCTTCGCTAGACCACGAAACGTAGGCGAGCCATTTCCCGTCCGGCGACCACGCGGGTTGAAATTCCGTTGTCTTCCCATTCGTCAGGCGCTGCGGCTTTCCGCCCGGAAGATCGAGCGTATAGAGGCGCGTCATCGCGGAAAATGCCAGCTTCTTCCCATCGGCCGATTCGACCGGATCGTGAATCAAACGCACTTTCACCGGGCCCTGTTCCACTTTTTGGGGAAAATCGAGCTTTGGCCCGAGGTCCTGGGAAACTTCTGCCGTAAATGGAATGATCGTCTCGACCCCGGATTCCAGATTCAGCTTCCGGATTTTTCCATCCTGGTTATAAACAATCTCTTTCCCTCCGGCGACGAACGCGTAACCGGGAAACAAATCGCGGGTGAAAAGAGCTTCCTGGTCGTCGCGCGTCACCGGGTAACGGACCCAATGATCTTCGCCGGTTTCGAGGTTGCGCAGACGCAATCCGCTTTCCGTTTCGTGCCGCGTCACATACAGCAAGAACTTCCCGTCCGGCGTCAATCCCGGACGCATCGCGCTTCGCGGTTGCTCGATGATCGTGTCCTCGTCCCCGGTCTTACGGTCCTTTCGCTTGATCCGCCACAGCGGGAACATCGAGTTGTAGGAAAAATCCCGGCGCCGCTCCGCGTAGTAGAGATACTTACCGTCGCTCGAGGCCACCACGCCCATATCGTTCGTTCGGTCTTCCCGCTTCGTCGTCGGCGTAGGCTTCGATTTGGTGATCTGGATGCCCGTCCCGCCATCGATGTGGTACATCCAGATTTCGCGCGGTCCGATGCCGAAGTGGGTTTTTGAAACATAGACGTACTTACCGCTCGGATCCCAGCTGGGCGAAACAAATTCGCTGCCAGGATCTTTCGAAACCTGCTTCACTCCGCTTCCGTCCGAATGCATGATCCAGATGTTTTCGCTGCCTTCGCGATCCGAGAGGAAGGCAATCCACTGCCCGTCAGGAGAAAATTTCGGCTGGCTGTCGAACGACATACCGCCGTCAATCAATTTTGCTTTACCTCCCTCGATGGGAAGCGTGTAGATGTCTCCGAGCAGTTCGAACGCAACCGTCTTGCCGTCGGGCGAAACATCGAGCGACATCCAGGTCCCCTCGTCCGTGGTAAAGGTGATCTTCCGGTCGGACTTCAAGGGCAGACCCTTTTTCTCGTCTTTTTTATCGTCCTTTTTTTCGTCCTTCTTTTGCTCGTTCTTGTCTTTTTCCTGCGAGACGGTCGAAGGAAAATTCTGTGGAATGTCTTGCGTTCCGGCTCGAATGGTTTTCGCGAGGCCCGTTGAGCCGAGGATCAAAACGATTCCCACGATTCCATGGATTCCAATTGACCGCAGGGTGAAGTACATACGGTTCATGCTTCTCTCCTTACCATGACAAGTCGCCAACCCAAAACCCGGCGGGCCACCACAAGAAACCTGGCAACGACAAGCTTGCGCAAACGCGTACAAGGTTGCCTTCCGCTTGTCCGCAAGGCAAGCGCTGCCGCAACGCCTGGGAGCCGAAATTTTTGTGGTCACACCCCAACTTTGGCCGTTTAGACGTGCCACGGTAAAAATCGTCTCGCATCCTCGGACCGCTTAACAGTACCGCTCGCGGCGGAGCGGCCGCGCATCATACCGCCTTCATCGCGACAGCGCAGCAATTGATTTGTTCAGACAGGCGACACATCCCCTTGAAGACTCCCTTGAAAGGACAGACGCGCTCGGCGGATTTCGCGTTTCGACGCGCCCGCCGGCCCATCCAACCCGAGACGCGTGTTAAGCTATCCAACTGCTTTGATCCGATCGCATGCCGCGCTCTTACCTGACTCTTCTCATCGCAAGAACCGTACTCCGCCGGAATGTCTTCGAAATTGGCGCGGCGGTTTGCGCTGCCATGCAGGCGTTGTGTGCTTTCCCCGCTGCGGCACAGCAGGTCCACTTGCCTTCCGCCAAGGGACAGTACGCGGAACTTTCCTCCGACGGCCCGCAATCGCGTAGAGGCGACCTTTTCGTCGCCGACAAAAACGTCGACCTGCAGTACGCGGGCATGCGCCTGCGTGCGGACCACATCGAATACAACGAAAAAACGCGCGACTCCCTCGCGCAGGGCCACGTCCAATTCGATTACGAGAACCAGCACCTCGAAGCCGGCGAAGCTCATTACAACTTCGCCAGCGGCGCCGGCACTTTCACCAACGTCCGCGGAACCGTAAGGATTCTCCGCCGGCCGAATCCGATGGTCCTCGTGTCGGACAACCCGCTCTATTTCGAAGCCCGTCATGTGGAACGATTCGCCGCCGGAGACGTCTTTGTCGTCGAGCAGGCGTGGATCACCATTTGCGACCAGGAGCGCCCCACCTGGCAGATGTTCGCACCTCGCGCGCGCATCCGGCTGAACAAGAACGTCGCGCTGGTGAACGCAAATTTCCGCCTATACAAGGTGCCTCTCCTCTGGCTGCCATACGTCACCGCGCCCGCCGGGCAACGCGTCCGGCAATCGGGCTTTCTGCTGCCGGACGTTGGGAACAGTTCTACAAAGGGCTACGTCTTTGGCGAAGCCCTTTATCTGGCTCCCGTTACATGGGCGGACGCGACCCTGGGTGCGCAGTACCTGAGCAAGCGAGGTTCTTCCCAGCGAGCCGAGATTCGCATGCGCCCCGCGGAAGACACTTGGTTCCTCTACACGTATTACGGTGTAATCGACCGCGGACTGCCCGATTCGAACGGCGTCCTACAACCGCAGGGCGGCCATCAGCAACAACTTCAAGCGCAATCGCTGCTGCCGCGGGGCTGGCGATTCGTGGCAGATTACAACCAGTTGTCTTCGCTAACCTTCCGCCTGGCATTCGCGGACGCGTACGGAGACGCCATCAACTCCGAAGTCCGCAGCGCTTTTTTCTTGAGCAACAATTTTCGGGGCTTCAGCCTGAATCTGGCGGCGCTAAACGACAAGAGCTTCTTGACCATCAATCCCGAGACTAGCGTGTCACTTCGCAACTTGCCCGAAGCAAGATTCGGTTCGGTCGAACAAGCACCCTGGCGGAGTGTGCCTGTCTATTTCAGTTTCGATTCGTTTACTGGTGCGGTGCGCCGCGAGGACGCCAATTTTACGACGCCGTCGGCTGTGCCACGAATCGGGTTCGCGCCAAAGGTGACCGTACCCCTGCATTTCGGTCCATGGCTCGGTGTAACGGCAAGCGGAGCGGTACGCACCACACGATATGGAGCTTCGCTCGACGCCTCGGGCAACGTTAGCTCGCAGTCCGTCACCCGCAATAACGGCGAATTCACCCTGGAGCTGCGCCCGCCGACGCTCCAAAAGTATTTCCAGGGCTCAAAATCCAAACGAAAATACAAGCACACCATCGAGCCCGAAATCACATACCGCTATATCACTGGCATCAACGATTTCGAGCGCTTCATCCGCTTCGATTCCGACGCGACCCTTTCCAATACCAACGAGATCGAGTACGGCTTCACGCAACGCCTGTACGTGAAACACGGTGAAGATCAGCCGGTCGAATTTTTCTCCTGGAACGTCGTGCAAAAGCACTATTTCAATCCCACGTTTGGTGGGGCAATTGTCGATGGCCAGCGCAACGTGCTGCAATCGCTGAATTCCCTCACCCCGTTTGCATTTGCGACCGGGCCGCGGAACTCCTCGCCTATCATCAGCGACTTCAAAGTCACTCCGGGCGGCAAATATGACGCCGAGCAGATCATCGAATACGACCCACAACTGCACAAGATTGTGGCCGAAGGAACGCTCGTGAAAGTCAGACCGTACAGCGAATTTTTCGCCACCGTGGCGCATTTCCACATTCAGGATGATCCGGTGCTGCAGCCGCTTTCCAACCAGATTCGTGCGCTGCTCGGCTATGGCAGCTTCAACCGCAAGGGTTTCAATTTCACCGGTGGCGTCAGCTACGACATCCAAAACACCGCGCTGCAGAATCAGATCGCGCAGATCACCTACAACGGGAGCTGCTGCGGCCTGTCCTTCGAATATCGTCGAATCGCTCTCGGCCAGGTCCGTACGGAAAATCAGTTCCGCATCGCCTTCACCATCGCCAACATCGGTACCTTCGGCAACCTCCGCCGCCAGGAAAAAATCTTCTGATCCTTTTTTGAGCGTAAAAGCAGCTTGCCCGTCCGCGCGTGCCTAAGGGAGTTTCCGTATTCCGCGCCAAGATCGAAAAAACCAGATTTTGACGAAGGTGCTGGATCTCCTTACGGAATGCGGCCACGAACGTAGCGGCCTATTGGCCGAAAAGACGTTACTCGACGCCCGAAGCTAGCCGAATGGTCCGGTGCCGAATATTCCATGAAACGCTTGCCACAAAACCGCCAACCGGTTAACGTGCTCAAATCATTTTCGGTCCATAAAACACACGCGCTATGAACCGTCAAAGAGTCTCCCTCTCCTGCATCCTCCTCATCGCGGCCGCAATTCCGGCCGGCGCACAATCTGCCAAGAGATCTCTCGCTGAACAGCTCGGCTACCCGGCCAATGCAAAACTTCTCATCGTCCACGCAGACGATCTTGGCGTCACTCACTCCGTCAATGTAGCCTCAATCAAGGCGCTCGAATCCGGCGCAGTCAATTCCGCCAGCATTATGGTGAGCTGCCCCTGGTTCCCGGAGATTGCCGACTACGCCAAATCGCATCCCGAAGTCGACTTCGGCCTTCACCTGACTCTCACCAGCGAACGCGTCTACTATCGCTGGGGTCCGGTTGCTCCGGCCGACCAAGTTCGCAGCCTGCTCGACAAAAATGGCTATTTGCATCACGACTGGACGCCGGAAACGCGCATCGATCCGGGGGAAGCGGAAATCGAACTGCGCGCGCAAATCGAGCGCGCCCACGCCATGGGCATCCGGCCCACGCATCTTGATTCGCATCAGTTACGTCTGGATAGCACGGGCAAGGAACTATTCGAAGTCGCACTGCGCCTCGCGCACCACTACAAACTGCCGTTTTTCGTCACCCGCGACTGGTTCGCCGATTATCCGTATCTAGAAAAAGCTCTCGGTCCCGATGACGTGGTCATCGACCACACGATCACCATCGAACCGAAGGTGCAGCCGGAAAAATGGGCCGACTTCTACAAGAACGCTCTGCGCAACCTAGAACCGGGCGTCACCCAACTCGTCATCCACCTGGCCTACGATGACGCCGAAATGCGCGCCGCCACCCGCGAACGCGACACCTGGGGCGCCGCCTGGCGTCAGCGCGACTTCGATTTCTTCACCAGCCCCGAATTCCGCAACCTGCTCCAAGACCAAAACATCAAGCGGGTCACCTGGCGCCAGATTGCGGCCATTTCCCCGCACCCCTGAATGGCTCGCCGAAAAAAGTGGGGAGGGAGGGTTTGGCAGCCAAGCATCTCCCGCGTTCGGACAAGGCACGGACGACTACTCGTTCTGAACTGGTTCGCCGACGGAACCGCGCCGCTGCATGATCCGGCGGCCAATCAAGTAGCCCAGCGTGCCGGTAGCCATTCCGCCGAAAATATCGGCGACATAGTGGTAGCGGCCCCAGACCGTCGAAACGCACATAGCGGTAACCAGCGGCAGCATCAGCCAAAAAAGCCAGCGCCGGTGACGCCACGCTCCCCAGAGTGCCGCGACCGAACCTGCGACGTGTTCGGACGGAAACGCGGCGCCGCGCACTCTGCCGTAGTGTTCGATGAAGTTGATCGTTAGAGTAAACGGCCCGCCGTGAAGCTCTCCACGCCACATGCCCGCCATCGCGTACCACGGGCTCGCGATCGGGAACAGCATTGCAATCACGTAGCCGAGCGCGTAGCCCACGGCAGAATATGTCATCACCGACCAATACGCGTGCCATTCGCGGCGGTAATAGAGAATTCCGCCAAGCACCAGCAGATAAACGAAGTAGGTTAGATACGCGAGCTGAAAAAGATCGTTGCGCAGCGGAGTCGCGAATTGTTCCAGCCAGACGGCGGGATCGACGCCAAACAGCGCGCGGTCAAACGCAATCAGCTTCGCATCCTGCCAAATGGGATTGACGAGATGAACCAGATAGGCGAGTTCCTCGAAGCAGAATAGAAAAAAAAGATGCGGATACCAATGCCGCCAGAAATGCCAGAACCGCGTACCGAGCGTCACGCCGTCCCGTTGAGCGCGTTCTTCCGAGCGCGCTGCCATAACGCAAAGCACAAAAATCAGCGCGGCCACGATGGCCTGCGCGCCAATCAGCTTCCAGGGGTGCTCCAAATTCCGCGAGAAGACGAAGATCATCGCGCTCGACAAAGCGAGGTAGCCGAGCGCGACCGACTCAAATGCGCCACAAGCCGCCCGAACTCGCGCGAGTTCGACTCGTAAGCTTCCTTCGGCTGTGTTTTCTTTCGCCGCCAGGGTCCATCCCGCGAAACCTCCTGCTGCTACAATCGCGGTCGCCTCGCGCGAAGATTTCTGCCGTTCCCCGCCGGCGAGTGTTTTCCAGATCGCATCGCGTGCCATT
Organism: Acidobacteriota bacterium; assembly: GCA_046724685.1. GTDB lineage: Bacteria > Acidobacteriota > Terriglobia > Acidiferrales > UBA7541 > Acidiferrum. Next base: position 44,656 of record JBKOXA010000062.1, on the reverse strand, counting down.
TCCGCACGGCGTCTTGTTCCGTTCATCCTGCCGCCTCGTTTTTCCGATTTTAACCGGTCCATTTCAGGTTTCAAATCTCGTTGTTCGCCGGCAATTCGCGCGTGCGGGAAGTCCACGACAGCATTCGCCAGGCATGCGAATTCGCAATGAGCCGCATGCGCCACGTCGGATTGATTGCGAAGGGGTGGCCCACGCAAGCAAGCATCCAGCGGTCCAACGACGAATCGCCATACGCGCTGCATTGCTTTAACTCAATTCCACGTTCGCCGGCAAACTCTTTGATCGCGAAAGCTTTTGCTTCGCCGAACATCGCAGCGTTGGCGACGCGGCCGGTCCAATGCTTATCGCGGACTTCAAGCTTCGTCGAGATCACCGAAATTGTTGCCTCCACGCCCCGCCGCAAAAGTTCGCGTTCCAGCGCAAATCCCACAATTTCCGCAAGAGGCGCAAGCGTGCCGCTTACCAGGACGATGGCATCTCCTCGGAGTGCATGCCACCACACACGCTGGATGGCCGCTGGAAAAAATTCCGGCAGCCAGCGACCCGCACGGCCGCATCGCTGGTTTGCTCCGCGCGCGAAAGCAATTTCTGCGGGCACGCCGCGCAAATACATCTTGTTTGCATGCAGCGCCGCAGAAATATCCCGCGGCGCGAGGCGAAGGAACTCCGACAGCCATCGAAAATAATTTTCGCCTGGAATTTCCCTTCTCCAGTGCAGCTCCCGGAAAAATCGCCGCTCCAGCGCCGGCTTGGCCAGCAGCGTTCCGTCGATATCGAAAAACGCCGCGCCAGATCCGCTGCTCTGCGTTACTTGCTCCATCCCATTTTCCTCGATTTCACGCCACCTCCGGCGAAGATTTCCGCGAGCGAATCGCGACCGCTTCGTTCGCGAAGTAGCGCCAACCTTCGAGCAAAACAGGCAAGCCGCGAACCAGGCAGAACGCCGCAGTCGCCCACGTCAGGATTTGCGCAATCGCGCGAAGGGTAAGGTGCGTTTCGCTGGCCAAGGACCCGAGCAGCGCGACCGGACCACGCGTCAGCGCGAGCTCCAGTCCCAGGTAACAGAAGCACGCGCACTTGAGCGCAGCATAGAGCCCGCGGCTCCAGCGTGATAGGACAAGCGCGCGCCCCCACCACGTTTGCAGCATTGCGTTCGCTCCCCAGCCCGAGCGCCCGGCCCTCAGCGCCAGCCCGCGCAGAAAATCGGTGGCTGCGCCACGCGCGAAAAACAGCAGCGGCAGCCAAAGCGACACCAGGCCCACTACCGCAAAGTAGGTGAAGAACATGTTTTCGATCATGCGGTCCCCGAGAATATCGAGTTGCGCACCGAGAGGCGTGGCCATCTGCCTTTTGCGCGCAAGGTGGCCATCGAGCGCGTCGAGCCCGATGGATGCCACGGTGAGAACGACCGCCGCCAGATTGGCCCACACGCCGTGACCGAATAGAGCCACGGCGCCAAATCCAACCAGCACGCGAAGCGCAGTCACTTTGTTGGGCGTCCAATACATAGAAGGCGAACCTCGAAGGGGGAAGGGAGCAATCGGCTCACCACAGGCTGCTGCGCCAAGCTGCTGAATCGAAGGATCTTACCAGAGGCAGCAACGGCCTCAGTACGGCTCCGCCGCCAAATTCAGCTTGCAGGTGTCGGCAGGAGCGCGCGGCAAGGAACCTGAAGCGTCGCAACTGTGTAAGAATGTTCAAGCTGGGCAACCGCTGAAAATCCAGAGTCTGGTGACACTTCCTGGGATGACCGACATCAAACCTCATTCGGAGCCACCTTTCGCATGACCCCAGACGTTTCCCTTGCCGCCGCGTTTCTTGCGGGACTTGTTTCGTTTCTCTCGCCCTGCGTGCTGCCGCTGGTGCCGGGCTACATTTCGATGCTCAGCGGAATCGGCATGGAGCAACTGCGGCAAGGGCAACAGCCGCGCGGGAGTCTTTTTTCGTCAGCGCTTTCCTTTGTAGTTGGCTTTTCCGTCGTGTTCATTTCGTTCGGGGCTTCGGCGAGCGCTGTCGGCTCCTTCCTGCGCGAGAATCGCAACACGCTGGCGCCGATCGCTGGCGCATTGATTCTGCTGTTTGGTCTGCATTTGGTTGGTGCGCTCGCGAAACTGAATGCGCGATCAGGAATTGTTCTCGGTGTGATTCTGGTTGCGCTCGGTATTGCGGCGCTGGTGCGCCACGGGCCGCTGTTCGCGGGACTTGGAGCAGTGCACTTTTTTTCGCTTTCCATCATCGGATTTCTTGGGCCCGCGCTTGCGCGTTGGTTGAATCGTGACGTGCATTTGCGCAGCACCAGCACGCAGCCCGGCGTTTGGAGTGGCTTCCTTCTCGGATTTGCGTTTGCGTTCGGCTGGACGCCTTGCATCGGACCCATCCTGGCCACGGTGCTGGCGCTTGCGGCCGCGAGCGACACAATCGCGCGAGGAGTGCTCCTGCTGGCGGTATATTCGGCAGGGCTTGCCGTTCCCTTCCTGCTGACCGCGCTGGGCATCGGACAGTTTCTGAAATTCTATCAGCGCTTTCGAAAGTACCTGCACGCCGTCGAACTGTTTAGCGGTGTGCTGCTGCTGTTTGTCGGCGGGTTGGTGTTCCTGAACAAGCTGACCTGGCTGGCGGGAAAGTTGAGTTTCCTGAACAGCGTCGCGCTATGGCTGGAGCGCGCGCTGACCGGCGGAAAATAGCGGCCGCTGCGGACGGAAAATGCACCCGGCGATATACTAATAGGAGCAAGGCGCGAAGAGGATCTTTGCGCTTGGGGCGGACGATGAAGAAAACGATTTTAATCCTGGTGATTGTAATTGCTGCGACCCTGGTGGTGTATGTCGCGGACAAATCGACACGAATTCATTCGAATGCTGCCGGACGTCCCAGTGCTCCGAAAACAGGCGAACCCGCGCCCGCGGTCAGCGTAAAGGATTTGAGCGATAAGAACGTGACACTGGCGGACTACCAGGGCAAAGTCGTGCTGGTGAACTTCTGGGCGACCTGGTGCGAACCCTGCCGTGTGGAAATTCCCTGGCTGATTGAAATGCAGGACAAGTATGGCCCGAAGGGTTTCACGGTGATTGGAATCGCCATGGATGATGAAGGCAAGCCGGTAGTGGCGCCGTTCGTGGCGAAGGAACGCTATGACGTGAACGGGCAAAAGCTGCCGATGAACTATCCGATTGTGATCGGCAACGAAAATGTCGCGGAAAAATTTGGAGGCCTGCTGGGTTATCCGACCAGCGTCTTAATTTCCCGCGACGGCAAGGTGCTCAAGCGCACGACAGGCTTGATCAGCTACGATGAAATTTCGAAGTCAATTGAGGGAGCGTTGTAGTTCATGGCCATGCTGGATGAACGGGAGTTTCAGAGGAAGAGCGAAGCAGCGTTTGCCGAATTGAAGCGGCGTCTGCTGGACGCGGGCGACGCTCATGGTTTCGACGTAGAAGGCGAGAGCGGCAAGCTGGAAGTGGTTTTCGAAGAGCCTGAGCCGGGCAAATTCGTAATTTCGCCGAATACGCCGGTGCGCGAGATCTGGATTTCGGCGCTGTCCACCAGCTTCAAACTGGGCTGGTCGGAAGCGAAGAATTCGTTTGTGCTGGAGAAGACCGGCGAGAATCTTTTTGAGGTGCTGAGCCGGGTGATTTCGCAGCAACTTGGAAGCGAGGTGACGGTATGAAGTTCCGGCGAGGGGCCATGGCTTGCCTGGTGGCCATGGTGCCGGCTGCGGCAGCGCACCTCGTCGCGCAGATTCCTGCGGCGCGCGATATCGTGAAACCCACGGCATATGCATCCTTCGAGCCGGTGGCACGCGGCAAGCATATGGAAATCGCTGTGGTCATGAAGATCCGCGACGGCTATCACGTGAACGCGCGTGAGGCCACTTTTGACTATCTGATCCCGACGGATTTGAAAGCGGAAGCGCCCGCAGGGTTCAAAGTGGGAGACGTGAGCTATCCGAGGGGAACGCTGCACAAATTTAACTTTACCAAAGACAAGCCGCTGAATGTTTACACCGACACGGTGGTCCTGCGGCTTCCCGTGACCGTCGAGGCAAACGCGCCGCTCGGCGAGCAGCACATTGCGTTGAAACTGCACTACCAGGCATGCAGCACGGATGTGTGTCTGCCGCCCGCAACGCTGCCGGTGGATGCGGTGATTCATGTATCGGCGAAGGAATCTCACATTAACCGCGCCGAATTGTTCCCGAAACAGTAGCAAAGCGCGCGGGCCATTTGCGAAACTGCTGGAATGAGCCCTGCGAACGTGAAGAAGGCTGTTGCCATCCCCGTGGCCGCGGCGTTGCTTTGCGCGGCCGTCCTGCTGACCGCCGCTTATTCGCGCAAGCGCGCAGCGGAGCTGAGAACCCGGGACTGGATTGTGCGACTCCTTGAGGGACGATTCCGAAGCGACGTTGACTTGCGAGATTTTCACGTAAACGTTTTCCCGCGAATGGGGGTCAGCGGAGAAGGCCTCTCACTGCGATACCGTAACCGTCCTGAAGCGCCTCCCTTGATTTACGTCGAAAAATTTTCCTTCCAGTTGGGATTCTGGGGAATTTTCCGCGCGCCGCACCGCATCCAGCGCATCCATTTGCAGCGAATGGTGATCACAATCCCACCGAAGGAACAACGGCTGGACGCGGCCGAGCCTGCAGTCGAGACCAAGAAGATCCCGGAAGTGACCGTGGCTGAAATTGAATGTGACAATACGGAACTGCTGATGCTGTCGAAAAAGCCCGGCAAAGAACCGCTCGATTGGGAAATTCACAATTTGGTTCTTTCAGAAGTTGGGCGGAACCAACGGTTTTCGTTCCGCGGAATGCTTACGAACGCCAAGCCAAAAGGCGAGATCGAAACCAACGGTCAATTTGGTCCGTGGAATGTCGACGACCCCGGGGCTACGCCGGTGTTCGGCACTTACGGGTTCACCGACGCAAACCTCGGCCCATTCCCGGGAATCGCGGGAATCTTGTCGTCCACCGGCAGGTACCAAGGGCAATTGGACGAACTTTCGGTAAACGGTCAAACGGATACGCCGGATTTTTCACTGGATAACGTGGGAAAACCCGTGCCGCTGCATACGGATTATTCTGCGACGGTGGACGGCACCAATGGCGATACGCTGCTGCACCCCGTGCACGCGGTTCTGGGCGAATCGGTGATTGTTGCGGCAGGGAGCGTCATCAATGTTCCGAGTAAGGGACATCAGATCACGCTGGATGTGACGACTCCGAAAGCGCGGATCGAAGATATCCTGCAGCTGGCGATCAATTCGGATAGGCCGTTTCTGCGGGGCCCAGTGGACATCAAGGCAAAACTCGGGTTGCCCCCCGGCAAGGTAAAAGTGATCGACAAGATGACTCTGGACGGAAGTTTTGCCATTACGAATGGCCGATGGAGCAGCTCCGAAGTTCGCGAGAAACTTGAGAGTTTCAGCCGGCATGCCCAGGGCCAGCCGGGAGACGAGGAGGCGGGCAGCGCGATCACCGGCTTGAAGGGCAGCTTCGTCTTGAAAGACGCCGTGATTCACTTTTCGAAGCTGACCTTTTCGGTTCCCGGCGCAGGAGTGGAACTTGTGGGAACGTACGAAATCCGAAGCCAGAAGATTGACCTGCAGGGACATCTGAGGATGCAGGCAAGGCTTTCGCAAACCGTGACGGGCGCGAAATCATTTTTCCTGAAGGCGATTGATCCATTCTTCTCGAAGAACGGCGCGGGCACCGAGCTGCCCATCTCGATTACCGGGACGCAGGAGAATCCCGTTTTTGGCGTGAGCGTATTTCACAAGAAATTCGAAAAGCCGATGGGGAAACCGGATGCGCGCTGAAACCGGCGCCCAGCTTGTCGCTAAGTCGTAAGCCTGTCTCTCGAAATTGGACGTAGCTGCCAGGCTTCGAAAGCGGTCAGGGCGGGGATATCGGAATCCGTCATTTGGATGCGGAGTACGCCGCAGGGCTTGCGATAGATTCGCGACGTCAGTGCGTGAAGGTCATTGCAGAACAATTCCGCGACGGACGCGTCGAGAAAGAGATGAAATTTCAATCCGCCGGACGATTGGGGCTGGAGCTCGAAAGATTTCTCGTTTATTTGCAGTGTGATTCCTGACTTCGAAGCCGCGGCCTTCAACGACCACCACGAGCCGCAAGAATCCGCAAGCGTCAGCGAAAAGGGGAAAGATTCCGTTTTCCAGTAACTTTCGCCGGAAAGATTTGCGATTTCGACCGCACGAATCGCGCGAGAGCGCTCTTCTGGCGAACTTTGCGGCGTGAAAGACAGTTTCTTTTTCTCGCGAAGCGAGTGAACCACGGGCGCGACACGCATCTCCAGATCATTCTGATTGCTCAGCGAGAGCAGGCGCGGCAAAGCCATGCAACCTGCCCAGCCTGCGGCGCTGAATTCCGCTTCGGGACGTGTTTCCGGGATCCAGCCCCACAGAATGCGATTCCCTTTCGCGTCCAGCTGTGTCTTTTGCGCGTAGTATGCTCCGTGGTCGAGAACACCGCTCCGCTGCGAGTGAAATAGCAGCTCCTTGGGATCGAGGTCGCCTGTCTCCCACACAACTTTACCTGCCGTCGAATACAGAAGGACGTGCTTCGATCCAAGCGAAAAAAAATCCGGGCACTCCCACATTTCGCCGGAATCCACTGGATTGATTTTTTCGCGTTCGGTCCACTTTCCTGAGGCCAGCGGATGAACGTACTCCCATTTTCGCAGGTCCGTCGAACGATAGAGCAGAATGCGACCGCCCTGTTTGCGAACACCCGAGCCGACGCCCAGATACCAGAGGTCACGGTCGCGCCAGAGAAATGGATCGCGGAATCCGGTAAGCGCCGGGTCTCGAGGGGGTTCGATAATCGGAGTGTTCCATTTAATCCAGGTGCGGAGTTGCGGCTCGGTCGAAGTGGCGAGGCATTGCACTTCGCGGAGGTTTTGCGTTCCGTCGCGAAGCGTGGCGAATTCGGGCGCGACGGTTTTTACTCCCGTGTAGACGAAGGTTGGGGTCCCGCGATCGACTACGGCACTGCCGGTGAAGCATCCGTCGGCGTCGTGCCATCCGGGCGTGGGAGCAAGTGCAATCGGCATGTGGCGCCAGTGAACCATGTCCGGGCTCACAGCGTGGGCCCAGTGCATGTCGCCCCAAACGGCCGCGCCTGGATTGTACTGGAAAAACATGTGGTAGCTGCCTTTCCAGAAAATGGGACCGTTCGGATCATTCATCCAATTTTTGGCCGGCAGCAGATGAAACTGCGGGCGAAGCGGATCGGCGGCGAGGCGTGCCAGGGAATCATCCGCGGAGAACTCAAAAGCGTGTAAGAGGCGCCCTAGAGCGGGAGCGGCGCCCAATGGCGCAGCGAATAGCTTCGACAAGAATCTGCGCCGCGATGAAAACATGCCAGCCCCCTGCTGTTTTGGGTGCAGTCTAGCCAAGTTCACTGACCGCGTCACGCAGACGGCGCACAACGCGCTGCTGGCCGAGAACGACCATGGTGTCGAACAGCGGCGGCGCGACAGCCTGGCCAACGATCGCGACGCGAATCGCGTTAATCAGCAGTCCGGCCTTCACACCGCCTGCCTCCGCAACAGCGCGGGTCGCGTGATCGCACGCGTCATGATGCCAATCGGTGAGAGCGGCGAGGGCATCCGCGGTTTTGGCCAGCAAGTCCTTGATTTTGGCCGGCTCCTTCCAGAACTTGTCCTTTGCGGCAGGGTCCCGCTCGAATTCATCGCTGAAAAACGCTCGCGACCAGGAAGCAAAGTCAGGCAACAGCCGAACGCGCGGACGAAGCAGGTCCACGGTTTTCGAGAACCACTCGCGGCCGGCACCGGCGGCCCACTCGTCTTTCCAAAGATTGCTGCGCTTGAGCTGGGCTTCTACTTCGGGCAGCAGTTCATCCACCGGCAGCTTCTGCAAATATTGGGTGTTGAACCATTCAAGCTTCGGGCGGTCGAAAACGCCGTTGGTGCGGCTGACGCCTTCCAGGGAAAACTTTTCGAGTAATTGGCTGGTGCGGAGGAATTCCTCATCGCCGCCGGGAGACCAGCCGAGCAGTGCCAGAAAATTGCGGAACGCTTCCGGCAGAAAGCCTTCGGTGCGGTACAGGTTGACATCCGTAGCGCCATGGCGTTTCGAGAGACGCGACTTATCGGCGCCGAGAATCAGCGGGACGTGCGCGAAGACGGGAAGCGCCGCGCCCAGCGCACGGTAGAGCAATACCTGTTTCGGCGTGTTGGAGATATGGTCCGCACCACGAATGACGTGAGTGATGCGCATGTCGACGTCATCGACGACCACACTCATCTGATACATGGCCTGGCCGAACTCGTCGTCGTCTTTCCCGGAACGAACGAGAACGAAGTCTTCAATCTCGTCGTTGGAAAATTCGCGTTCGCCAAAAACGGCGTCGAGGAATTTTGTGGTGCCGCCGACCGGGACCTTGAAGCGGACTGCGGGCTTCACGCCGGAGCTAGAAGGCCTGCCGTCGCGGCAAGAGCAGCGAGTCACACGACGAACCTTCTGACCTTCGGCGCCTTCTTCGACATGATCTCCGCCGACATACTTTTCCGCCGCACAGTAGCAAAGAAATGCGCTACCGTTCGCCAGCAATTTCCTGGCGGCTTCCTGGTATAGGGCGGTGCGTCGGGACTGGTAGAACGGGCCTTCGTCCCAATCGACGCCAAGCCAGGTGAGGCCGTCGAGAATGCCGTTGACGAGTTCGGGCTTGTTGCGCTCGGCGTCGGTATCCTCGATGCGGAGGATCATGGTGCCCCGCTTGCTGCGGGCGAAAAGCCAGTTAAACAGGGCCGTGCGCGCGCCCCCTACATGGAGATAGCCGGTGGGGGAAGGGGCGAAACGTACGCGAAGCCCGGACTCAGGACTATGAGCAATATTGGACATGAGCGATGCGTTGACCTTTTACAGTGGTTTAATAGGACAGTGTAAAGGAAGCATGGGGGAGCGTCCAACCTGCCCAACCGAACCGGTCGGTCTGCGGGCTTCGGCACCCGTGGCAGGCGTTTGGGCAAGGCGAAACGCCTGCTATCACTTACGCAACCAGTACGGCGGTACGCTTGCACAGGTAATTTTTCGTGACTCATAATCGCAAGTACTTTGTTTTGTGCAGGAATGGATTGGGCACGAGCTCAAGGGCAGTCCTCGCCCGAAGGGTCGGATGCCCGCCTGCTGCGCACGCCGGTTCGCGCGAAAGCGCGGATCTGGCGCAGCCGTCTGCAAGAGACGGAGAAGCGATAGCTCGTTGAGCAACCTCGGGTTCATGTCATTGGCGTTGTTCGTCGCCACGTCACTTGTGGCGGGGTACTTCGCATACATTTACAACCTCAAGCGTCAGGCGTACCTGCTTTACTGGACGGCGGGCTGGTGCCTGCTGGCTCTGCACTATCTCGGAACAGGACTGGGCGGCGACGGTATTTCCGTGCAGACAGCGCTTGGCCAGGGACTTTTTGCGGTGGCCGGAATTTTCTTTTTCCTCGGCGCCCGCCAATACGCTCATCGATCGCTTTTGCCAGGCGTCGCGATGGGTGCGGGTATTCTGGTTGTGATCTGGACCACGCTGAATGCGCTCGGAATCTTGCCGTTTCCGGTGCTTTTCGCGAGTGTGGTCATCTTCGCATCTGTGGGTGTCGAGTTCTGGGTCGAGAGCACGCTGCAAGAGACGCTTGCGGATTGGCTGCTTTCGGCTGTCTTTTTTGGCTGGGCATTGCTGGGCCTGATTTCCTTCATTTTTCATCAGGCTTTGATTGCCCTGCACATCACCCTGAATCCCGTCTCGGCGCTTGCGGCGACCTTTGCCGCAATGCTCATGGTGATGGCGCTTTACGAGGAAGAAAAGCGCCGCATCGAGCGCAACATGCTGGCGCTTTCGAACTTGAACCTTGCGGCATCGAGCTTTGCAGGCGGTGAGATTCACCGAATGCTTTCGCAGGCTTTGGACCGGGTGTTGGGCGTCGTACGGTTGCCGGCAGGTGCGCTGTTTCTGAATCACGGTGATCCGCAGGGTCCGACGTCGGTGGTCGCCGTCGGGTTAAAAGACGAATTCTGCCGGGTAGCGCAGGAAGAGGGACTAGACGATTATCTGGTCACCCTGGTCTCCCGGCTGGGCGGATTGATGGGCTTCCGCGATTTGCGAGACGACTCCCTGATGGCGCTCGAAAAAGAGGGGAAGATCCGCAGGTTCCGCCAGCTTGCCCTGGACCAGCACCTGCGCAGTGTGGTCGCCATCAGCCTGCAGGCAAAAGAGCAGGCGTTTGGAGTGTTGCTGCTGGGCTCTCCGGACGCGCGACGATTTACTCCGGCGGAGTTGCGGTTGCTGCTGGCTCTCGGTCACCAGATAGGGATGGCGGTCGAGAATAGCCTGCTGATTCAGCAGACTTCGCGACGCTCTGAAGAATTGCACGTTCTCAATGAGATCGGCCGCGCGCTCAGCTCGACACTCCACAAGGAAGATCTTCTTCGCAAAATCTGGGAGGAGCTGCGGCGTTTGTTCGACGTGGAGAATTTCTACATCGCGTCGCTTGATACCGCCCGCGACGAGATCTATTTCGACCTGGAGATCATTGACGGCGTCCGGGTTTCGCGGCGCGCGCGTCCGGCGGGGAACTTTCTGACTGAATATGTGATTCGCACGAGGCAGCCGGTGTTGATCCGCGAGAATTTCCTGGAGGAAGCGCAGAAACTCGGCGTCGAACCCATCCGCGGCAAAGGCTGTTTTTGTTGTGTCCCGCTCGTTGCGTACGACCGCGCCATCGGCGCCATGGCGGTTTTCTCCGATCAAGACAAGGCGTTTGACGAAGGCCATCTGGAATTGTTGCGAGTGCTGGCGAGCGAAGCGAGTATTGCGATTGAAAATGCCCGGCTGTTCCAGGAGGAGCGCACCAAAGCGAGGCACCTTACGCTTTTGAATACAATTTCGCGGCACGCCATCGGAACGCTGAATCCGGACGAGATGCTGGCGAAGATGACGGAAGAACTGGAGACCGGTCTCACCTACGATCACATCGGCATTGCGGTTCTGGAATATTCGACTCGCGAAATTGTGATCCAGGCGGAAGCCGGAAAGCGCCGAGGAGCGCTGGGACAGAGAATTCCGCTGGGCACAGGGTTGGTTGGAAGCGTGGCGCGAAACGGAAAGGTAGCGACGTTCCGGTCGACGCAGCCGGCAGACGCCGGGCTGAAGCCGATGATGGCAGACACGGCTGCGGCGATTGGTTTGCCGATTTTCTTCGCAGAACAACTGCACGGTGTGCTGTACGTAGAATCCACGCAAGAAGTGGACTTCACAGAAGAAGAAGTGTTGCTCCTCGGGACGCTCGCCGACCTGATCGCTGGAGCATTGCACAACGCGCTGACCTTCCAGAAAGCACAGGAGCAAGCGATCACCGACGGGCTAACCGGCGTCAAGACACACAGGTTCTTTATGGAAGCGCTCTCCGCGGAATGGAAGCGGTCGACGCGTGCCGGCCGTGCGTTTGCGCTGGTGCTGATGGACCTGGACCGCTTCAAGTTTGTAAACGATTTCTACGGCCACCTGGAAGGCGACCTGGTGTTACAGCGGGTCGGCCATATTCTGGAAGCAAATTGCCGGCGCTCAGACGTCGTGGCACGCTACGGCGGCGACGAATTCGTAATCCTGATGCCGGAAACGTCGATGGAACAGGCCAGGCAGCTGGCATCGAAGTTGCGCAGCTGGGTATGTGCAGACAATTTGCTGCGCGAGAAAAATGTTTCGGCGAGCTTTGGCATTGCCTGCTACCCGCTGCACGGGTCTTCGCCGCAGGAGCTGATCCAAGTGGCGGACGCTTCGATGTACCTGTCGAAACACCAGGGCGGCAACGCGGTTTCCACGGCCGACCACTTTGATCCGGGAGAGGCGAAAAAGTGGAAGAAGGATGTGCTGGAGGCATACCTGGGCGTGACGCTGAAACGCCTGTTTGCCACCGGGCCGGATGCATTCGAAGAAATTTACCAGCGTTTGAAGCAGTTCACCGAATCTCTTGCCGCGACCGAAGCGGGAAACGGCGTGACCGTGGCCGAGGAGATTCCGGAAAACGCGGGGCCGCAAGCCTTGCCGCAAGCCGTGCTGGACACTGTGACATCGCTGGCGTTCGCCATCGACGCAAAGGATCACTACACCCAGGGACATTCGCAGAAAGTGTCAGCCTACGCGGCGCTGATCGCGGAGGCCATGGAGATGAGCAATGCGGAAATCGATGAAATTCGGCTGGGCGCGGTGCTGCACGACATCGGCAAGGTTGGAATTCCGGAACAGATCCTGAACAAGTCCGGACCACTAAATCCTGACGAATGGGAAACCATGAAGTCGCACGTAGTTTTTGGCGCCAAGATCCTGGAGCCACTCAAGCCGCTCGACCGTATTCGCGAGATGGTGCATCACCACCACGAGTATTTTGACGGCTCGGGATACCCCCACGCACTTCGCGGAGACGAAATCCCTCTGGGGGCGCGCGTGATAGCGGTTGCGGATGCGTACGACACCATCACCAGCGATCGCACGTACAAGAAGGGCCGCTCGGCCGAGGACGCTCTGGCTGAACTCGAGCGGTGCGCCAGCGCGCAGTTCGACGCCCGTATCGTGGAAATCTTCGTTCGGGTGATGCGGCAACAGGCCAACCCAATCATCGAAGTCGCTTCCCTCACGCAAACCCGAAACACTTAAGTCGCGGACCCGAGCGCTGGTTACAATCTGGGCCCAGCCTTGGCCGGGCTGTTATTCTTGAGGACTCGGAGCGACAACATGCAGACGGCCAAGGTGCAGTGGATTGGCGAACAGAAGTTCGTAGCGACAAGTCCTTCGGGACATGCCATGACGATGGACTCGGATGGAAAGTCGAATACTGCGCCAAGCCCGATGGAATTGCTCCTGATGGCGCTGGGCGCCTGCACGGCGACCGACATCGTGATCATCCTCGGAAAGAAACGTCAGCCGCTCGAATCGCTCGAAGTGATCTGCTCGGGCGAAAAGGCGGTGGAGCCGCCGCAGGTGTGGACCAAGCTGGATATCCTGTTCCGCCTTCGCGGAAAGCTGCAAGAGAGTGCAGTGAAGCAAGCGATTCAGTTGAGTGAAGAAAAGTATTGTTCGGTATCCGCCACTCTGAAAAAGACAGCTGAACTGAGCTGGCGGTTTGAAATCTTGCCTGCCAGAGATTAATCGAAAAGCAACAGTACGACTTAACGCTTGCGAGATGTTCGTCCGCAAGCTATAAGCAATACACCGCATGGGGCCCTGTACTCGGATACCTTATCTTGGGTTGGTCGTTTTGGGTTTCGCTGCGATGGGACTGGCTCAAATGCCGTCTCCTCCCCCGCAGGCCGGAGCAACGGTTCCGCTCGCGCGCATACCGCGCGTCACGACGGCTCCCAAACTGGAAGACTTTCTCGAAAACAAGCCGCGTGAAGCCGAGCTCACGGTAGAGAATTTTCGGCAATTCGTACCGGGTGATGGCACGCCTGCTACCGAGAAAACTACGGCGTATCTCTCCCACGACGACAAGAATCTCTACGTGGTCTTTGTGTGCCACGACGCTTCCGGTCAGGTAAGGGCGCACCTTTCAAAACGTGAGGATGTGGACCAGGATGACGGCGTGGGCGTGCTGCTGGACACGTTCCGCGACCACCATCGCGCTTACGTTTTCTATTCGAATCCGCTGGGCATCCAGTCCGATTCCATTTATACCGAAGGCCAGACTTACGATTTCAGCTTCGACACGGTTTGGAATAACGAAGGGCGCCTCACGGCGGACGGCTACATGGTCTTCTTTTCCATTCCCTTCAAGAGCCTGCGTTTCTCGCGCGCACCGCAACAAACGTGGGGCATTGCGCTGTATCGCGTCGTGCTCCGAAAGAGCGAGTACGACTATTGGCCCTACATCACGCAGAGGGTGGAAGGGATCACTCAGCAGTTTGAACCGGTCGGCGGGCTGGAACATGTGTCGCCGGGGCGCAACATGCAGTTCATCCCATACGGCTTGCTGGCGGGCGATCACTTTCTGAACCAGCCCACTCTGACTTCGCTTGGACCGCCGCCCTCCTACGAGCACGCTTTCGAGCATCGCGCCGGGCTCGACGCAAAATTTGTCGCCAAGGACGCGCTCACGTTCGACGTCACGCTAAATCCCGATTTTAGTCAGGTGGAAACTGACGATCCGCAAGTGACGGTCAATCAGCGATTTGCAGTTCTCTTCCCTGAGAAACGTCCTTTCTTCATCGAAAACGCAGGGTTCTTTCAGACTCCGGTAGACTTGTTTTTCTCGCGCCAGATCGAGAATCCGCAGTTCGGCGCTCGCATGACTGGGAAAGCCGGGGCTTGGACGCTGGGCGCGCTGGTGATCGATGACCGTCAACCGAGTCAGGGGCAAGCGCCGGGGAGTGCATATGACACGCGGGCGCTCGATGGGGTGATTCGCGTGGCGCGGGAGTTCGGCCAGCAGTCTTATATCGGAGTATTTGCCTCGAGCCGCGATTTTGCCGACACCAGCAACCGCGTTGTTTCGATGGATGCCCGCCTGAAATTCTCGCCGAACTGGGTTGCGGATTTTCAGACTTCTCACAGCTGGACGAGGCAGGACGGGAATCTGCCGCAACTTTGCCAGCAGTTCAACGCACCCGCAGAGGCCGCCGCCACACCGGCCAACGCAGCCTCGCAGCAAGGCAGCGGCTTATATGCCGACGTTTCCTACACCGGACGCAAATTCTACTTCCTCAGTGAGTACACCGATTTCTCGCCTGGCTTTTGCGCGGAGCTGGGCTTCATCCCGCGTGTCGACATTCGCCAGAGCTATTCGCTCGCGAGTTACCTCTGGCGTCCGAAGCTGCACCCAATCGTAGATTTTGGCCCCATCGCGAGCGAAACGATCGATTGGGATCACAACGGTGTGCTGCAGGACTGGCAGGCTGCGGTCGGCGTTCAGCTGGACCTGACTCGCAACTCCACGTTTACGGTCAGCCGCGGCGAATCCTACGAACGATTCGCCAACATTCCGTTCCGCAAGCACAGCACCTCCATTTATGGCACTTCCGCACTTTACAAGTGGCTTTCGCTCACGGCGCGATTCACAAGCGGCACCGGCGAAAACTATTTTCCAGGCGGCACCCTCGACCCCTTCCTCGGAAACGTCAAGCGGGTGAACCTTGGATTTACGGTGCGGCCGTCGTCGCGCCTTCGAGTCGACGAAACCGCGATCTACTACCGTCTGAGTACGCGGGAGGGCTCCACGCCCGACGGATTTTCCGCGGGGCAACCCATCTTCAACAACTATTTGTTCCGCACAAAGCTGAACTACCAATTCACGAAGGCATTGTCGCTTCGCCTGATCGTCGATTACGACGCAACTCTCGCCAACAATCAGCTTCTCAATCTTCAGACCAATCTTGGCAGTTATGCCGGGGGGCCTCTCCCTCCCAGCAAGCAGTTCACCACCGACGTTTTGATGACTTATCTCCTTCATCCCGGCACTGCTCTCGATATCGGCTACAACAACGGCCTGAGCAATTTGCGAATCGACGAGTCCCTGCCAACCCCTGCCGTGGGCTACCAGGCAAATCCTACCAACCGCACGAGTCAGTTGTTTTTCGTCAAGCTCAGCTACCTCTTCCGGTTTTGAATCTTTCACAAGCAGTTGGCCTCAGGCATAACTTGTGCCCGGCGTGCGGCTTCGCATAAACTTCACCTTCTTCTGTCGAACGGAACAATCCTGCAAGGAGTGTCATGTCGCATTGCATCGCAGCCAAGATTACAGGAGTGGCCGGATACCTGCCGCCTCGCGTAATGACGAATGCGGATCTGGAAAAAATCGTGGACACCAACGACGAGTGGATCCGCACGCGCACCGGCATTCGCGAACGCCACGTGGTGGACAAGGGCATGGCGTCTTCACACATGGCCACCGAAGCGGCAAAAGAAGTGCTGCTGAAGACCAACACCGATCCGGCTGACATCGACATGATCATTGTGGCCAGCGTCACGCCTGACATGCTTTTCCCCGCGACGGCCTGCCTGGTGCAAGACCGCATTGGCGCAAAGAGGGCCTGGGGATTCGATCTTTCAGCCGCGTGTTCGGGTTTCGCTTATGCTCTGACGGTTGGCGCGCAATTCGTTGGTTCCGGCGCACACAAGAAAGTGCTGGCGATCGGCAGCGACACCATGACCTCGATTCTCGACTACGAAGACCGCGCGACCTGCGTGCTCTTTGGCGACGGCGCAGGCGCTGTGCTGCTCGAACCGGCTGCGGACGGCGAAGGCATTCTGGATTTTGAGCACGATGTCGACGGTTCGGGCGGCCAGTTCCTGTACATGCCTGGCGGAGGCTCGCTGAATCCGTCGACCCGTGAAACGGTCGACAAGAAAATGCACTACGTGCATCAGGAAGGTTCGGCGGTGTTCAAGTATGCCGTTCGACGCATGGCGGAACTTGCGGCACACATGGTCGAGCGCAACGGTCTAAAAAGCGAAGACGTGGCTTTGGTCGTGCCACACCAGGCGAATCTCCGCATCATTCGCGCCATGCAGGAGCGGCTGGGACTTCCTGACGAAAGAGTGATGATCAATATCGATCGCTACGGCAACACCACGGGCGGCACGATTCCCCTGGGGTTGCGTGACGCCGTCGATCAGAAAAGGTTGAAAAAGGGGGACCTGGTCCTTTTGATGGCGGTAGGTGCCGGGTACACGACGGGCAGCGTGCTGCTGCGCTGGGCGTATTAGCCTCCGAGCTCCGCTCAATTGCAATGGAGAAATCAGTTTACCTATAGCGAACTTCTTTCTTCTCGTTTTAGCTTCGCTAGAACCGTCAGTCTGGAATCACCAGTTCCTGACCGACCTTGATCTTGTCGGGATCTGCAAGTTTGTCTTTGTTGGCTTCGAAGATTTTCATGTACTGCCCCGCGTTGCCATAAAAATTCTTGGCAATTTTCGAAAGCGAATCTCCGGCAGCCACGGTATAGGTCTTGGCCTTTGGGCTCGGCGCAGGCGCCAAGGAGGGGTCGACGGTGAGATCGCAGATGATGTCATCGGAGGCGGGATTGACCAGTTTGATCTGGTCCCAGATGCGGTTCTTGATCGCTTCGGAGCCTGCAGCGCCTTGCAGGAACAACTTATTGTCCTGGATGTGGACATGGGACAAGCGCACTCCGGCCTGATTGATGAGATTTAGCACGGAGGCGTACTTCTGCTTCATTTGTTCAAGATCAGCCATGGGAATCGCTCCTTACGGTGAGGGTTCGCGGCGCCGGAAGGGGGAGTGTAGCACCACGCGTCGGACGAACGTGCAAACAAATCTTGACGGGGATGATCTCAGGGCAAACTTGGTCGCATGATTGCGGAATCGATTCGGGGCCACGACAGGATCAATCGTGCCTCGCCGGCTATGAAGAATGCTCCCGCCGTGGCCCAGGGAAAACCCAGGATCTTGAGCACCGCGGCAAAGATGACGATGTCCATCGCAAAGCAGAAACTCAAGAGGTTGCCCGAACGCCATCGCGCGACCTTGAGCGCTGTCAGTAGAACTCAACCGAAGACGCTCGCTTCTTCCGAATCACACTTGGGGATTTTGAGGGGCGATGGCTCAAACACAGGGCTCCTCGAAGTGCGCGCTAGCAGGAGCGAATGGAAGCGGAGAGCGCCAGGTTTGCCTGCAGCCGGCGATCGACTTGCACCGCCGCATACCGAGCGCAGAGTATGCGCTCGCCTTCGGCCCACTCGGCAAGGGCCGCCATTCGGCCGGCTGCCAGCGTTCCAATGGCTTGGATGAACTTGAAATACAGCGGCACGAGGCCCAGGCCAGACTGCCGTTCGCAAAGGTCGGGGGTCAGTTCGTGGAGCTGGGCTAGCGAGTGAAAGTCTTCTCCGCTCAGAGTTCCCGATTGCAAGTGGGCCGCAACCAGCACCTCCCTCGAGAAGGGCTGTGCGGCCACTCCGGCAACAATCGCGCGCCAGTAGTACCCAGCGAATTGCGCTAGAGCCGCGACCGAGATCATAAGTATCATGGCCGAGAACATAGCTAGCCTCGAGAGATATTTTGCCGGCTGCGTGTGTGGCGCACCATAGCTCCGGGGTACTATCAGACTGGTCCTTTCAGACGTAATTGATTGAGAACAAACCGCCTGGCTTGGTGGCCGGCGCGAGGGAGAGCGGAAATGACCCGAACCCGTGGTGGGACACTGTTTCTCGGAGCCTTGGCCCTCTGCGGCATGAGCGCGGCTCAGGATTGGGCCGGCAGGGCTCGCAGCGCGCGGGAATCATTTGAGGCTGTGGGCACCGAGACAGGCCCTGCCGGCGCCATCCGGGCCGTCTTGACGGCCCAGCAGACTGCCTGGAATCGAGGCGACATTCCGAGCTTTCTCGAAGGCTACTGGAATTCGCCGGAGTTGACCTTCGCCGGCAGCGACGGAATCGTACGGGGCTACGATGGGTTGTTTGAGCGCTACCGGAAGGCCTATCCCGATCAGTCGGCAATGGGTGAGCTGCTGTTTTCCGACCTGGAAACTCGGATTTTGAGCCCGGATGCCGCCTTGGTGCTCGGCCATTGGCACTTAAAACGGGCTAAAGGCGATGTCGGCGGAGTCTTCACTCTTGTTTTTCGTAGATTTCCTACGGGTTGGCGGATCATACACGATCATACGAGTGCCCAAAAGTAGACGACGTGACCTTTTGATGTGGTTCGTCGAAGAAGTCCTCTAAACTTCTGATTATCCACGGAGTTAGAGGAGTTTTTTTGTGGGTATCGACTGGCCCATGTTCGGAAAAGAATTTCTCGCCGGGAGCCTGTCTCAATTTTATATACCGCTGAAAATACAAGACTTATGGACAGTGAGGCAGTTGGTATAGAAAATGCACATGTTTTAGCGTACGAGAGTATACTTCTCAATGCCCCGGTTCACTCCGCGGGCTGGGCGGCGAGAAGACCCTAGAGGACAACCATGCGTAGGTACCTTTCAGTTACGGGGATGATGCGACTCTTGATTTCCGGCTTCTGCGCCTTGGCGTTTTGGCTCTTGAGTTCTGTAGCCTGGGCCGACAGCATTTCGGTACTAAACGCCTCGTTCGAGCTCGTTGCGAACCCACCTGGCCTCAATCAAACGTGCGCCGGAACGGGGTGCGCTTTCAATGACGTCGCGAATGGCCCGATACCGGGTTGGACGCCTAGTTTTAACGCGTCAGCGGGATCGTTTCAGCCCGGCTCTAGTACGACGTACTTCAATACTGCTTTACCTGACGGTAATATCGTCGCCTACATCAATAGTGGCAGCATTTCGCAGACGTTGGGAGTTTCCATCCTGCCGGACTCTATCTACACGTTGTCGGTTGATGTCGGCCGGCGTAACGACGTCGCCGGCGTGAATTATTCGCTCAATCTTCTAGCCGGTTCGAACGCGTTTTGTACCCAAAGCGGCTCCAATAGCACGATCGCGGCAGGCACGTTCTCTGAAATCACTCTCATTTGCACAACGGGCGCCAGTGTTCCTGCCGGACTGCTCGGCATCGAGCTAACAGGGGCTAGTCGCCAAGTGAACTTTGATGACGTTCAATTGAGCGTTACGAGCGCTGCGGTCGTCACTCCGGAGCCAGGCACTTTGGCTCTCACGTTCGTTAGTTTGCTCGTGGGCGGTCTGCTTTTCGTGCGTTCTCGCCGTAATCAATACTTGCAAAGTGCGACTTCCTAACCCCAGAGGCAAGTCCTATCGTAAGGCGAAGTCGCTGCTGGACGATGTCGCCGTCAATCCGCCAGTTCATTTGCTTTACCGTGTCAACTATCGCGGCTGAATCAGAAAGAAAAGAGCGATGAGAACTGTCGGAATTCACGGCCGAGCTCGCGTAACAGGGAATCCCCGCATCCCGCAATGCGCCTGCGATGCCATCGAACGTTTCACTGCTGTATCTTTTCCACGATAGCGCAGTAGGCGTGCCACGGGCTTCACTGTCAGTCGCGAAAAAGGCCGCTCCTGCAGTCGTGGCATCGCTCAATGCTGGTTCGATATTCGGATTTGCAAAGTGGACAAGACTCGTATCGTGTCCCTGTAGCGACTGGAATCTGTTCCAGCCCTTCCGCGCCTTGATTATTTCTCGTTTAGCTCGGCCCGCAGGTGAATCTCTCCAGTGGTGAGTCTTGCGAACGCACCAAGCTCCCCTGTCGGCTTCGCGAATTCAAAACGCCGGAACCTCGTCGTCCTAACCACAAGCGCGAGCCTAGGGGCCTTGCCGTGCTTCGCAAATCGGAGTAGATTTCGAGCGCGGAGGTCGAGGATGGCCGCCAAGAGAACGCTGATCTGACAGATTTGAAGCCGTTGCTGTCACAGCAGTATGCGATTGGAATGCTCGGCGTGACTCTGCGAACTACCGCCGATGAGGAAGGTACTGCATTCGTATGGACCCTGCATTCCGCCTTTCAGTCGCGATTGCAGTCCTCAATGAAGAGACCGTCTTGCCTGAAGTACTGCGCCGAGTGCGCGGGGTTCTCGACCAGCTCCCTGGAGGCCCGCACGAAATAGTGTTTGTGGACGATGGCAGTACCGATCACACTTTCGAATTGCTCAAGGAGGCCGCGCAGAACGACCCGCGTATCACTGTCGTCTCGCTTTCGCGTAATTTTGGGCACCAGGCTGCCCTGACGGCAGCTCTCGACCACGTCAACGGTGATGCTGCGGTGGTGATGGATGGCGACCTGCAAGACCCTCCTGAGGTCATTCCGCAATTTGTAGAGTTGTACAATCAGGGTTACGACGTTGTCTACGCGCAGCGCGTCCGTGGCAATGAACCTTGGGTTTTGCGTTTCTGTTATTTCGCCTTCTACAGAATAATGGCAAGGCTCTCCGATATTTCACTGCCTCTGGATTCGGGAGACTTCGGCCTGATGTCGCACCGCACTATCGATCAGTTGCGACGAATGCGCGAACATCATCGTTACCTTCGTGGATTGCGTAGTTGGGTGGGCTTCCGACAGACGGGTATACCCATCAGGCGCGGGGCGCGCCATTCGGGCAGGAGCAAGTACAGCCTCCTAGGCCTGACCAAGCTTGCAGCAGACGGAATCTTTGCCTTCTCGATTGTTCCGATTCGCGCAGCAGCGTTGCTTGGCGCTGTGGTTATGGTGATTTCGCTGTTGTACGTCTGCTATGCTCTGTACGCAAAATTATTTCTACATATATCGCCGCAGGGCTTCACCGCGTTGATAGTGGCATTCACATTTTTAATCGGGGTGGTTCTTTTTTTCCTGGGATTGGTTGGTGAATATGTCGGCCGCATCTATGAGGAAACGAAGGCACGTCCCGTTTATATCGTCGGCCGCGTCGCTGGAGCTTACAAGGGTCCTGCAGCGGAGACAAGCCATGCCCAGCGATTGCGAGAGCGAGAATTCCGATCTTAGCTACACATCAAATGGTATTTCTTCGAGCCAAAAACATCCGAAATGAATACCCATAGAGCCGTGAAGTATCTGTCATCACCCTCTGCGGCAAGCATGGCAGATTGGTGGTTTGAAATAGCTACGTTCGATCATTTTTGGATACATCGACGATTTCAGGTGCTCCGACGAGTGGCGGGCAGCCTGATCCCTAGTGCTCGGGAGATCGCCGAGATCGGATGCGGTCATGGTTTACTCCAGCGCCAGATCGAAGACGCATACGGGCGAGAGGTAACAGGCTTCGACCTGAATGAATTTGCGCTTAAACGGAGTCTGACCAGATTTAGTAACATCTGTTGTTATGACATTCAGCAACGGGATCCGTCATTGCGCGAGCGATTTGACTTGGTGTTCTTGTTCGATGTTCTTGAGCATATCGCGGATGAAGACCGCTTCCTCCGAGCACTAATATTCCACTTGGCTCCTGGGGGGAAGCTGGTGGTGAATGTTCCCGCAGGCCGCTGGGCATATTCAGCTTATGACGAAGCTGCTGGACATGTGCGCCGCTATTCGATCCCAGCTCTCCTTGAGGCCGCCGCACGCAATCGTCTTCGAATCGCGAAGTGGACCTACTGGGGCCTTCCATTGGTGCTCAGTCTGCTCTTCCGGAAGTTCTGGTTGTTAGGAAAGCAAGGAAAGAATGAGATAATTTCAGCCGGATTCAGCCCTCGAACGAAAGCCCTGAACCGATTGCTGTCATTGGTTTCAAAGTGCGAACCGATACCTCAGAGATTCTTGGGAACATCGATCATGGCAGTTCTAGAAATGGAAGGCGTTTGACATGACGCGCACACGCCCCAAAGCGCAGCATTCAAGCCCAGTGACCACCATGAACTCGGTTAGCAGTATCAGCCCGTTCCGCACACCGCCAGGTGTGGCCGAAAAAGTCGTCAGCTGTTGGGGATGAATGCCGCGAATGACTGAACCTTCCGGAACGTTTTCAGATAGCCTTTCGATGGTCCACACTAACACTGTTGCGGGCGGCAAACCTCAGGCTCACTGCCAAATCGAAGCACAGGCGTGGGCGCGCCCATACTTTAAACTAGTTATCATCGCATTCGCTTTGAACGTAATTTCAGCAGCTCTATTTATTGCTCTGGTTAATCGTCCCGTTTACGACGATAAATACAATATGCGTGATGTTCAACTTTATGCCCACAACGGATTGTCTGTCGCAACGGCCCTTTCTCACCAAAACCCGCCAGGTCCGACCAGTTTCCTATGGATGGCCGGCGGAGTTCGTCTACTTCGTGGAGGAGAGCTGCGCGATGCACGCATTGCCAATCTTATAAGTTGGGTGCTCTTTTTCGTTGGGATACTAGTTGGTGCTTATTATGGCAGTTTTCCGCAAATCTGGTACGGTGCCCTCCTCGCTGCGCTGGTTTTTCCGCATACAGTTATGAGCGCTGCGACCACACTCACGGAGGGTCCGGCACTGCTTTTTGCGATACTGGGAGCTCTGATCTGGATCGAAGCTGCTTCGCGACGGACAATCACTGCGTCCTCGTTTTCATTGCTGATCCTGGCAGGATTTTCCATGGGCATCGCGGTCTCATGTCGGCAGTACTATCTGGCGCTGCTCCCCGCCGCTGCTCTGTTTGGTCTATTCCGATTACGAGGGCAGGGAACCCAACAAAAGTTCCTCCGGCTGCTTGGGACTGTCTTGTCCCTGTCCGTCGCCTCCGTCCCCGTAATTTTACTGATCGGTGTTTGGAGGGGCATTACAAGTCCCGGCGCGGCCACCGGCACCGGCGTGTCGTTGCCAGACTGGAAGGTTTACGCGGATCTGAACCTCTTTCGGCCGACTGTGGCGGCCTTTTATTCCTGTTTCTATCTCGTTCCACTGACCTTTCCGGCCGTCTGGCGCGTCCGGCCTCCAGCTCGTTGGCTAGGGCTCCTAGTTGCGTCCATCGCTGGGATCGTGGGTGCAGGCCTTGGAGGCTCGCTGCTTCAGCCGGGCCCCCTCCGCGCATTCATTTGGATGGGTTCACGATTACCTGCCGGCGAGTTCATTCTTGTCGGGGGCATTGCTGCTCTGACCGTCTACAATGCGATCGCGATTGGCCTGGTTCTCTGGGAACAACGGCTTTCCCTACTCTCGTGCCCTCCTGTGATTTTTGCGTTGCTGACAGTGGTTTTCTTTATCGTGGAGCAGTTGGGAGTCGGGGGTAATGTCCCGTTCTACGATCGGTATTTGCTGCAAATTGCGCCCTTCCTGGGCATCATCGCCTTCTCGCTCATACCACGGCTCGGGTTTGCGCGATTACTGAGTTTGGCAGGCATGAACCTGGTTGGTCACGTCATGCTGTGGAGCCATGTCTTCGACCGTTGAAGACTTTTTGCGAAACGGCACATGGCTGGGAAGCACAACGCCCTCAGGCGGAGGCCCGGCGGAGGAGAGGATCCGCAGCGAACACCGGCTCGTCGGCTGGCCGAGCCCGCGCGCGGTTCTTCGCCACCAGCATCTGGGCCACGTTGATGTAGCGCTCGAGGAAGGCGCCTTCGCACCAGGTCAGGTAGAACTCCCACATTCGCTGGAACCGCGGGCCGAGTCCCAGGCCCTCGATCGCCGAGAGGTTGCGGCGAAACCGCGCGCGCCAATGGGCCAGGGTGCGCGCATAGTGCTGGCCGAAGCTCTCGATTTGCTTTACCGCCATCTGCGTGCTGCGGCCGAGCGAGCGGTGGACTTCGCGCAACGAGGCAAGTTCGCTGCCCGGGAAAATGTAGGTCTGGATCCAGTCGACGCGCTTGCGGTAGGAGTCGAACTCCTGGTCCCGCAGGGTGATCAGCTGGAGAAGCATGCTGCCTTCGGGCGACAGCAGGCGGTCGCAGGCCCGGAAAAACTCATCGTAACGGGCAAGACCGACCGCCTCGAACATCTCGATGCTCACGATCTTGTCGAATTGGCCTGAGACTTTGCGGTAGTCCTCGAGCAGGAAGCGGACCGACCCGTCCTCCGGCACGGCTTTCGAGGCCATCGCCGAGGCATATACGTGCTGCGCGGGGCTGAGGGTCAACCCGGTGACGTGCGCCCCGTAGCGCCGCGCGGCGTGCAACGCGAAGGCCCCCCAGCCGCAGCCAATTTCGAGGACCCGGTCGCCGGGCCCGAGCCGCAGCTTGCGGCAGATCAGGTCGAGCTTGTGGCGTTGCGCGCTCTCCAGCGAATCTTCGGGGTGCGGAAAAATCGCAGCCGAATAGACCATCTGCTCATCGAGGAACAGTCGGTAGAAGTCGTTGCCGAGATCGTAGTGGTGACGGATGTTCCGCCTGCTGCCGGCGAGCGAATTCGAGCGCAGGCGATGCCCGATCCGGGACGCCAGGCGACGAAACAGGTTCGCCGCGGGAAAGGCGGAGTCCATCAGGCGGAGATTCCGCACCGCCAGACGCACCAGCCCCACGAGATCCGGAGAGGTCCAGTCGCCGTCCATGAAGGACTCGCCCATTCCGATGTCGGCGCCGCTGAGCGCCCGGATAAAGAACCGTTCGTCGTGGATCACCGCCATGGCGCGCAGCTCGGACGCCGCGTCGCCGAAGGCATGGGTTTCGTCGGGACAGACGACCTCGAGATAGCCGCTCTGCACATTGCGCAGCGAGCGGAAAAAGAGGCCACGTGCGATGCGCTCTAGCGGGCTGCTCATCGCGGACATTCTCCTGTGGGCGGTTGCCGGGCCTGCCGCCTGATGGGTTTGGATGCGCGAGGCAGCGGCCGCCGGTTCATCGCCGGACCGTCCGAGACCGGTAAGAGAAGCTGAGTATAGCCTCATCCCGATCCGGGTGTCAGCCTGCGGTCAAAGGATGTCGAGGATCTCTTCGTAGCGCTTGAAGGGCGGGATCAGATAGGCGCCGGCAAGCTCGCCGCGCGCCCAGGCCAGCATGTCTCTGGCAACCTCGAAACCCCGATCGCGCGCCGACGTGCCTGCGGCCTCAAGTGAGGCCAGCAGCGGCTCCGGGATGATGATGCCCGGGACCTCGTTGTTGAGGCGCAGGGCCTGTTTGTAGCTGTTGAGCGGCCAGATGCCGATGAGAACGGGAATAGGCGACTTTCCGCCAAGTTTTTTGGCGAACGCCTGCCAGTGTTCGGGATCGAAAAGCGGCTGGGTCATGGCGAAGTGCGCGCCGGCTTCGACCTTGGCGTGAAAACGTTCGATTTCCTCGTCCAGATTGTCCGAGACCGGATTGACGGCGACGCCGATGGTGAAGTTGGTTGCGCCGCCGAGGGTTTTTCCGGACCAGTCAGTGCCCTGGTTGAGACGGCGAAGAACCTTGACCAGGCCCACCGAGTCCACTTCATAGACGCCGCTGGTTTCGGGGTAGTCGCCGACGGAGGGCGGATCGCCGGTGATGGCGAGCACGTTGCGGACGCCGCCAACCGTCCAGGCGCCGAGCAGAGCTGCCTGCAGGCCGATGATGTTCTGATCGCGAGTGGTGAGATGCGGGATGGTTTCAACGCCGCGCGCTTCGAGCGCGCCGGCGACGATGAGAGCGTCCATGCCGACGCGGGCCATGGCGCCCGAGTTGATGTCAATGGCGTCGACTTTGTTGGCCGCCATGATTTTTTCCACTTGCTCGTAAACGCGGTCGAGCGCGATGCCTTTGGGCGGATCGATTTCGACGCTGATCTGAAATTTTCCTGCCTGGATGTTTTTCCAGAGCTTGCTTTCGGGAGCGCGCTCGAGAACCGGAGCAGGCTTGGCCAGGGTTTCGACGGTTCGACCGGAAGCCTGCGCCTTGACCGGACGCAGCAACTTGACGGCTTCGGCCATGGCGCGAATGTGCGCGGGGGTGGTGCCGCAGCAGCCGCCCAGGATGCGGACGCCGGAAGCGGCAGCTTCGCGGGCGAAAAGAGCGAAGTATTCGGGCGAAGATTTTGGATAGACGATGCGGTCGCCTTCGCGTTTGGGAAAACCGGCGTTGGGCATGCCGCTGACGCGCAGATCGTCCACGCCGGCGAGTTCCTGAAGAATCGGCAGAAGCGCTTGCGGCCCGAGCGTGCAGTTGGCGCCTATGACTTGGACGTTCTTATTTTTAAGCTGAGCGGCGGCTTCGGAGGGGCGCAGATCGCCGTAAGCGGTGCCGTCTTCGGCGTAGGTGAGAGACGCGACGATGGGCAAGCCGGAGAAAGAGCGGATCGCGTCCACGGCCAGAAGAATTTCCTCGATGTAGGTGAAGGTCTCAAGGATGAACAGATCGACGCCGCGTTCTTCAAGCGCCTGTGCCTGTTCGCGGAAAATTTCTAGAATTTCCTGCGGTTCGGGATGGCGGGCCTGCACGCCGAGACCGAGCGGGCCGATGGAGCCGGCGACGAGAACTTCGCGGGCGGCGGCTTCGCGAGCTTCGCGGGCGATTTTGACTCCGCGGGAGTTGAGGCGCTGTACTTCGTCGCCGAGACCGACCGGCGCGAGTTTGAAGCGGTTGGCGCCGAAGGTGTTGGTTTCGATGATATGCGCTCCGGCTTCGATGTAGGCCTGGTGCACCCGGAAGACGGCTTCGGGCTCCGTGGAATTAAGCTCGTCGAAGCAGCGCTGCGAACCGACGGCCTCGTGCAGCATCGAGCCCATCGCGCCGTCGGCGATCAGAATCGAATCCTTCAGCCTCTCATTAAAGTCGAAAATCTTCACGATGCGTCCGCCTGGAAGTTGAAATTTTGCGTGAGATTGCGAAGCCCGCTCAGCGCTTTTGTTCCATGAGGCTGGCCACGGTGCTCATCAAGTCGTACTTGGTCAAAATTTCGAAACGTGTATCGTCCATTTCAACAAAGACCGCGGGGTTTTCGTGGCTCAAAATAAAGGTAACGCGTTCGACGGGCGCGGTCTTGGGAATCTTTGGCAGCGGCTTGCTCATCACTTCGCGCACGACCAGTTTGCGAAGGTCTTTTCCCTGAAGGGCAAGGGTCAAAATCTGGTCTTCATAAACCGTTCCGATCGGGTTATTTTCTTCGAAAACCGGAATCTGCGAAATGTCCTGCTCCTGCATCGTCTTGAGGGCGTGGAATACGGTCTGATAGGGGCGCACGATCACAAGGTCGCGAACCTTGCCGGTCTTGTGCTTCGCGCTGACGACCTCGCCCGCGGTGATGGCCACTGCCGAGTCAACGTAGCCGCGTTCGCGCATCCATTCTTCGTTATAGACCTTGCTCAAGTAACGCATGCCGGTATCGGGCATGAAAGCGACGATCAGCGCATTTTCATCAAGCTTTTTTGCAAGACGCAAGGCACCCGACAGGCAACCTCCGCCGCTGCCTCCGGTGAAAATACCTTCCTGCTTTACCAGGCGCCGGGCGACGACGAAGCACTCTTCATCATTTACCTGGATGATGTCGTCCAGAATCTTCATATCCATCGTAGCGGGGAAAAAATCCTCTCCGATGCCTTCAACGACGTAGGTCCGCGCCCTGCCAACTTTTCCAGTCTTGTGGAATTCGTAGTAGAGAGAACCCTGCGGATCGACGCCGATAATCTGGATGGCCGGATTTTTTTCCTTGAGATATTTCCCCGCGCCACTGATGGTGCCTCCCGTGCCGATGCCGCAAACGAAATGCGTGATTTTGCCCTCGGTATCTTCCCAGATTTCGGGCCCCGTGCTCTGATAATGCGCAGCGGGATTCATCGGGTTGTCGTACTGATTCGGATAGAAAGAATTCGGAATTTCGCGTGCGAGCTTCTTAGCCACGGAATAGTAGCTTCGCGGATCTTCCGGCTCGACCGCTGTGGGACACACGATGACTTCGGCGCCGAGCGCCTTGAGCAAGTCCACCTTTTCCTTGGACTGCTTGTCCGTAATGGTGAACACCATCTTGTAACCGCGAACGGCGGCGACCAGCGCGAGTCCCATGCCGGTGTTGCCGGACGTGCCTTCAATGATGGTGCCGCCGGGCTTGAGCAGACCCTGCTTTTCTGCATCGTCGATCATGGTGACCCCGATGCGGTCCTTCACCGATCCGCCTGGATTGATGTAGTCGGCCTTGACGTACATCTGCGGCTTCAGGCCCTGATTGATGCGATTCAGCCGCACCAGCGGGGTGCGGCCGATCGCGTCCAGAATGTTGTTGCAGCGCATGAGCTGTGTTTCCTGGCCTTGGCGTCGAAGCACAGCGTCAAACAAAGCGCAGCGCCGTGTCATACTCAGTCTAGCATGCGCGTGTTCTTGGTCGTTGAGGGTGCCCCGGGAGCTGCAGCGCGGGCGTCAATACAGCGTACAAACGTACAACCATCGAACGGCACAAGAGTGGCGCGGGATTCACCGGAGGAGCGGATCGGAATGGAACGGAAAAATATTTCAAGCGGGACGCTGTGGGAACCCCTCGTAGGCTATTCGCGGGCGGTCCGCGTGGGCAACATGATCTGCGTGTCCGGAACGACCGCAACACGATCGGACGGCAAGATCGTTGGAGCTGGTGACGTTCACGCGCAAACCGTGCAGACCATCCGGAACATCGAAGCGGCGCTCGAGAAAGCAGGCGCTACGCTCGCGGACGTCGTCCGCACGCGGATTTACGTGACGAACATTGCGGAATGGGAGAAGGTCGGGCGCGTTCACGGAGAATTTTTTGCCGCAATTCGGCCGGTTACGAGCATGGTGCAGGTCAGCGCTCTGATTTCCCCCGAGATTCTGGTGGAAATCGAAGCGGATGCGATTGTGGGCACTGAGTAGAATCAAGAAACGGGAATCGAATCATGGCCCTTGAGTCGTATTACGACAATTCTATCGCGGCGTACTACGATGCTTCGCCGGTCGTTACCAGCCGCGCCGACGTGGCGTTTTACGTGAATAGGGTGAAGGAATTCGGCGAGCCCGCACTGGAACTCGGCTGTGGCTCGGGACGCGTGACGTTAGCCGTGGCGCAAGCGGGATTTCTAATCACCGGAGTGGATCTCTCTCCACAAATGCTGGCAAGAGCGGAACAAAAATTGGCCGACATGCCCGAGGAGACGCGCGCGCGGGTAAGTCTGGTCCAGGGCAACATGACCAGCTTTGATTTGGGCCAGCGGTTCCCTCTGGTGATCATTCCATTTCGGCCCTTCCAGCATCTTTTAGAGGTGCAGCAGCAGCTTGACTGTCTGGAGCGTGTAGGAAAGCATCTAGAGCCGGGCGGACGACTGGTTCTCGATTTCTTTCAGACCGACGCCCGGCGAATGCACGACCCGGAATTCCTGAAGGCGCGGCAGGTCAAGGAATACGAAATGCCCGGCGGACGATGGGTGCGGCTCACGGAGCGTCTGAGGGCGTTTCACCGCGCCGAGCAGCGCAACGACGTGGAGATGGTTTATCACGTAACGCACGCGGATGGTCGCGACGAACGATTGGTCATGGCTTTCCCGTTTCGCTATTTCTTTCGGTACGAAGTGGAGCATCTTCTTGCCCGCCGCGGTTTTCGCGTGGAGGAAACGTTTGGCGATTTCGATCGGTCGCCGCTTCAGGACCATTCGCCTGAGATGATTTTTGTGGCAAGAGCGGCGTGACATTCCAGATCACCGCCTCAGGGGAGCGCTGCGAAGGATGTCCCGAGAGAACCCGACCTTGACGGTCGACATCCTTCGCCTTCGACAAAATTGATTCTCGGTTAGTCGCCCCAGGCTACTACCAGCGAGCGCGGATACGATACTTCAGCACGGAAGTCCCGTTCGCCGCGACCGGTACGTTGAATTGCGCCGCCCATGCCGCGGTCTTCGTGTACTTGTATGTGGATGACAACATTTCCCAGTCGCCGCCGATCGGTTCGTTCACTTCGATCGTGACGGGCGTATCCTTATGGTTCCGCAGCGAGATTTCAAACTCCATTTCCCAGACGTGGCTGTCGATGCGCTTGTAATCGGTCTGTTTGCGTTCGCTGATTACGTCGAACGCGTTGCCGATGTGGATGTTCAGCGATTCGTCCTTCGGCGTGTGATCGATGCGATCCTCGCCGACGAACAAGACGTTGCCTTTTGAATCCTTTTGATAGACGCGGACGTTACCGGCGGGCATGGGCATTCCGAGCCCGGACTTCTGTTCGTTCTTGAATTTGTAGTAGACCATTACGTTGTCCTTGAGGGGCGATCCAGGACTGTACTGGTTGTGATAGTAGAAATTCTGGCCATTGACGACGAAGCGTTTTTCGACAGGCACGTCGCTGCCTTGCAGCAAGCTGATTTGTTTCGTTTCCTTGTCTTCCACGGAGGTTTTGCGGCCAAGCGTGTACAGATGATATTCGCTGAAGTTCTCCTGCGCGAATTGGTCAGCGCGCATCGCTTTGTTCATCGCCATTTCACCCGCGGCCATCGGCGAGGCCGCGGGCCGAATGCGGTTCAAGTCGCCGGCAACCAGCTGCAAACGCGCATTGTGAAACGCGGTGCCGCTGTTGTTGACGAGCGTGACCCAACCGTCGAGGTCAGCAACCTTGTCATCGCGGCCGACGGTCAAGACGTAATCGGAATTCCACGAGAGATTATTCGCAAGATACGACGTCTCCACCTGGTGTTTGCGTGAGCCGGAATTCTCAAGCGACATCAAGAGCGTGGGGCGGTCAAAGAGATTCGTTGGCACCTCGGGAAAACGATACGTCTCGCCGTACATGCCGGTGACGATGTCGTTGCCGATTTTCCAGACCGGGCCATTATTGTCCGCAAGCAGCGTGGCTTTGATTTCCTCGCGCTTGGTGGTGCCGTTGTCCAAGTACGAGCGCGTGAGCGTGACTTCCTTGCCGACGTATTTGTGGAGAAGCTTGGCGGGCTCAAGAAGGTCGTATTCATAGTTTTGTTCGAGAACGCCGAGCTTCTCTGGTTCATTCAGCGAGCGAAAGTGAACCGTGGCAGGATTCACAGTGGCGGCAATATCCATCAGCTTCAAGCGAAACAGTCCGCCGGGAAGCGAAAGATTGCGGACGTCGCGAACCAGGGCGATGTTGGAGTTATAGACTGTCACGGAAAGATCGCTTTGATCATTCAGGCTGGTCGAGTGATCACCGGCCGTGTCGCGCGTGGCTTCCTTCTCCTGAACTCCCGCGTCGTGTCTTGCCCGCGGGCCGGCGTACATGACAGCGGTTCCCGCCAGCAAAGCGGCGGCAGCGCCCACGCCCCAGACCGTTCGTTTTCTTGCAGACTTCGCTCTGTGCACCATTTTTCTCTCCTCGCAACAACTTGCTATCTGCAACTAGAACGGGCACCGGCAATTTTCTTGCACACCAAGGCACTATTTGTTGGCGACCGGTTTCCAGGTGACACCGCCGTCGGAGGTCTCATAACTCAGGCGATTCGGAAGGTCCCAGATCGTGGCATGCTTCGCGTCGTCGGCGTGAACTCCGCCGAGGTCGGCGGAAATCGGCGTGGTCACAAGCTGCCAATGTTTGCCGCCATCCACGGTGCGCAGGAGCGCGCCGTTGGTACCGGCGATCCAGCAAACCTTTGCCGACGGTGCTGAACCGCTGGTAAGGTTGGCGGTCAATGCGGCGGATTGCGACTCCCATGACTTGCCGCCGTCGCCCGAGTGGGCGATGGCGCCATGTTCTCCAAAGCGCCAGACGCTCTTTCGACCCGGCGCAGCTACGGTTGCGGCAAGTTCATTCTGGTTCAGGAGGACTCGGCTGAAGGCCGCCGGCTGGTTTGCGTCCTTGTTCAAGTGTTCCAAGTGGCTCAAAGACTCTGCAGGCGCAACTTCGGAAACCTCGGCGGAGGTCACGGCGGCCTGAGCCGTTTTAGAACCAGGCAGGGGGGCGGGTGGAGGAGGCGCCGGTGCTTGCGCCGAAAGCGCCCCTCCTGCCACGCCCGAGTCAACCTCTGGCTTTGCGGGTTTCTTTTGCGTCTCTTTGCCCGGCCGCATGGAATCGAGCGTCGCGGATCGGTCGACAGATTTTTCTTCCCAAGCCTCCGGCTTCTCTCGATTCGGTGCGGCAATTCGATCGCCCGCCTCCAACCCGCGGGTCACCGGTGCGGGAGAGGCCGCAGTCGAGGAAGGCGAAAGGGCTTTGTCATCCTTCAAACGGCCGCGAGAAGATCGGGCGGAAAACGAATCTTGCGTTTCGTCGCGCAACGTCGCCGTTGGAGGAGCAGTCGGCTGCAACTTGAGTTTCGGCAACGGTTCACGGAACACCGCTTGGTCTTCCTGTTTTGAAACACCTTGCTGCGAAGCGTCTCGCCGATTTTCGGCAATTTGTGCGGGTGGTTCTGCTCGAAAACCGCGAATGCCCACCCACAGGAGCAGGCCAGCCGCAATCGCCCCGGCGGGCGCGACCCAGCCGAACACTGAAATCTTCCTGGTGCGAAACTCCGTAACCCTGTCCGGTCTGGTTTCGGCAGATTTGGCGGGCGCAGCCGGTAGAGTTGCTTCTTCCCGTATCTTGTCCGCATTCGAAGGGGATGCCGCGCCGGCCAGTACGAGTTCGCTCTCGCGATTCTGCTTCTCGGGGATGTCCTGCGTTGCTTCGAGCCGAGCCAGAATTTCCTGGCAACGCAAACAAGAGACAAGATGAGTTTTCAGATCGGCCATTTCTTCCGGAGAAAGCATCCGTTCGTGATAAGCCGCGAGAACCTCTGGATCGAGACAACCGGGCGCGTTCCTACCGGCATCCACACGCAGGCGCCGCGCCAGCGCTTGTTCGAACAAACGGTCGCGGTCGTCAGAGAACATAAGCCACTCTCAGCTTAGAACGTTCGAAAGCGAATATCTTGCGATCGCAAGCGATCGCCATCACAGCTTCTTTCATGGCTCTAAACTCCGATCCGGGCCGGCTGGTTTCTTGGCGTCTCGCGATTCGAAAAGCTTGTCCAGGTCGATCGCGGCATCTTCCGCAGCGTACTGAATACAAAGGGCGATTTGCGCCCCGTCCATTCCCGCGCTTGCCGGTCCGCCATTTTCCGCGGTCCTGCCCGCGCCGAGAAGCCCTTCGACCGTCGCGCGCAGCTCCTTGCGAACGCGTTCGAGATGGCGTGAAGAGCTCGACTCATGTTCACCGAGTTCCCTGCCAATTTCGGCAAGCGTTCGGTCCTCTGCGTAGTAGAGGCGCAAGCGCGCGCTGTCAGAAGGCGGCAGCGACGCCAGCGCCAAGGTGAGTGCTTCGCGAAATCTCTGCAAATAAAGTTCGCGGTGAGGATCAACGACCTGCCCGGCGGTGGCCGGCTCCGGGACGCGCCGCGCCTCGCTGTCTGGCTCTTGGCCGTCTAGCGAATTGAATTTTTTTCCGGCTCGAACGGCATCGATGTGGCGTTGCGATAGCACAGCGCGCAGCCATGTCTTCAGTGAGCTTCGCCCATGGAAATAGCGGAACAGCGAGCGGCCGCCGGCCTTTCCGCCGGTCAGCCCATAAAGATCCGCGAAGAGGGAGTCGGCGAGTTCAATCGCCAAGGGATCGTCGCCGCTGCGACGAAGAATGGCGCCTGCTGCAGCTCGAAGGTAAGGGCGATATTGAACGACAAATTCGTTCCAGGCTTTCTCCAGCCCTTCCGCGCACGCGCACGCGAGAGCGAGATCCTGAAGGTGAAGCGTGGCAAAATATCCCTGAATCCTTTCTAATGATGCCGTGGCTTCGCCGAAGCGTTTCGCAGCGCTCCGCGTAAGCGCCGCCTGAAACGAGTGCGAAGAAAGATGCCAGCGTTCCCCCTGTGATTCGGCAAACAACCGCCGGATCAACTCGCGCGATTCCGCAGGCAGGCGCCACTCGCCTCGCGGACCGCCTTGGTTGGGAAGATTTGTCGTCGGCTCCATTTTTGTTAACTGTGTAAAGTGTTCTCTGTAGATCCTGAAACCATTCAGCCGCAGCCGGCTTTTGATTCACCCTCGAGGCACCACCTCAGAGTGAGCTTGCATCCTAGAGCATAGACCCCGCAGGTGCGCGTTGGAAATGGGCCGTAAATCCCAGGTTCCCAGAACCCCGGTTTGCGGTATCCTTAGACGAGCCTCCTAGCCCGCAACCACCGTCGCCTCACCGGGTTTACTCGAAAGGGGTGCGTGAGGGTGCGCTCGCAGAAGCATTAGCGACTTCGCGTCGTTGGTACGAAAGTCCTATTCGAACGATTCCAGCCGCATTAGTACGCTCGTGCCGAGACAGCCAACGTCCGGTGTTTTTCGCGAGTGAATCCCCGATTACGGGGAAATTCTCTCACTTGTGGCGGGCGCAAACTCTCTTTGAGGCGGCAACCGGATGACTACCATGATTCTAGAATCACCACCGAACAAGACCCGTCTGGGCGTTGGATTCGATTCCAACCGCCGCCCCTCTTCCGAGCAGCAGGCGTGGAAGAAGAACATCGGGACGAAACCCATCCCGGCGCGTCTGGCGATGCTGCCTGAGGGCGAATCGCGGATGAAGCGCGTGGGAATCAGCGCTGCCTTTCAAATCGGGTTCGTCACGTTCCTTCTGCTCCTCCCCTTGATTTTCCCAGAACAGATGAAGACCGCGCTGAATTTCAGTTATGTCGAGCTGGCGCAACCGATTACGACGATTCCTGTTGCTCCACCGCCTGCTCCTCCAAAAATTGCGAAGGTAAACCCACCTCCGCCTCCTAAAGCCGTGGTCGAGCCTGTTTTGAATCCCACGCAGCAGCACATCTTCGTGGCCCCGAAAATGGTGCAGCCGCAGCCCAAGACTCAGACGGTCGAAGCGAAAGCGCCCGACATGAATCCGGTTTTCGAAGCGGCCAGAGTGGACACGGCTCAGCCCAACCAACCGAAGCGGCCGCGGGACGAAGTGAAAGTGGGCACGATGAGCACCGGGAATGCCACACCCGCAACCGTTAAGGCTCCTGTCGAGAAAGTGCAGACCGGAGGGTTCGGCGATCCGAACGGACTTCCTGGAAAAGGCAATCCGAATGCTCACCTGATCGTGAACGCGCAGGGATTGAACACTCTTCCGAACGGGCCCGGCTATGGCAACGGCACGGGCGGTGACAAAGGCATTCGGGGAACGGTGGCCAGTACCGGATTCGGAAGCGGCACGGCAAATCCGCCGCCGGGAGGCGGCAAGCGTGGCGGCACGGTTCAATCCGGCGGCTTCAGCGACGCCACGGTAGCGGCCGAAGCTCCCAAGAAGAAAGCTGGCAACGAGGGTCCTGCGGACATCGCAGTTGTCATCCTGGACAAGCCCAGGCCCGAGTACACCGCCGAAGGGCGTAGCATGAGACTGGAAGGCGACGTTTTGCTGGATGTGGTCTTTCTAACCAGCGGCCGCGTCCAGGTAAACCGCATCGTCAGCGGCCTGGGGCATGGGCTCGATGAGTCTGCGTCACGCGCCGCGCAGCAAATCAAGTTCAAGCCGGCCTTGCGCGAGGGTCAGCCTGTGGACTACCCGGCTCGCGTTCGCATTGAGTTCCGATTGGCATACTGAGGGGAGAAGGAAGATGCGCAAGTTTGTTTTCGCTTTGCTGTTTTTCGCAGCCGGCGGCGCCGCAGCGTTGGTCCCGGCAGCGGGGGCCGATGAAGCGTCGAAGAGCGCCGCCGAGCAGCCCCGCACCATGCAAGAGGTCGTCAATCGCCTGGTGAAGAACGAAAATCACATGTACGGCCGGATGAAGGAATATTCTCCGCTGGTCGAAACTTACATCCAAAATCTGAAGCCGGACAAGGAGCTTGGCAGTGTACCCGGCGGCGACAAGTATTTTCTGGGCAAAGCTGATTTTTCGAAGACCGTGAGTCTGGTTTCGCTCACCGATACGAACAGCAAGGGCAAGAAGATCTTCTCCGGCATCGGCAACTTCTTCTCGTTCGCCATGCAGTATCTGCCGGATGGATTCCTGCAGATGATCTTCATCGACACCAGCGGGTTCGATACGCAGCATTACAAGTTCGACTATGTGCGCCGCGAATTTCTGGGTGAAGTGCGGTGCCTGGTGTTTGACGTAACCCCGCTTCCGAAATCCGGAAAGGGCCGCTTCCTTGGCCGCATCTGGGTGGAGGATCAGGACTTCAACATTGTCCGGTTCAATGGGGGCTACGGCGGCGGCGGCCATTCGAGCTGGTATTTCCACTTCGACAGCTGGCGCTCAAACGTCCAGCCCGGAATGTGGCTGCCCACTTTTGTCTACAGCGAAGAAAACAACCTGCACTACGCGCTGACCAAGAAGCTCGAATTCAAAGCGCAGACTCGCTTGTGGGGCTACAACCTCGGTCACGCCGCGCAGGAACAGGAACTTAGCAAAGTTTTGGTGGAAAGCCCCGTAACTGACGAAACCTCCACTGCAAACGACCTTTCGCCGATCCAGGCGCAGCGCCAGTGGGATCACCAGGCCGAGGACAATGTGGCTGACCGGCTGCAGCGGCTCGGGTTGATCGCGCCTAAGGGCGAAGTAGACAAGATTCTGGAAACCGTGGTGAACAACCTCATCGTCACCAACAACCTGGACATTCAGCCTGACGTTCGCTGCCGCGTGATGACCACCACGACCCTGGAATCCTATACACTTGGCCACACCATTGTGCTGAGCCGCGGCATCATCGACGTGCTGCCGGATGAGGCCAGCTTGGCTGCCGTGATAGCGCATGAGCTGAGCCACGTCGTGCTCGGCCACCGCATGGATTCGCAATACGCATTCTTTGATCAACTCCTAGTGGAAGACAAGGACACCTTCCGCCACTTCGGGTTTGCTCGCACTCCGGA
Organism: Acidobacteriota bacterium; assembly: GCA_046724685.1. Classification (GTDB taxonomy): domain Bacteria; phylum Acidobacteriota; class Terriglobia; order Acidiferrales; family UBA7541; genus Acidiferrum. Next base: position 7,675 of record JBKOXA010000062.1, on the reverse strand, counting down.
CGAAGAAGATGCAGCCAACAAGAAAGCCGCTGAGCTACTCGCCACTGCACTCAAAAACCCGCAGGTGGCGAAGTCCTGGCAAATGACCAACGCGTCCCTGTTCTTCCAAGCCCTGCAATCTCGTCAAAAAGAAATCCCGAACCTCATCAGCCCTCACCTCGGAAACCGCGTGCCGGGTTTGAGTTTGACTTCTGCCGCGACGGCTCCCGCGGATCCGAAGGCGGCGGGCAACACTCAGAAGGTCGCGGCGCTGCCGCTCGGCGGCCGCGTCAAGATGGATCCCTGGAGCGACAAGCTTGAAATGATCAAGAGCAAGCCTGTCGGGACCATTGCGGAGCGCGAGAAGATGCCGTTTGAGGTCACACCCTTCATGCCGTACCTCACCAGGTATGGAAGCGATGCGGGAAAACCGATCGCGGCCAGCGCCAGCCAGCCCCCCGATGCCACCAAGCCTGGTGACGTGCCCGCGGCAAAACCATAGTTTCTTAGCGAAACGGAAATCGGCCCGGAAGCGAGAAATCTTCCGGGCCGATTTTTTTTCAGGAAAGCCGTCCTAGTTTTTCGAAGACAGGTTCTTGATCAGCATGTAGCTCACATCCACTCCCTCGTAGAATTCCTTCACACCGACGCGTTCGTCCTTGCCGTGAGCGCGGTTGTCATCCAGATCGAAAAACATGCAAGCGATGCCATAAGTGGGAATCCCGGCAATGCGAAGATAGCGGCCGTCGGAGGCTCCGGTCGACATCGTTGGAACCACCGGCAGTCCCGGCCAAAAAGCGTGCACTGTTTTTTCTTCCGCCTCGAGCACCTCCGGCAAAAGAGGCGAAGGTGGAACGCCCACGGCTGGAAGGATCGAACCGTCCGCAGCTTTCACGGGCACGATCGTCACGGACACTTTGGGATCTGCGGAAACTTTCTCGAGCGTGCTGCGAATCGCCTGAGGATCCTCGCCCGGAATGATGCGGCAATTTACATTGGCGCGCGCCATCTGCGGCAGGGCGTTCGGCGCGTGCCCTCCGGTCAACATCGTCGCCACGCATGTGGTGTGCAGCAACGAATTGAAATAGGGCAACTGCGAAAGCCGCTTGACGGCCGCCGGATCCGGAGAATCCTTGGCGACCGTGCGCATGTCTTCTGCGGTTTGGCCGCTCGAAAGCGCCGCTGCCTTAAGAAAATAGTTGCGGGTGATCTCGCTCAGATTGGGCGGAAAGAAAAGGCTCTGAAGCCTGCTGAGCGCAACGGCAAGGTGGTAGATGGCATTGTCCGGTGAAGGAACGGAACTGTGGCCGCCCGGATTCAGCGACTCCAGTTGGTAATCGACGTAGACTTTTTCACTCGCCTGCAATCCCGCAAGCAGGCGCTTGTCCTTGTCCTTCTCAAATTCGCCGCCATCGAGGTTGATCGAATACTCTGCTTCGATCCAGTCGCGGTGATTTTTTAGCAGCCAGTCCACGCCATTCGCCGTGCCGCCTTCTTCATCGGCCGTCAACGCGAGAATCAGGTCGCGGTCGGGCACATAGCCTTCCTTCTTCAGGCGGATAAAACTAGCCACCAGCAATACGTCGCCGGACTTCATGTCCTCCGCACCGCGACCGTAAAAGTAACCTTCCTTTTCCACGAACTGAAACGGGTCGGTGGTCCAGTCTTCGCGGCGCGCTTCGACAACGTCCAGGTGTCCCAGGAACAAAATGGGCTTGCGCGCACCGCTTCCGTGATAGCGCACGACCAGATTTTTCTTGTGCTCGCGCGGCCCCGCGATTTGAATATCTTTTTCCTCGAACCCGCCGTCGCGCAGACGCTTGGCCATTGCCTCGGAAGCGGTGGTGACATTTCCAACCGAATCGGTCGTGTTGATTTCGACGAGCTGCTTGAAAATGTCCTGCGCGAGACGCTGGTGTTCGGTTGGCGCTTCGGCGGCGGCCCGGCTCGGTCCCGGCAATACCGCCAGCAAGATCGCGCATCCCGACGTCCACACTTTCCTCAGTCGCATGATTTCTCCTCGACAAAAATGCTTTGTGAAATACTCAAGCCTGCCTCGCAGCGGGAGCAGCCAGAGCACGATGCAGAAAGCCGGAAAGATAGGTGCACGCCAAAAACAGGATCGCCACGCTCAACGCCCAATCCAGAAACAATCGGCTCACGATGGAAGCAAAAAAGCACGCTCCCACGGTCCATCGGTTCATCCGCTTCGCTTGCGAGCGGTGGTTCACAAAGTCCGCAATCGCTGCCGGCCAGCGAAACACCCAATACACGACAAAGATCGGAATGAAATGAAAGCCCACCGCCCGAGCTGGAGAGATCGGATGCTTCCAGCCCGGTACATTGGCCAGCACCACGTGGTAGCGGTGGACGCAGACGAGCCAGTACACCAGTGCGACGAATGCCGGAAGATAGATCTCGAGCGGCGGAACAGCGATTTCCACTCCCTTGGCGAGGTCAGGGTTGCGCGCCACAGCCACCATTTCTCCGAACAATGTCGCCAAGGCAAGCAGATAGCCGATCCAAATCTTCGGTAGACGCGCGATCAAACTGGACTCGGGGGCCGTGCCCAGGCCCGACGGAACTCCTAGCGGCGCGGCCACAGATTTCCCGAAAGACTGGAGAGCTTCATCTTCAAAAAGAGTATCTGTGCAAATTCGCGCCGTCAAACCGGCTTGGCCATTGGCGCCGAGTCGCGGCTAACGCCATATTTCCGTCGCAGAAAGGCATCGACTACGCGGTCGCTGGCCAGCCTCTTGGCCCACTTAACAAGGGTAGCGAGAGGCGTGACGCCGTAACGCGGGCGTGGATGGTGAGACTCAATGGCTCGCAAGACCACGCGAGCGCAATCTTCGGGAGTAGATTTTGAACTGTTCCGGCCCTTACTGGCTCCGGCCCAAGCGCCGGAGTAGACCTTTGCGTACGGGCTGTTTCCCGCCGATTCGACGTAGGGTTGCGCGAGATCCTTTGCCGTTTGCTGGAAATTCGTGACGATGTAGCCCGGTTCGATCAGCACCACGCGAATATGGAACGGATAAACTTCGAGGCGCAGGGCGTTGCTCAGTCCTTCGAGCGCATGCTTGCTGCTGCTGTAAGCCCCGTACGTCGGTGGAGTTACCAGGCCTGCCACGCTGCTCAGCATCACGATCGAACCACTTTTGCGTTCCCGCATTCCCGGCAGTACGGCTTGGGTGACGCGCAAGACGCCAAAAAGATTTGTTTCAAACTGCTGCTTGAGATCCTCCAGCTTCAGTTCTTCGACAACCGCCATGTAACCAACGCCGGCATTGTTGACGAGCACGTCGATTTTGCCGTAGGAGTTGAGAATGCCCTTCACCGCGTCATGGACCGATCTGTCGCTCGTCACATCCATCTCCACGGTTGTAAGCGGAAGATTCCTGGTCTTGGCGAATTGATCGAGCTCGGCTCGTTTGGATGCGGAACGCCCGGCGGCAACGACGCGGTAGCCTCTTTCCGCCAGAAGGAGCGCGGTGGCTTTCCCGAGTCCGTCGGTTCCACCGGTGATCAGGACTAGTTTTGGTGAGTCCGCGGCAGACACGGAAAGGCCCTCCGCCCGGCGGGCTGATCGCAGACACAAACGCAGCGTCCGGGCGGATAGATCTTCGCCCAATTCAATTCCCGATTCCAGTGTTAGCTGTTTTGGTTAAAAGGAGACGCCCCAGAAGGAAGCGTCAGGCTTGTTGAGTTCGAAGCCCGTGTCCCAGGCTTCGTGGTCGCGCCAGACTACTTGCGCCTCAGCCTTTCGGCCGCTTTCCGGATGGATCAGCCGAACCTGCTTGTGTAGCGGCAAAGGTGCGCCAACAATTGCCATGCAGCCCGAGTGGCTCACGTCAACCGTGACGGCGTTAGCTCTCTGCCTTTGTGAATTCTCATCCCATTCGACGAGAAACCTCACGCGCGAGATGACGCGCTTGTGCGTGCGCATCTGCGCCCAGCGATCTTCCAAACTGTTCATTGGCCTTTTCAAACTGTTGATAGCCACGCGAACCTCACTGCGGAAAAGATTTCGTCCGGGGGCTTGGGGGCACTATGTACGTTAGTGCTGGAAAAAGCCTCGGTCAATGGTACTTTTTCGAAAAAGTTACTTTCCACAGGTGCCCCGCCAACCCTGCCGTCTGCCCGGTTTCGAACCCGCCAGCTGCTCGGAAGGGTCCGCGCAGTCTCCCTCGGCGGGACCTGGTCAGTGGTTCTGTGCCGCCGTAACCACGTTTCCCGCTAGAAGGAGTGCAATAACCAGAGCGCCGCGCGAGGTGAAGGTAGGAAAATTGGCAACGCCTTGGGCCCCTGTCCTGCAATCCATTACGCCCCCTCAGGCTGACTCCAAGCGTAGGAGGGGGTGTACCGGTACTTCTACTGGTCGCAGGGACAGAAATAGGACAGGCAGTTGTCTAATACGGGTCTAAGCAAAACCCCGAGGGACACGTACGCGGCACGAGCGTGCGTCTCTCACCTTACGTTTTTCGCTTGTGCTCCTATTCGCACGGGAGTAGGGTCTCACCGCTGACCATTTTTGGTTGAAGTTCTCGCAGCACTCTTCCGTTCCCGGCCGCCGCTTCGTCTATCGCTGCCTGAACTCTGCCCCAGGAGGACCTTATGCGGCGCTATCTCGGTGTGGTTGCCTTACCCTTTTTGTGTCTCGTAGCTTCGCCAATCGTTTGTTCGCAGGATGTGCTCGTACCGGCCGGCACGCTGTTTCGTTGCACGATAAGCGAGCCGAATTTTTCTTCCGCTAGCGCGGAAGTCGGTGATCCCGTGCTGTGTCATCTCGCATCGCTGCAGCAATTCGGGCGCAACGTTTTTCCGCGGGGCGCGTACATGAGCGGTCATCTCGAAGCGGACAAAGAACCCGGCCACTTTTACGGCAAAGGCTACATGAAAATCGTTTTTGACCGCATCGGCACACCGAACGCCGACATTTCTGTGAACACCAAAGTGGTCGGAGCTCGCAGTTACCCTGTAAGCAAGGAAGGCGCCATCAAGGGCAAGGGGCATGCCAAGCGCGACGTCGTCGAGTGGATGATCCCTGTGCTCTGGCCCTGGAAGGTTCTGATGCTGCCCGCGCGCGGACCTCGCCCTGCGCTCAAAGGCGAGCAAATGCTGACGATGCGCTTGATGGAAGACGTGACGATTCCACGCACCGGCGCAGCGTACAATTCACGCGATTGGCGGCCACCGCAGGCGCAAATTCGAGAACTGCCTTCTTCCTACCAGGTGCGTGGAGCACCATCCGCAGAACCTGCAGTCACCAACACCGGATACGTGCTTTCCGTGGATCCGGCATTCAAGCAACGGCCGCAAATCGAACCGCGCAGTTCATCCTCGTCGCTTACGTTGATTGCCTTGCGAAGCGAAACCATTTACGCGGTGACCGATTACTGGCTCGCAGACGGTGGCCTTGCCTATATTCTTCCGAGCGGCGCTCGCGGATCATGCGGTTTGAACGACGTGGATCTCACGAGAACGACTCAACTGAACTCCGAGCGCGGAATCACCGTGACTTTCCGCGACGCTCCACCTGACCAGCCTTCGCTCTAGACCGAGGGTTGTTTTTCGCATTGAGTGCCGGCTCGTACGGGTAGCAGACGTTCAAAGACTTGGACGGACGAGCCGTCGTGGCCCCATCGGCGGCAAAGGGGAAAGCGGTCCGTGTAGCGTTCGACGAGACCGGCCAGGCCTTTCGTCGCTTCCGGACTGGCCGCAAAATATTTTCTGACCTCGTCGCGCGACTCGACGTAAACATTCTCCGAAGGCGGCATCGCTTCAAGCTGCGCAAAATCACGTTTGGGTGCAAGAGCCCAAAAACCTTGGGAGGGCCAGCTCTCGTCCAGAACGGATCAGTCGGTTCCTTACAAGCCGGCACTCGCATCTTTCGATTGCGTATCGAAGCTCCGACTACGCTTGTTCAAAGCGTTTTCTGCTGCCGCCAGAAAGAACGTCGACCCAGAAAGAACGTCGATATCGATACGATCGCGGCTCGCGCTAGAAATTCGCCCTGCCCTTTCGGACGGGTACTCGCTAGAGACACCACCGAGCTTCCTCGTTGCCGCCTACTTTTGCTCGACCGACAATAAAATCACTATGAAAAACGAACTACCAGGCCTCCTTGGGCTCCTACTGGCCCTTGTTTGTTGTGGCCCTGCCTCTGGCCAAGACCGAGTCTTCAATTGGCTGCCCGCAAATGACGAAAGCGTTCGCCTGGACCCGGCGAATTATCACACCGGGCGAACCTATCGCCCGGGCCCGCAGGGCGGCAACAATCATGTGGACATCAAGGCGGATAAACCGGTAACCATCTTCATGGCGCCGGCCGATGAATGGAATCGAGTGCTCGAGCATCCGCAGACCATCCACGAGCTGCGACAGATTTGTGTCCGCGAACATGTGGTCGCGGCAACCTACGTCTGCGAACTTCCCCCGGAACCGGTCACACTGATCGTTCGCGACGACCGCAGCAGCCTCGATCCGGCTGTGTTTGCCGGACTCGGAGCCGTCCTCGACCGTCATGACAAAACCGATCGCGCCATCGGCGTGGGCATCGCAGCCGCGCTGACGGGCCAGGGGCCGGTTCCGCGGCGCTTCGTGTCACCCAACGATGTGCACATCCAATACTATCGCTGGGATTGCGTGGAAAACTGTATTCAACCCGAAATCCAGTGGACCACCCAGGTGAAAGAGAAATACCAGCTCTCATCGTTTCTAAAAATTTACGGCGGGTTTTCGCCTGACCATGACGGCGAGCAGGTCAGCATCAAGATCAAGTCTCCGGTTTCCATGCTGGTGGCCATGCTGCCTTCTTCGGTTGCCAATCAGTTACACGCAAAGCCCGACATGCTCGAATCGGCGCTGGCCAAAAATTCCTGCCAGCAGCGCGGCGTCGAGGCTCTGCAGTTTCAATGCAAGTTCGACTTGAACGACGGACCTCAGTCGCTGATCGTGGTGCCGGAGGCCTCAGAAAAAGTACCGAAGAAGAAAGCTGAAATCCAAATGTGGGCGGCAAAGTGCGTCGCCAATTGCGAACTCCTCGAAAGCAGACGGTAGGAAAAGCGGAAAAACTACGAACTCGGCGGTCGGAAAGAAAAAAGGCCGGTCTGAGGTTTTCAGACCGGCCTTTTTTAATTTAATCCCGGCGGTGACCTACGTTCCCACACAGTTACCCGTGCAGTATCATCGGCTCAGCGAGGCTTAACTACCGTGTTCGGGATGGGAACGGGTGTGACCCTCGCGATATGACCACCGGAAACTTTTCGCGCGTACGTCTCGGCTCGCGCGCCGACAACAGAAAGTCTTCCGTCTGACCGCAGCGCGCGGTCAGAAGAAATTGGCTGGCATTACAAGTTCGGCTCGCGCCGAACGTACTGAAGATGCTTTCAAGCGAACTCACCCGGATCGCGTATTTCCGCGATGGACGGTTTGGGTAAGTTTTATGATTAAGCCGAACGGGCGATTAGTACTGGTCAGCTCCACGCATTGCTGCGCTTCCACCCCCAGCCTATCAAAGTCGTAGTCTTCGACTGCCCTTCTTAGGAATTGATTCCTTGGGAAACCTTATCTTGAGGCGAGCTTCTTGCTTAGATGCATTCAGCAATTATCTCTTCCAGACTTCGCTACCGAGCGGTGCCCCTGGCGGGACAGCTCGTACACAAGGGGTCTGTTCATCCCGGTCCTCTCGTACTAG